>CBDBIJ010000019.1:0-9245 GCA_965205655.1 Candidatus Latescibacterota bacterium
TATTTTCCTTGACAGAGCAAAACGGCTACCGTACTTTCACAAAGCTTTAATTCCCAATAACTAAAGACGTTTTTTCGCCCGGCATCGGCAGGCCTTGAACGCCCGAAAAAACGCCAAACTTCGAAGAATCGGACAGGCAGTTGAATCAGGACAGGTCACAGCTGGCGACGATCACGAAGAAGGATCTGGCCCTTCTCGTGAGTCAGAGCACCGGGTGCAAGAAAAACCTGGCCGCCAAGATGGTCGACAGTCTCTTCGTGGCCATGAGAGACAGTCTGATTAAAGGCAACCGCATAGAAATTAGAGGGTTCGGCGTGTTTCAGGTCAAGGACACGCGTCCCAAGCCGGCGGCTCGGAATCCGCGCACCGGCGAGATCATCTACGTTCCGGCGCGCCGAAAAACCCACTTCAAGCCGGGGCGATTATTGAAAGAGGCGCTTCACCAGACTCGGGAGGATACTTCCTCACCCGGATCTGAGACAGGAGCCGGTCCTGCGCCCTCGCGGGGACCGGGAGGCACCCAGCCCGTAGGCGAAGGGCAGTAGTCGAGTCGCCCACATACTCCTAAGCCCCATTTTTTCAACAAGTTCCGAAGTTTTCGCTGTCAGAGACACTCTGCGGATCTAGTCCCTCAAGTGGGCGATGCGCCGGAGCTGGAAAGAAGAGCGGCGGCCTTTTGCCGCCAATTCTCAGGGTACGAGAACGAGCCGGCGATAAAAAAATCGTCAGTGAGTGAGCGGAGCAGCGCTACTCGTTGTTTCCGGTCGGGCACTGATGATTTCAGATGTGTCCGAACGCGTCCGAGGCAATCCAGGTAGTCGACGAACTCATTGTCGCAGATCTCGTCGAGACCGGCGCGGAGCCTGGCCGCCAGCGAAGGGCTGGCGTTGCTGGTGCTGATGCTGATGCGCAAGTGGCCGGGGTGGACGAGTGCGGCCATGCCGACGTTGGACAGGGCGGGATTGTCGAACGTGTTGATGAGAATCCCTCTCTCGGACGAGAGCCCGTAGATCTCGCGAGCCATCTCGGGATTTCTCTCCACCGTGTTCAGCGCGAGCAGGACCCCCTCGAGATCGCCCGGCTCGAACACCCGCGCCCGGTGGTCCACACGACCATCCTCGCGCCATGCTTTCAGCTGCTCTGTCAGGTCCGGGCTGACGATTGAGACCCGGGCGCCCGCCTCGAGCAGCCGAGCCGATTTCTCCTCCGCTTCCGCGCCTCCACCGACGACGAGGCAGCGCCTGTCCATGACATCGAGGCCGACCTGGAAATAGGGGTTCCGCGGCTCAGTCATATCCTCGGAGAAATCTGCTCTACCATGGCGCGCAGTTCGGGCAGGATGAGTGTCTCCATGGCCAGCTGCACCAGGGTCGGCGAGGCGGGAACCGAGATAACGACGCGACCGCGATAGGTTCCGGCGGCGGCCCTCGCCATGATCGCCTTGGAGCCGAATCGCTCGAAGCTGACGTGGCGGAAGAGCTCGCCGAAGCCATCGATTCGCCTGTGAACGACCTCGTGACCGGCGTCGATCAACTGCCTCCTGATCAGCTGGCCCGCGTCATCACCGTCAGCGCCACCGGAGTCAACGCTGACGACGGCGCAACCGATCGATGTCGCCGAGCCCGGAACGCTCACGGCCCGCCCCCTCCCCCGGCGAGCGAACCGTAGTTTCTGCCATCTGGGTCGCCGTAGTCGACGGGCAATCCGAGCTCGAACCAGCCCTTCTCCAGCACCTGCCCCATCTCGTCCCGCGCTCCCCCGAAACCACCGCGCACGTTGGCGACGTCGGTGAATCCGGCGGCGACCAATACCTCGGCGGCGCGAGCGGAGCGACCACCTGACTGGCAGCCGATCACGAGCCTGGCGTCGCGCTCGAAGTGGACCTCCAGCACCCTCAGAAAGTCAGGGTTGGGAACCATTCCCATTTCCTCGCGGTGCATGATGGGGACGTTGATGGCGCCGGCTGGATGGCCGTTGGCGAACTCTGGAACGGATCGAACGTCGATATAGGTGTAGCCCTGATCGGACTCCATCAGCTCGTGCGCTTCCCCACTCGATATGTCCCTGTAACTCATCGGATAGATCTCCTGGCGGATGACCTCGCCCGCCGCTGTAAACAGCTTGTTGTACGAGGCCGGGCGGTTTTTCAGAAAGCCAAACCAGCATTGTAGAGAGCAGAAAAATACTCCACCACGCTGTAGAAATCCCTCGACATACCGTTTGCCGCACACAACGCACTGTTGCCTCTGAGGATCGTTCTCAGCCGAGCTTTCGGCCCGGCGATCGATCTGAAGGTTCAGATAGTAGGCGCCCCGCCAACCCAGTAGAACGAAGAGCGGTCCCTCGACCCAACCGAGCGGATCGCCCAGGCGGTGGCGGACAACCGCCAAAATTACAGTGAGTGCCAGTGCCAGCCAGAAGGAGACACAATGAGCGCAGCGCAGCAGCGCCGCCCCGACAGCGGAAGTAGCGGCCAGGCGCATCCGAAGCCCGGATGCCGCCTCACTCTGTCGCACGAGTCGCGTCAAAGACGCGGTGAGCACCACCAGGCCCACGAACTGGAGAAAATCCAGCAACTGCAAGCGCGCCGTTCCTCTGTGGCTTCGATATCTGTCGTAAGGTATTATTCCAAAGAAGATAGAAAAGATTCAACCGGTTTGCTCTGAGCGGTCTCGCCGGAGACCGCCTGACACGCACATTGCTGAACTATGGGCGGACGAGGCGCCGCCGGGAGGATGTCCACGCAATGCCCTGGAAACGGTCTCGAAGCAGATGGACGGCAACACTGATCGCGAGTGCTCTGGCCGCAGGCTGCCACTACATAGAGGGCAGCCTGAGCGACGACGAGGAGGGAGGGCCACATCCCTCTGCCTCAGCCGACTCGGCATCCGTCGACAGCACTGCGGCGGCTGACAGCACGTCAGCCACCGCGGAGGCCGTGCCAGTGGAGACGGCGAGTGCTATCGCGGGGGACATTTCGTCCTATCTCCTCTTCAGCTCGACGATAGAGACCGAGGCGGTGGTGGAGGTTTTCGCAGAAGTGACCGGGCTTGTGCGTCTCGTTTCGGTCGAGGAGGGAGACCACGTGGTCGCGGGAGACACGCTGGTCCGGCTCGACGACGATCGGGCCCGAATCGAGGATCAGGAGAGCGAGGTGAACCTGCGCCACCTGCAGACGGATTCGAGCGCATGGAGGAGATGTATCGCCGACAGCTGATCAGCAGCCAGACATACGAAGACAGACAGTTCGAGCTCGAGCAGGCAAGACTGCGGCGCGCCAGAGCGCAGTTGGCGCTCGAGCACACCGTTGTGCGGGCGCCTCTTTCGGGTGTGATCACGTCCCGGAGAGTACAACGGGGCTCGCGTGTCAGCACGGCGGCAAAGCTATTCGACCTCGTCACCCTGGAGGATTCATGATCGCGCGCGTATACGTGCCCGGAAAATATCTCGCCGACGTCGTGGTCGGTCAGCGCGCCGAAGTTGAATCGCACTTTCTGCAGGGGCGGTCGTTCGAGGGACAAGTCAAACGGATCAGCCCCGTCGTGGACCCGAACAGCGGCACCTTCAAGGTGACCGTGGGCCTGGGAGACGAGTGGCGCGACCTACGGCCCGGCGTCTTCGTAAACGTGCGAATCGTAACCGACACCCACCGGAACGCCGTGCTGCTGCCGAAGCAGGCGGTCGTATACGATGGCGGCGAGCGATACGTCTTCGTCGTCGCGGACAGCACGGCGACCAGGGTGAAGCTGGACGCCGGCTTCGAGGACAATCACTACGTCGAGGCGCTCTCACTCATCGCGCCTCGCGTCCCCATCATCGTCGTCGGCCAGAACGGTCTGCGGGACAGTTCGCTGGTCAAGGTGATGAACGCAGTCTCTGGACGACCCGCCGCCAGGCCACGGCGCGTCGGCGGACACTTCTGCGGAAGGCTCGTCCGGCGGCGACTCCACCGACGAGAGCTCCAGCCAGGGATAACCCGATTCCCAGATACGAGATCACCACAAGGCGGCCGGTGGCCATCCTCATGGTGGTCGTGGCGGTGTGCGTCTTCGGCTGGGTGTCGTATCAGCGGCTGTCACTCGATCTCATGCCCGAGATCGCCTACCCCACACTCAACGTACGCACCGAGTACCCGGGAACGGCGCCCGAAGAGGTGGAGAGTCTCATATCGAGACCACTCGAGCAGCAGCTCGGCCTCGTCTCTGACTTGGTGAGCATCAGCTCCGTTAGTAAGGCGGGGCAGTCGGACGTCGTCCTCGAGTTCAGTTGGGACAGGAACATAAATGCGGCGTCCCAGGAGATCCGCGAGAAAATCGATCGCGCGTTTCTCCCCGAGGAGGCGCGCCGACCTCTGCTGCTGCGCTACGATCCATCGCTCGACCCGATCGTGCGTTTGGGGCTAAGCGGGCCGCAGACGCTATTCACCCTGCGCCAACTGGCCGACGAGGAAATCAAGCGCGAGCTCGAGGCACTCGCCGGTGTGGCCGCCGTCAAGGTGAAGGGAGGTCTCGAAGAGGAGATCCACGTTTCCCTCCACGAGACGAAGATGGCGCTTCTGGGTCTCGACATCGGTGATGTGAACACCCGGTTGCGACTGGCGAACGTCAACGTTCCCGGAGGGCTGCTGCGGGAAGGGCAGACGGAGTACCTGGTGCGCACACTCAACGAGTTCGGCTCTCTGCAGGAGATCGAAGATCTCATCGTGGCCGAGCGCGGCGATGCCGTAATCCGCGTGCGCGACATAGGCGAGGTGACGCGGACACACGAGGATCGCGAGATGATCACGCGTGTGAACGGCCGCGAGAGCGTGGAGATCCAGATCTTCAAGGAGGCTGATGCCAACGTGGTGGCCGTGGCCGAGGGAGTTCGCAACCGCCTTTTCGGGCTGCCGAAGCAACGAGAATTCGTGGCCGGTCTCTCTGCAGAGGCCGAGGAGGGCGGGGAGGAGCCCGAGGCCGGTGGGGCGAAGGGGAAAAGCGAGGAGGACGAACGAGAAGGGGGTGATGATGGGGAGGAGGAGCTGAAGACCGAGAAGCGGGAAGAAGCGAGGCGGACGCTCGAACGTGTGCGCATGACCGATTTCATCAGCCACAATCTCCCCGAAGGCGCACGGATAGAGGTTCTCTCGGACCAGTCCGGGTTCATCACGCAGGCGATTCGCGAAGTGCAAAAGAGCGCCATCATCGGAGGCTGCATCGCCGTTCTCGTGCTGTTTCTGTTTCTGCGCAGCGCTGTCCACACCGTCGTCGTCGGGGTGACCATTCCCGTGTCAGTCATCGCCACGTTTGCCCCCATGTTCATGTTCGACGTGTCGCTGAACATCATGTCTCTGGGAGGCCTGGCGCTGGGAATCGGCATGCTGGTGGACAACTCCATCGTCGTGCTGGAAAGCATATTTCGGTGCCGCGAGGAGGGAGACGATCTCGTCCGGGCCACCGTGCGCGGTACCGGTGAGGTAGGCAGCGCCGTCTCCGCATCGACGCTGACCACGATCGCCGTGTTCTTCCCCATCGTGTTCGTCGAGGGAATCGCGGGGCAGGTATTCGGCGACATGGCCCTCACAGTCGTGTTCTCGCTGCTCGCCTCACTCGCGGTGGCGCTCTACCTCATTCCGATGCTCGCGTCTCGCCGATTGCGGCAGCTGCACGAATCGGCAGACTGGGACGCTGCCGGAGAAGCGCCCGATTTCCTCAAGTTGAAAGCGATATCCAGGCTGCGGCAGACGGGGGCCGGAGGTCG
The DNA here is from genome assembly GCA_965205655.1 of Candidatus Latescibacterota bacterium. GTDB lineage: Bacteria > Latescibacterota > UBA2968 > UBA8231 > UBA8231 > CBDBIJ01. The sequence continues at coordinate 5,740 of CBDBIJ010000019.1, forward strand.
ACTGACTGTCAGGCTCAGGTCGGGAGGCGTCGTCATACCGCTGTTGCTGATGGAGGTGGCAACGCGACTCGTCCTGGCGGCGGCGGCGCTGCTGTGCGCCGTGCTCAAGACGGCGGCCATCATCGCCGGCCATGTGATTTGGCCGGCTGCCAAGTTGGTGGAGCTTCGGGTCGTCCCGGCCCAGACGTTCTACACAACCCTGTCCCGATGGGCGGCGGGCAGCGACATCGGCCGCTGGCGGGTCTTCGACCGAGTGTGGCCGAGCCTGCTCTCCTTTTCCTCGCCCGAAAGTCTTCAGCGAGGCCTGAGGGGGCTGTGGGGCTGGGCGTGGAGCTCGCGCCACAGCAGGCTGCGACACCTGTGGGGGGACGTGCCGGGCCGTCCTGTTCTTTCCCGTCCTCGCCTTTCTGCTCGCCCGCTTTCTCCTCGAAACCGCGCTCCACCTGATCGCCGCCGCCGCTCGCGTTATCGCCATGAGCGTCGCGGTAGTCGCCATGGCAGCCGGCGTCCTGGCGGCCATCATCCTCGCACCGGTCGCACTGCCACTGCTGTCGCTGTTCGAGGGCAGCTTCGGCCTCGTTCAAGAGCTCTATCCCCTGGTGCTGGCGTGGGCTCTGCGACAGCGGCTTGCCATCGTCGGTGGCTCGGCAGGGATGCTGTGGCTGTGCGTGAGCCATGGGCTGCCGCGGCTCGGCACGGAACTGATCCCTCAGGTACATCAGGGCGAATTCAATTTGGAGGCGGCCCTTCCCGTCGGCACACCCCTGGCACGCACATCCGAAGCCGTCCGGGCAATCGAGCGGGCCGCTCTGGCACAGCCAGAGGTCGCCAGAGTTGCCACGACCGTGGGCACCGACCCGGCATCGGTGAGCTCGTCGCGGCAAGGGGAGCACACCGCCAGGATCACGGTAAAGATGGTCAGTGGCTCTTCTATTACGGACGAAGAGACGCTGATCCGTCGACTGCGTGCGGCTCTTGCGGACCTGCCGGAACTGGATATAGAGGTGTCCCACCCGATACTGCTCAGCTTCAAGACGCCAATCGAGATGGAGATCCGGGGATTCGAGCTGTCCACCCTCAAAAGCCTGAGCGAGCTGGTGGTGGAGAGGGTCTCCTCGATTACCGGTCTCGAGGATGTCCGGTCGTCTCTTCAGGTCGGTCATCCCGAGCTGCAGATCGTCTACGACCGAGACCGCCTCGCCGAATACCAACTGGACCTACGCGCCGTGGCCGATCTGGTGCGCAACAAAGTGCAGGGAAGGGTGGCGACCGAATTCCGCAAACAGGAGCGCACTATTCAGGTCCTCGTACGCCTTCGGCAGGACGACAGACTGGGGCCAGCAGAGTTGCGGCGGCTCGTGGTGAATCCCCACGGGGAAGTGCCGATCCCGCTCGCCTCAGTGGCCGCCGTGCGCATCGTCGAGGGGCCCAGCGAAATTCGGCGCATCGATCAGGAGCGAGCCGCGCTGGTGACTGCGAACATTGCGGGAATAGATCTCGGGCTCGCTTCGGAGCGCATACAACAGGTGCTTGAGCAAACGGAGTTTCCGGACGGTTTCAGCTTTGTCGTGAGCGGACAAAGACGGGAGATGGAGCTGTCCCTGAACAGTCTGCTGTTCGCACTGGCTCTGGCGGCCTTTCTCGTCTACGTCGTCATGGCCAGTCAGTTCGAATCCCTCGTTCACCCTCTCGTCATCATGTTCACCGTGCCGCTGGCGCTGATCGGCGTGACCGCAGCGCTTTACCTGAGCGCCATTCCTACCAGCATCGTCGTCTTCATCGGCATGATCATGCTCACCGGCATCGTCGTGAACAACGCCATCGTCCTGGTGGACTACATCAACAGGCTTCGGCGCGAGGGAATTGGGAAAATGGCGGCCATAAAGCAGGCGGCGACGGTGCGCCTGCGGCCGATCCTGATGACGACCTCGACGACGGCGCTCGCCCTCATGCCCATGGCGCTGGGGCTTGGGGAAGGGTCCGAAATCCGCACACCGATGGCGCTCACGGTCATCGCCGGCCTGGTGAGCTCGACAGCCCTCACCCTCATCGTCATTCCTGCCGTCTACTCCCTGGTGGATCGACGTGACTGACCGCGACAGAGAAGCCGGCCGCCACTGGCTTCCCCGCCTGAGCGTGGACCGGCCGGTGACGATCGTCATGACGCTGCTGGCGCTACTGGTGGTGGGATCGATCGCCTATGTCCGGATTCCACTCGCACTGCTTCCCACCGGCCTCGAGGGTCGGTGGCTACACGTGCGGGTCCCATACGCCAATGCCACCGCCACAGAGGCAGAGGAGAAAATAGCCCGGCCGTTGGAGGAGGCGGTCGGCACCCTTTCGGGAAGCGAACGCGTCCACACCTCGAGCACGCGCGGTGGCTGCACGGCCAACATCCGCTTCCGGGCACAGACCGATATGCGAGAGGCCTACGCCCAGGTGCGGGATCGCCTGGACCGGGTCATGCCGGAGCTGCCAGACGAGGTGGATCGAGTATGGGTGCATCGCTGGAACATGGACGACATCCCCATCATGTGGATGGGCGCCTACCTGCATCGGGAGAAGGAAGACCCGTACTTCGTTCTCGACACCTACGTACGGCCCGGCGCTGCAGCGCATCGATGGCGTCGGCACCGTCGAACTGCATGGGGGCACGGCGCAACAAATCCACGTGGAGCTCGACCAGGACAAGCTGCGCAGCCATCGGGTAAACGCGTATGAGATCGGTCGCAGGCTCGCCAGCAGCAACATAACCCTTCCCAGCGGCTACGTGCACGAAGGGGGACAGAAAATTTTTGGTGCGCTCGGTGGGCAAGTTCAGGTCCCTCGACGAGATCAGGCAGTTGATGATAGGCGACGAGCGCAACGTGCGGCTCGAGGAGATCGCCGAGGTGGATATGCGGGTGCTGCTGCGAGACTGGATAAGCCGCATCGACGGACGCGAAGCGATGACGATGAGCGTCATGAAGGCGTCGACAGCAAACGTCGTCGACGTGACCAGACGGGTGCGACAAACCCTCGAGAGGCTCAAGGAAAGGCCACATCTGCAAGACGTCGATTTCGAGATCCTCTGGGACCAGGGCGAGCACGTGGCTGAGTCCATCGAAAATCTTCGGACGACGGCTTTGTGGGGGGGCATATTCGCCGTCGCCATTCTGCTCTACTTCCTGCGCGGCGTGCGCATGACGCTGATCATCACCCTGGCAATTCCGCTGTCTATCACGGCCGCGGTGACAGGTCTGTACTTCATTGGCTGGTCCCTGAACCTCATCACCATGATGGGTCTCATGCTGAGCCTCGGCCTGGTAGTGGACAACGCCATCGTCATCGTGGAGAGCATCTACCGCAAGCGGCAGGAGGGATTCGAGCCGAGGGCGGCGTCCATCAGCGGCACAGGCGAAGTCGGCCTCGCGGTGACCATGGCGACGCTGACGACGGTGGTGGTGTTCCTGCCCCTGATGCTGATGAGCGACTCGGTCGAATTTTCCTTCTACATGCTGCGCCTA
>CBDBIJ010000020.1:0-7627 GCA_965205655.1 Candidatus Latescibacterota bacterium
ATCCTTAACGGCGGCGAGCTTGCGATCTTCTACTGTTTCTTTTTTCTTTATGTAGCCGCGCGAGGGTCTGGGCCGTGGAGTCTCGACCGCGCGTTGGGCCGGAGTTAACCGCATGTGACCGGCAGGGCGCACAGAGCGTTACCCAGGGGGCGGACCTCCGCCCCAACCACACGCCCAAGATACCCGTACCACTGTCCTCGGTTATCTTGGATCAAGTAGCTGATTTATAAGGACTTCCAGCGACGATTTCGCCCAAGATGCCCGCCGTGGGCGCCCTAGGCATCTTGGCAACTAGGGCCTCTACGCGGCACGCGTGGAGTAGCGCAACCTGGACGGGACGAGCCGGAACTACATTGAGGTTCAGGTTGTTGGCTGATCATGCAATCCTGACGGAGAGAACCGATGTTCGCGTTGATATTTAGTCTGGTTTGCGGTTCCACATCTGTCGCTTTATCAACCATTCGCCCGACGGCTGCCTTTGCAGGAGATATGTTGCCGTCAACCGGAAGTTGGATGTCTCGCCATCAGCATGGGCTACCATCGACACCTCGACGTCTGCGACTCCGTACACCCAGTCTTCGGTGCTCGAGAGGGCATCGCGAGGCGTGAACCTCACGTTTCACTTCGCTACGTCATAGTCACCCTTTCCAATTTGATCCGGACCGTACTCTGGATTGGCCTCTGGTGGCATCCGAATCGCGTCTTGGGTGAAGAGCTTTGCGTATGTCACCGAGTCACTCGCGTTGGTAGCATTTGAGTAGGCCTGGCACATCGCCTTGAACACTTCGTCAGCATCGAGACATCGTCTTTGTCCCCTCGTCCATGACGATCGAACAAGTAGTCGGCTGAACTCGGTAACCCACCACGTTCAGCGAGGCTGCAGTTTAACGCCACGGCTGCGCGGATTTCAATTGTCTGGAAGTTCCATAGTTTCCATCACTTGCCGTCCTCGTGGATTGTGAGCTGGAGTGAGATGTGCAGAACTCGTCGCCCGATGCCTAATACCGCAGTTCTTCAGCGCTGACTGGTACTGCTTCTGTCCAAGCTCAACGGGCGAGAACCCGCCCGCTCCGTCGAAAGCTAACGAGCTGCCTACGGGATGTTCCAGGTCTTTGTACGGCACTGTCAAGTTGACGAAAATTCAGTCGAACGACTCCTAAGATATTGTGATTGCGTCCGACCGGGAACGCGACACAATGGGTACAGTTTTGGGTGTGTGCCCGCAACTTGACAGTGCCCACGCCGGAGTACCATGGTAGTTTCGCGGCGATGATGAAGCTCCTGATCGAGAACCTCGGTTTTCCGTCGCTCCCTGGCAGGAAAGCCGGTGGCGCTCCTGGGGGTGGCGGCAGGTCAGATTGGAGCCATCAAGTCGCTAGAGCACTTGCGGAGTGCGTGCTCGCACGTCGGCGCCATCGTGCTCCCCGGGCCCGTATCTGTGGCAGGCATCCAGAAGCTCTTCGACGAACAGGGACGCTGTCTCGATGCTGCAGTCGAGAAGAGGATCCGAGGTGTTGCGACGAACCTCTTGCACTACATTCACGAGAACATCTGTCCGAGAGTCGCTCTGGAGGGAGGGTCGTCCGGGCCTAGTCTGAAACGGCCGCATGCGAACGCAGATCAGATACCCAGTGAGAGCGTTCTGTGACCATAATTCTCGATAAGTCGCCTAGTGTGGAGTAATCGGCCCACCGGCGGATAGGTAAACACTACGGCGTTTATCGGGAGTAATCCAGACAGAAGCTAGCCGGCTAACGATGAAGCTCAGCGGTCGCCGCGAAGCGGCGATCCACTGCAGCGACTGGTTCGGCGGTTCATTCATTCCGCCTTAATCATTCCCAAAGGTGCCATCAAAGACGGACCCGTTGAAGGTTCAGAGCCCTTTTGTCATTCGATAGTGTCCCCCGTCAGCGCCTATGAGACAGATTGCGGGTGTTGAATAACGGAGGATTTCTGGCTCATCGTCACCGCCAAGGAGTGGAGATGAGACAGAAATCCGGAACCCGAGAATCGTCGTCTGAGCGGCTTGTCAAGAACATCCGCCGGGCGACCCGCAAGCAATATTCCTCTGAGGAGAAAATCCGCATCGTGTTGGATGGTCTGCGCGGTGAGTGCAGCATTGCCGAGCTGTGCCGGCGTGAGGGTATCGCCGAGAGCCTTTATTACAGCTGGTCCAAGGAGTTCCTGGAGGCCGGCAAGCGCCGGCTGGCGGGCGATACGGCGCGTGCAGCAACCAGCAGCGAGGTCACGGACCTTCGCCGGGAGGCGCGGCAGCTGAAGGAAGTCGTCGCCGAGCAGGCCCTGGAACTGCGACTGCTCAAAAAAAACATGATCGCGGATGGGGGAGACGAGGAATGAGATACCCGGCCGCCGAGAAACTGGAAATCATCCGCCTGGTCGAGCAATCCCGTCTGCCGGTACGCCGAACGCTGAACAAGCTCGGTATCCTGCCCGCGAGATTGTACCGATGGTACGACCGCTACCAGAGCGGCGGGTACGAGGCGCTGAAAGACAGACCACCCTGGCCGAAGCAGGGCCTGGAACCGTATCCCGGATGATGTTCGGGGGCGGGTCTTACGACTGGCCCTGGACGCGCCTGAACTGTCGCCCCGTGAGCTGGCGACGCGCTTTATCGACACCGCAGGCTATTTTGTCTCAGAAGCTTCGGTCTACCGGCTGCTCAAGGCACACGACCTGATCACCAGTCCAGCCTTCGTTGTGATCAAGGCCGCCGACGCGTTCAAGGACAAGACCGTCAGGCCCAATCAGCTGTGGCAGACAGACTTCACCTACCTCAAGGTCATCGGGTGGGGCTGGTTCTATCTCTCGACCATCCTCGACGACTTCTCGCGCTATATCATCGCCTGGAAACTCTGCACGACGATGCGGACCGAAGACGTCACCGACACGCTGAAACTGGCGCTCAAGGCATCAGGCTGCGAGTCAGGCGAAGGTCGTCCATAAGCCACGGCTGTTGTCCGACAACGGATCCAGCTATCTCTCCGGCGACTTGGCCCGAATGGCTCGATGACCAGAGCATGGAGCATGTCCGTGGCGCACCTTACCATCCCCAGACCCAGGGCAAGATCGAGCGCTGGCACCAGACCCTCAAGAACCGGATCTTGTTGGAGAACTATTATCTGCCCCGGTGATCTCGAAGCCCAGCTCGGCGTCTTCGTCGAGCACTACAACCACCGGCGCTACCACGAGAGCCTGAATAACCTCACGCCCGCCGATGTCTACTTCGGGCGCGGCCAAACCATCCTGCTGGAAAGGGAAAGGATCAAACGAAAGACCATCGAGCACCGGCGTTTGCAACATCGCGACGCCGCTGCCTAACATTATCAACCAGGTGAGCCAGAGCCTCCGTGACTTTAGGCCCCACCCTGTCTCAAATCATCTGACGACGGACAGGCCGATCTCGCCGAGCAGTTCGAGGTGCACCCGAATCAGATCCAGGACTGGAAGAAGAAGCTGGTGGCGGATGCCGAGCATGTGTTCGGCGCCGGTGCGGTCGAGGCTGAGCATTCCGAGCAGGAGACCCAGCAGCTCCCACGCCAAGATCGGTCAGCTGACGATGGAGAAGGATTTTTTATCCAAAGCGCTCGGTCGAGACCGGTGAGCGAGCGCCGAGCGATGATTCAAGCTGCCCACCCGTTGACAGTCACACGACGCTGCGAGTTGCTCGATGTGGCGCGGGCGACGGTGTATTACCACCCCACCGGGATCCCATCGGAGGATCTGGCCCTGATGCGCCTCCTGGACGAGATCCACTTAGAGCGTCCGTTCTACGGTAGTCGCCGCCTTCGAGACGAACTCGAGACCCAGGGGCACCCGGTGAATCGCAAGCGGGTCCAGCGGCTGATGCGCCAGATGGGCCTGAGTGCCCTGTATCCGAAGCCGCGCACGAGCCAGCCCGGGGCCGGACACAAGGTGTATCCCTACCTGCTGAAGGGCCTGTCCATCGAGCGGCCGAATCAGGTGTGGGCGAGCGATATCTGCTACGTCCCAATGGCGCAGGGGTTCATGTATCTGGTGGCCATCCTGGATTGGTACTCCGCGCCGGGTCCTGGCCTGGCGTGTGTCAAACACCTTCGACAGCGACTTCTGTGTCGAGGCCCTCGAGGACGCGCTCATCCACTACGGACCGCCGGCGATCTTCAATACGGACAGAAGTGGACCCCGAAACCTGGACAGCGGCTTAAGTGAAATCCCCATCGTGTTTCAGGCCGCCGTGCCGAAGCTGGTTGCATCGAAGTACACCACATCCGGCGTCCGCCGACCAAGTGAACTATGACGCCGTCGCCCGTTGTAGAACTGAAAGTAGCAGGTCAGCCCTGCCCGGAGCGAGGCGGGTGTCTCGTATGCATGGAGATACACATCCTCGTATTTGACGCTGCGCCAGAGACGCTCGACGAACACGTTGTCGACCCAGCGTCCCTTGCCGTCCATGCTGATGGCCACCGCATGGGCTTTGAGCACCGTCGTAAACGCCTGGGACGTGAACTGAGCGCCTTGGTCCGTATTGAAGATCGCCGGCGGTCCGTAGTGGATGAGCGCGTCCTCGAGGGCCTCGACACAGAAGTCGCTGTCGAAGGTGTTTGACACACGCCAGGCCAGGACCCGGCGCGAGTACCAATCCAGGATGGCCACCAGATACATGAACCCCTGCGCCATTGGGACGTAGCAGATATCGCTCGCCCACACCTGATTCGGCCGCTCGATGGACAGGCCCTTCAGCAGGTAGGGATACACCTTGTGTCCGGCCCCGGGCTGGCTCGTGCGCGGCTTCGGATACAGGGCACTCAGGCCCATCTGGCGCATCAGCCGCTGGACCCGCTTGCGATTCACCGGGTGCCCCTGGGTCTCGAGTTTCGTCTCGAAGGCGGCGACTACCGTAGAACGGACGCTCTAAGTGGATCTCGTCCAGGAGGCGCATCAGGGCCAGATCCTCCGATGGGATCCCGGTGGGGTGGTAATACACCGTCGCCCGCGCCACATCGAGCAACTCGCAGCGTCGTGTGACTGTCAACGGGTGGGCAGCTTGAATCATCGCTCGGCGCTCGCTCACCGGTCTCGACCGAGCGCTTTGGATAAACAATCCTTCTCCATCGTCAGCTGACCGATCTTGGCGTGGAGCTGCTGGGTCTCCTGCTCGGAATGCTCAGCCTCGACCGCACCGGCGCCGAACACATGCTCGGCATCCGCCACCAGCTTCTTCTTCCAGTCCTGGATCTGATTCGGGTGCACCTCGAACTGCTCGGCGAGATCGGCCAAGGTACGCTCTCCTCGTACTGCGGCCAACGCGACCGTGGCTTTAAAAACTGGTGGATGATTTCGTCGTTTCCTCTTCGTCATCTTCTGCCCCCTCTCATCTTGACGGGAATGTGACGCAGAAGATTCCACTTAACGATGTCGATCAGCTGTCCAGCCGATAGGGTCCACCTCTGACCAAGGCGCTCAGTTCACGTCCCAGGCGTTTACGACGGTGCTCAAAGCCCATGCGGTGGCCATCAGCATGGACGGCAAGGGACGCTGGGTCGACAACGTGTTCGTCGAGCGTCTCTGGCGCAGCGTCAAATACGAGGATGTGTATCTCCATGCATACGAGACACCCGCCTCGCTCCGGGCAGGGCTGACCTGCTACTTTCAGTTCTACAACTGGCGACGGCGTCATAGTTCACTTGGTCGGCGGACGCCGGATGTGGTGTACTTCGATGCAACCAGCTTCCGGCACGGCGGCCTGAAACACGATGGGGATTTCACTTAAGCCGCTGTCCAGGTTTCGGGGTCCACTTCTGCGACCAGGTGTGGTGGCGGCGCGGTCGGTGGAGAGCGTGGCCATGAAGGCACAGTGCTGCCGACCGGAAATGGGTCCGCCGTCGGAGGCTATTGCTCTTGAGTAGTCGCCAAGTGTGGAGTTAATGGCCCCGCTGGCGGATAGGTAAATACTACGGCGTTAGTGGGGACCTATCGCCCGACGGCACGCAGTGGTCCGGCCGGCTTCAGCGTTTTGGCCCTGCTTCTTGGCCGTATAGTTCAACCAATCAGGTCGGCGCGGCTGTGGGACACTACGGGCTGCGCGCCTCACCTCGCTTGGCCGGACCGCCCGACTCGGGCCTGAGCCCACCTGGGAAATGAGTTTTTGAACTTCCTATAGATCGAGGATTCATGCACCAACGCCGTGCCCGGACGGTTGTTGTTGGTCACCTTGGTTTTGGTCCGGTCAACCATCATGGCGGCCCGTCGCATTATCGTCCCGGGGGGGATAGGTGACCGTCCTTTGCGTCGTCTTGGTCGATCTCTTCCGGCGTGAGGAGCGGAGTCGTCTTCATACTCGCGGCGCCGGAGGCGCTGATGGCCAGTGACGCCGCTGCTGCCAACACGTTGTCTAGCCCATCGACGATGACATAGACATCGGCATCGCCAAAGGCGTAGTAGAACGCTTCCACCCGTCCCCCGAGCTCCTTCATCAGAGCTTCAACAGCCGCCCGCCGCCTGGTGCCGCCATCCTTAATGAGCCCCTTGACGCCGTCAGTCGTGTAGGACGCCTGGATGAGATACTTCGGCATTGTCACACCTCCCGATAAAGCGAACACCTTGTGCCTGAGCTCTTGGTATCTATCTCCGCTAGAATTTCCATTTTGCTGCCCCGCCGCTGGCTGCCCAGGTTTTGCACCCCTTATACACCTCCCCCTTCCCCGCGCGGCCAGATCTCGTCGGTGCACGTGCGTCCCAGCAAACACCACGATTTGACCCGCAAAATTGGGTCGGCGAAGTTTTCGGACACTACGCGACCCGACTCGTCGGATCGCCTGGACGCTGGAAGGATGACTGAAACGGTCCACTGGGAAACAGGCACGAGCACTAGCCTTCGATTCGCCATCGCTCCACCCATCGGGCTTCGATCGCTTCGAGTGCGACAATGCCGTGAACTGGAAAAGCGGTGGTCCCTTCTGTGCGCCCTTCGATAAGCAGGCGGAGCAGTCGCTCGATGTTCGGCATATGCCCGACCAGCATGACGTCTTGTGTTTCGCCCGCTAGCTCGTCGGCCATCCATTCAGGAGGGTCGGTTGGCTGGAGGCCGCGCACGACCGAAAAGTCCGCCAGGGGGTTGCACGCGCGCCAGAACAGCTCGGCCGTTTGGCGTGCACGCAGCTTGCCGCTGTACCAGACGACCATCGGTTTGATTGCTCGTTGGGCCGCCTTCTCAGCAACCTGCTCGACTCCGACACGCCCGTCTACGGACAGTGGCCGCTGCGGATCGACGTGAGGGGGGACGGCGTCACCGTGGTGAACGAGATAGAGCTTCATCGATGAGAATCTTGTACTAGCAATTTCGGAACGGCGGTATCCGTGGTAGCTGGGGGTCTGGCTGGTCACCTCCACTCTGTCAGCCACCCTCAACTCGACAATACCTGGCGATTCGCCCCGCGGACTTGGTGTTGTCAAGTTGACAGTGCCGCCGCAAAGCACTCCTCACATTCCGTCGGCGGCGTGATCTTCTGCAATCTTGACCATGATGTGGGCGTACGGGGTGCCCTTCCACATCACGTAGACCGAATCTTTCGGGTCGGTGGACAGAAGTGGACCCCGAAACCCTGGACAGCGGCTTAAGTGAAATCCC
>CBDBIJ010000021.1:0-17535 GCA_965205655.1 Candidatus Latescibacterota bacterium
GGTGCGGGGTCGACTCAAGATTGTGGAAATGTTTCCCGAGGGTGAGATGGTGGAGGTTGGCGATCTTCTCGTGCAGTTCGAGGAGACGGAGTTCAGAAAGCGGCTCATGGACGCTGAACAGGCGGTCGAGGCGGCACAGGCAGAGCTCGTGAAGACCACAGCCACTCAGGAGGCGGAGATCGCGCGTCTGGAGGCGGACATCAAAGATCAGGAGGCCAATCTGCGGCTCGCCAGACTCCAGGTGGAGCGCACCAAGTTCGAAGCGAGCATCGAAAAGAACAAGGCGGAAATCGACGCTAAAAAGGCGGAACTGAGCTACAACCAGTCCGCCAAGAAGCTGGAGTCGCAACGGGTGATAGACGGGGCCGATACCAGAAAACACGAGCTCGAGATTTCACGGGCCGAAAGGGAGCATGAAAAAACCAAAAAGGAACTGGAGGGTATCATCATCAAGGCGGACAAGCCCGGGCTGGTGGTATACGGCAAGATCTGGAAGGGTGCGCGGCCGGAGAAGGTCCGAGTCGGCGATGAGGTCTGGAGCGGGGTGAAGATTCTCTCCCTGCCGGACCTGTCGCGTATGCAAGTCAAAACCGCGGTCAACGAGGTCGACGTTGACAAGCTCAGAGTGGGCCAGGAGACACAGATCAAGCTGGATGCCCTGCCGGACCCCACCTTCCACGGCTCCATCACCAACGTTGCCGCTCTGGGACGCGAGAAGGAGCGCGAGAAGAACGTCAAGGTATTCGACGTTACGGTGCTGCTCCACGAACAAGATACCCGTCTGAAACCGGGCATGACCGCAACCGCCGAGATCACCATAGAAACAATTCCGCCACGCCCGACGGCGACGCAGCTCGACACGGCGGCAGAGGTGGCAGGCGGCGATTCAGCGCGAACTGATACGTCTCGGCCGTCAGCCGTGCATACAGCGGTGACGGCGGTGGACTCAGCACTGGCGACAGCCACGGCAGACACTGCCGCGGCCGTTCCCCTGCCGCTCTACATACCTCTGGATGCAGTATTCGAAAAGGACGGCGAGACCGTCGTCTACCTCTTGCGGGATGGCCATCCGGAGGAACAGAACGTGGTACTGGGCAAGAAGAACGACAACTACGTGATCGTCGAGGAGGGGCTCGAAGTCAATGATCGCATCACCCTGCGCGACCCGACGCTTGCCATGGACGATATCGGCGGCATCCCGGACGAAGGCAGCGAGACAGAGGCGCTGCAGGTAGAATAGATGCAACTGCGCGAGACCTTCTCCCTCAGTCTGGTTGGCCTCACATCGCACAAGCTGCGCACTTGCCTGACTATGCTGGGAATCGTCTTCGGTGTGGCGGCGGTCATCGCCATGTTGTCCATAGGCGAGGGAGCCAAACAGGAAGCTCTCGATCAGATCGGCCAAATGGGTATCCACAACATCATCGTGCAGCACTGGGACAAGAACGAGGATGGAGAGGATGGCGCCGGTGAAGAAGCAGATCAGAACCTCTCCCCCGGTTTGACCTGGAACGATGCCATCGCCATTGCCGAGATCTGCCCGCTGGCACAATACGTTACGCCACAGCGGGAGATCAAGGTCAAGGCACAGGTGGGCAGCACCACATTTCGGAGCATGGCCGTTGGAACGACGCCGGACTACTTCACCGTGCTGAACGCCAGAATGAACAGCGGCGTATTTCTTACCGACAACGATCTGAAGGAGGCAAGGCGCGTTTGCGTTCTCGGCAGCGATGCCAAGCGCGCCCTCTTTCTATTCGAGAATCCCGTCGGATCTCGCGTAAAAATCCGCAACCTGTGGTTCACAGTCGTCGGCGTCATCGAGGACAAGGGCGCTGCTGGCGGCAAGGTAGGCGGGGTGCTGGAAGTTCGAAATACCGACGAGGACATCTACGTGCCGCTGACTACGGTACTGCGCCGTTTCAAATGGGAACCCGGCGATGCCGAACTGACGCAAGTAACCATCAAGGTGCGGGAACCTGGACATCTGAAGGAAGGCGCCAACATAATTCGCGCTATTATCAACCGGCGTCACCGCGGCGTGGACGATTTCAAGATCGCCATTCCCGAAGAATTGCTGCGCCAGAGCCAGCGAACCCAGCGGATCTTCAACGTGGTCATGGGCTGCATCGCCGGCATCTCGCTGCTGGTTGGCGGCATCGGCATCATGAATATCATGCTGGCATCGGTGCTGGAGAGAACGCACGAGATCGGCATTCGCCGGGCTCTGGGGGCTCGACGTCAGGACATCCTGGCCCAGTTCGTCATCGAAGCATTGCTGGTGAGTCTCATCGGTGGCGTCACCGGCATAGTCCTGGGTTATGCCATGCCTCAGGTCATCACCCTCTATGCCGGGTGGCGCACGATCGTTCAGCCCTGGACGATTGCTCTGGCGTTCGGGGTCTCCGCCGCCGTGGGCCTGGGATTCGGCATCTATCCCGCCCGCACAGCATCCCTGCTCAATCCCATCGATGCTCTCCGGTACGAGTAGCCTCACGCGCTGGTTGAGGACCACCCTCGTATCATCGTCTCCTGCTTCGACCAGATACCGATCGGTTCCAGCTGTTCAACTGTTATCGGCTCTTCTACTTAACGCATGCAGTAGCGAGCCTTCGCAATCTCCGTCGGACAGTAGCATCCAATTCGTCGAAGTCGCACGGCAGGCCGGCATCGATTTTCAGCACTATAACGGTTCCCAGGGCGACTACTACTACGCTGAGACCTTTGGATCCGGGGCTGCCTTCTTCGACTACGACGGTGATGGCTGGCAGGACATCTATCTGATGAACGGGGCCTTTCTCGTAGGCGAGCGGCCGCCGTCACCGCCGGCGAACAGGCTCTATCGTAACGCCGGACCAGATGGGTTTGTGGATATGACTGCCTCAACCCGGGCCGGCCACGAAGGCTACGGCATGGGATGCGCTGCAGGCGACTACGACAACGACGGCGACCAGGATCTGTTCATCACCAACTATGGACCCAACGCGTTCCTGCAGAACGACGGGTCGGGTTCCTTCTCGGATGTGACCGAGACCGCGGCAGTGGGTGACCCGCGCTGGGGTACCAGTTGCGGCTTTCTCGATTTCGATCGGGACGGCGACCTCGATCTGTTCGCGGTCAACTACGTACACTCCTCGCCGAACCGCAATCCAGTATGCATGCAGGGCGAGGTCAGGACCTACTGCGAGCCTACGTCGTACGAACCAACGCTCGACATTCTATTCCGCAATGACGGCGACCGTTTCGTAGATGTGTCCGCCGAAATGGGCATTACATTGGTAGGGCGAGGTTTGGGTCTCGCCCTTTTCGATTACGATCGAGATGGCGATACCGATATCTACGTGGCCAACGATGGCGACATGAATTTCCTCTACGAAAACAGAGATGGCGGTTTCAACGACAGTGGCATGCAGACCTGGAGCAGTCACAACCGCCAGGGCCGCGCCGAAGCCGGTATGGGAGTGGATTTCGGGGACTTCAACAACGACGGTTACCAGGACCTGTTTGTGTCCAATTTCTCCCTGGAGACCAATACACTCTACCGCAATGATGGCGGGGCCCAGTTCGGCGACATAAGCGATCGCCTCGGCCTGGAGGAAGTCAGTTTCATGCCCCTCGGATTTGGTGCCAAGTTCCTGGATTACGACAACGATGGCGACGTGGATCTTTTCGTGGCCAACGGTCACGTCCTGGACCAGGTGGCGCAATTGGATTCGACGCTTTCTTATGCACAGCTCAATCAGATGCTGCGCAACGACGGCGGCTCACGATTCACCGATGTGTCAGCACATCTGGGGTCTGGTTTTGAGTGCGAGAACGTGGGACGGGGCGCCGCGGCAGCTGACTACGACAACGATGGTGACGTTGATCTTCTGGTGACTTCAGAGGCGGGACGGCCGTCCCTCTTGCGCAACGAGGGGGGCAATGCAAGGCACTGGCTGCTGATCCATCTGGTAGGCAAACATCAGCGCGACGCATTGGGCGCGCGCGTCGAGGTGGTGGCCGGCGGCACGCGGCAGGTGAAGGAGCGCCAATCGGGCGGCAGCTATCTTTCCAGCCACGATCCCCGTCTGCATTTCGGACTCGGAGAGGTCACTCGGGCCGACGTGAAGGTGCATTGGCCCGACGGTACGACACAGAGCGTGACGAAAGTACAGGCGGACCAGATTCTACGCGTCGTGCAGGGCGGTCCTCAGTGAGGTTGACAATCGTTCGAGCCAAGCGTAAGTAAAGTTTGGCATCAACAACGGAAACTCCTCCCAACCAATGGCTGAACCCAACGAAAATTTGGAAACGTTGACTATCGGAGAAGTCGCCGACCGCACCGGCGTCGCCGCGTCGGCTCTGCGCTACTACGAGCGCGAGGGGTTGATTCCGAAACCGAGACGCCGCGGGGGCAAGCGCGTCTGGCTCGAAGACGTCGTAGACCGCCTGGCCCTGATCGGCCTCGCCAAATCCGCCGGCTTTACGGTGTCGGAGATCCGGACGCTCTCGACCGTCTCGCCAAGTACAGCGCCCGGGCCACGTTGGCGCCGGCTCGCCGAAACAAAGCTCGACGAGCTGGAACAAAGCATCGCCCGCATCGAGATGATGAGACGCGTCCTGGGCACCATGTCCAGCTGCGACTGCCCCACTCTCGCCGAATGCGGCCGCGCAATCCGCCGGCGATTCGGTCCCTTCGAAAAAAACTCTTGACTTGAAGTGCGCTTCAAGTAGTACGCTCCCTTCAGACCACTCAAACCTGGAGGAGCATTGTGAACGAGGTTTCGACAACTACCCATCCGACCGACGCTGCGGCCGAGATGGCCAGCGGCTGCTCGCTTTCTCCCGAGGCTCTACAAGGGCGCTTGTCATGGATCCGGGATGAAATCTTGCCCCATGCCGTCACGACTGAGCGCGCCGATGATGGCATCACCTGGGAGCTCGACGACGCCCCCGGCCTCGCCGCCAGGCTCGACCAACTGGTCGCCCTCGAAAGACAGTGGTTGCCCCGGACTCCAGCTTGCGCACGCCACTGACCCGTCTACCGGTCGGCGTCGACTCCAGGTCGCCGGCATCGACCCTGACGCTGCGATCTTCACCTCACTGCAAGTCGAAGCGAAAAGACGGCCCCCGCTGGGCGGCCGGGTCGCGAAGGCGGCAGGTTTTGGAGCCGTTGCAAGCCTGCTCCTCTGCTGCGTAATCCCGCTTTCCGCTGCCGCCATTCTCGGCACCGCCGCGGCGACCGATTTCAAGCAGCTCGAGAACCCTGTTGTGCTCGCGGGGTTTGCGTTGGTATTCGGCGTCGCGGGGTTTGCGTTGGTATTCGGCGTCGCGGGGTTTGCATGGTTGGGCCGCAGGCGCGCTACGACCAGGTGCTCCTGTTAGCAGAGGTGGCCGCGACAGCCGTTGATTGACAGGTCCACGGCCGGTGAATACCATCATACGCATACAATTAAAGTTTCGCCTGAAATTTCGCCTGAAGTTTCGCCGCGACTCACAGAAACTGAACCCGGAGAAGAGACGAGGATCCGCCAATGACAGTGCGAATTGGAGTCGTGGGTTGCGGCGCCATCGCCCAGGTGCAGCACCTGCCCAATCTGCTCGAGCTCGACGAGGAGTTCGAAGTGGTCGCCGTATGCGATCTTTCGGCCGATCTGGCCGCATACGCTGCGAAGCGCTTCAAGGTCCCCAACCACCTCACCAGCCTCGAGGCTCTTTTGAACGCGGACATCGACGCGGTGATGCTTTGCCACACGAGTGGCAATCAGGAGACGGTGGTCGCAGCGTTCGCAGCTGGCAAGCATGTACTGGTGGAAAAGCCCGTCGCGTCCTCCTTGCAGGAGATCGACCGCATGATCGCGGCGCAGGAGATGGCCGGCAAGGTTGGGCAGGCGGCGTACATGAAGATCTACGACCCTGCCTTCCTGATGGCCAAACAGGAGATCGACGCCATGGACGATTACCACTTCGTCCAGATCAATCACCTGCACCCTCACAACGAGCTGCACCTGGCGCAGTTTCGCCTGCGCTACTTCGACGACGTGCCCGCCTCTGCTGCCGAAGAGCGCCGACGAGAATCGCAGGCGCGCATGGAGGAGGCGTTCGGAGATCTTGCTGACGAAGCGCAGCGCTACAGCATCTCTTTCGGCCTCATTCACGATCTATACAGCCTGCGCGGCATGCTCGGAGTGCCGAGCGCCGTGATCAGCACCGAGATCTGGCACGGCGACCGGGCGATCAATACCCTGCTCGAGTTTCCCAACGGTGCCCGCTGCGCCCTGTCGCGCGTGGATATGGGGGACTTGTGGGACTTCAGGGAGACGCTGGAAGTGTACGGCGAAAACAGACGCGTGCTTCTGTCCTATTGCACGGGCTTCTCGCGCCGAGTGCTGTCAGAGCTGGTCATCCAGGGAATCGACGAGAACGGCGTGAGCTATCGCAACAAGCCCGCGATTCCCTGGGAGAGTGCCTTCACGGCTGAGCTCAAACATTTTCACGAATGCATTGCCAACGGCACCGAGTGCCGCTCGTCCCTGGCGGACGTCCGGCACGACGTTTCCTTGAGCATAGACATCGCCAAGGTCGGCATTACGGGCGAGTCCATTCGCGACCGGTTGAGCGTCGCTGCGTCCCGGTGACGGCTATTATCGGACATAGTCGGAAGGGCCGGCCGACCGAAGCCCGGCGCCTCGCCCGGCGTCAGTCGAACCCGGGCAACGTCAAGGCACCGACGACGCGCTGCGCATGGTCGATCAAAGAGCCCGTCATTACGCCGGACTCGTCGCTGAGCAGATACGCGCAGAGCCGGGCGACGTCGATCGGCTTGATCAGGCGGCCGAAGGCGGATTCCCTTTCGCCGATCTCCAGCCAATTTTCTGGGCGTCCCATTTTTCGCTGCACGACGTGCTCGCCCGGAGTATCCGTCCAGCCGAGATTGATACCGTTCACACGAATGCGGTCCTTGCGCAAGGCCTCCGCGCAGTTTTTTGTGAACGTCTTCAACGCCCCCTTCGTCGAACTGTATGCACAGATGAAGGGCATACCGCAGTAGGCTGCCACCGACAGAATGTTGACGATCGACCCCGATACGCGCTCGCGCTTCATGATCCGCACGACTTCCTGAGTGAGGATAAACGGGGCGCGGACGTTGACCGCGAACAGGTGGTCCCAGAATTCGACCGTGGTGCTATCGAGCGTTCCTCGATTCGTGTCGGCGGCAGAATTCACCAGTCCGTCGATTCGTCCGAATCGTTCGTCACAGGCTCGCACGACATTGCGGCAATCTTCTTCCCGTGACAGGTCTGCCTCGACGTACACACACGCACATCCTTTCCCTTCCACGGCGGCAGCCACGGCTTCCCCCTTCTCCACCTGGCGTCCACAAATCACAATTCCGGCGGCTCCGTGCTCCGCGGCGTGGATCGCCGTTGCCTCGCCGAGACCCTGCGTACCTCCGGTCACAATGATGACCTTGTCGTCAACTCTCGCCATCGATTAGACCTTGTTGGGAAATGATGTGGGCTTCCCCAGCCACTGCTCGATCTGGGCGGCGTCAGCCATGGTCAGTCCTTTGTGTGAAGGGAGACGTTACGAGAACCATAGCGAGAACACCTCCGCGTTCTGAAGTCTGAGCCGCACGCCCCGCATCTCGGCTTGCCCGTCCCTCGGAGCGGGACTTCGCCACCTGATGATGTGGTCGAGCGAGTCGCCGTCGAAAGGCATGCACGCGTCGCGCTCGAACCCGGGCACGACCGTCCCGGCCTCGTCCACCAGCTCCGCCGTGATCTGACCTCTTGCTGCGTCGGCGTTGAGGTGGAGCTCCGTGCCGGCAGGCACGGGCACCGTGACGACTTCGCCCCCGTCGCCGGCTCGAAGCCCGACGAGTCGGTCCCTTTGCCAGGTCGCCAGTCCGATAGCCCGCTTCCAGTCGCCCTTCTTCTGGGCGCCGTGGGGATGGTCCATCGCGAAGTAGTAGAGCCGGATCTCGTCGCCGTCCTCGACGAATGTCTTGGCCGAGCGCAGAAAGCCGCCGTCCCACTCGCTTCGCCTGCTCACCTCGAGGATGCGCCTGCGGTCTCCGACTCGCTCCCAGGTCCGGCCGTCCCGGCTGCTGATGAGCTGGATGTCCATGACGCCCTGCGCGTTCAGGCCTAACGTGCCCATGGCGTCCGTCGAGCGCAGGATGTCCATGAAGCCCAGGAGCAGGGGGCCGTACCTGAATAGCGGGATGCCGTAGACCTGCGAGGCCTTGTTCGGATCACCGTCCGTCCACTCGTCATCGATTTCGTCGGGGATCACGGCTGGAAGTGGCAGCGTCCAGTCGTAGGCGTCCTCGCTCACGGTCCAGTTCTGAGTGCGGCGATTCCTGCCCCGGATCTCGTAGTATCGCTTGACCATGCCGCGAAACAGCTTCTCGCGCTCGTCATACATGAAATATCCGACATCGCCGAAGCGGGGAATCACCGGCTCCGTCGACCATTCCGTCCAGTTCAGCCCGTCGTCGGAAAAACGGACGTAGTGGCTGTGCCCGCTGAATGCGAGCAGGGTGTATCGACGGCCCGGTCCCATATGGGGCGTGCGCATTACGCTTGACATCTGGTGGGGGCGGCTCTCCGGATCGAGGAAGACGTTGTTCCTGGTTGATCCCGTGGGGTCGGCGAATTGGCCCAGCGACGGCAAGCGCCACTCGACGCCGTCGTCGCTCTCGGCGTACGTCGCCCACTGGCGGCTCTTCGACTCGCCGCTCCCCCCGACCCCCGATCCGTACCACATGCGGTAGATGCCGTCCTCCTTCAGCACCGTCCCGAGCATGGCCTGGCCTGACTCCCACTCGCGGTCGCACCTCAGGACCGGGTTGCCCTCGAACTTCTTGCCCGGGTGGATGTGGCGCTGGAGGCCCGCCATCGACTGGACCTGAGCGTCGTCGATGAAGAGGACTCGCTCGGCGAGGACTCGGTCTCCGGAGCTGCGAGAGCTCGTGCCCGGCGTCATTGCTCCCACCACAGTGAGAAGAGCTCGGTATCTCGTAGCTCGAGGTGGATGCGAACCGTTCGACCAGCCAGCGACGACACGGCGCCCTTATTCCACTCGAGTGCATGGTCGAGAGAGTCGCCGTTCGCGAGCGGCTCGCTGTCAGCGACCGAGAAGCCTTCTATCGGTGTCCCATCTTCGTCCAACAGCGCGGCGGCCAGACTCCCGCTGGAGGCGTCGGCATTGACGTGCAGCGCGCCTGCGGCCACCGTCGCCGAGGTCTCGACGACGCCCTCGCCCGGGGCCACCAGTCCGACAAACCGATCCCTCGGCCAGGATGCCATACCGATGCTCTTCGTCCACGCACTCCGCAGAAGAGCACCGGCCGTCCTCCGGCAACCGGTATAGTAGGCAACAACCCTGTCTCCGTCCTCGACGAGCGAGTTGCCCATCCACACGAGTCCGCTATCCCAAAACGAGTCACCAGACTCGTCCGAGTCGTCGTCCGACCCGGCACCACGCTCTAGGATGGGGCGTCGGTCTCCGACCCTGTGCCAGGTCTTGCCGTCTCTGCTGCACACCAACTGGACATCCATCTCGGCGTCGAGTCCGCCGCCGGTCACCCGGCCCCGCAACACCTGGAGGAAGCCCAGAAGCACCGGACCGTAACGCGTGATCGGCATCGCCGGGAAGAAGGTCCTGTTGCTGCCCGCCCGTTCGGTGTCTGCCTCGTCGGCCGTGAGGACGGGGCGAGGGAGGGACCACTCGAGCCCATCCGCGCTCTGCGTCGAGAACAGCTCCGTCTCCAACCGTTCATAGGCAACCAGTCCCCGAAACCTCTCGTCGACCTCGTCGTACATGAACCAACCGCCCCCTTCATAGCCGGGGAGGACAGGAGTCTCCCGCCCGTCGCTCCACCGCAGCCCGTCGTCGGAGTAGGCGACGAAATGGCCGTTGTACGGCAGGTCGTAGCCCACACCATAAGAGAGCATCGTGTAGGCGCGTCCACTCGGCGCGTGGGGCGTATGCAGCACGGATGGGTTGGTGTCCCTGGTGAACCTCGTCCTGATGAAGGCGATGTTGTTCGCGGTCGAACCCATCGCGCCTTCGGTCATGCCGAGTTCGGGCTTCGACCACGCGAGACCATCGTCGCTCTCGGCGTAAAGATGGAGCGAGCGGATGAAGGAGTCGACCCCGTCGGGGTCCGGAGCAGTGGCGTAAGACTGGTACCACATCCGGTACCGATCAGCCTCCTTGCGGACGGTCCCCAGGGTCGTCTCTGACCCCTCCCAGTCGCTGTCGGACGTGAGGACCGGGTTTCCCTCGTACTTGCGGGCTGGGTGGATACGGCGTTCCACGCCTGCCGACGAAGTGATCTGGGCGTCGTCGATGAAGAGGATCTTGTTCATCACGGCGAGTTATGTTGCCTCAGCCCGCCTCAGCTCCTTTGATTCTATCTGCTTTATGATCGCAGCGTAGTCCAGCTCGGCGTTGCCGTTCTGGACAAAGTCGTCGTAGAGCTCGGCGGCCCTGGCGCCGAGTGGTGTGTAGGCACCGAAATGGCCGGCGGCGTTTTGACTGAGAATGAGGTCTTTGAGCATCAAGGAACTGCTGAAGCCGGGGCGATAGTCATCATTGGCAGCGGAGGTCGGGACCATATCGGGTACCGGATGGTTGGTGTTGAGCACCCAGCAGTTGCCTGAGGATCGGGACACGATTTCGTGGAACGTTTTGGCATTGAGCCCGAGTTTGTCTGCGAGCCGGAACGCTTCGGCGACGGCGACTACCGAGATGCCGAGGATCATGTTGTTGCAGATCTTGGCGGCCTGGCCGGCCCCGGCCGGTCCGACGTGCACGATGGAATTGCCCATCGCCTCGAGGATCGGCCTCGCCCTGATGACATCACCGTCTTCGCCACCCACCATAAAGGTGAGCGTGGCCCCTTCGGCTCCCGGCACGCCGCCGGAGACGGGGGCGTCGATCATGGTCATTCCGGCAGCGACGGCCTCAGTGGATAAGGCTCGCGCTGTGCTTACGTCGATGGTAGATGAGTCGATGAAAAGAGTGCTTTCTGCCGCTTGCGCAAACATGCCCGCATCGCCAGATAAGACCTCAGTGACGACCTCGCCGGTGCGGAGCATGGTTATGACGCAGTCGACGTCACGGGCCAGGCCATCTCGAGTTGCGCGTTCGGCGCGGTCTGCGACGAGCGCCTCAACTGCGGCTTCGGCCTTATCGTAAACTTTGAGGGTGTGGCCGGCCTTGAGCAGATTTCGCGCCATGGGGGCGCCCATGGCGCCTAGGCCGACCATGCCGATTGTTGCCATGTTTGGCTCCTTTCTAGGAGCTGGCGCGCATACGCAGCAAGGGTCGTGAAAAGCTTACTTCCATGTCGAAGTCTTTTCGCAGTGAGCGGGTCCCCGGGTTCATGAAGTGGATGGCGAAGGCGCGACGCTGGCGATCGGTGCTGTTGCGCGGTGTGTGGTGGAGAGTCTGACAGTGATGGAACATGACGCCGCCGGCCGGCAGCTCGATGACCTCGGCAGCAGAGGCGTCAATCTTGTCGCCAACATCGAAGAGCGGCGTGCCTTGCTCGCGCTCGTGTGCGACCGGTTGGAGGTGTGAGCCGGGGATCACGTGCATGGCGCCGTTGTGGACGTCGACGTCGTCCAACGTCATCCAGCAGCTGACGAGATTGGCCGGAGCACACTGCCAGTAGCCGTTGTCCTGATGCCAGTGAATGGGACCTCCGCGGTGGGCCGGTTTGTAGAGCGCCTGGTCGTGGAAGAGCTGAAGATTCGGCCCGATCAGGTCTTCGGCGATGTCCAGAATACGCTGATGATACAACAACCTGCGGAAGATGATACTGCGCTCGCACATCTGCATGATCTGCAGCATCTCTTCAGCCGCTTCGGTGGCCGCCCCACCGTCGGCGCTGGAGAGGTTGCGCATCCGCGCCGTCTGGCGGGCTTCGGCGAAGAGCCGGTCGTACTCGTCCCGCAGTTCCAGCAGTTCATCGTTTTCCAGGAGCTTGCCGATGACGGCGAACCCCCGCTGGCGAAACCGGTCGAGTTGCTCCTGGGTGAGGGCGCGCAGAGCGGCGGAAGTGGCTGTCGTCATCGCGTTTTGTTCCCGTCGATAATCGCTGCGCGCCGATCCGAGATCATGGGGCCGTTTCGACCTCAGGAAGCGGGACTTCGATCGTGCACATGACCGAAAGCAACACGACAAGCACTGTGTACTGCAGGAGGGTTTTGTCGTCCCCCCCCTCCGGGGCCTGTTTGCCGAAAGCCCGGAACAGGGCCGCTAGCAATAGCAAAATCAGTAGCCCCTCTCCAGTGTAGAACCACATCACTCCAAGGCCAGCCACGGCACTCCATCGCTGCCTGGTGTTCATTGCGCGGAACCCGCGGCCTCCGTCGAGTGGCGAAATCGGCAACAGATTGAAGAGGTTGATCCACGCCGCGACTCTCGCGATCGCCGACAGGCCGGCCCAGCCGGTCGCAAGGAAGAGACCATAGGTTGCAGCTGCTGCCACCAGCCCCCATATCGGACCCGCCAATCCGACACGGGCATCTTCCACCGGACCAGTCGGATGCTGCTTCATCCTGATAAACGCTCCAAGGCCGGGAATGAAGGCTGGTGCCGAGGCTCTGATACCGAATCGCCTCAGCGCCGCGATGTGCCCCATCTCGTGTACGTAGATCGAGAGCACCAGGCCCAGGGCGAACCGCCATCCCCAGACAGTCCAGTAGAGACCAAACGAAAGCAGCATGGAAAAGAGGGTGCTGGCCTTGGTCAATCCCATGAGCAGCAGCTTGCCTTTGGTCGCGACAAACGCGACGACAAACTTGAACTTCCACAGCAGCAGACCCAGACCGCCAAGAGCCAACCCGCTCCGGACCCAGACCGGACGCGCCGCCGCTCTCCTGCCCCCCTGGTCTGTCAGGTCCGGGTGGGTGTCGATGTTCTCACTCAGCGTGGAAACCTTGTCGCTGACTGAGGCGTACTGTCTGGACTTGACGGGCAGCAATTCGAGAGCGCTCCGCCACAGGCCCAGCGCTTCTACCTGTCGTCCCTGAGCCTCCGCTTCTTGGGCGTCGGCTGCAACCTGCTTCAGAGTATCAGCATGCAGCAGGCGCTGGCAGCCGGGGCAGCTCAGCAGTCCCGGAGCGAGAGCGGTGTTGCAGTTCGGGCAGACGGTCGGCGGGGGCGCTTCACTCATTTTCGCTGTGTGAGTTCGCGGGCTGGTCAGCTGCGGGCTGCAACCGCAAGGGGCCATTGATCTGTATCTCGACACGTTTGTTGAGCTTCCAGGCCTCGTACAGACTAATGCCGATAATGATGAGACCTAGAATGTTGTCGAATCCTGCCAGGAAGGGAACCGCGCAGGCGATCGCTAGCAGAACTACGGCAAGGACGAAGAATGCGATCAGGCCTCCGACAAGATTGAGTTCCTCCTGATCCGCTACCGTCGCGTCCCCTTCCTCCCCGACCACATCGCCGTCCGCGCTCCCAGAAGCTCCGTGCTCCCGATCTGAGATGTCCTCGACCACGCTCACTCCGTCATCTTCGTCGAAAAACTCCTCCAGTATATCCGGAACATAGGTGCTGACGATCGACAGATAAGTCAGTGTCATCGCCAGTCCCTGGTAGGTCCATCCGCCTCGACGCCGGGCGCCGGCGCGGACGGCAACCCCGACCATCAACCCGATCACGATTGCCACCAGGCCTATCTCGTAACCCGTCAGCTCCGTAATCGCGTACCAGATGCCAGAGCCCGCAGCCGCCGCCGGGAGGCCGTAGAGGGTGGCGCGGACAAACCGGCGCATGCCCGCGCCCTCGCTGTGAAAGCTTTCGAGCTTCTGCCTTGCATGAGGCGCAGACCACCTGGCCCAGTGCCTCGTAGTACGAGTCGGCCAGCGGGTTCCGGCATGATTCGCAGCTACCGCCCCGAGCTGCAGGATCGCTCGACTCGACCTCGTCGAACTGCACGTCCTCTGCTTCGTCCGAAGATCTGTCCTCTGTGCTCATGTCTTTCTCGTTGCGGCATGAGGCGCAGACCACCTGGCCCAGTGCCTCGTAGTACGAGTCGGCCAGCGGGTTCCGGCATGATTCGCAGCTACCGCCCCGAGCTGCAGGATCGCTCGACTCGACCTCGTCGAACTGCACGTCCTCTGCTTCGTCCGAAGATCTGTCCTCTGTGCTCATGTCTTTCTCGTTGCGGCTCTCATATTAGGCCGATCCCTGCGCCCCGGCGTCCGAGCAGCGGGCTCAGTGACTCCAGCCCCCCTGGATCTGCTCGATGAAGCGCCTCGCGTTGCCGGAAAAGTGATCTTCAACTTCGTCTCGCGACAGACCGAGTATGTCGGCCACCTGTTTCTCCTGACGCAGCTGCTCGTAGATGACGAGGGTCGCTCGTGGGTCGCAGTGCGATAGATCCTCGAAGCCGGTAAACAGATCCCACGCCCGCGCATACGTCGCGTACTTACCGCGATCACATCCCGCTACGATGTTGTCGGAGCCGAACATCACTCGGGAGCGGTCCTCGTGCTTCATCAGCAGAAAATGGCTGTACATGTCGTTCACCGCTGAGGTATCGTACCAGATGTTCGGCAACCCGGTCAGAAAGTGGATGGCCTCTTCCATCATGAATGCGTTAAAGGCGCGCGCGCAGTGGGCGAGAATCCACTGCGCGCCCGAATACTCGCGCGTATAGCGCTCCAGATCCTCTTGGTTGACAGCGTCGGCCGGCCCGGTCGGCATCGACAGGTGCATGGTGATTGCCAGCTTCATGTCGTGGGCGAGCTCGATCAGGTGTTCGGGCAGAAAGTCGCGAATGCGCGCGTTGGCGGGATCGGCAGCGAACGTTCGGTACGGCTTGAGGCCGAAGAATCGGTGATTCTTCACCTGCTTGGCCACGTACTCGGCGGTCATGTTCGGCGTTACGAGCATGTTGACGACCGAGGCCGGATCGGCACTCATCTGTTCCGCCATCCAGTCGTTGTGACCCGGCGCATCCAGGCCGGGTACGGGCGTGCCGAGGATGAGGTAGTGCATCTCGCGGCCGGGGTATAGCTTTTCCGCCCAGGCCAGGTGGTCTCTGTAGTCGTACTCGGCGCGAAGGTTGGTGGCAGGCCTTTCCTGCGAGCCCCGGTGCTCCTCTGACCAGATGTGAGCGTGCATGTCGTAGACGACCGAGGGCACAAACTCCTCCAGCTCTTTCTCCCAGATGTCGCGGTCGAAGTCGGTGTAGTCATGCGTCATGCGAACGTCAATCTTTCTCCTCCATGCGGCAGCAGCGCACGTAGGTGACGTGCTCCTCGGTCACATAGAAGGCGGCGACAATGGTTCCGTTTGAAAGCTGCGCTACAGATGGCGTGCCAAAAGTGAAATGGTGATATGACTCGAGGACACTCCCGACGACGTCACGCTTCTTCGACAGCACGGGTGCGCTCCTGACGCGGGCCGGCTCGATCCCCCAGAGCTCGAGGTGCTGGTCTTCCCCGAAACTCTCACCGCCGTCATTAGATAGAAGGGCGCGCACGCCCATCGGTTCGCGGCGGTGGTTGGTCACGGCGATCACGCGGCCGCTCTGCAGACCGAGCACGTCGGATACCTGGCCCCAGAATCCGGCGTCCTGCGGATCGCTCCAGGTCTCGCCGGCGTCTTTCGAGAAAGAGGTGTGGACGTTGACGCCCACGTCTTCTTTCAAGTCGTGGGTCCAGAAGGCAGCCAGCAGACTGTCGCCTGAAAGCCGGGTCAGGCGCAGGTCGAAGAAGTACAACCCACTGTCACCCGGCCCCTGGATGCGTCGCCACGGCTCCCACGAGCGCCCGCCGTCGTGAGATCGGGTGATCATGGCCGCCCAATCCGGCAGCTCGTCGTCGCTTCGATCCTCACCCCACTCACCGGCGGCGATCAGCGTGCCATCTGCCATGGTCACCAGGTTGCCACCAGGACCCATGCGATCGAAAGGAGCGCTGTCTATGGGATCGAACTCCGACCAGCTGTCGCCGCGGTCCTGAGAGCGGGCAACGAAGAGACCATCACCCGTCTTGCTCTCAGGGTAGCGCACACAGGCGATCGTCTCCCCTTCTGCGGTTACTCCGAAGCCGCCGGGAAGCCGCCAGCCTTCATCTGCGTCCCTCAGCTGGAGCAGCTCGCCGGCGCCATCCCAGGTCACTCCCCCGTCGGCTGATCGATGAATCTTCACAACGCCGTCGTCGCTCTCGCGCGCGGTCCCATGCCGGCACATGCACAGAAGAGTGTCGTCGGGCAATGCCTGAATCGACGGAAAGGCGACGTACTCGCTTTTCAGATTGGCGTGGGCATTGCGATAGATCTCGCTGTGCCCCAACACTTCGAAATGAGCCATGTCTCACCGGCCGCTAGGTGCCCACATTGACACAGGACGGAATAGTACGCGTACTCTTTGTGGGACTCAACAAGTACACAGTGAAAAGGTGACAACCTCGGTGAACGAAAACTCGCGACCCTCTGACCTGAAGATCACCGACATGCGTACCGTCCAACTGACGGGTACCCCCTTCCGGTCCCGTCTGGTACGCCTCGACACGAACCAGGGCATCAGCGGTCATGGAGAGATCAGAGATGGCGCCAGCACGACCTACGCTCTCATGCTGAAGAGCCGCCTGCTCGGCGAGAACCCCTGCGACGTCGACCGTCTGTTCCGACGTATCAAGCAGTTCGGCCATCACGGCCGTCAGGGCGGCGGTGTGAGCGGCATCGAGATGGCGTTGATGGACCTGGCGGGCAGGGCCTATGGCGTGCCGGTCTATCAGCTGCTGGGCGGCAAGTTTCGCGACCGCATTCTCTGCTACTGCGACACGCCGAGTGTGGCCGACGGGGCCGAGATGGGCCGCCACCTGCGCCGCCGGATGGACATGGGCTTCAAGTATCTGAAGATGGACGTCGGGTTGGGCATTATCGGTGACCAGAGCGACTGCGTCATCGCCCCACCCGGTATGCTCGAGAGCAGAGAGGTCATGCATCCGTTTACCGGAATCCAGCTGACCGAAAAAGGCATTGGAGTGATCTGCGAGTATGTGGCGGCTGTGCGTCAGCAGGTCGGCTACGAGGTACCTGTGGCCGTTGATCACTTCGGTCACCTGGGGCTCGAATCCTGCATCCGTCTGGGCAAGGCCCTCGACCAATTCTCGCTGGC
Source organism: Candidatus Latescibacterota bacterium (assembly GCA_965205655.1). Taxonomy (GTDB): domain Bacteria; phylum Latescibacterota; class UBA2968; order UBA8231; family UBA8231; genus CBDBIJ01. The sequence goes on from CBDBIJ010000021.1 coordinate 17,141, forward strand.
GTGGTACGAAGACATGATTCCCTGGCAATTTATTGACCAGTGGGAACGGCTTGCCGCCGCCGTCGATACGCCGGTGTGCACGGGAGAGGACATCTATCTGAAGGAGGGATTCGGCGAGCTCTTCGAGCGACGCGCCGTCTCCGTCATTCATCCGGATCTCGCCACCGCCGGCGGCATCACGGAGACGAAGAAGATCGGCGATCTGGCCCAGGACCACGGCATCGCCATGGCCCTGCACATGGCGATGTCACCGGTGGCGGCCATGGCCTCCGTGCACTGCGCCGCGGCGACCGAGAACTTCCTCGTCCTCGAGAACCACTCCGTCGATGACCTGGAACGCTGGAGCAGTCTCGTCGAAGGGTTGCCGCGGCCGCTCGTCCAGGACGGTTACATCG
>CBDBIJ010000022.1:0-177545 GCA_965205655.1 Candidatus Latescibacterota bacterium
TCGGGCAACTCATCGCCGGCCAGCATGCGGAAAAAAGTCGTCTTACCGGCGCCGTTGGGCCCGATCAGCCCGATGCGTGCCCCCTCGCCGACGCCGAAGCTGGCATTCCTGAACAAGACCTGCTCGCCGAAGATCTTCGACAAGCGCTCAATCGAAAGCATGTTGATTCTGCAACTTCCCGGTTTTCCCCCGGCTCCGGATTCCTATATAGTTAACCCGCGCCCTACACAACAGAAAGGAAGGCAATAATGCCAACAGCGTCAGCACGGCATATTTTGGTGCCGACGAAAGAAGGATGTAACGATCTGAAGGACCAGATCGCAGCCGGAGCGGATTTCTCCGCCGTCGCGGCCGAGCACTCTGAGTGCCCATCCGGCAAGGATGGCGGTGACCTCGGCGAGTTCGAGCCCGGCCAGATGGTCCCGGAATTCGACGCGGTCGTCTTCAGCGCCGAAGTCGGTACGGTGCAGGGCCCGGTGAAGACGCAGTTCGGCTACCATCTGCTGGAGGTGACGTCGCGCACGGAGTAGGTCCGGCCTCCGCGCGGATCAATGATCTTCGTAGCTCCTTTGCGTCAGGTCCTCATCATCTCAGATCGTGAATCGGGCCGTCTCCGTAACACAGGTGGTCGCAGGTCCACCGCACCGCGTAGAGATGCGCGTCGAACAGCTCGAACTCCAGGCGCACCTGTTTGCCGATTAGGTCGCGCGCGCTCTTGCTCTTCCAGCGAACAGGGGCGTGCAGCTCATCTCCCTGTAGCGCCAAACAGTCGTCGAAGGTGAAGCCTTCCAGTGGCTTGAAGTTGGTGTCGCAGGCCTGTACTCTGACCCGGCCGTAGGGTGCCAGGTAGTTGATGTTCAGGTTTCCCTCCGTCGGCAACATCCCTTTGAGTGAGACGCGGCCCAGTCCGTTGCTGCGCAAGTAGGCGAACCCGTCCTTGCGCATGGTGGCGTGTCGCCAGCTATACTGCATCCTCTTGGGGAGGACATCGGTTCCGTCGCTATTGTCACGACCCTTCGAGTTCATCTCCGCCTGCGACAGAAACCCTCTTACGGCATGGCTGTTCGTGTTCCTCTTGACTACCCAGCGCAACTGCTGGTCGTCGTCGTAGCCGATGATGCTGGAGTCCGTCCAGAACCCCTGGTGCGCGTCCGGATCGTCGCGACCCAGAATCGGCTGGCGATCGGTGCGGTTCCAGTAAAGGCCGTTGTAGCTGTAGGCCAGCTCGCTCCAGCCTTCGCCTAGCCACTTGCCCGCGCCCCCCCACACGTCGCTCCAGGGTCCGCGCTCACTCAGGGACGCGCGGTAGACGTTCAGTGAGCCGATGAAGTATCCCTCGAAATCGTCGGCCGTACCGGACCCGTTCGTCACCCCGTACGGCCACACCCGCAGGCCGTAGAACTGGAGGGCCGGGCAAGTCCAGGCCGTCGGGGTGCATCGCCGTGTACACGTCGGTCCAGTTCTTCAAATCCGGTGACGAGGTGATGGCGATGCGCCGGTCCGGACAGTAGGGCCGGCAGACCATGTGCCATTGTTTCGTGACCGGACTGTAGAAGGGGGTGCGCGTACCGTCGTTGCCCCCGACCCGCGTGTAGTATGCGTAGTCGGGATTGTGGAAGGTGTCCCAGCGAATACCGTCTGGTGACCAGCCGATGATGCAGTCGTGCCAGGGTCTGTCCTCCTGGCCTTCATACTCGACGCTTGCGAAGCCGGCTTTGTAGCGGCGTTGCGGATCCTCGTCGAACGGGTCCCAGCGAATCTGCTTGGCAGTCTCGGCAAACACGCAGTTGTCGAAGTCCTTGACCGGGCGGTGATCGTCCGGGAGCTTGGCCCGTCGCCACTCGATGCCGTCGTCGCTCTCGGCCAGACAGAACTGCGAGCGCGGGTTCTTGCCCGGTTCAATTATTTCGTCCGGACTCAGGCGCCTGGTGTAGAACATGCGCCACTTTGTCGGCCACTGGTCGCCCGGCAGCTCGATCGTGGACTCGGAGCCGAACTCACCAGTGATGACCGGTCCTTCCTCCTTCGGCCGGCCGTAGCGGCGTTCGATGTCCTGGCAGTCGTCGATCATCCCAGTCGTCGAGGAAGAGAAAATAGGCTCATCATGGAGTGGCTCCTTCGTGCTTTGTTGTGGTCTAGCGGCGCCGTCGATGGCTCGGCTCGGGGTATCGGCCTGACTGATAGCACCGTATTATAAGTCCTCGCACGGATCTTTGAGAACCTGCCGGAAGATCGACTACAATCATTTCATCGCTCCTGCGTAGCCCAGCTCGATTTCACGACCTGATTTAGGAGATCCAATGGACGCCCAACCGTCTCATGTATTCGGAACTGAAAAGCAGATCCTCTTTGACGATGCGCTGGTGGAGGACAAGCGCGGTTTTACCCTTGCGATGAACCCCGCCATTCGCACCGAGGCGCCCGCCCTCACACCCGACAAACCGTGGGAGGTCAAGGGGCTCAGCATGCCGAGCATCGTCTCGGACGACGGCGACGGGCACAAAATGTGGTACTACAGTCCCGACCCGGACGGAAACGGCCACGTGCTCTGCCACGCCACCTCGACCGATGGCCTTGTCTGGGAGAAACCGGATCTGGGCGTCGAGGAGTTCAAAGGAAGCAAGGATAACAAACATCGTCTCGCGGGGAATCCACGGTGACGTGTTCGCAGATCCGCACGACGCGCCCGAGCGGCGTTACAAGCTGATCGGCGGCGACGGATCGAGGTGGGGCGTCACTAGCGTCAACTGCGGCGGTGCCCGCTTCCGCTACTTCACCGGAAAGCTCGAGACGTGGGAGTACGGGCGCCGTGGCCGGTGCCCACTCACCGGACGGCATTCACTGGACCCGCGCTATGACAAACCGATCATGCCGTGGTACACAGACACACAGAATGTCGCCTTCTGGGACGACCGGCTCGATCGCTATGTCGCCTACGTCCGTTGGAACGAGCACCTTCACATCGACGAGGAAGGAAGGCAGGCAGATGGGCTCCTTCGACTACCGGGCCATCGCGCGTTCCGAGAGCACCGACTTCACCAGATTTCCCGAGCCGGTCAAGGTGCACGAGCCGGATTTCAGCCTGATCGAGGACGACGATATGTCCGGCGGCGGCCTCTACAACACCGGCGCTATCAAGTATCCCTTTGCCGCTGATGCCTATCTCATCTTTCCATCGGCCTACCACCACACCAGTGACACCCTGGACATCCAGCTGGCGACGAGTCGCGACGGTATCCACTTCGAGCGCTGGCTCGACCCCTTTGTCCGACTGGGGGCGACTGGCGACTTCGACTCACGCGGGCTGTACATGGCCGCCGGCCTCATCCCGGCAGGCGATGAGCTGTTTCTCTACTATGACGGCGTCTCGTCGAGGCACGACCTCGACCACGATCACCGCCAACCAGCCCGCATCGGCCGGCTGCACGTCCGTCTCGACGGCTTCGTGTCACAGGACGCCGATGCGGAGGAGTCGTCTCTGACGACAGTTCCGTTCGTTCTCGACGGCGATCAGTTGCACGTCAACATGGACGCCAGCTCGCGTGGCTGGCTCAAGGTGGAGATCCTCGACGCCAGTGGACACACCCTCTGGGGATACAGCAAGGCCGAAGCGGACCGTCTCATGTTCAACGATGTCGCCGCGGCGGCGAGCTGGAACGGCAATAGCGATCTTTCATCGTTGCGCGGCAGAAACGTGCGGCTTCGCTTTCTCGGTCAGTCGGCAAAGCTCTACGCTTTCCAGTTCGTCAACTCGTAGCGTTACCTGGCGGGGAGCCTCTGAATGCTGAATCTCGGATTCGTCGGTGCTGGAGGGATTGCCCGCCACCACGCTATCAGGCTGAAGTAAATCAGATCCGCTCGCATTATCGCCGTCGCCGATATCGACGAAGGGGCGGCGCGTTCCTTTGCCGCAGACAACCGAAGGGACCGCGATATCGCCGTCTGTGTCGACCACCGCCAACTCGTCAAGAGGGATGACGTGGATGCTGTCTATGTCTGCACCCGCACCTACCAGCACGCCACGCCCGTCATCGCCGCGGCCCGCGCCGGCAAGCATGTCTTCTGCGAAAAGCCGATGGCCCTCAAGCTCGGGGACGCCAAGCGCATGGCCGAGGCCTGCAAAAAAGCCGGCGTGGCTCTCACCATCGGGTTCGTCCGGCGTTTTGACAGGGAGTGGGGTGCCATGAAGAAGGTTGTCGACTCGGGCACTCTCGGTCATCCCCTTATCTGGCGTTTTTCCAGCGCCACCTTCCAGGCCCGTGTCTGGTACCGCGACGTCGACAAAGGAGGCGGGCCGCTTATAGATGCCGCCGTGCACAACTATGATTTTGCTCTGCAGATGTTCGGTCCTGTGAATTCGGTTCAGGCTTCCAGCAATCAACTTGCCCCAGACTCGGTCGGGGCCGACGGCGGCAGCGCCATCCTGACATTCGATTCCGGCCATCAACATACGCTGATCTGGACCTGGGGAGCGGCACGGGACGTTCCGTTCACGGGTCTCAACGACATTGTCGGTCCCGCGGGCTGGGTGCGATTTGGCGACCGCGCAGTTGAGAAGCCGGCGTCTTTCGATCCTGCGAAACATGGAGCTCTCACAGTCACCAGAGGAGATGGCTCCGAGCGCTTCGTCACCTACCCCAGGCCAGACATGTTTGCGGACCAGGCAACCCACGTCATCAAGTGCTTCGCGCGCAATCAGCAACCTCTGGTTACGGGCAGCGACGGCATTGCCGCCTTGAAGGTTGCCCTGGCCGTGCTGAAGTCGGGGAGAACGCGACGGACAGTCAAGCCGTGATCTCTTCTAAAGCGACGGAGCTCTCTTACTCGATCCAGAAGGAGTAGAGACTCGCCTGATGCAGGAAGAACTTCAACCGCACCGGCTTCTCGAAGACGAGATCATGCTCTTTTAAGAAGGAAACCTTGTGGCGTGTGTCATCTCCCGTAACAGGCGGCGGTTCCGTGCCTGGGACCCCGAACCCGGGAATGACTCTGCGCGACTCGCCGTCGAGAATAGAGACGTAGATCTCCCCCCAATTGGCGTTGACGTTGACGTAGATATCCTCGCCCCTCAAATCGAACGGTTTGGTAACGATGACTCCGCACAAATCGCCTTCTGCGGAGACAAACCCGTCCGGTCGCAGCTTGGCCAGCGATAGGGCCCCCGAGTCGACGAAGTGCTCGGGATTCACTGCGAGCCGGTGTAACTCCTTCGTCTTTCCGAATTTCCTAAAGTCCTCAAGGCTCGATCCCCATCTCAGGCCGTTGTAATAACACCAGATCTCGCCGTCGTCGCGCACCACAGGCTGCCCTGCCATCAACAGCTGACCGGTATCATAGGTTTCACCGTCGTACGGCTCGACGCCGATGAATACCTCGCGATCGCCGACCCGCTCCCAGTTGTAGAGGTCGCGGGAAACGCTCAGCTCGATCTGATTGATGCGAGTGAAATTGGTCGGCGGTGCCGGCAAGGCCCCGAAGGGATTGAAGATCACAGGGAAACCGACGTAGAGCCCCTGGTAGGGCATGACCGCCATGTTGTAGACCTCGGCGATGTAGTCCTCTTCGTCGACGACGGCAGGTGTCAGGAAAGCGGGATCATCGATGAGGCGGCGAACCCGCTGGCGGCAGTTTTCGCGGTCGATCTCGTCTGCGTGGAAGATGAGCTTCGGTTCGCTGAAGGTCTCGAAATCCGCACTCGTCGACAGCCACACCGAACGCCCCCACTCCGTTCCCAGCTTCACCATCGCCAGAAACTGTCCGGTGTACGGGTCGTAGGTGAACTGTGACTCGTCCGAGCTGGGTATGGGCGGTGTGTCGATCTTCGTCCAGCTGAAGCCGTCAGGCGATACCGCGGGCTGTTTGTCCCCGCCGCCGAGCAGTGCCTTGTAGCGGCGACCCGGATCCGCGTCCGCCTCGTCGCGCACGATGTGACACAGGCTGTCGGCCGGACTGCAGGCGATATCGTTTTCCCAGTGTTCCCCATCTTCCGAAGTGGCGTAGCGTCCGGAGTACCACCACTCCCAGAGCCCCTTCTCGGAGTTCCACTGCGGACAGTTGCGGCTCTCGACTCCACCCGCTATGAGGGGTCCGCATTTCTTCGGCTGATGCAGCTTCCTGGAGATTCGCTCCTCGAGATCGACGGCGCCGCGGTCGATGAAGAGCTGGTGATGTTTCTTCGGATCGATCTTGTCCATACTGCTCATTCGCGCGAACCGGCGAACTCCTCGTAAAAGCTGTCGAAGGCAGGAGCCGTGCCGCAGACGTAGAGGGCGTCCTCTTCGGCGAGCACGAATGACGGCGGGATGTCCATGATGACTTCACCGGCGCGCTCGACGGCGATGACCGAGCAGCCCGTGCGTTCGCGAACTCTGGATTCCAACGGATGGTGGCCGGCCAGCCGGCCGGCGTCGAGCTTGGCGAGCTTGATGCGCGCCTGATGCGAGACCATCTCACCAAGGACGTGATGGGCGAGAAGCTGCCCGGCGACCTGACTTACCGATAGAGCGAAGTCGGCGCCGGCCTGCTGAATGCGTCCTACATTCTCTGCCAGGGCAGCGCAGGCGATGATAGGCACGTCCGGAGCGTGGTTGCGGACGACGATTGCTGCGAGGAGGGTGGCGCTGTCGTTTTCGGCCGCGAGAATGACGACGCGAGCCGTGGACACGGAGGCGCGCTCCAGCACGCGCGTATCGAGAACGTCGATGACGCACACCTGTTCATCTGCGTCGGTGAGCATCTCGACCAGCTTGCTACCTACATCTCCGAAGCCCGCCACCACGATCGCTCCTTGCTGTGTGATCGGCCTGGCGACGTCGCTGAGACGCTTGATGCTGTCGGGGCTGCCGGCGGCTACCAGAATCATCCCCGGCCGCAGAACCTGATCGGCTGCTGGCGGCGAGTGGAGCGCCTCGTCCACCCACTGACCGACGATGTGGGCCCCGGTGTCGGCGCGGATGCCCGATTCCAAAAGGGTCTTGTTGGCCAATGGGCTCTCGTCGTGGACGCGAACCTCGGCCACCTCGAGCAAATGCCCGAGCGGCTCCACACCCGTCACGCTTGGCCCTATTCTGGAACTGGCGCGCACGGCGACAGCGGCCGCCAGCACATGATTGGGAGTGAACGCCGCTGTCGCTCCGGCGAGCTGCATCGGCGCTCGGTGATTGGGGTTGTCGATCAGTGCGACGATTGGACCTTCGAATCCAAGCTCGCGGGCACTTGCCGCGAGCAAGGCGTTGTGCTCGTCCTCGCCGTTGGCCACCAGGGCTCGCGCCTTTGTCAGCGGCCGCAGGTCGAGATGCCCTTCTGCGATTGAGGTGTGCGCGACCCGTCGGCGTCGCGCATGCAACCGCCGCGCTGTGGTCTCGTCCTCTTCGATCACAACGCTGCTCAGGCCACGGCTGTCGAGCTCCTCCAACAGCGAGTCTACTTCGGGACCGTATCCGTAGATCACAACCGAACCTTCCAGGTCGGGCAACGAATGCGGGAGTGGCCCCTCATAGCGCTCCTCTACGAGTGGCGAGCTGAACTTGTCGATCTGCACGACACCGCTGGTTGCATCCGTCTGCCGGACCGCCTTTCCCTTGAGCATCACGGCGCACCCCTTCAACGCCAGCGGTGTGAACAGGTTCAGGAGGAAGGCGGTGAAAATCAGCGCCGTGAAAATTCCCTGGTCGATGGCTCCCTGGGCCAGAGCCAGCGAGGCCAGAATGAACGCCATCTCGGCTCGTCCGCACATGCCGACGCCGACAGTCAGCGCTTCGCGGCGCGGCATCCCCATGCGCAGAGCCATGGCGCCGGCACTGAGGATCTGGCCGACGATCACGATAACCGTCAGTAAGACGATGAAGGCCACGCCGGCGGCACTGATGTCGAACGTGATGGAAAAACCCAGCGAAATGAAAAAAATGGGGCCTAGAAACGAATACCCGATTCCGTAGGCGCGATCGTTGACAATCCGCACCAGATTCGGGTGCGCCACCTTGTCCTCGAAGAACAGGCCCGCCATATAGGCGCCGAGAATCATGTGGAGGCCGATGGCTTCGGCAAACAGGCCTGCGCCGATCGCAGTGAACAGTACAAAGGTGAACCCTTTCCCTCCCTCGGAGCGGAACGGCAGGGTGAGCCGGGGATAGATGAATCGCCCCAGTGCCACCGAGACGGCGAAAAAGCCCACGACCTTGCCCAGAGTGATCAGGATGCCCATGGGTTCGAACGTGCCACCTGACAGAACGCCGATGACGAGGCCGAAGAAAACGAGCGTCAGTAGGTCATCGATCACGCAGCTGGCGATGACGACCCGTGCCAAGCGCGTGTTGCCGAGCCCCAGATCCTTGAGGCTCTTGAGCGTTATCACCACGGCGGTGGCCGTCATCGTCAGCCCGACGAAGGTGGCGCCGACCGGGTCCATGCCGAAGAGCGTGGCGACTCCGAAGCTGACCGTGAACGGCACGATGGCCCCGACCACGGCGACTCCCAGCGAGCGCTTTAGCGCGTCGTAGAATTCGAGCGGCTGCGTCTCCAGGCCGGCGTGGAACATCAGAAAGAATATGCCGATCTCGGCCAGCAGCTTGATGGCCTCACCCGGCTCGATCAGGCCCAGCACGGCCGGACCGAGCAACACTCCAACGATCAGCTCACCCATCACCGTCGGCAGGCCGAGCGGGCGCAGCGTCACGGCCACCAGCCAGATGCTGGCGAGCAGAATCAGCAGATCGAAACCGACTTCGTGCACGACGCTACTTCCACTTTTCCAGAATGAATTCGCAGCCGAAACCGTAGGTCCGCGTCTCGTCGACGAGGAGGGCCATCTCCGGAAACTTGATGATCCGCCAGCCGTCCGCCATGGCATCGGCCACCGATCCGTAAGGCCAGTCCTCCTCACTCGATGGATCTTGAAAACTGCCGTTCTCGAATCGGCTCATGCCGATCACCTCGCTCGTGAGCGACGATCCCTTCGCCTGCAGATAAAGAATGCTCTGTCGCTTTGACGATTTGTCGGCCAGCTCGCCGATCCTCCGCAGACTCTCCTCGGTCAGCGAGCCCCGCCTGAACTCCTCGATGCAGGACTCGATCTGCTGCTCAACCGTCGTCGCCATCAGCGCCTTGCTCGCGTTCCGGGCGCTGCCGCGTCGCAATGGGAACAGCTTTGGTCAGAATCGTAGTAGTAGACAGGCAAGTTGTTGCTCCAGGCGCGGCACTTCTCGTGCTCGCCGCACAGCCAGTAGAACATCTCCGCAGAATCATCCATGGCGCGATGGGCGTCGCGATGGTCGACGTTGAAGTCGGTGCGGTGGGAGGCATGGGCGAGCTCGAGCTTCGGATCCGTGATCCAGTCCCGCGTTGGAGTGGCCGTGCGCATGTACCAGTACTTGAGTAGGTTGCGCCGCCTTTTCGCCGTCGACGCGGCGCGCCGATGCCAGACCGAGTACATCGTCACAAAGATTGACCCCGCTGGCGCCGCAGTCGAGACAGTCCCCTTGAAACTGCGGTAGTGATCCATGTGTGGAAACCTGCTGAACAGGAAGTGTGAGCCTGGCAGTATTTCCGTCGGCCCCAGCTCTTTCGGCGTGTCCTGGGGATAGTAGAACACCTGCAGCGAGTCGAGCTCCGGACCGTAGTGGGAGGAGCCGTCACGGTGCCACTGTTGTGCCTCCGTCGGCTCTTCTGTCAGATGATTGTGGAGGTACGCGAGTTCAACCAGTCAACGCAACACCTTCGTCAAGGCAACACCTTCACTGAATCGTTCTGCGGGTGAAACGAACCCCAACGTCTTCCGCGGGCGCTGGTTCAGTTGAAGAGCGACTCTGTTCAGGTCGGCTTGGGAGAATGGCGACAGATCGGTCTTCCTCGGGAAGTACTGTCGAAGAAGGCGATTCGTGTTCTCATTTGTGCCTCGTTGCCAGGGACTCTGAGGATCACAGAAATACACCTCGACGTCAGTTGCGATCGAGAACTCCTTGCGCCGAGCTAGCTCCATTCCTCGATCCCAGGCAAGGGACAACCGCACCGCGGAGGGGAGTCGTTTCACCTGGCTGATCAGCGCTTTGACAACGGTCTCGGTGTCTTTGCCATTGAGCTTCACGAGCATCGTGAACCGAGACTGCCGCTCCACTCAACGTGGCGATGTGCGTGTTGTTCGACCCCGAGATCAAGTCTCCCTCCCAGTGGCCGGGAACGGCGCGGTCCTCGATCTCGGCAGGCCGCTCGCTGATGGATACGGCGTCGACGATCCGGCCTCTCGGCTGATCGCGTGTGCTTGCCTTCTTGGATCGCCGCATCATCCTTCGCGTCCGCCGATGCGCAATGAGGTCCTTGCTGAGTGCCCCGCGTGCCTGGATGAAGAGAGTTCGATAGATCGTTTCGTGGGATATCTGCATATTTCCTAAAAGCGCATACTCCCGCTTCAGCCATCCCGATATCTGCTCAGGTGACCACTTCAGGCGTAGCTTGCCCGCCACGACTCGCCGCAAACGAAGATTGGATGCGAGTCGGCAGCATTTCGGCCGGCGAGCGCGCGTCCAGGCTGCTTGGTCAGCGACGTTTGCTCGGTACTTCTGCCGCCCGCCATTGCGGGCAATCTCTCGGCTAACCGTCGAGGGTGCACGTTCAACAGCGGCCGCAATTATTCGTATCGATTTTCCCGCAGCGATACCTCGAGAGATCTCTTCACGCTCTTCCCAGCCAAGAGCCCATCGAGAGCGTCGACGCGGCATTGGTACGATACCCCCATTGGCGGCGATGACACCATGAATCGACGCCGGATGCTTCCCGAGCGCCCGACCAATATCGCTATGCGACTGGCCGCTCTTCCATCGACGCCATACCTCCGACTTCTGTGACGCGGACAATCCTGGTCGTCCCATCTGAGCCATGTGCAACATCTCCTATGATTAGATTAGTGGGGAGAATGTTGCATTGACCGATTGAATATACCGGAGGGCATCGTCAGTCTGAAGTTGCTGCCCAGCAGCGAGCGCACCGCTCCAGCTGCCTGCGGATTGAGGATCACATTGTCGACGAACCAGTCCTCCTCGAGAAGCTTCTCAGTCTGGCTATCGTGCAACAGAAACTCACAGGTCCTCCTGTTGACCTCGTCCGGCACGGCCGTCTCGAATACGAGATATCCCTCTCGGCAAAACTTCATTACCTCGGCATCGGTGAGCGTCGGCTCGCATTCGTGCGTTATCATTCCCTCTCTCCGTCCGCATCGAGCGTCTCTCCCTGGCAAGTATAGAGCCGGTCAGTCGTTACCTCCAGATCTCAGCCCCGCACTCCTTCGAACATCACGCCCTCGATCGGAACTTTGCTCAGTACGGAAAGAAAGCGCAGGTGATGTCGGCAAAGCTCTGAATCTCCATATCCGAGCCGAGTACGTAGAGGCCATACGTACGCTGCGGCTGAACCGGCAGGAGATAGGCCTCTCGAGAGTGAATAGCCCCGGGCGACCTGAGAGTATGAGATGTGCACGGGCATCACTGCCAGCAACCAGGCGGCGATGAGGCCAGCAGAAGAGCTGTGGAGTAGATTTCGACCGAGGACGAAGACGAGTGGCACGGCAGGATACCGGCGGCAAACGCGGATAACCTCGCGGTCCAACTCTCTGTACCCAGGAGGCGTACCGAAAAACGAACTAAGAGGCTGTGCAGGATGTGATTGTTCGGTGCGGCGTCCGAGGTGACGATGCGTTCATAGGGCTGTGCAGCGATCGCCTCCAGCGTGTAGGCCTCGTCGTGTCCGAGGCTGCTTTCCAGCGTCTGGAGGCGCAGCGCGCAGGCGGCGATCACCGCGGCGAGAAGGAGGATCGCACGCGTATGCGCGGAAGAGATCCATCTAGCAGACAGCGTGGCTATGGCGCCGGTCATGCCCCAATATAGGGCGGATTCTGCACGGGCTGGTTTACAAATCAACCTCCTGCTGCCCTACGACCAGTGCCACTTTGTTGTTACCGGCGGCCGAGCGTACCGACTGGAGAAACGCGTTAGGCTGCGTGCCACTCTTGAGCATGACGATGAAGACGAGCTCCTGGAGCACCCCGCCGGACACCGATTCCATGGCCACCAACCGGCTCTCTGTTAGATGCTCACGAAAGACCGGCTCCAGCGTTTCTTCTTGGTCACCTCCCACCGGCATGCGCACTCGCAGGATCCGCTCCGTCACCTGCTTGTCGAACACGTCCAGCCTGTGCATGATGGTGATGACGACAGCGAAAACGGCCGTCGCGAAGGCAGCCAGCATGTAGAACCTGGTGCCGCACGCCATGCCGATGGCCATCGCCAGAAACATGAAGCCGATGTCCCGTGTCTCCTTGACGGCGTTGCGGAATCGAATCACCGACAGGGCACCGACCAGTGAGAAGGCGCGCGCTATGTTTCGAGCCGATGATGAGCATGATGAGCCCGGTGACCATGCTCATGATGACGAGTGTCTGCGCGAACGACTGGGCGTAGGAGGTGCCGCGATGGGTGGCGCGCTAGACGAGACCGATCACCATCGATGTCGCGAAGCTCAGAAACAGGACGATGGCGACGTCCGCAAACGTAAAAACGCTGGTAACATCTTTGAAGCGCTCCATTTCTTTGATCAGCTCATCCATTCCCTACCCCCTCATCGAAGGCGCCGGCCTCGACCTCGCAGACCGGCGACAGAAGTTCCAGCTTTCTCAGGAGCTGGGCGCCAGCGCAGTACTTGCTGTACCGTCGCAGCTCGCATCGGTGTCGCGCCAGCATGTTCGCCAGCCACAGCGGTACCGCGTTGTTCGCCTTTACTTCCATGATCATCAGCGACGGCGCGGCGACGACGTGTCGCTCACTTGTCGACGACAGGCCCGAGGTCGCCGGGGCCGTCCACAACGAGTGGTCGAAAGTGACGCGGAGCCCGGGCTCGTACCGCCCACCCACGAAGGCGTTTCGCCTGTAGCCGACCACACAAGTCGGCTGCAATGCTAGAGCCCGGGCGAGAAAGGTCACTTCGTCTGCGACCACCGCGTCAGCCTCATCCTGGCCGCTGTATTCGAGTTGTCCGCTGCACAGCGTATAGGCCTCCGCCAGAGGCAGGCTCATCCGCCGCTTTTGAGTCGTGCGGTTGATGCGCTGTTTGATCTCCACGAATACGGCGGCATCCTCATCGTCGCCGTAGCGCCGGATACGGAGTTTGCGCCGAAACTTGATCCCCTCCCGTTTCGCCCGCATGAACGCAAGATCGGCCGTATCGTAGTAAAGGCTCGTGACGTTGTAGGAGCCATCCAGAGACGCATTGTGGTCCGGCAGCATCTGGGTATCGAGATCCTGCTTCAGCGCTTCAACCTGGGCTGAGGTTACGACGTACTTCAGCTCGAACCGGTTGAAGCGCTTCACGGCGATCTCTCCAGCTTGACCGTCATCGGCTGGGCGGCGTCACCCGAGCGGTGATTTCCTCCCTTGAGACGCACCTCGACGAGCTGGGGAAATGGGCCGTCGCCCGGCAGCTGCCATATGAATGGCTCATCCCCCGAGGTGGTGCCGCGCCGCTCGCTGCCGCCCACACTCGCCCGGATCGTCAACCCCTCGCCGATCGGGCTCACGATGACGAGACTGTTCGCCCCCGCCGGCGCTCGTCGCAGCGCGTAGGCGTACCCGGAGTCGACGATGCCACCCGTGTTGGCAGAGATAAGGCCGCTCGGGGCGCCTTTCAGCATGTTGTCGGCCAGACCCGGATTGCGCTCCAGCGTCTGCCGCAGCAGTCCCACCTCGTCCCGTGAAAGAGCTCCGCGGCTTCCGAGCATGAGCTCGAGCTGCATTTGCCAGACCCGCTCGAGCGGCGGCGTCCGCAGACCCCAGCCGAAGAAAACGACACTCGCGAGGGCGGCCACTATAAGCCATACAAATCCCCCACCCGGTTTCGCTCGATAGCGCGCGGTTGGGGTCACACTCCACCTCCGCCCGAGCGAGTCGACTGGTGATCGAAGCCTGACCAACCGAGAAGCTGCTGCGCCAGCTGCCCCGGAAACCCCTCCGTCGGGAGGATCTTCCTGATCAGTTCGACATCGATCGGATTCCCACGCGCTTCCTCCATCGTCGTTTCACATTCGACGACGTACATATCGCTGGCGCCGATCCTGCTCGCGCCCTGGTAGTGGACGTCCCGCCGCTTCGTTGTCCATCGCCGTCTTCGTCCGGTAGATGAGGCTCCGCGCCACGCGGACCCGCGAGGCGTTCTTGGCCAGCACTCCCACACCGCTGTGACTGATAAACAGACTGTGTGCGGTCAGGTCGCTCTCCTCACCGGCAGACACGGCGTTGTTCGTGCACTCCGCGAGGGTGCTGTCCGAGATCCGGATCGTCGAACCCATGAGATCGACGCAATCGTCACCGGCGCCGGCGATGCGGATCCCCCGCAATTCTGCACTGGAAAATTCGAGATCGATGCCGTCTGTTGGCGCTCCTGCAATGTCGATCTCACTCAGACTGGCACCCTCCAGATACGTCGTGTGCAGCACGTCGCCAGCATCGGTAATGCGACTGAAGCTCACAGCCTCGATCGTAATGTCACGCGTGTCGTAGATGTTCATGAAGCTCGGATACGTTACGCCCGTGTGCCCGACGACCCGCGTCCCGCCGTCGATGCGAACGTGCTTCAGAATCGAGCCGGCAGTGGCGGGTCCGTGGATGGCGATGCCCCCGAATGGCTGCGCTGGCTGCGAGCGCCCGATCTCTATCGGCTGCCGTGCGGTTCCGACAGCCGTCAGTGGGCCTCGGAAAATGAGACTCGCTTCGGGCCCCAGCTCGATCCGCGTTCCGGCGACGATCCTGACGTGCTGGTGTGGCGCGAATGTCTGCGTCGTCGGCAACTGAACGAGCGCCGGACCGAGCTCGACGATCTCCGGCTGCGGCTCTGGCTCGAACGACCATGGATGGGGTGCCCGTTGCCCCGCCGCGAATACCGGTACGGCGTCGGCCGCCGGCAGCGTCTGGGGCAACTCGGGTTCGACAGCTGACTGCGCCACCGGAACCAGGCGCGTCGAGCTGCCTGTCACCTGGTTGTCGAGGACGAGTGCCACGCCGACGGGCGCGCAGGGTGTTTTCAGATGGTAGCTGTATGTCCGCGGCTCTGCCACGACCCGCGCGGTTCCCCGCTTCGGGATCGGATCGGCTCTGCGCACCAGGGCCATGCCGGCATACAGGTCCTCGAATGCGGCCACCGGGCTGCCGCCGCCCACAGGGGCCGCCGCCACAGCGTGGTCCGCCTCGTCGAGGCGACCATCGCGATTGACGTCTGCGAACCAGGCGTGCTCGCCCTCGCACGGAGCGCTCACCTGCACTTCCCGCAGCCGATGGGCCCCCTCCCCATTCACTTCGACGTCGACCCGCGCCAGGGTTGGTGAAATGACGTACATGGTCGCCGACGCGCTCGGCATCTCCAGACAGTCGAGGAGAAAGCGAACCCGGCGGCTGTGGCCCTGTATCTCCGCCCGCGAGGCGAGAACCCACTTGGCCGTCGACATCGGCCGTACCATGAAACGGTGAAAGCGACTGACCCGGGGCAACAGTTTGTAGGCGTCCCAGTGTGCATCCGCGATCAGGTGCGGACGCATCTGTTCGAACAGTTCGTCCGCCCGCCTCCGCACGTGCGGCACTGAAGCTTCTCCCAGAAGCAGCTCAAAGACGATCCTGTTGCGCCGTGCCAGGTAACCGGGAGTCATCTTGAGCCGTATTAGCAGGGGATTGTCGACGAGGTTGACGTGCGGCTCGTGGCGAAAACCGCGAAAACTCCAAGCCAGGGGCTCGAACTTTCCGCGGTACGGGTCGTAGTACAACTTGTGGTTGGTAAAGTAATCGTGTTCGTTGCCGCCGAAGACGACGTCGAGAGCGTCGAAGGTGGCGTACCGATCGAGATCGATCGTTTCCTCGGCGAACGACGCGAACCCGGCGAAACTCCCCTTTTGAACCGCGTCGAGCAGGCGATCGAGGGGCTCGAACTCTTCGTCGTGATCGGCGGCGCGGGACTCGACCTGCTGCCAGCCAGCGCGTGAGAAGAACAGTCCCCCCACACCGAGCCGGGGATCGATCTCGTCGGAGGAACCCGAGTACACGTTGCCGGGAATCCGGCGCCCGCGGCGCAGCACCCTCTCGGTGGGTTGTGCGGCGTAGCGGTACACGCCCATGTCGTTGTTGTTGAGGCGAACCCAGGCGGGATGGTATTCCGGCGCCAGCAGACCGAGCTCGCGGGCCAGATCGAAGATGAGCTGATCCTCCATGCCGAATGGCGTTGGATCGTTCAGCAGGTTGAAGATCCGCGTCCCGTCGATCAGATCGCCGCGCCCGAGACGCAGCTTCATCGATTTCTGCTTGCCGAGCCAGTGCCACGGCTTGGTGCCGCGATAGCGCACTTTCATCTCGTTTATCGCCCCGTCCTTCTGGACGTGGCCTTTCACGTAGCCCCGCTTGCCGGAGTCCTTGCGCGGCTGATTCAGCCCGTCCAGGCTCTCCCGGGTCAGAGACAGCGAGAAGGTCGGCATGTCCTCACTAACCGGCCGATCCTTGAGCGTTGTCCGTCGCAGGTCCCGAGTCAGCTCATCGTGCAGGGCGATCTGGAAAAGCTCCAAACTCCAGGGGGCTTCCACACCGCTGGCCCGGCTGTAGCGGTCGATCTGCGCGAAGGCGGACCACGAGTACCACACCACGGTCAGCAGCAGCGGCAGACTCATCAGCACACCCGTAGGTATGCTGATTTTGTAGAGCCGGAAACCGAATCGGTGCGTCGAGTAGATCACGATGAGCCTTTACGGGCCGCTTCCCTCAGAAGCGGACCTGCGTCCACAGGTAGAGCCGATCGTCCGCAACATTATCGATCACGTCGCCTTCCTCCCACCGGAACTCGTAGTTGAGGAGCACGCGAAAGTCGTCGTTCGGCTCGCCGTAGTAGGCGCCCACAGTCCAACGAGTGAATTCATCGAGGAACGCCTCGTAGCGCAGCAAGGGACCCATCGGTCGCGCCATCTTGCCGATCACCGTCAGATAGTAGGCGTAGATCGTCTCCTCGTCGCCAAGCTCCTTCTGTGGTCCGATGGCGAACTCGCCGTTCACGTCGAATCTCGACCGCTCCAGCAGAAAGTCGGTGCCGGCCCGCTTGAACTTGATGAAGTGGCCGGTGACCGCGTCGGTCGAATCGGTCGCCGCGATGATCTCGTCTGGGTCCAGCCCTTCGAACTGGTCCCCGACAGCACCGAAGATTCCCCACTGCCAGCCTCGGTCAGCTCCTCTTGCGTTGCGCAAGGCAGCTCGGCCGAAAAAGTTCTTCTTCTTGTTGTTGTCCCGCTGAACGTTCATGCCGGCGCCGTTGACGACGGTGGCATCGTAGCTGAATCGCGTGCCCCCTCCCAATGCCCGTCTTCCCATCAGAGTGACGCCGATATCCCGCAGGTTTAAACCGCGCGCCATGGCGCGCCATGCCATATTGTCCGACATCTCGGTCCGGTTGACGGTATAGAGCCAGCTCGACGAACGCCGATTCTCGAAGCCGAACGTCGTTTTGTGCTGGCCGACTCGCAGCCTGTTGGTGTCGCTAATCTTGAGATCGAAGTAGGCGTCGCGCAGCAGGCCGCCGACGTCGGGCGCCCGCGGGTCGATGTCCATCTCGTAGTTGAGGTACTTGTTGATCACCCCTTCGACTGACAGGCGCGCCCGCTGAACTCTGGAGCGACCTTCGTTGACCTCGCCGTCGCCGTTGCTGTCGATCGGCTGGTTGAGCACCTGGACCTGGATGTAGCCATAGACGTTCGGGCCGGTCGCCACATCCGGGTCGGCCTTCAGAACCGAATCCGATATCGCCTCAGTGCCAGTATGGCCCCAGAGAAGGAGCGCGACAGGCAGCCATGCGGCAAGACCTCTTGCGGCAGGTCTACCGGTGCAAGATCCGCGCTCCACAGCTGACTCTTTCGTTCTCCTGTTCGTCAGTCGCATGCCTCTCTTCCCTCCGTGTGATCCGTGGGTACTCGCGCCTTGCGGTATGGCGTCGGCGTGGATGGTCATGTGACGGTTGAGCAACGATTGTGCCCATCGGGCTGCCGGCCTCGTCCGTGGCCACAAAGCTTCCTCACACGGCCTGCAAGGCGAGATGTAGCCGTTTCTGGCCGGAACGGTCGTTATCTTGAGAAAAATGGAGGGAAGTCAGCGCTGGATTTTCAGCAGCGCTGGAGATTCAGCAGCGGTCTGTCAACGATGAGGGAGCTGGATGGAGCGGACTATTTCGCCTCCGCGCTACCGCCTCCTATACCAGTCGCCTTGCCGACGACTACGATGATGTACCGCAAGGTGATGAGAGCGGCGAGGATGCCGAGCACCTTGAGCCCGATGAAGCAGCCAACGAGAAAACCGCCGAGCATATGCAGCTGATAGGTCTTCATGCCTCACCTCCACAAGTGAAGTTGGACCTGAAGAATAGCCAATTGGGTCCACCTGCGCACCCGAGGAATCTTTCTCCTATGTTCCAATCTCTTGAACGAGTAGCCAACGGAGGATTCCCATGCCCCGCCAACCAACGGCGTCACCTGACCAATTCATTCAGGGCGCACCCGTACTTCACGTGAAGGATACGGAAGGAACGGCCCAGTACTATCGGGACGTGCTCGGTTTCACCTGGGACTACGGTGACGATGTCTACTGTGTTGTCTGGCGAGACAACTCGGCCATTCACTTCTCGAAAGGAGAAGGCGCCTCGGGCGTGCATCTCTTTCAGTGGGTGAAGGATGCCGACGCGATATACAAGGAAGTCACCGACAAGGGAGCGAAGGTTTCGACCGAGTTGGGGGACAGACCGTACGGTATACGGGACTTCGAAGTCACCGACCCCAACGGCGTGGTGTCCCGGTCCGATACCATGATGTGGTCATCGTCCCAGTAGATGGCGTCCAGCGGGGCCTCGAGGTCGGTGTAGGACCACAGGACCTCTCCGGAATCGCGGTGCAGAATCATCACCCGATGCTCACCGCGATACTCGGTGATCAGCACGTGTTCGCTGTAGGGGCCCGAGGGCAGGAAGTGGGCGGAGTGTGCTGCAGTGAGCAGCTTGCCGGTGCCCTCGACACCTCGCTCGCCGTAGAGAACCCTCATCTCGCCGGTAGAGCGGTTGATGATCAGAATGTCGTTGCCGTACTGCTCGGCGACGACGATCTCGTCGGGATTGAACGGATTCTCATTGGCACTGTGTGGACCGGAGAGCTCACCCTCTCCGATGCCGACATTGCCGGTTCCGTAGGACCAAATGACGTGTTGATCGAATCCCATTCGGTTTCCTACACGGGGCGGATCTAGTCGCGGCTCGATCGAGGGCCGACATCTGACACATCGATCGGCTCGAAACCCAGCGCCCAGGCCGGAGAGTCGCTTTCGAGAGTGAAGTCGAACTTCGAGAGATCCCGGCACTTCGGATCGGCGATCAACGAGTGCAGATCGTAGCCCAGCGCCTGCCAGCCGGCCATGTCGTAGTCTGCCTGTGGCAGGCCATGGGGTGCGCTGCCACAGAGCAGCGGCGTCCCGGACACATCCCAGAACAGGTTCAGGTCAGTCTCGATGACCTTGTCCTCCACCTTCCACCTTCGTCCCCCAGTGTAGAACGGTACCCCATCAGTTAATAAAATATTGCGTTGGAAGGTGAACGCATTGTGGCTCTCACCCCGTGACAGTCTGGCCTGCGCTTCGCGGCCGAAGGCGAAGATGTTGTTGCGAATGATGTTCTCCCTGCCGTAGTGCTGAACGAAGGCCTGGCTGCTGCAGTTGTATCTGATGTTGTTTTCGACGATCACGTGCGACGTCCCCTCGTCCAGGAAGATGCCCCAGCCGCCGTAGACGGCCTTCTCCACGTCGTGGATGACATTTCCCCTGACCACCGTCCCCGGCTGCACCCCCAGGATGTAGATACCTCCCATATCGCTGAGCAGACTGTGGCCGATGTCGTGGATCAGGTTCTTCTCGATGAGGTTGTCCTTGGCGATGTGGACGCCGTAGCCCCAGCTCCAGCCGCAGTTGATGCCGCTGTAAAAGAAATCGTGGATGTGGTTGTGGGCGATCACCGTGCCAAAACAGTCCATGCAGTGCACACCTAGAGCGGCGTGGAACACGTGACCGCCGTCGCCGATGTGGTTGTCGGTGATGCGATTGGCGCCCGTGCGTCGAGGTACCGGCACGTCTGAATTTGGATAGCCCCGTGACTCGGCCTTGATGCCGCCGGCCCCCAGATCGAGGATCGTGTTGCCGACGATGTGGTTGCCGCAGCTTCCGGCCGTCAGCTCGACGCCGTACCAGCCTATGTGCTGTATGGAACAACCCTCGACGCTGCAGTAGCGAGCTCCCGAAAGGGAGACTGCCCCGGGGACATGGCATGCTCCCTGGGGGGCGCTGCCGTAATCCAGCTCGGGGCGGTAGTGGGGGACCCAGCGTTCGCCGCCGCCCTTGGGGAGTGTGCATTCCGTGTGCTCGAATCCCAGGCCGACGAAGTGCAGGTGCTCGACGTACTTCTCACTGTCAGGATCCCCTTCGAGCCGGAGCAGCTGCTCGATGGCGGGCGCGAATGCCTCGACGTCTTCCAGCTTTTCGCCGGGCAGTGGGATGTAGGTCAGCTCGCCGCTTGACCGGTCGAGGTACCACTCGCCCGGCTCACTCAGAGCTTCCCCGACGTTTTCCACGTAGTACCGCGGCGCTGTCCCGTCCGAGGCGTCGCCCGGATCGAGCGGAAAGATGCAGTAGCGCGACGACTCCACCAGACCGGTGCCCGGATCGAAGTTGGAGATCGGCAGGCGTTCCTCGACCCATCGGTGCATGGCCACGACATCGACGTCGGTGATGTTGTCCCAGGGTTGGACATCCCCTTCGCGGCAGATGAAGTTGCCTTCGCCACCCCAGTAGTCGGGGGCGAAACTGTGTGTCGGGGGCACGCCTTTGATCGTGTAGAGCCCCTCTTTGGGCAGCCGCGGCCGGCGGCAGCGGTGGCCGTTGACGAACAGCTGACGGAAATACCAGCGGCCCGCCTCCACATCCGGCACCGAGGTAACCCACACGGCTCTGCCGTCACGGCTCTCCTCGCGCCAACCACCGATGGCCTCGCCGCCGTCCAGAATGGGGCGCTCCCCGGGATAGGCGCGGTAGGTCGTGGGCCAGGAATCGGCGGGCGTGAAGGTTATCGTCTTTTTGACTGGATAGCGGCCGCCGCGCAGCAACACCGTCACTTCGCCTTTGAGGTCGCCCGTCTCCTTGCGTTCGCGCAGGATCTCCTGTGCCGCGGCGATGGTAGCCAGGGGACCATCGGTGCCGTCGGCGCTTGGCTTTGCGAGACATCCCGACCAGCTGTCGTCGCCGTCAGGCGATATGTAGAGGTCCGCAGTCTCCAAATTCGAATCTCAAGCCCGTCAACTACCTGCCCTGAAAATTGCCAGCAACGGAACGCCGCGGCCGTCGGTTCCAGTGGACGCTTCCACGTAGGAGAACGCGAAGGCGCGACGGGCCTGTGACGTCGTGTTCATGCCCGAACGATGCGCCACCTTGTTGTGCAGCAGGATGCCCTCTCCAGGTTCGGCTATGAGGTGTATGATCTCCTCCGGGACCTCATCATCCTCCGGCCACATGTCTCCATCTGAAAATTGGCTGCCCTTCGCCAGCTGCATGCAGCCGTTGGCCTCCGTTGCCTCATCGAGGGCAGTCCAGATGTTGACCATTTCGTGCCCTTTGTGATCGCCATCTCGATGCCAGGGCAGGTGGGTGCCCCGATTTGCGGGCTTGTTGAACAGCATGGCGCGGTAGGTCGACACATCGTCGCCGATCATATGGCGGGTGATGGAGCGGAATATGGCATGCCGCAGGAAACTCATGAACAGCGGATCCAGATGCATGTCGTCAATCCTGCGGTATGCCAGCGTCGACGTTTCATGACCGACCGATTTACGCTGGCGGTCATCGTAGCGGCCGGACTCGCTGTCGAGCTCGAAGCGCATGCCCTCGTAGCGGACCTTGCCGAGCATGATGTCGTCGGCTCGCTGCCGCAGCTCCTGCACATCATCGTCGGACAGCAGTTTCCCCAACCTCAGGTAACCCTGCCCACAGAGGTGGTCAAACTCCTTCTGTTCGAATTGCGGAAGCGACTCAGTTGTTGTCATCAATCCTTTATCCTTGCATCTCGAACGCCATGATTGCCATAGATCGTTCAACGACCGGAGGTGTATCGTAACGAAAATGCCAGGCCCCGTCTACGGGACATATTCAAGGCGGCCTTGTTTGGCAGCTTCTGTGCTCTAACTTCTCAGCGGCTCGTGATGGAGCTGTCGCGTCCCGGTTCACGGTATCCTGCCACCAACTCAACAGAGAGGTAACATCTTGGTAGACGAAGAGCTGGCTTTCGCCTCGGCGACCGATCTATTGGAGCTGGTCTCGACAAAGCAGGTTTCCCCTGTCGAGCTGGCGGAGCTGTACTTCGGTCGCATCGAGCGATTCAACCCGCAGCTGAATGCCTTTCTGTCGCTGAACCGAGACGAGGCGATGACTACAGCCAGATCCGCAGAGCAGGCAGCTCTGCGGGGCGATGACCTGGGGCCGCTCCACGGACTGCCCATGTCGATAAAGGAAACGCAGATGGCGGCTGGGCTTAGCGCCACGTCGGGCTCGGTGGTGTTTGAGGATCGGGTCGCTGAGAGAGATTCCGCTGTGGTGGAGAGGCTGCGTGGTGCGGGAGCCATCATCCTGGGCAAGACGAATCTGTCGGAGTTCGGCTTCGTCGGTACCTGTGAGAACAGCCTCGGCGAGCCTGGCCGCAATCCCTGGAATACTGAGTGCACACCGGGAGGATCCAGTGCCGGTGCGGCCGCGGGGCTGGCCGCGGGTCTCTGTCCCCTGGCCTCCGGCAGCGATGGCGGAGGGTCCATTCGTATCCCCGCCCACTTCTGCGGCGTATACGGCATCAAGCCCACGCAGGGTCGAGTATCCGGCTACTCTGGAGAAGATGGACCGCGGATGCCGAACATGTTCGGGCAGAACGGACCACTCAGCCGCACCGTGGGCGACGCGGCTCTGCTGCTCCAGATTCTCGCCGGCCACGATCCCAGAGACCCGACGACGCTGCGGGAGCCGCCACCCAACCTGGTCGGGGCGCTCGATCGGGAGATCGCAGGTCTGCGCATCGCCTGGAGCCCGGACTTCGGGTTTGCAGCGGTTGACCCCGAAGTGTTGGAGGTGACCTCCAATGCCGCACGGGTTTTCGAGGAGCTGGGTTGTGAGGTGGAGGAATCAGACCTTGTGATGGATGAGCCCTACGACACCTTCGGTCCTATCATCACGGCTGATGCCTACACCAGTCTCGGGGCACACCTGGAGTCCCATGGAGACCAGCTGACCGCCTACGCCAGGTTCCATCTCGAAAAAGGAGCGCAGGCTACCACTGCCGATTACGCCAGGGCCCTCGGTCAGGTCGATCTCTTGAAAGCCCGCATGACCGATCTGTTTGAGCAATTCGACCTCCTCCTTTCCCCGACCGCATGTTTCCCCGCTTTTCCGTATGGTGAATTCCCCGGCGAGATGTCGGGCAGATCATCCTATCCCGACCAGTACTGGAACGGAGCCTTCACCTTTCCGATCAACGTGATCGGACATGCTGCCGCCAGCATACCGGCGGGTTTCTCTCCCGATGGTTTGCCCATCGGCCTTCAGATCGCCGGTAGAAAAGGTGACGAGGAGACGGTCGTAGCGGCGTCGGCCGCCTTCGAGCGCGCCAGGCCCTGGGCTGCGCGCAGACCTCCTGTGTCCTGACCCGCGCGCTTGACGACCATCCACCTCACCTCGAGCTCCGCGCCGCCTCGATCGCCCACGACGAGATCCGCTCACCCTCAACGACTGCGAACTCCCGCGCCAGATTCGCCACTGTGCACGAGTGATTCGGAATGATCCGGACCTTCGAACCCACGTCCAGATCAAAGTCGGTTCGCACGACCTTGCCGTGCTCTTCCGACAATCCCTCCACCGAAAGATGGTGCTCAGGGCTCAGGTAGCGATCTTCGGGATAGGCCACTCCAAAGCCCCGCGTGCCGACCATCCCGTGCACTCCCGCATCCGATGTCAGCGTCTTGGAGCCGGCGTCGGTGATGAAGTAGTCCGCGTTCTTGCTGATCACCGTCGCCATGACCGTGAGAGCCACATCCTGCTCTGAGACCACCCCCACGCCAATCGGAAGCAGATCGAGGAAGACGTAGTTCCCCGGCCTGATCTCCGTTATTCCCTCGAAGCTCGTGGCCGCCAGCACCGTCGGTGTCGAGCCCACCGACACCTCCGGCACCGCGATCCCTGCTTCCGCGAGTGTGTCGGCGCACCCCAATCATGGTCCGGCGCTCGGCCTCAGCGACCTCGCCCGCCTCATCGCGCGATCCGGCGGCATACGCTTGCCCCGCATGTGAGAGTATTCCCCGGAATTCGAGTTTGTCGGACTGTCCGACCTTCTGAGCGAGCTCGACCGCCTGCGGGCTGTCGGGGTCGACGCCGCAGCGCCGCAGACCAACGTCGACCTTGACGAACACGCCCAACGCCGCGTTTGCTCTGGAAACCGCCTCCGAGGCGATCTCCACGCCCGGTTCGGAATCCGCGACGACTCGCAGATCCACTCCTGGCTGCGAGTGCGCAAACAAGCGGTCGAATTTACCCGCGGACAGAATCGGCCGCGAAATGGTGATCGATTCGAAACCATTGTCGAGGAAGACGAGCGCTTCATCGACCGTCGCCACCGTCAGACCACATGCTCCGAGCGCAATCTGGCGCCTTCCGATTTCGACTGATTTGTGGGTCTTTGCGTGAGGACGCAGTGTCACGCCATTGTCATCAGCACGACGCTGCATCGATTGCAGGTTCAACTCCAACTTTGCTAGATCGATCAATACCGCCGGCGTCTCAATAGTTGATGCAGTCATTTTCTTCCGCTGGTTTCAGGTTGGGAGCTACAGCTCATCGACGCTATTTATCGACGGCTACTTGCATGTGCACGGCGCAAAACCTTTCTCCTTGGGACCGTACTCTATCTTGATCTTCCTGTGTAGTATCGCCTCCTGAGACCTGGGCACTCCCTTGCTGGTTGTTCCCGATGCACTGATGGTCATGTCAGTCCTTTTGGGAATCCACCACTTCTTCGTCGTCATGCGTGCGTACTGAGTCTCGCCTGCGGCGATCATTCGATACTGCCGCATATCCGCTTTCCATAGCAATTTGAGAAACCCCGACAGAGCTTTGCCTCGGAGCCCATTGATCTCGTCGCAGATGATGCGGTCGTCGTATTCGAGCAATCGATAGGAAATGACCCGTTGATTGATCACTTCCAGCTTCGGGTCGGAGAGGGTGTCCTCGTAAGAGAAGCTCTCATCTAGTGTATTGTCGTACAAATAACTTGTACTAATACATGTTGTGTGGTTAAGTTTCATCCAGACCTATTCCACAAACAAGGAACGGAGGAAACTCATGCCACGCGGACGCTTTCTTCCACCTCTCGAAATGACGGGGCAAACTCGGCAGCAATTGGAATCAATGGCCAAATCTCGATCCCTGCCGCACGGTTTGGTGCGACGCGCCGAGATCGTGTTGCTGGCCGCCGAGGGATGGCCCAACAAGGCCATCGGCGAAGCTGTGGGGCTGTCACAAGTGACCGTCGGCAAGTGGCGTCGTCGCTTCGTGGAAAACGGCCTCAACGGGTTGTACGACGAGCTGCGACCCGGTGCGCCCCGATCGATCTCGGACGAACAAGTGGCCGAGGTGGTATACAAGACACTGAAGACCAAGCCGGAGGACAAAACCCAGTGGACGGTGCGCTCCATGGGCGAGGAGACCGGCCTGACCAAGGACGCGGTCCATCGCATCTGGCGCACATTCGGCTTACAGCCGCACCGGACCCAGAATTTCAAGCTGTCCACTGATCCTTTCTTCGTGGATAAGGTGCGCGATGTTGTGGGCTTGTATCTCAACCCGCCCGACCATGCCGTCGTCCTGTGCGTTGACGAGAAGAGCCAAGTGCAGGCTCTGGAGCGCAGTCAGCCGTTGCTGCCGCTGGGCCTGGGCTACGCGGAGGGCGTCACCCACGACTACAAGCGACACGGCACCACAACGCTGTTTGCCGCTCTGGATGTGGCCACCGGTGAAGTCCTGACTCAGTGCAAGCCTCGTCATCGCCATCAGGAGTTTTTGCAGTTCCTACGCCATATCGACGCGAACGTGCCTGCGGATCTGGACGTTCACTTGATCGTCGACAACTACGGCACCCACAAGTACGCCAGCGTCAAGAAGTGGTTGGCCAGCCGGCCCCGATTCCACCTCCACTTTACTCCGACCTACGCCTCGTGGCTCAACCAGGTCGAGATCTGGTTCAACATCATCACGCGGCGAGCCATCCGGCGTGGCTCATTCCGCAAGGTCAAAGAGCTCATTCAGAGGATCGAGCGCTACACCGACAAATGGAACGCCAACGCCCATCCCTTTGGGTGGACGGCCACGGCCGACTCGATCCTTGCCAAGGTCAAACGACTATGTCAATGTATTTCTGCGACAGCACACTAGCTCGGGCGGCCAGCACATGCTGACGTTGGCGGCCAGTTTCGGCACGCCACCGTGTTTAACTTTCTTGATGATGTGCGGACCGTACTCAACAAATATATCCTGCCGATATCGATGCGCGAGCTCGATATACTCGGGAATCGCCCTGTCCTGGCAATTGACTAGCTTGAAGACTTCATACCAATCCTTGTGGGAGATCGATAAACGGACCGGCTCAGCCGACTCCTCCCGATGCTCGATCCCGCCGGCCTTCAGTAGGTTAATGATGACATCGGCGTGGTATCGAATGCCGTTCGTAGTCGCCGTTGGATCGTAGGCCGAACTCGCGGCCTTTTCCATCGCTGTGACGAGGCTGTTCCCGCTGACCGTGTGAAAGGAGGTCTCAGTGTGATGATCGGCGAACGCCGACGAGACGCCGTAGATCCCCGGCATCAGAAGCGGCATCAGGATGATACTGCTGCCTGCGACTAGATTCGGAACCACTTGCTCGCCTTCTCTGCGACTGCTTCTACTGTTCCGAACAGGTTGGCGATCAGGATCACGAGGTACTTCAGATTGGCGCCGAGGCCGTACGGCCATGTGCGCATCCTGTGGAGCTGCTCTCGGATATTGGTCTGGAAGTCGTAGTCCTCACGTAACTCCTTGCGCTTATCGGGATCGATCTTATCGTCCTCCAGTCGGGTACGGAGTTTGCCCAGCGATCCTTGCAACTCTATGTCCTGCTCCATCTTGTATTGCCTCAGGCTCTTGTTGATCGGAATAGCCGGTAACGAACAAGGCGATCAGCGACATCAGATACGGAAAGGCGATCCAGACGCACTTGAGCAGAATAACCCACCACTCTTCCGGTCGCGTCCATTCCATCTTCAGGATGTAGAAGGAGATCATCACTCCCACGATGAGCGTCACTGAACTGAAGACCACGAGCGCCTCACCGAGGAACAGCGTTCCGCCACAGCGATCAGGGGAGGTGAAATCGAAGCGATTCATCTTTCGCGAAAACGCACTAATCGCCACCGAGACCCCGAGGATTCCCCACGCTGCCATCCCGCACACGAACCCGGCCAGGAAATACCCGCTGAGAAGCGTCAGCACGGCCGGAGTCTCGCTGTAGGGGAGGCCGAATGCAAATCCGAACCCGCAGTTGAGGACCCCGAAAAACACCCCGGCCAGACGGAAGTTCAGGTCCGAAAGGATTCGCTGGAGCGGTGACATATACACGGCGTTGCTCTCAGGTGAGAGCCACCTGTCCATCTCGGGGATTATCGACTGCAGCACATGTGTTGCCTAGTAGAGAGTGAGCATCGCTGTGGCGATCAGGAGACTGAGAAACCAGCTCCAGTCATCGAATGCCTTTTCCCCTACGCTGCGATAATGCGCAGCCAGAAAGGCGAGACCGAGGACGGCGGAAACCAGGGTCTTTGTGAGACTGCTGCTCAGATACGGAAGTGAAAGTTTTACGAAGAACGGTTCAAAGGGCTTCATGTCTGCTCTCCCGGTTTCCGTTTACTCTTCGCGAACGGCTCGCATCAGGCTCACCATCCATACCAACGGCGCCAAAGCCACCAGCGCCATGGCCCAGCGCAGACCGACGAAATCGGCTGCCGATCCGAAAGCGACGGGACCTACAATCGCGCCGAGCAGTCCGATGCTGTTCAACATGCCAAACATGGCGCTCCCCGCATTCGGAAAGCGATCTCCGGCGTGAGCGTTCACCGAGGGATAGATGCCCGATACGGCGAACCCGAGCACGGATAGCCACAGCACGACGAAGATCGGATTGTCCTGCCACGCCGCCATCGGCGAGCTGATCGTGCACGCGAGCCCGGTGACGATGAAGACGGTCCTCAGCCCAAACCGGCGCACCGCCAGCGGCATCGACAACCGGCTCACTGCCATTACTGCCGCGAACGCCGTGAGCCCCACCGCACCCTGCGACCGGCTGCTGCCGATTTCCACCTCCAGGTAGTACGGCAGCCAGCTGGCTGCGGTGACCTCCGTGATGGAGCAGAAGAACAAGCTCACTGCGAGGAGCTGAAAATCCCGGTTGCGAGCCACTCTCCAGAAGGACAGTCGCTCGCCTGCGTCTTCTGACCTTGCCGCCCTCGGTCCGGGCAGAAACCTCAGCATCGCAGCCGGACTGTACAGCAACACCATGCCGGCAAACATTGCGAAGAGAGTCCGCCATCCGATACCCAGCTCCAAAACGCCAAGTGTGAACAGCACGAAGGCGACCATGCTGATATACCAGCTCGAATGGTACAGGTTGACGATTCTGACACGATTCTCCGTGTAGAGGCTGCACATCAGCGCCGTCATCGGCTGGCGTCATCATCCCGCGACCCAGGCCCGTTACCGCTCCGCCCACCAGGGCGTCCAGCTGATCGGACGCCATGGCGACAGCCGCTAGCCCTGCCGCTTGCAACAGCGAGCTGAGCAGTACTTGGAGCCGATAGCCCAGTCGATCTCCCCACTAATCTAATCATAGGAGATGTTGCACATGGCTCAAATGGGACGACCAGGATTGTCCGCGTCACAGAAGTCGGAGGTATGGCGTCGATGGAAGAGCGGCCAGTCGCATAGCGATATTGGTCGGGCGCTCGGGAAGCATCCGGCGTCGATTCATGGTGTCATCACCGCCAATGGGGGCATCGTACCAATGCCGCGTCGACGCTCTCGATGGGCTCTTGGCTGGGAAGAGCGTGAAGAGATCTCTCGAGGTATCGCTGCGGGAAAATCGATACGAATAATTGCGGCCGCTGTTGAGCGTGCACCCTCGACGGTTAGCCGAGAGATTGCCCGCAATGGCGGGCGGCAAAGGTACCGAGCAAACGTCGCCGACCAAGCAGCCTGGACGCGCGCCAGCCGGCCGAAATGCTGCCGACTCGCATCCAATCTTCGTTTGCGGCGAGTCGTGGCGGACAAGCTACGCCTGAAGTGGTCACCTGAGCAGATATCGGGATGGCTGAAGCGGGAGTATGCGCTTTTAGGAAATATGCAGATATCCCACGAAACGATCTATCGAACTCTCTTCATCCAGGCACGCGGGGCACTCAACAAGGACCTCATTGCGCATCTGCGGACGCGAAGGATGATGCGGCGATCCAAGAAGGCAAGCACACGCGATCAGCCGAGAGGCCGGATCGTCGACGCCGTATCCATCCACCAACCATCCGGAAGCAAGGCTCGTCAGTGCCGAGCTCCAGACCGGGGAGCTGAGGAAAAGCCCCTTCATCAGCTCTGTCCTCATGCCCAGATCGGTAGCGATGACATTGAGGCATGACGCTGCCCCCAATATCGTCGTGCTGGCCGCTGCCATGGAGTAGCATGCGATCGCCAGGACGATCCGCCGCGACCGATCCGAGGTGAGCGACGTTTGTGGCACTACCCTTGTCTCCTTTCGCGAGAGGGCAGATAATACCCCTCGTCGCCAGCACCCACAACCATATTCCCGTGACCGAGCTGAGTCTATGAACGGCAACACAGTCGAGGTGCCTATCGACGCATGGGGAGAGGACGGCACGCGCGACCTCACCTTTCCGAGCGACTGGACCATCATCCGTTGCATCATGAGGGGCCACGACACGCCCGGAATGAGCGATGAGGAGGTTCGCAAGGCCCTTTCGGCGCCCCTCGGCACGCCTCGGTTGTCTGAGGTGGCGAACGGTCGGGAGCGTGTCGTCATCCTCTTCGATGACCTCACGCGTCCCGCACCCGTCTCTCGGGTCGCGCCGCTCGTCCTCGAAGAGCTGCAGCACGGCGGGATTCGCGACGACCAGATCCGTTTCGTCGCCGCCCTCGGTTCCCATCACGCGATGACGCGAGCAGACTTCGCAAAGAAACTCGGCGACGATATCGTCGAGAGATACCCGGTTTACAACCACAACGTCTACGACAACCTGGTCCCTGTAGGCGAGACGAGCTTCGGTACTCGAGTGCTCATCAACCGCGAAGTGGCGTCGTGCGATCTGAAGGTCGGCATCGGCGGGGTCATCTCATACCATGGCAAGGGTGTCTACAACGGCGGCGGCAAAATCATCCTGCCGGGCGTCTCCGGTGTTGAAACGATTCACGATTTTCACATTGCCGCCCACGAGCGTGCGCGGGAGCGGCCGCCAGATCCCGGCGCCGAGGGAATACCACAATACCGAGTCAACATCGAAGAGGCGGCCCGCCTGGCCGGCCTCGACATGAAAGTCGACCTCGTGCTCGGCAACCGCAGACAGGTGGTGGGTGTCTTCGCAGGCGATTTCGTTCAGACCCACCGGCGCGCATCGGCTCTGGCAAAGGAGATCTATTCCACCACTGTGGCGCCACCCTCGGATGTCGTCGTACTGAATTCGTACCCACAGGAAGACCAGCCGACGAAAGCCCTGTGGCTTGCGGTGCAGTCAGTCAAACCAGGTGGTGACCTCGTGATCCTCTCTCACAGCGCCAACGGACTCTCCCACCCCCACTACATGTTCGGCCGCTTCGGCACCGAATTCGGTGGACGCGGCTGGACCCCCCGTCGGCACTTCCAGGCCGGCGAGGCAGGACGTGTGATCTTCTGCTCACCCTATCTCACCAAGTTCGACCGGGACTCCTTTCACGGGGACAATGTCTTCTTCGTTAAGACCTGGGGTGAGGTCCGGGCAATGCTGGAGAGAGAGCGAACGACCCCTGCCTCCGTGGCCGTCTACCCATATGCCAGCATTCAGATGGTGGCGTAGCGGGATTACAGACTATGGCTGACAGAGCGAGAATCGCCGTCATCGGCGCTGGTTCGTGGTCGGCATTCGCTCACATCCCCACGCTCAAATCCCATCCCGACGTCGACCTCGTCGCCCTCGCCGATATAAACCCGGAGGCGCTGGCAAAGGCCGCCGAGCACGGGGGGGTGGAGCGCGTCTACACGAACTACAACGAGTTGCTGGACGCGGAGAGCCTCGATGGCGTCGTCGTGGCGGTCTGGCATGCCGCGCACCACGACACGGCCCGCGCCTGCCTCGAGCGCGGTCTCCACATGCTGCTGGAGAAACCGATGGTACTACAGGCCAGCCACGCCCGCGAGCTGTGCGAGCTCGCCGACTCCAGGGGATTGGAAATAGTCATGAGCTACCCCTGGCAATTCCTGCCCCAGTCACGGCGGGTCCGCGAGCTGCTATCCTCGGGCAGGCTCGGCGAGATCGACTACATCGTCGACACCTTCGCCTCCGGCTGCTATCCCCTTTACTGCGGCAGCACCGACAAAGAAGAGCACGACCCCGAGTACGCCGACGGCAGTCCCGGGCTCGACCACGTGTATGACGATCCTGAGCTCTCCGGCGGTGGTCAAGGACACCTGCAGATGACCCACTCGGCCGCCCTCATGCTCTACCTCACCGGTCTCCGCGCCGCCTCCGTGCAGGCGCAGATGAATACGCTCGATACGAGAGTGGACGTCGTCGACTCATGCATCGTCCGCCTCGACAACGGCGCCCTCGCCACGGTGGGCAGCACCGGCACCTGCACAGTTGGAGAGGGTAGACTCGACCTGCAGATCTATTGCAGGAAGGGATGGATCGAGCTGGAGTACATCGGGCTGACAGGAACCGTGCACTTCGAGGACGGTAGCGAGGAGGACCTCTCACCTGGAAAGGACGCAGAGGTCGGCTACGGCGAGTTCACAGCCTACCCCGCTCACCTGCCCTGCGAGAATCTCGTCGACATCATACTCGAACGCGGACCGAACCTGTCGCCCGGCGTCTATGGCTGGCGCAGCGTCGAGCTGCTCGATGCCGCCTACCAGTCGGCAGCTCAGGATGGCCGCGTCGTTACCGTCGACTCGCTCTACGCCTGATCAGCGCTTGCGCGCCAGGGTGAGTCCGTCGCCGATCGACAACAGGGACATATCAACCCGCTCGTCGTCTCTGATGGCGGCGTTCAGCTCTCGGATCGCCACCGTGTCTTCATCGTCTTCCTCGGGCTTCGCCGGACGCCCCGCCCACAGCACGTTGTCGATCATGATGAGACCTCCAGCTCGAACCAGCTCCAGACACCGTTCGTAGTAGGTCCTGTAGTTGACCTTGTCGGCGTCGATGAAAGCCATGTCGTAGCCGCCCGCTTCGCCGGCCGTCAGCATCTTCTCCAAGGTCTCCGCCGCCGGACCCAGGCGCAGCTCGATTCTGTCCGCCACCCCCGCCTTCTTCCAATAGCGCCGCGCCACTTTGGCGTAGTCTTCGCTCACATCGCAGGCGATCAGAATGCCGTCGTCGGGCAGCGCTTGCGCCATGACCGTGCTGCTGTATCCGGTGAATGTTCCCACCTCGATGATCCGTCGCGCCTCCGTCAACCGTACGAGCAGTGCCATGAACTGCCCCTGATCGGGCGAGATCTGCATCACGCCGCTCGGCATCTCCGCCGTCTCCTGCCGCAGCTGCTTCAGCAGCGGTGTGTCGCGTAGCGAGGTGTCGAGGATGTAATCGAAGAGTTTCTCGTCGATATAGTCGTTTCTGCTGCTCATCTGCCGCGCTCCATCACTCGCCGATAATCAGCTGCAGCGATTTCAGTTTCCGC
The DNA here is from genome assembly GCA_965205655.1 of Candidatus Latescibacterota bacterium. Taxonomy (GTDB): domain Bacteria; phylum Latescibacterota; class UBA2968; order UBA8231; family UBA8231; genus CBDBIJ01. Next base: position 33,075 of record CBDBIJ010000022.1, read on the forward strand.
AGCGCCAGCAGCTCATCCCACTCTAGGTCCTGCTCGGCCAATCGCATGTTCGGTATCCGTCGCAGGATTGAGTTGATGGCGAGTTGCGTCTCGATCCTGGCGAGCGGTCCGCCGATGCAGAAGTGAATGCCGTGACCGAACGCGACGTGCTTGTTTTCTCGCCTTTTGATATCCAGCTGATCCGGCTCGGGGAACTGCTCCGGGTCGCGGTTCGCTGCTCCGATGAAGAGAGCTACGTACTGCCCCCTCTCGATCCGCTGTCCGCGCAACTCGAGGTCGACGTTCGCGACCCGCGCCTGTCGCATCACTGAGTTATCGTATCTGAGAAACTCCTCGACCGCGCCCTCGATGAGGCTCGAATCGGACCGCAGCAGCTCGAGCTGGTCCGGAAATCGAAGCAGTGCCAGCACGGCGTTGCCGATCAGGCCTTCGGTTGTCTCGAACCCGGCGAAGAACAGTTGCACAACCATCGAGATGAGCTCATCGCCGCTGAGCCTGTCACCCTCATGCTCCGCCTCGACGAGTGCCGTCATCAGGTCATCCTGCGGTTCGCTTCGGCGTCGGGCAGCGAGGTCCAGGAGGTACTCCTTGGCCGCCAGCACGCTCTGCTGTGCGTGTTCCGTCTTCTCGGGAGTGACGGCGCCGGACGAGAGAAATCCAGCGATGTCGTCGGACCATTCGTGCACGTGGCCGCGGTCCTCGCGCGGGATCCCGAGCATCTCGCAGATGACGATGGCCGGGACGTGAAAAGCGAACTCGGCGACGAGATCTATCCGATCACGCCCCTCGAAGGTATCCAGCAGCTCATCGACGATGAGCTGAATCTTCGGTCGCAGATCGATCAGCGTGCGCGCCGTGAAGGCCTTGCCAATCAGGTTGCGGAGCCTGGTGTGATCCGGCGGATCGGTAAAAACCATCATGCTGGTCATGTGGTTGAGCAGCGGACGGTACCGCCCCTGGGACCCCGGCGGGAGCCGGTCCAGGATGGAGGCAATCCGGTCTCCGCAGTTCAGCCTCGGATCGGTGAGGCCCTGGAGGACGTCGTCGTAGCGCGTGACGAGCCAGGCCTGCAGGCGCTCGCACCAGTAGACGGGCGCTTCGGCCCGCAGCTGACGAAAGAGGGGATACGGATCGGCGAAGTACTCCGGCGTCAGGAAAACCTCATCGAAGGAGCCAGGCGCGGAATCCATCAATCCGTCCGTCGCAGTAGCTCGCCATCCGTCGGCCGCGCGTACGGCAGCTGCAGATCCGCCACCGTCAGAAAACCGGGCCGCGCCTCCACCACCCTCGGGATGCAGTTGGCGATCATGGCTGCCGTTCCCAGCTGGGGCTGACACCCCGGGTTGATCACGAGATTGATGGAGTTGAGGCCCTCGATGGAAATCGAGTCCTCCGCCGTGTAGCCGGCCTGTCCGCCGTAGGCGGTGAACTCCGCCGCGATCCAGGGATCGCCTGCCACGAAGCCCGTCACTCGCTGCACCAACCCGCCCGTCTTTCCGGGTTCCACCTTCAGGTGCTCGTTCACCGAGCCGTCTTCGGCGACCATCGACTCGAACGACTCCGTAATCCGCTCGAGGCTCCTCCCTAAACATTTCGCTACGAGCGCAAATCCCTGCCTGAACCCGATGTGTCCGGTGATTGCACCGGCGCTCACCCGCTCTTCGAACTCCGCCGGCGAGAACCCCAATCCCATCCGTCGTTGAATGGTGGCGCTGAATCGGGAAATGTCGACGACCCGTCGTATCCGAATACTGCGCACGTCCCAGGCGATGGCAGACACAGTCAGTACCAGCGTATCGAAGATGAAGCCGGGGTTGAGTCCCACCCCGAGCAGGGTTACGCCGCGCTGCCTGGCCAGCTCATCCAGCTCGTTGGCGAGCCCCTCGTCGATCGACCACGGATAGAAAGCCTCTTCGGCCGTGGTGATGACGTCGAGTCCGCGCTCGGCGCCGGCGCGCACGTCGTCCGCCACCTCTCTCAGGAACGACGTCGTCGCCACCAGCAGCAGATCGGCCGGTTTCGCCAGTGCTTCCTCCCGGCTGGCGACGACCTGAACGCCCAGCGGCTCGACTCCGGCGAGCACACCCACATCCTGTCCTACGAGATTGGGGTTGCGCGAGCACGCCGCCACCACCTCGTAGCCGGGCCGCGCGCTCAATAAGCGCGTGACGTTGCGGCCCACGCCGCCGACCCCCGATAGAATGACTCCGATCTCCGACATCGCGATGACGCGCCTACAGATCCAGGTCGCCCAGAAGCTCGCCGAACTGGGCGACGATGAGGTCGACGCACTCTTTTACAGGCGGTGCGGATATGTTGTACGACTTCAGCGACGCGTCGATGGCCATACCCCCCTGCCTGACCGTCTCCGCCGAAGGCCAGTAGGCGAAAACGCCGTTGCAGTAGCCGCCGAAAATCGTGTGAGCGGCCTTCGACCGTTGCTTGACTCCCAGTCCGATCTCCACGAACGGCTCGCCCGGCATGGTGACGAGAGCGATGTCGTCTATCCGAAAACCAACGATGTCGAAGGTGAGGTCTTCCTGGGTGATGCCCGACTCGATCTTGTCGACCACGCCCTGAGCCCAGCGTTCCACCAGACGGGCGGGATAAGTCTTTGTAGGTGATTCCCCCGCGCTCTCCAGCTTCCGCACGTTTTCGCTCGCCGCGGCCAGTGCCGCTTCCGCCTCCTCCGGCGAAGGCAGCTCTTGAAGCGGCACCGTCGCCTGACGGCTCGCTGACTTGAGGATCCGATGGGTCGGTCCTTCGCTGAACTCCTTGTGATAAAAGGCGACGTTCGACAGCGAGGCGCCCTCCTCCCGCACCACCTCGTGGGGGTGGGTTTCAATATCGAAAAACGCCTGCACTGCCGCTCCACCGATGATGCCACCCGTCCGCTCCTTCTCGCCCCAGTCATCCTGGAGGAAGGACAGCGTCGCCTGGTTGCCGGCTGCCCCGGTGAGGAAGAGACAGGCCGCCCCCGTGACCTGCTCGACGAGGCACCGCACCACACCGGGGTAGTCCTGGCTGAGGTAGTAGGTGTGATACCCCATCACCACCGGATGCGCCGCGTAGCTCACCAGCGTGGCGATCGGGTTGCCGTCGATATCGTCCACCCGCAGCACGTCGACGCTGTGGTCGGTCGTGCCTTCCGGATTGCGCCCTACGAGCACCCGCCCGTCGGCAACCTTCTCCTCGCGGTTGATGGCCACGGCCGCTTGCCCGCTGCCGGCGCCGACGCGGGCGGGCTCTCTGTTGTCGTCGGCAAAGGCGGCCATACCTGCCAGCTGACCCTTCAGGTTCTCGATGTAGGAGTCGAGCACCGCCCGCTCGGTCGGGTCGCCGCCAACGTCGTGAACACCACCCAGCGTGCCTCGGGTCGTGCTGGGACCGTTGTGCGTGTGGGTGCAGCCGACGGCCACGCAGCTGGCGGAGGTTCCGACTCGGCCGGCGATCGCCTCTCGTATTTCCTGTGCGAGCGGCAGGTCGAAGCCGATCAGATCGCAATCGACGATGACGATTTTGGTGTTGTCGTCGGCCAGTAACAATGTCGTGGCCAGCAGTGACGACTCGACCGCCGTCGAGCCCTCCGTGCGCCTCATGGCGCCCTGCATCCGGAAACCCACCGGCGGCGTGATGTCCACCCGCGCGACTCCGGCGGTCAGAGTATTCTCGCTCATTCTCTCTCTCTTCTCGTACGGGGTGTATTCGCTGCTGTGTGCCGTTGCCGTGCGCCTAACCTTTGCTCCCGGACTTCACCGTGTCAATGAGGGACAGCTTGACGTGTCTGGGCCATCAACTACGCTTTCGCCTCCGAATCAATCGGCCCATCACTGGAGATTATCCGATGAATCAACAGGAAAGATCAGAGCGTCTTCGCATCGAGCTCATTCACGCTCGTCACCTGGAAAAGAACAAGCTCGGAGACCCTGCCGACCGCAACCTCACCATCTTTCTGCCGCGCTCCTATCACAAGTCGAAGACCCGGCGCTACCCGGCGGCCTACCTCCTGCACGGCTTCGGCAGTTCTGCCTGGAACTGGGCAGCCGACTTCAACATTTCGACCGGGCCCAAGTGGCAATCCTTCACGCATTCGGCCGACGCCCTCATGGCGGGACGAAAATGCAAAGAGATGATCCTCGTCATGCCGGACGGCTGGAATCGGCTTGGGTGCAGTCAATGGGTCGATTCGGGTGTCAACGGCAACTACGCCAAATACGTCGCTGAGGACGTGGTGAACTACGTCGACGCCAACTACCGAACGGTGGCCGAGCGATCGCATCGCATGGTTGGGGGTGTGTCGAGCGGAGGCATAGGCGCCTTTCACGTCGCTGGCGAAAATCCCGACGTCTTCGGCGCCGTGGCGATCAGAAGCGCCGATTGTTACTTCGAGGTGACGCACGTGCCGTGGTTGGCGCGTCTCGTGAACGCCTCGTGGCCGAAGGGCTTTCGAGGTCCCCTGCCCGGCGATTTCGACACTTGGTACTGCTACGGACTCGCCGCAGCCTACTCACCGAACCCCCGCAAGCCGCCCTTCTACTGCGACCTGCCCATCAGCTTCCCCACAGGAGAGCTCATCGATGAAGTCTGGCAAAAGTGGCTCCACTTCGACCCCATCATCGCCTACGAGCGCTACGTGCCTGCGTTCAGGAGCATGAGTGTGTTTACCGACTGTGGATCGAAGGATGAGTACGATTTTCACCTCGGGCACAGGATTCTCCACGAGCGACTCAAAAAAGCGCGCGTCAAGCACGTTTATGAAGAGTTCGACGGCAAGCACGGCAACCGCAACAACGAGCGGACGCTGCGAACACTGGAATGGTTCAGCTCTTTGCTGCCCGCAGGCGCCAGGCGACGAGTGACGCGGCGACGATGAGCCGCACTAACATGGCTCGCCCGGGCGCGACTGGTCCTTTCGATTCGATGCCCCCTCAGGCGCTATCGTCGACAGTGAAATCGTGGCAACTACATCCAGCCGTGCTCTCTCGTCGTCACCATGCCCGATGATTGCGTTGCCCAGCTTGCCCCCCCTTCCAGCATCACCTCCCGACCGATGATGGCCGACTGCTCGGCGGCGAATACGATCTCCATGATGTGCCGGCCGTACTCTCCGTGCGTGGGCGGCTCGATATCCTGCTGAATCGCCTCGGCGAACGTCCTCCACTCGTGGTGCAGATCATGCGGAGGCTCGTCGAACGGCACATCCTCCCACCGCTCTCCCTTTCCGACCCGGACGTACTTCTCGAAGTGCTCGCTGAACTTGAGAGACCCGTTGGCGCAGATCACGTGGTTCTCGTAGGTCGGCCCGCCGTCCTGGTACCCCACTGTCACGGCGACGCCTGAGAGCCCATTCTTGTAGCGGATGAACGCTGTGGCCGAGTCGTCGCTCGCCTGGTAGTGCGCCCGCGTGCCGATGGCCGCCGAGACTGACACGGCCTGTGAGGCCATCATCCACGTGAGCCGGTCCACGACGTGAACGCCGTTCGTCATCCACATCCCCCCGCCGTGAAAGCGGCTGCGGTACTGAGGCGGGCGGGCGGAGAATCCCCAGTTCTTGCACATACACGCCACCGCCGTGATGATGGGCCCCAGCTCGCCCGAGTCGAGAATCTCTTTCGCCTTCATGCTCGTGGCGTAGAAGTGCTGCGTGTACCCCAGCATCAGCTTAACCCCGTTCGCCGCCGCTGCCGCCACCATGTCGTCGCACTGCTCCAGGTTGATCGCCATCGGTTTCTCCACCAGCACGTGCTTGCCGGCGTTGCACGCGTCCACGGTGAGCCGGTGATGCAGGTGATGGCCCAGAGTCACAGCCACCGCGTCGATCTCGTCATCCCGAAGCAGCTCCTCGTGGGAGCCGTAGGACCTCGGCACTCCATACTCATCCATGAACTCCCGCCGTTTTTCCGGCAGCAGGTCAGCCACAGCGACGAGCTCGACTTGCTCTACCGTCGCGATCGCTTCACAGTGGACGTTGGCCATTCCCCCCAGCCCGATGATTCCAACTCGCACCTTCTCCACTCGGCGCACCCTCCTCTATTATTTTGAGATCAATCTTCTATATTCCCCCGCAATCGACGCCGGGCCAAGCGGAGAAAATAATAGACAAAGCGACCCTGTTGCGCGCCAACGAAACCGAGAGTATATCCGATGAATGGGGATCCCTCACCTGGTACGCCGGACGCAAGCTCGGTAATTCCACCGACATGACCATCGGAAAGGCATTCATAAAACCGGGCTGCGAGAATCCCCTGCACTCGCACCCGAACTGCTCCGAGGTGCTCGTCGTGCTGCAGGGCAGGATAGCGCATGTCATCGAGGACGGCAAAGAGGTGGAAATGGACGTGGGTGACACCATCAACTTGCCCCGAGCTCTGCCTCACAAGGCCCGCAACATCGGCGACGAGGACGCCGTCCTCTTCATCGCCTTCTCCTCAGCCGACAGGCAGATGAAGCTGGAGTGATCACCCGATCTTGTCGCCGATACCATCTGCCAGCGCCCCCTTCCTCACCCCCACCACCGACACATCCTCTCGCCCCGCCTTTTGCGTCACCTGGCTCAGAGGCGAAACACGGTAAACCCGCGTCCCGAAGCGGCCCAGCCGCGCCAGCTCCCGCTGCGTGCCCGCTGCCAGGCTCGAATCGACGAACACGAATGCCAGCTCCTTCGTACGGCGCACGGCCGACAGCCCCAGCACTGTGTCTCCCGACTGGCAGCCGATGCCCACCAGAGACGCCAGCGATGCGGCTACTGCCGCGTCGAGCTCTTCAACTTCCGCTTCCATTTGCGCCTGCCTATAATAGTCCCCCCCACCGAACGAGACGAGTGAGGCCTGATCATGAGTGAGGGCGAAGCGAACAAGATCATCTATTCGATGGTCGGAGTCAGCAAGTTCCACAACAAGAAACAGATTATCAGGGACATCTCCCTGTCTTACTTCTACGGGGCCAAGATCGGCGTTCTCGGCCTCAACGGAGCTGGCAAGAGCACGGTGCTCCGCATTATGGCCGGCGTGGACACGGAGTTCGAGGGAGAGACCATCCTGGCGCCCGGACGCACCGTCGGCTTCCTCGAGCAGGAGCCCGTCCTCGAGAAAGGAAAGACGGTGCGCCAGATCGTCGAGGAGGGCGTCGGGGAGACGGCCGACTTGCTCAGGGAGTACGAGCAGATCAACGAAAAGTTCGCCGAGCCGATGTCCGACGACGAGATGAATGCACTCATCGCCCGCCAGTCGGCAGTGCAGGAGAAAATCGATGCCGCCAACGCCTGGGACCTCGACAGCCGCCTGCAGATGGCGATGGACGCTCTGCGCTGCCCGCCCGAGGAAATGTCCGTCGACGTCATATCGGGTGGCGAGCGCCGTCGCGTCGCACTCTGCCGCCTCCTCCTCCGGCAACCCGACATCCTCTTGCTCGACGAGCCCACCAACCACCTCGACGCCGAGTCCGTCGCCTGGCTGGAGCGCCACCTGCAGGAATACGCCGGCACCGTCATCGCCGTCACCCACGATCGCTACTTTCTCGACAATGTGGCCGGCTGGATCCTCGAGCTCGATCAGGGCGAGGGCATTCCCTGGAAGGGCAACTACTCCTCCTGGCTCGAGCAAAAGAGGGGACGATTGGCGCGGGAGGAGAAATCGGAGAGCGAGCGCCAGAAGACGCTGCAGCGGGAGCTCGAGTGGATCCGCATGGCGCCAAGGGCGCGTCAGGCGAAAAGCAAGGCCCGCATCCGCGCTTATGAGGACCGCCTCAACGAAGACAGAGTCCAGCGGCACCGCGACCTCGAGATCTACATCCCTCCCGGCCCCAGACTCGGCGACGTCGTCATTCAGGCAGAGGCGGTGGCCAAGGGATATGACGACCGCGCTCTATTCGAGGACATGACCTTCGCGCTCCCTCCCGGCGGCATTGTCGGCGTCATCGGCCCCAACGGCGCCGGAAAGACGACGCTTTTCCGGATGATCGTCGGACAGGAGGAGCCCGACTCCGGCGACCTGCGCCTCGGCGAGACCGTCGAGCTGGCTTACGTCGATCAAAGCCGCGAAACACTGGACGGCGACAAGACGGTGTGGCAGGAAATCTCGGGTGGCGAGGACGAAATTCTCCTCGGCGATCGGCCGATCAACTCGCGCGCCTACGCCGGCCGCTTCAACTTCGCCGGCGGCGATCAGCAGAAGCTCGTCGGCACCTTGTCGGGCGGAGAGCGAAACCGACTGCACCTCGCCAAGATGCTCAGACAGGACGCCAACGTACTCCTATTGGACGAGCCGACCAACGACCTCGATGTCAACACAATGCGCGCGCTCGAGGAAGGGCTCGAGAGTTTCGCCGGCTGCGCCGTCATCATCAGCCACGATCGCTGGTTCCTCGACCGCATCGCCACCCACATCCTCGCCTTCGAGGGGGACAGCCAGGTCGTCTGGTTCGAGGGCAACTACTCCGAATACGAGGAGAGGCGGAAGCAGCAGCTCGACGAGGAGGCAGATCAACCTCACCGCATCAAGTACCGTCAGCTCACCAGAGACTGAGCTCCCGCGGAAGTGTCACGAGTCGAGAATGGCGTACGCTTCGATCTCTACGCGCAGGTGGGGTTCCAGCAGCGCCGCGACGGCCACCAGCGTCGACGCCGGCAGGATCTGCCCGAACACCTCGCCGTGGGCGCGGGCCACGAGGTCTTTGTCTTTGGTGTCGGTGATGTAGACGACGGTGCGCACCACGTCGTCGAAGCTCGCTCCCGCCTCGGCCAGCGCCGTGCCGATGATCTCCAGCGCCCCCTTCGCCTGCTCGTAGGCATCACCCGTGTCGTGCGGCGGTCGGGCGCAGGTACCGGCGACATGGACCTGCTCGCCCACACGCACCGCCCGGCAGTAACCAAAGGTGTCCTCGAAGGGCGCCCCCGACGATATGTTCGTCCGCGTCACGGCAGCGCTCCCGCCTTGGCGACGTCGAGAACTTCGTAGACGCGAATCTCCTCCTTCAGGCCTCGCACTTGTGTATCACCGAGATCCCGCACTTCGAACTCACCCTGCTTTGCCAGCCTTCGATATGTCTGTTCGGTCATGATGATGCCGGCCTCTAGCCTCTTGCTCAGCCCCTCGCAGCGCGCCGCCACATTGACGGTGTTTCCGAAGGCGCAGGCGTCCATCCGCTCCGGTGTTCCGGCGATGCCGATCGCCACCGGGCCGGTGTTCAACCCAATCCCGATGCTGATCGGATCGTAGCCCGCGCGCTGGCGCCCGAGATTGTACTCCTTCATGATCTGTTTCTGCAGCGAAACAGCGGCGCGCACGGCGTTGTCCGTGCCCTGCTTCGGCTCGAACAGCCCCATGATTTCGTCCCCCACGTACTGGTAAACGAAGCCGCCGTTTTCGCGGATTGCCGGCTCGACGACGGCGAAAAAAGAGTTCAGGAAGTTGTAACACTCCGCCGGGGTGATCGACTCCGAAAACTCGGTGAAGTTCCGAATGTCGGCAGACAGGACGGTGTAGTCTTCTTCTCTGGCAAGCGCCCTGGCGATTTCGATCCGGTCACCGTCGAGACCCTCCGTAAAGATCTGCGGCACGAATTTTCGGAACAGCTCCATCTGGTGCTGCAGCTGCTCCGTCCTCTCTGCGATCCGTCTCTCCAGCTCCTTCTCGGACTGCCGCTGCCTTCGCAGGTTCGTGCAGGCCGCCGAGTGGTAACGCAAGCGCGCCAGTAGCTCGACCTTCGCCGCACCCTTCACCAGATAGTCGCTGGCACCGCGCTCGAAGGCTTCGGCCTTCAGCTCCGGCTCTTCCCTACCGGTGAGCACGATCACCGGTACATCCCGCAGCGTATCGTCCTGCTTGTAGGCCTCCATCAGATCCCACCCGTCGATGTCCGGCATCCGCAGATCTTGCAGGATGACGGTCGGCGAATGCTCTCCGGCTACCTCCAGCGCCTTGTTGGCGTCGAGACAGAAGCGGTAGGAGATATCCTCCTCGTTGGCGATCATCCGCGCCAGGAGCTTGCCGACGTCCTCTTGATCGTCGACCAGCAGAACGCGAACGCTCTGCGCCGTATGGTTGCCGTCAGTCACCGATCCTCATCATCTCCGAGCTTGCGGCGCCCCGCTACGGCGCCACTAAAGAATATTTACCGAGAACGCACCGTCCACCGGTATCGCCGTTCCGGTCACGAAATTCGACGCCGCGCTCGCCAGAAAGATGGCGATGCCGCGAAAGTCGTCGGGGGTTCCCCAGCGGTCTGCGGGGGTGCGGGCGAGCACTTTCTCATTGAGCCCTTCGAGCTGTTGCCGCGCCGTCTTCGTCAGCGGCGTGTCGATGAAGCCGGGCAGAAAACAGTTCACCTGGATGTTGTCCTTGGCCCAGGCGATGGCGAACGATTTCGTAATCTGCACCATCGCCGCCTTCGAGGCGGAGTAGGGCGCTCCCCACGAGGCGCCGAAGATGGAAAGCATCGAGCCGTTGTTCAGGATCTTCCCGCCTCCCGCCTCCTTCATCGCCGGATAGCACGCCGTGCTGCAGCGGAAGGCGCTGTCCAGGTTCGTGTCCAGCACCAGACGCCACTCGTCGTAGGTCAGGTCCTGCGGCTCCTTGCGGATGTTCGTGCCGGCGTTGTTCACCAGAATGTCGATGCGACCGCCCTCATTCTTTACCGTCTGCGCCATCTTGTTGACCGAGTCCATGTCCGTCACGTCGCACTTCACGGCGAACGCTTTCCCGCCCGCGCTCTCTATCTCCTGCGCCGCGGTTTTGGATTTTTCTTCGTTGCGCGCTGCCAGCGCCACCGTGGCCCCCGCATCGGCCAGACCCTTGGCCATACCCAGCCCGATACCGCTGTTGCCGCCCGTGACGATGGCGACCTTTCCACTCAAGTCGAACAGATCCATCGAATCCCCCTCTCAATTCGTGTGCGCCTCAGTTCACCACATTCTGCGGCTTGCCGTCGATCCACGCTTTCACGTTCTCGACGAGCGTATCGAGCAATCGCGATCGCGCCGAGCGGGTGGCCCAGGCGATGTGAGGTGTGACGAAGCAGTTCTTGGCGCTGATCAGCGGGTTGTCCATCGCCGGCGGCTCCACCGTGAGCACGTCGAGACCGGCGCCGGCCAGCTTGCCCGCGTTGAGGGCATCCGCCAAGGCCTGATCGTCCACGAGGGGACCGCGGCTCGTATTGACGAGAAAGGCCGTCGGCTTCATCAGAGCGAGACGCTCGGCGTTGGCGAGCTTGTCGGTCTCCGGTGTCAGCGGACAGTGGAGGCTGATAACGTCACTGCGCTTGAAGATCTCCTCTACGGTGACGAACTCCGCGTCGGGAAAGTCGGCCGGCTTGAGATACTCGTCGTGCGCCAGCACCTGCATCCCCAGGGCGCGGGCGATGTCGCCGGTGCGCTGGCCGATGCGGCCGTAGCCGACGATCCCCATCGTCAGGCCGTTCAGCTCGACCAGCGGAAAGTCCCAGTAACAGAAGTCGCGATTGTTCGTCCAGCGAGCCTCCTTCACGGTTTCGGCGTGATAGGCGACCCGCTGCGTCAGATTCAGCACGTGGGCGAACACCATCTGCGCCACCGAGGGCGTGCCGTAGGTGGGAATGTTCGTCACCACGATACTCTTCTCCGACGCCGCCTCCAGATCGATGATGTTGTATCCCGTGGCCTGCACCCCGATGTATTTCAGATCCGGCACCTGCTCGATGACCTCCTTCGAGATCACCGCCTTGTTCGGCATGATGATATCGGCCCCTTGTGCGCGAGGCACGACCTCTTCGGGCGTCGAGTATTCGTGTACGGTCGTGTCACCGAGAGCCTCCAGGCCCTCCCAGCTGAGATCTCCCGGATTCAGCGTGTATCCGTCGGGTACGACGATCTTCATTTCCGCTCTCCTTTTCTCTTCATCATTTCACTGACTTGTGCCGGCTGCAGAATCTGGTCCTTGGGACTCGATTCTGCAAAAGAGCCTATAGTCTCACCCGACCCCGCGTCAAGGAGTTCGCGTAACGCCATGAGGTTGACCTGTCTCAGGCAAATGATATGATGTCGTGGATGGAGAGGAGATTCCGGCCGGATACCGATTGATTCGAGAAGGCGATGAGAGAGAGTCGGCGTTCTGACAGCCTGGCGCCCGAGGCCAGAGCCGCGATCGAGAAGGAGGAGGTCAAGAGATGGCCTCTCATCCCGCGCTGGTTCAAAGCGTTGCTCGTCGCCAGTGCGGTGTTCGGCGTGTCGTACGGATCGACCGGGGATGCTCTGGTGTCAGCCGCCTTCTCAGCAGGAGCGGCCGTCGTCTTCGTGGTGGGAGCCAGCTGTTATTCCGCGTATAGACGCTATCTGCAACAGCGACTGCCACGGTAGGTCGAAACACCGAAGACAGAGCCAGTATCATCGCGGGATTCCTCGCGACCCGCGTCCGGCACAGGAGTGGCATTCCATTATATATAGGTGGATCAGACGGGATGCCTCGAGAGAGGGCATGGCAAAGATTGACATAATCTGGACAGAGTCCCGAGCGACCCCACTTGCTGCCGTGCGCGACTTTGCCCTGGAGACCTATACCACCTCCAAACCGCTCAACTACGACGAGGACAATGTTGCGACCCGCTATCTGGATGAGGAAGGCTGGACCGTGCACCGCAAGCGGGCCTGGACCACGCTGATGAGCGGGGCGCACTATGACATGATCGACTTTTCCATCCTGCCACACCTCGAGACGGGCACACCGGCCTCACAGAAGTGCATTCGCACCTGGATGAGCCATCTGTCTACGTTCATCCATTCGGTCGACCTTGCCCGGGCTCGGCCGCGCCCAAGCTGGCTGAAAAAGCAGCCTGAAAAACCGTCGCGTCGGTTCTGGCAGTGGAGGGGCAGGATTACTGCATCTATCTGGCCGACGGACGCGAGCGAGAAGAAAGAGATTGCGGCCAGCCGATCGAGGGAGCTCTATGTTTTGCCCTGCCGGACGGGAATTTCAAGGTTTCTGCTTACTTGCCGAGCACAGGCGCCGATTCTCCGGCTTTGCGCCTACCCGGGGGAGAGACAGAGCTGGATGTACCCGTATTCACCCATGATATTCTGATCCGGGATTCGACGTGTTTGAATTGGGAGGTTGTTGATGAACCGAGGACTCAACCCCGAACAGATTCAACAATTCCACCAGGATGGCTTCCTGATTGTTCGTGATTTGCTCCAACGCGAAGCACTTCAGCCCTTGATCGATGAGCTCGAACAGAAAGTCGATGACTCGAGCAATGAAGCCGTGAGGCGGGGGTTCCTCGACGCGACGAGCCTGTTTCCCGACGCGCCTTTTGCCACCCGGCTGGCGCTGGTGGCGGACGCCTGCTCCGACCGCAGCTGGTTGTGGCACCAGGTTCAGGGCAAACAGCACAAAACTGCCGGCATGTTCACACTCAGAACCTGGCCGGCTCTACTGGATGCAGCGGAATCGTTGATTGGTCCTGAGATTCTTGCGCACCCTCAAACAGTCCTCCGCGCGAAACTGCCGGACCACGAGGACACGGTCGTGCCCTGGCACCAGGACCTCGCCTACCTGACACCCGAGGAAGCGGGGGAGACGTTGATCGTGAACTTCTGGATCCCTCTCGTCGATGCCACTGCCGAAAACGGCTGCATGCAGGTGATGCGTGGATCGCATAGACCCGGTCTGTTGCCGCACGACCATCGGGTACCCCTTTATCACGGAGTTGCCGAGTCCGACCTGCCTGAAGGTGAAATCGTGACCTGCGAGGTGGACGTGGGCGATGCGTTGATGCTCATGGAGCGGATGTTACATCGCTCGAATCCCAACGCCTCCAACACCGTCAGGTGGAGTGTCGACACACGTTACAGTCGCATTGGGCTCCCTACAGGCCGCTCGAGCAAGCCCGGCTTTGTGGCTCGCAGCCACGAAGATCCTGAGAGTGTCGCGGGCTCACACCACGACTGGATCAAGCTCTATACCGACGCAGGCCTCGATTGGACTGAGATGCCGCGATGATTCGCTTCTCCGACCAGGCGGTCTGAAGGAGGCAACCGAAAAATGTCCAGGCTCGACCCATTCCATTTACCACTCACCGCTACGTTGCTCGTCGGTATGATGAGCTGTGCCTCGGTCCCACCTCAGGTCGCAAAGACACATCAGAAAGAGCAAGAGATCATCGAATCGCTCCGTGCGGCCCATCTCGCAATGGTAGACGCCTATATCGACAAGAAACTCGAGGATTTCGAGAGATTCTTTTTCAACGAATACGGCCCGGTGTACTTCGAGAACTGGACGGCCGCGTTTGAACAGGTCAACGGGCGCCCGTACGACTCAGGCAGGGACCTCCCGCAGCTCTACAGCGACCTCGTGGCGGAGTATCAGGCCGAATCGGCGCTCATCGATCAAATGCGCGTTCAGTTGCGGGAGGCGATAGCGACGGAATATCGAAATGCGTTGGATGCTCACCAGGCAGTTGGTGGCTGGCTGGACGCCATGGAAAAACTCAACTCAGCTCAACGGCAATCCATCGACACTCTCCTGGGATCCATCCAGCCGGGGCTGTCATTGGATCTCATTGACGACGCCGTTGTCAACGCCAAACAGAGTCTGCAGGAGAGACTGGAAACCCTGACGAATTGAGGAGAGAGCCGTGCCCAGACGAAGCGCAATTGGCAAGATCGCCAGCAAGAAGACGAAGTCCGCCTTTGCAGAGGAACTTTCAAGCCACACGGCCTTTACAGCGAAGGAGACTGCGGAGCTGTTCCCGAACAAATCCGATCGCGACGAGCTGGTCGCTCTCATCGAGATTGTCAACTCTGACAAGAACGACAAAGAAAAGCAGGCCGAGTTGGTTGCGAGAATTGGCGAAGTTGGTGGAGCGGTTCTCAAACTCAGCAAGAAAGTCACTACGGGACTGTAGCTCGAGAGCGCCCACACCGCCATCACCCCGAGGAGTACCGGATGGACATGACCGTTGTCAATCTCGCGCATAAGTTCAGCCTGTTTTCCGACCACTGGACTCCGAAGATCGTCGGCGAACTCAACGGGCAACACGTCAAAGTGGCGAAACTGAAGGGCGAATTCGTTTGGCACCACCACGAAAATGAGGATGAGTTGTTTCTCGTAATGAATGGCAGCCTCCTCATGCGACTCCGTGACCGTGAGGTTACCATAAACGAAGGAGAGTTCTTCATAGTGCCGCGGGGCGTTGAGCATCTCCCTGTCGCGGAGGAGGAAGTTCATGTCGTCCTCCTCGAACCGGCCTCCATCGTGAACACCGGCAACGTCCACAACCAGCTCACCGTGGAGAATCTCGACCGCGTTTAGGTCCTACGAAATCCTTATGCCCGCAAGAATTCAGAATCCTGAAGTTGCTGCAGTCTTCAAATCCTACCCGAGTCGTATGCGGAAGAAGCTGATGTTTCTTCGACAGTTGATTCTCGAAGCGGCGGCGGCAACAGAAAGTGTTGGAGAGTTGGAAGAAACTCTGAAGTGGGGGGAACCAAGCTATCTTACATCAAAATCGAAAAGTGGAAGCACCGTCAGAATTGCCTGGAAAGAAGCTCAGGAGGAACAGTACGCAATCTACTTCAAATGTACCACGGATCTGGTTGCTACCTTCAGAGAGAGATATCCAAGTGAGTTTCGGTATGGCGGAAATCGAAGCATTCTTTTCGATAAAGACGATGAAGTTTCTGTAGAGGAATTGAGAAGCTGTATTTCATTGGCTTTGACCTATCATTTGAACAAGAAACTGCGGCAAGAGGATAGGTGGAACATGGTGGGAACATCACTTGAATAAAGCACGCGCCGAACCGATTCCATCAGGAGAAACACCATGCTCGCTCCCATGAATCGCGTTATCATCTTTGCTGGCGACGTCGAGAAACGCGCGACCTTTTTTCGCGATCTCTTTGATCTGGCCCCGATCGAAAGCACACACTCGCCGCAGGAATGGCTCGAGCTCGATGCTGGAGCTTGTCGATTGGCATTTCACAAAGCGTATGGGCCGGATGGGCCTGTCGATGGCCCGACGGGCGGCTCGTCCAACCCACATAAGATTGTCTTTCATGCCGAGGATGTGCCGGCCATGCGGGAAGAGCTCTGTCGCCGTGGGGCTCCGATGCAGGACGTCGAGGTATTCGGAGATCTCGTGCTCTGCGACGGCCAGGACCCCGAGGGCCATCGATTTCAGATATCGAATGGAGGGTAGCGCAGCGGGACTCGACGACAGATTTTCACGGCCTCTGCAAAACAAGCGAGACCTCCTCGTGACCGCGCTTTTGCACCCATGCCAGCGGGCCTCCGTGGTCTCGAATTCTATCGGATGTATCAACAGGTTGGCTCACATCGGATATTGACCGACCTGCTCGAAGAGCGTCTCGAAGCGGCCGACGTTATCCCAGTTGATCTCGACTCCCAACCCGGACCGGTCGGGCACGACGGTCTTGCCGCCCTCGATATCGAGCAGGCCGTCGACGAGTACGTCGTCGACGCTCAGCTCGTGCATCACCTGGTTGCCGTCGGTGACGTTCGGGATCGCCGCCAGGACCTGCAGCGCCGCCAGCGTCGAAATGCCCGTCTCGCCCAAACAGCCGTGGCGGTTGATGTTGAGATTGCCGGCCGCGGCAACGGCGGCCGCCTTCTTTAGCGGCAGCAATCCACCCGTTTCGTGAAACCCGATGACGACAACGTCGCAGGCGTCGCGACGGACCGCTTCCAGTACGTCGGCCTCCGTGAACAATGCCTGATCGAGAGCGATCGGTACGGACACCTGGCGGCGCAGATCGGCCGAACCAGCAATGTCGAAGGCCGGTAAGGGCTGCTCGACCCAATCCAGATTGAACGGCTCCAGTTTGCGGATCATGGTGATGGCCGTGTGGCGATCCCAGGCCTCGTTGGGGTCGACGCGTAGACGGGGGCCGTCGCCCACAGCCTCACGCACCGCCTGCACCGCCGCCAAATCGAATTCCGCTCCCTGGCCAATCTTCATGTAGAGGACATCGAAACCGCGCTTCACGTAGCTGCGGGCGTCAGCGGCCAGCGTCTGCGGATCGCCTCCCTGCAGGAAACCGAACCAGTGAACGGTCTCGTGAATCTTGCCGCCGAGCAGGTTGTAGACTGGCTGCCCGAGCGCCTTGCCGCAGATGTCCCACAAGGCCATTTCGATGCCGGCAAATGACTGATTGGCGAATCGGCGCTGGTTGCTCCAGGCACCGCTGTGATACAGTCGCGCCAGCAGGTATTCGACGCGAAACGGATCCTCCCGGAGCAGAAGGTGTTCGACCGAGCGGATTGTCGCCTCGGCTGCCACCGCCGAACGCGCGCCCAAAGCGTCGCCGTAGCCGACGACCCCGTCGTCGGTGTGCAGCTCTACCAGGACGGAGTTGAAGCCCTCGGGGGCGCCGATCGCCCAGTGATAGCGGCCGCGCAAGGGCACCGCGAGAGTGTGAGTACGGATCTCGGAAATTTTCATATCGGCCTCGAGGATGCTCGGGCACAAGAGGATGCACAATCAGATCCTGCCACGCCACTGCAGGCAATCAGCTTCGGTTACCAGATGCTTGACGTCTCGTTTCGGCGCGGCGACGCGCGAAGCCACTCCGCACCAGCCGCCCATGCCTATCTTAGCCACATGCCCGCCTCCGAGCTCACACCCACCCAATACCGAGCTCTCCGCGAGCAGATTCAGGGCATCATTTCCGAGGGAGGGATCCACACCCGCCAGGCCGGCGAGTGGGAGAAAGTGGAGACCTACTGGCACATCGGCGACGCCTTAATTTCCCACATCGACGGCCAGCCCCGCGCCGAGTACGGCCGGCAAATAGTCGTTAACCTAAGTAAAGACATACAGTTACCGAAGTCTCTCTTGTGGCACATCCTGCGCTTCAGGCGCGTCTTAACAATTCTCTCCACGTGGAGAGAATTGAGCTGGTCCCACATCAGAGAGATCATCTACCGGCCCAGCCGCGAGGAACGTCGGTTTTATCTGAGCGCCGCCAATCGGGATCGCTGGAACGTGGCTCAGTTGCAGAAAGCCATCCGCGACGACCTCTACGGTGGCACCGTCACTCGACCCTTCGCCGTCCAACCCGAGCAGGACGCTCCCGCCGGCCGCCCCCTTCGCGCCCGCTTCGGTGAATTCCATGTCTATAAGATTGTACCCAGCGGCAACCCCGCATCTCACGAACTGTATCTCGACCTCGGTTTCCACATGACTGAGCACATCGATCCCATCGGACTCAAAGACCCGGCTCCCGATCTCCTCGTCACCTCGAAGAAACGTCGCGACGGCGCCTACGCTTTCAATCCGTGCCCGCCCCAAACCCACCGCCATACTTACATCGGCTGGCCTCACCGCATCATCGACGGCGATACCCTCATCGGTGTCGCCGACTGCGGCCTCGGCCACCACACCTGGCCCCTCCGCTGGCGCCTGCGCGGCATCGACACCCCCGAACTCGGCACCTTCGCCGGCCGCAACGCGAAAGACTTCGTCGTCGACGTCCTGTCGCAGGTCTCATTCGTCGTCATCTCGACCTTTAAGACAGACAACTACGGGAGATTTCTCGTTGATCTGAAGTACCTGCCGGGCGAGAGTGACCCAGTTGTCGTGCGCGATAATGGTACCTACCTGAATCGGCAGCTGCTTATCCAACGCCTTGCGACTCGATGGCAGCCCGAGTAAGGACCGGCCCTCTACTCTACTTCAAAGATCCGGATGGGCCTCCTCTGGGAGGTGGCACACAATCCGATTTTTGGGTGGGCCCCGCTCATTGAACTGCGACCAGGACAGCGCCACGGGGAGCATGGCCCGGCTGCGCTGCCAGAGTGCGAATCTGCCTCGACACCGCTCTAACCTTTGATATACACTATTGAGATCACTCCTGATTCCACTGCTCGTCTAATTGGATACGCTTACGAACTTCGCCTAGGCGGTGGTTCAATCGTGAAGGCCATATTCTCATTTCCGGATGGTCGTCGTTTTCACTTTAACGACCCGAATGGCAATGAGTACGCAGTCTCGTCCGATATAGATGTATGATGACCGCCGAAGGAGATGTATTGCAGGTCCGCCGGACTAGCGGTCGTCCGTCGGTGAGGTCTGTGCGGTCCCTTGCTCCGGGAGCCCAACCAGAACCATTGCGGAGTCTACCATCTCGTCCGCATCGACGGTATCGCGCAGCACTTTGGAGGTGCCGAGCAGGCCGGCGCTGAGAACGAAGAGCGACTTCGCGAGTTGGTCTGCAGTGAGGTCGCTGCGGATCTGACCGGTTCGTTGGCCTTGCTCGATGGTCTCGATCAGCAGACTGGACGCGCGGGCGTGATGGCGCCTGAGCAGGGCGGAGACCTTTGCGTCGTGGGCACCGAGCTCGACGACGGCGTTCATCGCCATGCAGCCCCGCTGAACCGGCTGATCGCAGCACAACGCCGCGGCGCCTTGCAGCCAGGCGCGCAGACCATCGACCGGGGATGTTGCCTCGGACAGAATGCCGTGCATCCTCTGATAGGCGCGGTCGAGGTAGCGAGTCAGCGATTTCATGAACAGATCGTGCTTGTCCTCGAAAGCTTTGTAGATGCTGCCCTTGTGCAGCCCGGTGGCCTCCATGAGGTCGGTCATGGAGGTCGACTCGTAGCCCTTCGTCCAGAACGTGCCCATAGCGGCGTCCAGGGCTTCATCCATGTCGAATTCGCGTGGTCTTGCCATGAGAACTCCTCTTACAATGTACTCATTCGGGCGCTCAAAAGAACTGGACGTACTCCACCTGCAGATAGTCATCACGCCTCACCGCAGACAGCGGATCGCCCGCGTCGACGTTGCTGAAGAAGCGCGCTTCGAGGCGGACCTCGCCGGAGCTCCGCCAGCGGCGGTTCGCCTCCAAAGAAGCAAAGCGCGACCCATTGTCGAGGTCGATCGCAGTGAATGCGAGCACATCCGTGTCCTGCGCATCGTTGAAGGTGAGGCGTCCGCCCACAGCGATGTCGTTGTCGGAAGCGCTTTGTCCCGATCTTAGTTGAAACAGCACAGGCTCCAATCGTTACGTTTTGATACGAGAAGCCCGTTGGAAGAAGTCTCGCATCGGTAACAAAAGGAGCCTGCAATGAGCAAGCTGGTAGCACGGAAGAAGGGCGTCAAACGAACGGTGAGCATCGGCAAGGTAGCACCCGAGACTGCAGAGCAAGTAGAGGACCTGGATGGCCGGATCGAGGCGATCCAATGGCTGATTCCCTTGGGGCTGCAGGCGGTCGCGGAGGAGCTGCAAAGAGCGGTCGTTGAGTTGGCTGGGTCGCGGTATCAGCGCAAGGGGTCGGATCAGCCGTTACGCCGCTGGGGGTCTCAGCTCGGGTCGGTGTACCTGGCCGACCAGAAACTACCCGTCGATGTGCCGCGGGTGCGCAACGTGGCCAACCATACCGAGGTCCCGCTGGATGTTTACCAGGCACTGCAGACGCCTCGACAGATGGACGAAGGTCTGCTGTTGCGGATGCTGAAGGGCATCGCCACGCGCAACTACGAGGCCTGCGCTGAGGCCGTACCCGAGGCCTTTGGTCTGTCATCCTCATCGGTGTCCTGTCGTTACGTGAAAGGCACGGCTCGAAAGCTGGCTGAATTCCAGGAGCGATCCCTGGAAGGATATGATCTGGTGGCGCTATTCCTCGACGGCAAGAGCTTCGCGGACGAGGAGATCATCATCGCCCTGGGCGTCACCCTCGACGGACAGAAGATTCCTCTTGGCTTCGTGCAGGCGGCCACGGAAAACGAGCGCGTCTGCCGTCGCTTCCTGTCCGATCTGGTCGAACGCGGTATGCAGTACGAAGCCGGACTGTTGGTCGTCATCGACGGCGCCAAGGGGCTTTACAAGGCGGTGATGTCGGTGCTCAAAGGACATGCCTGCGTGCAGCGCTGCCAGTATCACAAGCGCCAGAACGTCGTGTCGTATCTGTCCAAAAGCGAGCAGTCCGGTATGGGTCGCAAGATGGAGGCGGCCTACGGCAAACCGAGATACGAGGCGGCCAAGGCGGCACTGGACGCGCTCAAACCGGGCTTGAAGTTGATGAATCAGTCCGCCCTACACAGCCTCGAGGAAGGCATGGAAGAGACCCTCACACTCCATCGGTTGGGACTGACGCCGATGCTCAAGGATTCCTTCCGCACCACCAACTGCATCGAGAACGTCAACAGTCTCCTGGAGCAGCTCACACACAACGTGCGACGCTGGACCAACTCATCACAGCGTCACCGTTGGGTAGCCACGGCACTGCTCGACATCGAACCACGTCTGCGCAGGGTCAAGGGCTATCGCCATCTGCCGATGCTCCGGCAAGCCATACAAGCCGAACTCGGCATCAAACAGCTCGCGGTGATGGGCTGACACACTCACCCGAGCCTGTGATTTGTTTCAACTGAAACTGGGCCTTGACCGTCGGAAGCGGGTGTCATCGGGGCGTCGCGGTCGTCGTACTGAACCTCGGCGACGATACCCAGATCTGCGGCCGTGGAAAGAATGCCGACGAGGGTGTACTCGGCGCCGGCGACAGCAGCGCTGGAGCGTCCGTCGATGCCATCGCGATGCACAGCTTCCAGCTTGGCGAGCCAGTCGCCGCGGGTCAGCTGCAGATCCAGACTCGTCTGGTGTAGCAGATCGTAGTGCGGGATCAGCCTCGGTTCCGCGGCACCGTCGTTGGCTGCCAGGCGCGGTTCCCGCGACGTGCCGTAGAAGTGACCGATGCCGATGTCGTAGTCGCCGATGATATGACTCCAGCGCGCGGCTGCGTCCGGGTGCCAGCGCTCGAGGTCGGACCCGTACCGGGAGCCGGCGATGGGAACTGGAGGACGCAGACGACCGTCGCGGCCTGCGAACGTGCGTTCGCGAAACCCTGACATGACGAAGAGATCGAGTGTGCCCCAATCGCGCAGCAGAGTCAGCTGCAGCATGGGCTGGCCGAGCTTGTCCTCCGTATCGGAGTTTTCCACGAGGTCGGTCTGGTTCACGACATCGACGAGATGGACGGATTCGGCAACCCCCCAGAAAACCTTGCGCACGCCGACATAGAGATCGGCGCTGTCGAAGGAGCGGCGCCAGTAGAGCTCGCGCAGGTCGACGTGGGTGCGGTCCTCGTCCTCTAGGTCCCAGCGCCCAAAGGGGACGACGACAAACGTTCGGCCCCGTCAGCCCAATCGTGGTAAAACTCGGGCTCGACAGCGACGGAAAGTCCGGCGTCCTGCTGGGGCACGTCGAGGGCGTCGTTGGGAAAGAGCCGGCTTTCGAAGGCGACCTCTCCAAAGAGTTCGGCCGCAGGCGCCGCTCGACTGGCGATGATCACGACGACGAAGACGAGTGCTACGAAAGATGTGCGCACCGACATGTCACCCTGCCCTCGCCCGTCAACGCGCGCGGGCCAGGCTGTTGCGGTTGAAGTCCTTGTCGTCAAAGCCATTGGCGAAAACGAACTCCTCCCAGTTGAGATCCGTCTCCTTGCCGGTCTTGTGATTCACCATCATCCAGCGGCTGGCACGCCAGTACTGATCCAGGTACTGGTTGTAGTCGGCGACGGTGAGCGTCTTCATCAGCGACCCGCGCCGATCGTAGAACTCGACCTTCCAAACGCGGTATTCATTGGTATCGAGCCAGGCCACCTGGCGGGAGTATCCGGACTTCGGGTCCACCGGGTCGCGCTCGACGACAAAGTGGTTGCGGTCTTCGAAGGCCTCTTCGCCGATGTAGCGGTAGGTGTACTTCTCTACCTCCTGCGAAGAGATATCCTCGTAGGCGAACTCGCTGCCCATGAAGGGGCCGGACTTGTTGTTGGAGGCGATGCGCTTCACCCGCTTGAGCGCCGGCAGATAGAGCCACTGGTCGTCGGACCCTGTCTTGTGGGTGAAGGAGAGAAAGGCCGTGCCCTTCACGTCGCCGGGATTCTCGAAAATAAATGAGGGACCTGTCGCCGTCGTCGGCCTGCTCGAGGGTGCGCACCCGCATGCGGCGTTCGGAGGTCTCCCCGTGCTTGTTGCGCAGGATCATGGTAATGCTCGCCTTGAGGTCGCCGAAGCCGGTGTCGCGACGATCGGCTTCCACAGCGATCTCGAGACCGCGGGCAGCGGCCTCTTCCGCCCCTTCCTGAGCGGTGAGCGCGACAGGATCGAGTGCGGCAGTCACGATCAAGGCGAGGCCGGAAGCGCGCAGGACTCCCGCCGAAGCGAGGAGTGCGGGAATTCGAGCGCAATTCATGCGAACTAGGTCATACAGGTTCATCATGCTCTCCTTGGTTTTTTGATTAACTGGCCGGGGCGACATCGGGCGCTCCGGCGAGTGGTGACGCTTCCCTTCCGGTTGACTTCTTGCTATCGAGTTTGATGAGCAGCGCCGGCAGCAGCAGAAAGTCGGCGACAAGCGCCATGCCTATGGCGATGGCAGTGAGCAGAGCCATGAGGGAGTTCAGGGCGAAGTCGGACCTCGCGAGCACACTGAAGCCGGCAATGAGGATCAGGGAGGTGACGACGATCGCCTAACCCACATTGTGAAATGCGTAGCGTACGGCATCGGGCGCGTCCAGGTTCTGCTCTCTGCGGGCGCGCTTGTACTTCGTGAGGAAGTGGATCGTGTCGTCGACGACGATTCCGAGAGTCATGCCGCTCACCATGGATACGGCCATGTTGACTTCGCCTACGAATAGACCCCAGGCACCGAAGGCGAGGCCGGCGGGTAGCAGATTCGGCACCAGCGAAATGCCCCCGAGCTTGGAGCTCTTGAGCACACCTACGAGGATTGCCGAGATCAACACGACAGCGAGGAAGGTGCCCACGAGCATCGAGCGGATGTTGCGATCTGAAATGTAGGCGAACATGATCGCCGGACCGATGCCGGCAGTGGCAAGCTTCGGCGTGTTGTCGCGCAGCCAGCCTTCGCCGCGCTGGGCGATCTCGCGCAGGCGGCGGGAGTCGAGGTTGTCGAGGGTGGCGACGATCTGGGTGCTCGACTTGTCGATGTTGAGCTGGTTGTTGAGGTCGAGTCCGTAGGGTAGGGAGAGCTCGTAAAGCAGCAGGTACTGGGCGGCGAGCTCGCGATCCTCCGGCAGCCGGTAGTAGTCGTTGTCGTCAGCGTGGAGATTTCTGTTCAGGCGCTTGAAGGTATCGGTGATGGTGTTGACGTGGCGAACCTCCGGCTGGGCCCGCAGCCAGTCGACGAAGCCGCCGACCTGCGCTAGGAAGGCGGGATCGCTGACCCCGTTGCTGGAACCGGAATCCAGGGAGAATTGCAACTGATAGGATCCGGTGAGACGATCTGTGGTGACGGTCACGTCGGAGCGAAAAGTCGTGGTCTCGTCGAAGTAGGCGACGAAATCGTCGTTGAGATCGTTGGACGGGATAAAGGCGAGCAGCAGGATGGCAAACGCCGAAAAGCCGACGAGGATGGGGCGGTTGCGCTGCACCACCCAGTCTCCGAGTCGGTCCATGGCCTTGCCGATCAGGGTCTGACCTTGCCGCGACTTCACCGGGAAAATGGCAATGAAGGCGGGCAGGAAGCCGACGGAATAGAAGAAGGCGACGATCATACCTACTGCGGTGATATTGCCGAGGTCACCGAATGGCGGCGAGTCGGAGAAGTTCAGCGACAGAAAGCCGATAGCCGTGGTCACACTGGTGAGGAACACCGGCGACATGTTGAGGCGCAGACTTTCGACCAGGGCATCGCGACGGCCTACGCCTCTGCGCATGGCGCTGAGCAAACTCACGAGAATGTGGATGGAGTCGGCCACGGCGATGGTCATGATGATCGTGGGCGCTGCCGAGGACGGCGGTGTCAGCTCGATGCCTACCCAGCCGGCCAGCCCCATGGCGGTCATCAAGGAAAGAAGGATAACGAGCACCGTGCCGATGGTGGCGGTGATCGAGCGCAACAGGAGAAAGGCGACGATGACGATGATGAGGTACATAGCCGGCACCATCGTCTCCATGTCCTTCAAGCTCATCTCCTGAAAGGCGTTGTTGAGCATGACCATACCGGTGAGGTGGACGTCCACGCCGTAGTCCGCCTCGAGTCGGGCGGCGAGCTCGCGGGCGGCGGCCACGGCCTGGGGCGTCTCGTCCATCGTCTTTTGCGGCATCTGAAAAGTGACGTTGACGCCGGTCGTGTGCCCCTCGTGGGCGACGAGAAAGTCACGCAGAGCCGGCTCCTTCGTGGCGATCTCGGCGACTTCGCCGAGCCTTTCCGGGGTGAAATCGAGACCCCCTTCCACAAGATCGGCGACGATAAGGTCGTCCTCGGTGGCGGTGGTGTGCTGGTGGTTGGTGATGGAGTCGACGCGCAGGACGTAGGGCAGCTGCCAGGCTTCGATCGTAAAAAACTCGACGGCGTCGAGGACCTGGGGAGTGAAGACGGCATCATCCCGGGGAGCGATGGCGAAGAGGATGTTGTCGATCTTCGTGTAGGTGCGTTGGAGCTTCTCGAAGGCGAGCAACTCGGGGTTGTCATCGGAGAAGAAGACGCGGTAGTCGTTGTTGAAGGCGAGACGGGCTCCGCCGGAGCCGGCGATGGCGGCGAAGGCGAGGGATCCGACCAGGACGAGCCAGCGCCAGCGGATGACCCATTCGGCGAAGGCGCCGGCGGAGCCGTTGCCGTTTTTGGGGGAGGTGGACATGAGGCGATTCTCCTTTTCTTGCGGTGGATTAGGAACCGATCGGTCAACTAATGGGCAAAACGATACCCGGCCTTTTTAGCCGGGTGTCGATGAATATAGGAATTAGGAACCGATCGGTCAAGAACCGCGCCTCCGCCTCGACACCACTCTAATCCTTGATATACACTATCGATACACTCTACCGAGATCACCCCTGATTCCAGGGCCCGAGTTGGATACGTTCACGAACTTCGCCTACGGCTCCAACATGTCGGCAGCGCGATTGCGGCAGCGCGCGCCGTCCGCACGTTTTCGCGACATCGGTCGGCTCGAGGGTCACACGCTTCGTTGGCACAAGCGCGGCCGCGACGGCTCCGGGAAATGCGATGCGGAAGCCACCGGGATGGATTTAGACGTAGTCTGGGGAGTCCTGTTCGAGATCGACCGCTCTGAGAAGCCTCGGCTCGACGAGGCCGAAGGGCTCCATCATGGTTATGACGAGAAGGAAGTTGAGATCGCTACCGTCCAGGGGACGGTCAAGGCCCTGATGTATTGCGCCACCGACATTGCGCCTGCGCTCAGTCCTTATCACTGGTACAAGGCTTTCGTCGTTGCCGGCGCCAGACAGCACGGCCTACCCGAACCCTATGTCCGCGACCTCGAGCAGGTGGAGTCTGTCGGCGACCCTGACGCGAACCGTGCAGCCATCAATTCCGAAATCGATCGCGGTGAGCCCTGCACGAACCGCATTGAGTTGGATGATCCGTTTGATCTGAATCGCTTCACGAGCGCCCAGCACGGTGTCTATGACCGTGCGCTCGCAGAATTGAGAGACGGCCGCAAGCGGACGCACTGGATGTGGTTCATCTTCCCGCAACTCGATGGATTGGGACACAGCACAACGGCGAAGCATTACTCCATAAAGAGTATCGAGGAAGCTACACAGTATCTGAATCATCCGGTCCTTGGACGAAGGCTGCTGGAATGTACCCAGGCAGTTTGTACTATTGTGGGACGATCAGTCTCAGAGATCTTCGGCTACCCGGATGACCTCAAGTTCAAGTCTTCGATGACACTGTTCTCATGTTTTGCGGATCCAGACTCAATGTTTGACCAGGCCCTCGATAAGTACTTTCATGGAAAGCAGGATGACGTGACACTCCAGCTACTGGAAAAGAGGAGATGATCCGATGAATGCCACCGCTCGAGCAACAACGAAGGTTCAGCAGACCGTTCCCCTCCTGTTCGTCTCCGAGATCTCCGAGTCACACGAATTCTATTGCGACGGCCTCGGCTTCGACATGGCGGGAAAGTGGGAGCCCGACGGACAACTCGCCTGGTGCCGGCTCCAGCACGGCGGCGCGGCCCTGATGCTGCAGCAGGCCCGCGAGGAAGACCCGCCCGCGGACACGCGAGGCAAAGGGGTGACTTTCTACTTCATCTGCGACGACGCTGACGCATTGTATGAGGAAATCACCGGACGCGGTATCAAGGCATCCGAGCCGGCCGACGCCTTCTATGGAATGAGACAAACCTTCATCACCGATCCGGACGGCTACGAGCTGTGTTTCGAGAGCCCGACGAACGGTGGATAGCGATTCCCTGGGCTTCTAAACCGCTGCAGCAATCTGAGAGGCCAAAATGAAGCAGGCAACCGATGCAACCACCGCCATCACATCCATATCCCCCTTCTTTATCGTCAGCGATTTTTCGTCGGCGACGGCTTTCTACCGCGACATGCTTGGCTTTGAAATCCGGCTTCAGACCCCCGATGACGAACCCTTCTTCGCGATTCTTGGGCGCGATGGCGTTTCCCTGATGGTGAAAGAGATCGCTCCCGACGTACCTCCGCAGCCGAATCCAACGCGACACGAATGGGCTCGATGGGACGCCTTCGTTCACACACCCGATCCCGACGCACTGTTTGACGAGTTCGAGAAGCGCGGTCTGACTTTTCATCAACCTTTGGGGGATACCGACGATGGACTGCGCGGTTTTGAGGTACAGGATGTGGATGGGTACGTACTCTTCTTCGGTCGGTAGCGAATCAACGACCCCAGGCGCTGCCGACCGCCACCGACTCGCCGCGCTGGTTCTCGCACCATACTTCCAGCTTCAGCCCGCCTTCCTCTTCAGCGACGACTTTCCCTCTGGCGCGTAGCTCGTCGTCGGGCGCGACGATGGCGATGAACGCCAGCTCCATCCGCCCGCCCTCCGTCCATGCATCGCCGAAGCTGTCCAGCATCATCTCGGTGAGGTATCCCATGTACATCGTCGCCGACGCGATCGGGACAGGCAAGCCGCAGCTGCGGGCCGTCTCCTCGTCGGTGTGGATGTTCTTGTTCGGCCAGCCGGAGAAAGCCCGCATGCGTTCGAGCGTCACCGCTTTGGGACGTCCTTCTATCTCATCTCCGACCGCGAATCGACCATTGTCCTCGCTCAACGGGAACCTCCTTTTAACCAGACGTCTCGTCTGAGCCCTGCCCCTGCACCCACGTGGAGGTCATTCGGCGAATCAGCACCTCCGCGCCTCCATCCTCGAGGACTCGGCACTCGAACACGGTATACGGCCGGTCGCGCTTGGTGTAGCGTTCAAGCACCTTCCACAGCACACGAAAAGTCGTCCCGGCCCGCCCCGGTCTCAAGAAGGTCACCTCGTCCTTGGCGTGCACGTGGCCCATCCCCTGCGGCAGTACGTGAGAAGAGCTGCGCGTGGGGTTGCTCTGATTCAGCAGGATGCTCGGGTGAACCCATGGATCACCGTTCGTCGACCCTTCGGTGTAGCGCGCGCTCGTGTCCTGGACAGCCTCCAGATACTTGCGGTTCATCTCTTCGCTGACATGGATCTCGTAGGGCGCGATCTCATCCTCGGGGCCGAACTGGTCGATGGTTTTGGTTTGTGCCATGCTACTTTGCCTTCCACACAGGTTTGCGTCTCTCCTTGAACGCCCGCAGACCTTCCTGCGCATCCTCCGTTTTCTCCACGTCTTCGAGGATCTGGCCGGCTAGTTTATAAGCTTCGTCCGCAGGCAGGGAGAGCGTTCGTACCGTCGCCTCCTTCATAGCCCTGACGGCGAGCGGCGCATTCTCCAGAATCCTGTCGGCCATGGCCTTCGCTTCGGTCATCAGCTGATCGTGGGGTACGACGCGGTTGACCAGACCCAGCTCCAAGGCCTCCTCCGCATCGATGAACTCACCGGTTAGAAGAATCTCGAGCGCTTTGTTCAGCGGCACCCGCCTGGCCAGCATCGTCGGACCGCTGATCGAAGAGAGGCCTCGCTTGACCTGGGGCCAGCCGAAGCGGCCCTCCTCTTGCGAGACAATGCAGATATCCGACGACAGGGCCAGGGCCGTGCCCTGCGCCAGGCAAACCCCGTTCACCGCACTGATCAGCGGCTTAAAGGTTTCAGTCTGCAACGTATAGAGTTCGTGGAATGACGGCTTGGCGCCGGCGAACGGCTCGTTCAGATCGTGGCCGGCGCAAAACGCTTTGCCCCGCCCGGTGATCAAAGCCGCCCACACATCGTCGTTCTGTTGAATGTCGGTGAAGACGTCCCACAGCTCAGTGCGCATCTTCGCGTTCACGGCATTCATCATCTCGGGCCGATTCAACGTGATGGAGGCCAGATTGTTCTCGATGCGATATTCGATCGTTTCCATGTCACCTCGCTTACTTTACACGGCTTCCGGCCGCCGATCGACGAAGTGCTGAAACTTGTAGCGCCCGTCGTCTCCCACCAGCTGATCCCTTCCCGTGAACTCGATGCGCGGCGTGATCTCGATGGTCCGGCTCACGCGACTGAGAACGAGCGGCTCGATCGACTCCCTGGCTTCGGGGGCACACGCCACGCGCACCACCAGGATGTCCATGGAGAAAGGATCGGCCGGATCCGCCTTGGTCACGATGGACTGGTATTCCTCGACACCCTCGATGTCGCACAGCACCTCGTCGAGGTTTTCGGGATTAACCAGCAACCCCTTGACCTTGACCATTCGACCATGACGTCGCGGCGGACTGACGAACCGCGGGCCGGTCTTGCCGCAATCGGGACAGGGATCGACCATCAGCCGTGAAAGATCGCCCGTGGCATAGCGCAGCAGCACGGTCCCGCGCCGGTTGAGATGGCTGATGACGACGAGCCCTTCTTCGCCGTGCGGCACAGGCTCATGATTTTTCGGATCCACGATCTCCAGATGGAAGAATTCGGGGTAGGGCAAATGAAAGGCTCCCCCTTCCCTGCACTGGTAGGTCGGCCCCTGCATCTCCGTAAAGCCATAGCCGTTCTGCACTGCCACATCGGTCGCCCCAATCGCCTCGAGGCGCGCTTTGAGGTCTTCGCGAAACGGCTGCGGGCAGGGCTCGCCCATGGCAAAAACCAGGCGCACGGCGGAAAGATCAGCGCCGATCTCCTGGGCGCATATCACCAGCCTGCGCACGAAGGTGGCGATCCCCCACAACACGGTAGTCCCATGGGCCTCGACAAAACGCACGGCCTCCTCGGTGTGGCGTCCCTCGAGCATGGGCTCGTAGCCGCGACCGGGCATGACCGTCACCATCCGCGCTCCTGCACCCTGCGCCCCGTACTGGGCACTCAGAAATCCCTGGTGCTGAATCGCCGTGAGGGGAAACAGGTTGGCCACCACGTCGCTCTCGCCGATCCCGGTCAACTCGGCAAAGCGTTTCATCTGGGCCATGCGGGCGTAGTGGTCGTGGCTCGTGTCGTAGAACGGGGTCGGATGGTCTGTCGATCCGGTCGTGTAGATGACGTTCCACAGCGAGCGTTCCTGGATCGAGAGGTCGTCGAGATCATCGAGGGCCAGGCGGAACTGCTCGGGGTGCGCCATCCACACCGCCTTCTCGGTCACGGGAAGGCGAGCCAGGTCCTCGGGCGTATCCAGATCCTTGCGCTGCAGACCCAGTTCCCCGAACACCTTCTGATAGTGGGGATGCGCCCGAAAGCAAAGATCGATTGTTTTCCGAAAGCCGGTGAGCCGCTCCACGCTGGACGTTCGCTCCCTTCATCGCCGACATCGCCACCGACGATATCACGATCAGTCTTTAAAGGCGGCGTTAGCTTCTGTCAAGATGGATCGATTGCACAATCTCGAGAGAGTTGTGAAGGCGCGGGGTCGTCTCAGAAGGTCACCCGCACCAGCTCGACGGGAGGCACCTGGCCCCCCGGGGCCCCGTGTCGGACAAGCACCCCGAGGGTCAGCAGCGTGGTTGGCGTGGGCAGCGAAACGTTCACCGTATTCGGCGACTGCTCCGCTCTGGACGTCGCGCGCTCCCCCCAGCCCCTCGTCGCCCGCTGCGTGAATCAGACACCCATCGCCGATCCGACCATCGCCGATACCTTCAACGTTCTGTCGCTGTCGGCGCCGAGCGTGTACATGAGGCCGTTGCCCACGATGCCGCCTGCGTAGGCGCCGACGCTGATCATGCGAGCCCGGCCGAGGGTATAATTCTCGTCCCCGCTGAAGCGGTATCCGAGTAGGGCCCCCACCGGCAGACCCACCATGGCGGACCCGACGTAGAGCCGCGGATGCTCGCCGTCGTCCACCAGGTCGATCAGGGTCAGCGCGGCGCTGGCGCCCAGAAACCCGCCGAGCGTGATCAGATGCGCCCTCCCGCGGTTGATCGGCCGATCCCGCACCAGGCGGGTCGCTACCATCGCCCCGGCGGGCACGCCGGCCATCGCCGACGCCAGGTATACCCGGGCCTCGGCGGAGTTGCTCAGGTTGCTGATGTCGATGGCGTAGGGGATGGCCACCCCGTAAAGGCTTCCGACCCACATCCCGGTGCTGATCAGATCCGCCTCCCCCTTGCCGATCGACCTCTGCGAGCTGAGTCGGTACGCCAGGTAACCGCCGGCCGGGGTCATCGCCATCGACGACAGGGCGTACACCCTGACGCTGTCAACCTCGAACAGGGCCGGAATCCCCAGCCCGTAGAACGTGCCCGCATAGTTGCCCCACCGTACCAGCTTCGTGCGTCCGTAACCGAGGCGGTAGTCCTTCGTCGCGTTCAGCGCCCCCGCAAAGGAACCACCGGCGACCAGCAGCTCCACACCGGTTGCTGCACGTCCCTTGATGTCGATGAGGACGATCATCCCCGGTCCGTACAGCGCCAGCCCATACAGGAACACATCGGTGACCATCCGCAGGCGGCCCTCCTTCTCCGCCTCCGTCGACACATCCTTCCGGGCACCCGCACGGATGGCCGCGTCCTGCGACTCGATCTTGTCTCGCAGCTCCCCGAGCTCGGTGTCGGATAGAGCGATCTGCTCGACAAACCTATCTTTGTCGCGCCGGTACGAGATCCTCAGCCAGTAATGCTTTCCCTTGCTCACGACCTCGGCGAGGAGGAAACCTCTGTACTCGGCGAACAGGTCGTATTTTGCCCGTTCCGCCGGGTCAATCTCGTACCCCACCGACTCGGTGATGGCGACGATTCTCTCCACCATCGGCTGCGCCTCAGAACGAGCGCACATCAGGCAAGAAAACAGGGCGCACCCGATCACCGACGTGCTATGCTTGCGAGTCATCTCGACGGCACTCCTCTACCTGAATGTCGTCACTTACGCTGAAACCGTCACCTGATGAGCAAAGGAGACCTCTGACACATGGACTGCCCCCGTTGCCTTGCAACTCTATAACGCTGCGCCTGGCCGCACAGGAAGATTTCGAAGGAATCGTTCGCAAAGTCGCCGAAATCGGATACGTCGGAGTTGAGACTGCCGGTTTTCCGGGCACGACGGTCGAAGCACTGGGGATCACTCGCATAGTCGCCGGCCTGGGGCCCGATCAGTTTGCGTCGATCGAACAGATCAAGGAATCCTGTGACAAGTTCAACGAAGCGTCCGCGAACTCTGCAGAAAAGGGCTTTACGTTCGGAATCCACAATCACTGGTGGGAGTTTCAGAAAGTCGAGGGTGACCTCGTTTTGAGGCACATGCTCGACCATCTGAGTTCGGACATCTTCTTCGAGGTTGACGTTTACTGGGCGCAGACCGTTGGAGCCGATCCGGCCGGCGCCATTGCCGAGCTTGGCGGCCGAGAAGAGCTTCGCATTCCTGACCGACAAAGGCTACGCGCGCGGTAGATAGGGAGGCTGCAGAGCAGGCCTATTCGAGCCGAAAGAAACTGCCCGCCATGTGTCGCGTGCCGCCGAAGTTGTTGCCGTCATCCTCCATGAAGTAATAGGCCGCGAAGATGCGTCCGTCATCCAGCTGGGTCGCCACCACGTAGCCCAGATCCCAGTCGCTGGCGTCACCCCTGACGACGGCTTCGGCTGACCACGTCGCTCCGTCGTCCTCGCTCACTATGACGCCGATCCCTCCCGGAAGTTGCCTGCGGTCGAACACCACCGCGATCCGACCGTCCCGCAGCAAGAGCGGCCAGCACGAGCGGTAGCGCGGACCTGATTGGGCCCCCGACCAGATCGGCGCCCGGCTCAGCTTCGCCCACGGCGACTGTCCCCACCCGACCATCGATTTCGGCTCACTCCAGGTGTAGCCGCCGTCGTCGGAGTAGTTCATCTGCAGGCACGTGCGGATGCCACCGTTGTTGAGCATGTAGCACTGGAGCCGGCCGGAAGGCAGGAGCAGGAAATCGGCGTACACCGGCCGGCCGTTCCCCGTCGGGTCGCGCGCTACTTCACTCACGTAATTCCAGCTGAGGCCATCGTCTTCCGAACCGTAGGCGGCCACCACACTCTGCGGTTCCCCCTTGCCGCCGGCCGCTTTCCCGGAGTTTCTGTTGTCCGCCGTCACCGGCGTCAACACCGTTCCGTCGGAGAACTTGGCCAGGGGATAGACATCGGCGTGCATGTAGTTGTGTCCGCGCGGCGGCCGCAGCCGCGTTGGCACCTGCTCCCAGGTGCGGCCGCGATCGCCCGACCGCCAGGCGAAGCATTCCATGGTGGGCTCGCCGTCCTCGTTTTCCACACCCGTCTTCGGCCGGCCGAAGTAGATCGCCGCGTCGGCGCTGCTCAAATCGATCTCTTCGCGTGCTACCCCTGACTCGTCCGCCTTCCACAGCAACTTGCGGTGCTCCTCCAGCGGGCGGTTGAAGTCCCACACTACGACGTCGTTCTCGCGCTTCCAGGTCCTCCCGTGGTCGAGCGAGCGCTGCAGCAGTATCTGACAGCGGCTCTTGTAGCCCAGCGGGTCCCAGCCGTGCCTGATGTCCTCGCGGCTCTCGTAGGTCGACTGCGCGTGATGGTGGAGTACGGCGATCTCGCCATTGCCGAAATTGTAGATGCCGCACTGCCGCGGGTGGCCGCAGTAGCGGTCCTTGCTGTAGCAGAGCTTGATGTGATGTATATCCGTCAGTTCCGGTACATCGCGCTTCATTGATCCATCTCTCCTCTTCGAGCTCAATGCACCGCCGGCTTGAGCCCTTCATGACTGACCACTACTTCTTCTTCGTCAGGACTTGCTCCCCACCCGCATCGTCGGTGAGGGTCAGCACATCGCCGCTGATGGAATACCGCGTCGTGTTGCTCAGGCTAACGGTAACCGTATTGCCATCTGCGGACCAGAGACCCTCTTCGAAAACATCCCCCCATAGGTATGTGCCGTCGCTGCTGAACACGAGCCTGTCGCTGTCGCCGTCGACCCAGGTCACACCTGTGAGAGTGGCGGTATCTCCGTCAGTGGTGAAAGAATAGTCCGGAAGATCGGACCCACCGAGCGTGACCGTTGTAAATTCCAGCTCACCATCTGAGATCTCGTAGCGGTAACTTCCCCCTGGCAGTATCATGGTTAGCTTATCGCCGTCCACCGACCAGCTGCCTGTCGCCTGTATTCCGGATACGCCCGCTTTCAGGGTGCCATCGTCCTCGAAGGTGAATGTTATTTCACCTACATCCTCGTCCTGGACGGTCCAGGAGCCGAATAGTTGGTCGTCCAGATTGTCCGCTCCGGGCGCAGTTGGTTTGTCGTCGCCACACCCGGCCAGAGCGACCGCCCCAGCGCAAAAAGCCGCACCAACTGCGAAGGATCTTCGCATGACTGAATCCTCCTTTCTCATCTTAACCTCGGTGCAACAACACATGCCTGCAAAGTCCGCATGCGTCCTACAATACCGGGGTTTTGGCAATCTGTGCCCATTCCCTACCTTCTCGCCTTCACGCGCCTATTTCTTAATTCTTAATCGAAACCCGTGACCTCCACGACCGACACCGCTGCCGATCGCAGAAAGCTCGGCGCCTTCATCGGCGTCTTCACGCCCTCGATTCTGACCATCCTCGGCGTCATCATGTACCTGCGCGCCGGTTGGGTAATAGGCAACGCCGGGCTGCTGCCCACCTTTGGCATCGTCGCCCTGGCCAACGCCATCACCTTCGTCACCGCCCTTTCTATCTCCGCCGTCGCCACCAACATGCGGATCGGCCTGGGCGGTCCCTACTACATCATCTCCCGCAGCCTCGGGCTGGAGATTGGGGGCGCTATCGGGCTTCCCCTGTACCTGTCGCAGATCCTCTCTGTGACACTCTACAGCTTCGGGTTTGCGGAATCACTGCGGTTCGTGTGGCCGGAAGTTCCCGTCCAGCCCGTCGCCGTGGCGACCATCATTGTCGTCACGCTCATCTCGATTCGCGGTGCCGCCCTGGCGCTGAAGCTTCAGCTGCCGATCATGCTCGCTGTCGGTCTCTCGCTCCTGTCACTGGCGGCAGGAGCTTCCTTCGAGCACAAGGTTCCCGTCTTCTGGAGTGACTACGCCGGCAGCGACGGGTTCTGGGACGTATTCGCCGTGTTCTTTCCCGCCGTTACCGGTATCATGGCGGGAGTGGCCCTTTCCGGCGACCTGCGCGACCCGCAGAAGGCTATCCCGAGGGGCACACTCGCCGCTGTCGGGGTAGGCTTCGTCGTTTACCTGGCCGTGCCCGTCATTCTCGCCTTCAATGCCACGCCAGATGCGCTGCTCTCAGACAGCCTCGTCTGGACTGAGGTCGCGGTGGTGCCCGCCCTGGTCCTGCCCCGGTCTGTGGGGGGCGATCATCTCATCGGCGATGGGCAGCATCCTGGGAGGGCCGCGCACACTTCAAGCCCTGGCGCAAGACCGAATCGCACCGCGATTCTTCGGACGCCGTCGGCTCAAGACGGGAGAGTCCGCCGTATCCATCGCCGTGTCTGCCGCTATCGCCGTGGCCGCGGTGCTCCTGGGTGGGCTCAACGCCGTCGCCATGCTGGTGACCATGTTCTTCCTCACCACCTACGGCATGGCGAACCTCGTCGCCGGGCTCGAAAAGCTCGTCGCCGATCCGTCCTACCGGCCCAGTCTCAAAGTGCCGGGGGCCGTGTCTCTGGCAGGGGCGGTAGCCTGCTTCTGGGTCATGTTCGTCATCAGCGCTCCGGGATGTGTTATCGCCATTGCCGTCGAGCTGGGGGTGTGGGGATGGCTCAAACGGCGGTGAGTGCGCAGCACCTGGGGCGACATGCGCCGAGGGCTGTGGATGACGCTGACGCGCTATGCCCTCGTCCAGCTGCGCTCTCTGCCTGAGAACCCGCGCAACTGGCGCCCGCACCTGCTGCTCTTGGCCGGAGATCTGCAGAAGCGCATCGGCCTGCTCCGCTTTGCCTCGTGGCTCAACCAGGAGCGCGGCATCATGACGGTGTGCAACCTGGTAGTTGCTGACCGCGGCGGCGAAGAGAATCCGCCGGTACTCGAACAGGAAGAGGAGATGAGCGCCTTCCTCGAAGAGCGCGGCGTCATGGCGTTCAGCGAAGTCAACGTCGTCGACACTTTCGAGTCGGGCGTCGTGCACCTGGCGCAGGCCAACGGAATCGGCGGCGTGCGTTGCAACACCTTGATGCTCGGGTGGACGGAAGATCCCCAGCGCATGGCCGCCTACTTCCGTATCATGCGCCGCGTGCGCCAGCTGCGCGGCCTGTCGATCATCATCTGCCGTCTGGAAGCGCGCAGCACCTTCGAGTGGAAGGAGCGGATTGATATCTGGTGGAGGGGCAGGCAGTCGAACGGCGACCTCATGCTGATGCTGGCCTATCTGCTGTCTCTCAACCCGGAGTGGGACGGCACCTCGATTACGGTCAAGAGTGTCGCCAGCAGCGAGACGGCCCGCGACGGGAATCGAGAAGGATCTCGAGAAGCTCATACCGAGA
This sequence comes from Candidatus Latescibacterota bacterium, assembly GCA_965205655.1. GTDB lineage: Bacteria > Latescibacterota > UBA2968 > UBA8231 > UBA8231 > CBDBIJ01. The sequence goes on from CBDBIJ010000022.1 coordinate 69,772, forward strand.
TCCCGCATTCCCGCCGAAAGTCAGGTTATTCTCAAACCGTCCGATCAGACTGTGGCGCAGGTCATGCACGAACATTCGGCAGAGGCCGAATTGGTATTCATGGGCCTGCTCGAGCCCGACCCCGGCACCGAAGTCGATTACGCCAAACGCCTGCTGGAGATATCCGAGGGATTCCCCAGCGTCGTACTCGTGCGCAACGCGGGCGAGTTTGTGGGCCAGCTCGTGTGAGAGGCGCGTCCTCGCGCGCGTTCAGCCGACGCCCCGTCAGCTGGGGTTCCAGACCCTCTCGAATAGATTCAGCCAGTTCCCGCCGAGCAGCTTGACCATATCCTCCGCCCCGTACCCCCGCTTCATCAGCGCATCGGCCAGGTTCGGAAACTCCGCCGGACTGTCGATCCCCTTCGGTTGAAAACTGAGCTCGGTGTAACGCACCGTCGGGTCGGCGAATGTCGATGGGTACTTCGTTCCCTGCTGGGATGTGATATAGTGCCAGAACTCAAGCGGTTGATCGTGCGTCGAATCGGTGCCGATGGCCACGTGATCGATGCCGATCCGCTGCACCATGTCGTCGATGGCGTCGACGAAGTCCTCCACTGTCGAATCGAACCCTTTGGGCAGAAAGCTGGCGAATGACGTCGCTCCCACGAGGCCGCCTTTTTCGGCCACAAGCCTCAGCGCATCCTCTTCTTTGTTGCGCGGATGGTCGCAGAAGCTGCGCGCGTTGGCATGCGTAATGGCTACCGGCTGCTCCGACAGTTCGGTCGCATCCATCGTCGTCTTCGGGCCCACGTGCGACAGATCGATCACAATGCCCAGCTGATTCATCTCGCGCACTGCGTCGACGCCGAAGTTGGTCAGGCCGCAGTCGTTGCGCTCCCAGCAGCCGCTGCCGAGCAGGTTGCACTCGTGGTAGGTCAGCTGAATGACACGCACCCCTAGTGTGCTGTCGCAGAGATTACTTTAATAAGTTTGTAGGCCCTGAGGCTGCACGTTCTCTCTGGTAAGCCGACGGGCCAAACCGCTTTGAGGCTCGATACTAATGCAACAAATTTCCGCGACGCCACACTAGCGTGTGGAATATTCCCAGTCTATCGAGCTCGTTCTCTATCGGGAGGCGTTCTGAAAGCTGAGAACGATCCCGGTCTTGTCCGCCTGCTTCGCGGTCCGAATATCCGCCGTTTCCTTCACCTGCAGTATGTCACCGCGTTGGCGAAAACGCCGCATCCACACCGACAGGTGTGCCATCGTCTGCACGAAATTCTCCCACGTCGCGACTGTGGCACTGATGGCGGTGATGTTGCCGGCCCGCAACCGCTCGAACACGGCGTCGCTCTCCCAGTTGCTGACGCTCAGTCCATCGATGACGACTGCCTCGTCGTAGATCTTTCTCGCTTCACTCGGCATCATCTTTACTCCTTGCTACGGAATGCGCTCGTCCGGGTGGGTGATCGTTATGAGAAGACCGGTCGGAAGGCTTCAATGCGGGCGCTGCAGCAGATATACATCATGTTGCAGGAGTTCTCCTTCTCGACAAATCGCCGGCCCGGAGCCATACTAAGCGGCCTTATCTCGTATCTCTGACCGCCGATCTCGGCCCGATGGCGAATCCATGAAGATAACATCCGTCAAAACCTATCCGTTCTCCGTACCGACCGGCCAGGAAACTCGTGATCCTGGAACCGGCGAGTTGATTTGCAGCACTCACAAGAGCTGGCTCTTTCTGAAGCTGGAAACGGATGCCGGAATCAGCGGCTGGGGCGAAGGCAGCGGCGAGTGGCTCGTAGCGCCCGTCGAGACGCAGCTGCTGGAGCTCGTTCCGCTCTTGCTCGACCGGGATCCGACTCAGGTGGAGGTGCTGACCGACGACATTTGCAACTTCGCCCCATGGAAAGGCGGGCCCATTATCGGCACCGCTGTGGCCGCCATCAATATGGCGTTGTACGACATTGCCGGTAAGGCCTGGGGCGTGCCCGTGCACACGATTCTTGGCGGCAAGCGCCGCGACCGCATTCAAGTCTACGGCAGCGGCGGACTCGTCGAAAGCTCGCCGGACGAGGCGGCGGAGACCGCAAAACGGCATATTGCGAAAGGCTACGCCGGCGTTAAGGGCAATCCTCTCGAATCGCGGCGCGCGCCTATGGATATGGCGGCAATCGATCGCAGCCTCGAGTGTATCGCCGCGGTGCGGGAAGCGATTGGACCCGAGGCGGCGATCCTGCTCGACACCCACGGGAGCCCTACCCCTGAACTGAGCATCGAGTTCGCGCGACGCATCGCCCCCTACTCCCCGATGTTTCTCGAAGCACCGGTCAAGGTCGGGTCCGTCGATGCCCTCGTGGACGTCACCCGGCGCAGCCCGGTCCCTGTTGCGACAGGTGAGCAGTTGTTTGCCGTCAGGGAATTCGAAGAGCTGATCGAGCGTCGCGCCTGCGCCTTTCTGCAGCCGGACATCACGCACTGTTTCGGCATCACCGCCTTTCGCGAGATTGCGCAGAGAGCGGGTCGACAGCAGATGCTGATGGCACCGCACAATGTGGCGGGCCCGGTTGGAAACGCGGCAGCTTACCATGCGTGTGCGGCCACCCCCAATTTTCTGATTCTGGAAATGAACCCGGCGTATTTCGACAGGTTCGACACCTATGCCGAACACGACTGGCGCATTGAGGATGGCTACATAAACGTCAGTGACCGCCCGGGCCTGGGGCTCGAAGTGAAGGAAGCGGACATCGCCAAACTCCCGTTCCAGCCGATGGCGTTCCGTCAGTACCGCCATGCCGACGGCAGCTGGAAGGGGTGGTGAAACAACCACAAACCCGATGGTTTCCCACCTATGACATCCGGCTTCGAACGGGCGATCGACACTGTTTCGCGCATCAGGAGCAAAGACGTCAGCGCGGGAGAGATCCTGGAGGAGCATCTCTCTCGGATCAGCCGGGTCAATCCCGAGGTCAACGCCATCGTGACCTTGACGGCCGAACAGGCGATGGCCGATGCCGACGCGGCCGACGAGGCGATTGCCAGGGGTGAGCCACTGGGCCCTCTCCACGGCCTGCCGGTCGCCCACAAAGATCTCGTCCCCACCAAAGGCGTTCGCACCACCCTCGGCTCACCGATCTACGCGGACGACATCCCCGACCACGACGGCCTCATCGTCGAGCGCATCAAGCGGGCCGGGGCCATTACCGTCGGCAAGACGAACACCCCGGAATTCGGCGCGGGATCACAAACCTTCAACGAAGTCTTCGGCGAAACCAGGAATCCCTACGATCTGTCGAAAACCTGCGGCGGCAGCAGCGGCGGAGCAGCCGTGGCGCTCGCCTGCGACATGGTGCCGATTGCCGATGGCAGCGACCTCGGCGGTTCCCTCAGAAACCCGGCGAATTTCTGCAACGTCGTCGGCTTTCGCCCCTCGCCGGGACGGGTTCCGATATGGCCGGCCATCGCAGCATGGTTTCCACTGTCGGTCCAGGGACCAATGGCCCGCACGGTGGAGGACGCGGCCCTCCTGCTCAGCGCCATCGCCGGACCCGATCCGCGGTCTCCCATCTCGATCGAGGAATCGGGAGATCGGTTCCGCGAACCGCTCGACCGCAATTTCAATGGAACGCGCGTCGCCTGGAGCCGCGACCTTGGCGGGCTACCGATCGATCCTCGCGTCACCGAGACGATCGAGGCGCAGCGTCACGTCTTTGAGGGGCTGGGGCTCGACATCCAGGACGGCGAGCCGGATTTCAGCGGCGCCGACGAAGCGTTCCGGGCCTGGCGGGCGTGGCGCTTCGAGCTCGCCCACGGCGATCTACTCGACGAGCACCGGGACCAGATAAAGGACACGGTCATCTGGAACGTCGAGGCGGGCCAGAAACTGACCGGTCACGACATTTCACGGGCCGAACAGAAGCGCACCGAGCTCTATCATCGCCTGCGCGAATACATGGACACCTGCGAGTTTCTGATCTGTCCCGTCAGCCAGGTTCCCCCATTCGACATCGACAAGCGCTACGTCACCGAGATCGACGGGGTTCAGCTCGAAACCTACATCGACTGGATGAAGTCATGCTACTACATCTCGGTGACCGGACACCCGGCGATTTCCGTTCCCTGTGGTTTCACATCGGACGGCCTTCCCGTAGGCGTTCAGATCGTCGGCCGTCACCACGACGACTTCGGCGTCCTCCAGCTCGCCTACGCCTTTCAGGAAGCGACTGGATTCTGGAAGCAGCGTCCTCCCGTTGCCCAACTCCCCCCTGTCGCCAACTAAGCGTAGACCGCGTCTTTGCTCCACATTGCGTATCCGATCCCGGTCGAGAACTCCTCGAACCCGATCTCTTCACAAATCTTTCCCAGGCCGTCGTCCGTTGCGGCGACGCTGACGTCGACGATACGGGCCGACTCCTCGCCATTCAGTCTTGCGACCGAATGCGCCAGGAGCTGACTTCGCAGACGCGGGTGCTCGAGCTCGGGATCGACGCGCGGAAAGGTTACGCTGCTGAACTCGGAGCCGTTCCTGAGTGCGGATGCGGCATACCCGACGACGCGTCCGCCCCGCTCGGCGACGAGAAACTCGCTGGATTCCGCTTCCCATTCAGACCGCAGCCCTTCCAGACAACGCTGCTGCCAGGACTTCCCGCCCAGGAGGCCGAACATGTCTTCGATGATCTTTTCCTTGCTGAACAATGCCATGGGGTCCCGAATGGCGATGTCGCAAATGCGTTCCAGATCACTTGGCTCTGAGGTCCTTATCGCCGCGTCGCCAGGCTCCGCATCCGGGCTGCCTGCATTCAACAGGTGCTTCCACGTCGAATAGCCCGCCTGCCCCGACACTTCCGTGAAACCCACCTTCTCGTAGACGCGGCGAGCCGGTCGATCGTGGACCATGGTCGAGACGAAGAGGATTTCATGGGACTCGGCTTCGACCAGCTCGCGGACCACCCTTTTTACCAGGAGTGTTCCGATTCCTCGGCCCTGATATTCGGGATCGACTGCATTCGCTCCGATCTGTCTCGTACCGTATTCCTCACAAGCGCAGTGACTGCTGTAGCCCGCAACCCCTCCTTCGTCCTCGGCAACGAAAACCTTGTCCAAGTTTTGCTCGCAGAACCTTCGAACCGACGCCGCCTTGTCCTTGACGCCGCCACCGATGTCATAGCGCTCCTTTATCGCCTGAGCCGCGCAATAGGGCCCAAATGAAAGCTGCGTGATCTCGTAGATCCGATCCAGGTCTCCTGTGACAGCTTTCCTGATGTTCATGATCCGGTTCCGCCTGGCGTCCTCACACCATGAGCCGCTAAGTGCGACCTCCACGATGGTCGCGCAGCTGAATCGCCTCGGCTGCCGTCGACAGCAGCTCGGGAACCCTGAAGGGCTTCTTCAGACAAAAGTCGAAGTGTGCCAGTCGGGGATCGGTCTCGCCGATGTCCCAACCGGTAACCAGAATCGTGGGCAGCGTTGCGTCTCGCGAGCGCAGGGTCTGCGCCAGTGCATCGCCCGGCAGGCCGGGCATGCCCAGGTCGATCAGTGCGGCATCGAACCATCCTGAGTTGAATTCGTCAAGTACGGCCGCGGCGTTGTCGTGGGATGACACCTCGTGTTTGCCCGAAAGGACTTTCACCATGAACTCCCTCGCCGTATCGTCGTCCTCGACGACGAGCAGTCGACCACTGCGAACCGGCGCCTGTTCCTTCGCCGGCGGCAGCTCGTCATCTTCGGCTGCGACAGGCAGCCTGATTGTGAACTTGGAACCGATACCCGGTGAGCTCTCGATCTCGACGGATCCCCCCCAACTGTTCACCGTATTATAAACGGTGTACAGTCCAAGTCCCGTGCCGACTGCCGCTTTCGTCGTAAAGAACGGCTCGAAGATCCGACGCTGCGTGCTGGTGTCCATCCCCACACCCGAGTCTTCCACACTGAGCAGCACGTCTTCACCGTCTGCCCTGAGGCACAGTGTGAGTGAGCCTCCCTGGGGCATTGCGTCGATGGCGTTGAACAGCAGGTTGAGCAGGACATCGTGGAGTCCCGTTTCAGTCCCCCGGACGAGGGGTACCGACTCATCTAAGTGCGTGATCATCTTGATCGTCGATCCTTCTGCTTCGGCAGCGTCCTTCCAGCGAGGTCGGGCCGATTCCACGGCGCGCTTTACCGCCGCTGTCGCCGACACCGCGCCCCCTTCTTCCTCTCTCTTGTGAGGTAGCGCACCGTGCAGCTGACGCACGAGTTCGGCGGCCCGTGTCGCGGAGAACATGATCGCGTCGATCTGTTTTTTCGCCCCGGGATCCTTGACTTGGTCCTGCAGGATCTCCGCCGGGATGAGTATCCCAAGCAGCATATTGTTGAGGTTGTGACTGACGCCGGCCGCCATCTCGCCCAGCGCGCGCAGCCGTTCGAGGCGCACCATCTCGCGCTCGGCTTGCGCGAGCTGCTTCAACATGTCGTTGATCGTCGTCCCCAGATCGGCGAGCTCGTCCGATCCTGATACGGAGACGGCGGCCTCGAGATCCTTCTCTTCGCCGACTTTGCGAACACTTTGGCCGAGGTCGGCGAGTCTCCTCAGGACTGTGCCCTCGAGGAGCAGCACGGTAACTGCGGCGAAAAAGACGCCTGCCACCGCCACTGCAGTTATCAGGTACCGAACTGTGAGCAGCCCCTGCTGGTATATTTCGCGTGTCGTCTCCACGCGCAGTAGGACGGCATCCCGATCGTACAGATCCTTCATGATCGTGTACCCGGCCAGCCTGGTGTCGCTCAACGGCTGAACATGAATGCGCGATTCCGGGCCCAGTGCCGATCGGGCCTCCTGGTAGTCGGGCTCGAGCGTGCCCTTATCGAGCCGTTCCCGCGACAATGAAAGCTGAGTGATGGACTGCAGTCGCTCTACCTCGTGATCGTCGAGGTAACGTCCCATGATCACAACGCCTCGGATGGGGCCTTCGTGTTCGCTGGTCACAATGGGGCGCGCTGCGATGAGCATTGGAGCGTCCGGCAACAGCACGATCCCAGTTCGTTTGCTGAGAGGTTCGGGCAGTCCCAGCAAACCGGTCTCGGTCAGATGTTCGGAAAAGGAAAGCGGGACCTGGACGCGCTTGTCCGCGCTCAAGTCGTAGCCCTTTTGAAAAACTACCTTGCCTTCCAGGTCGACTATGGCTATCAGATTGATGCGCAAACTCGCTACGGCGAGTGTCGCGTCCACCAGGTTGGACTCTATGAACTCTTCGTTCGCATCGACGACGAATTCGTAGGTGTCATCCCAGCCGGACCAATCGATTGCCGTCCTGCTGAGGTAGCTTATCTCCGCTTCGATGGCCGCAACAGCCTGCCGTACCTGCCGCTCGGCAGCCTCCCTCTCGACTTGACGGAATCCATCCAGAAGGATGGTTTGTCCCAATGCGTACAGACTGGCCACGAGTGCCAGTGTTGTGAGGGCGACGATCAGAAGCGTTTTCTGACGCAGACTCATGGTCATCTCGAGATTTGGGAGCGGCGAATGTATCCGGTTTGATCACACCTGTCCAGATTCACCCGAGTTCCTCCGGCGAGTCGAACTTGGCGTCCGGCGAAGATGATGTACCTTTGAATCTCATGCTTTCGAGCGCCCCTCTCAACATACGGTCCGTCGACCGCGAGCCGCCCGAATGTCTGAATCCACTCCACAGATTGTCTCGATAAACAAGATCTGGGATCACGGCACCCACAACGCCTTCACCGATCTCCTCCGCGTTACCGACCGGTGGCGGCCGGCACGAGGACGGAGGTCGCGCCATGGTCCTGGCGCGCATGACGAAGGACAGCTACGAGCCGGTGTTGGGCTTGCCGAGCGGGGGCGATTGCAGCTACCCCGGCATGGTCGTGTACGACGGTCTTCTCTGGATGAGCTACTACTCCTCTCACGAGGGCAAGACCAGCATCTACCTGGCGCGCATCCGGTGTAATCGATGACTACATCTCTGTGGCAGGACGCGCCCGAGCCGATTCGAGCGGAACACGACGACGTGGTCATCGGAGCCGGCATCGTCGGCTCCTACGCCGCCACCGTGCTGGGGCAGCGCGGCCGGGACGTGGCTCTCGTCGACGCGCGCTTTCCCGCCGCTGGCGCTTCGGGCCGCAACGCCGGCTTCGTGCTGACCTCTCAGCGCGAGCACTATCCGGTGCTCATCGAGCAAGTCGGTCACGACGGCGCGCGCGAGATTTTAACTATGGTGCGAGACAACGTGGCGCGCATGCGCGCGCTGGCAGTTGAGTACGGCATTCCCATTGACGAAGGGGCCGTCTATCTGGCAGAAAACCGGGCCGAGGCGCGGGAACTGGAAGAATGGGCCCGGGCTTACGAGGCGGATGGCGTGCCGCTGGAATTCGGCGAGGGCGACCCTTACGGTGCGGGCTTCACGGCGAGCATGAGAGTCGAGAACGATTTTGGGGTCCAGCCGGCCAGGCTCACCGAAGCCATTGCCGCGGCGTCCGGCGCAACGCTCTACGACCACAACGAAGTCCACACTCTCGCAACGGCCGACGACCATCTCCTGGTGGTGGGGCGTCGCGCCCACATACGCTGCCGGCGGGTCTTTGTCGCCACCAATGGCTACACCGGTAATCTGCATCCCTACCTGCATGGCCTTGTGCGTCCGTTGCGCGGACAGATCCTGATGACCACCCCGGTGGAGCCGCTGATGGACGTGGGCGGCATCACCGAATACAACTACTTTCGCCAGTTCGAGAACGGTCAGGTGTTGCTGGGCGGATCTCGCATCTTCTTCGAGGAACAGGAGTACACGGCAGAGGATGTCACCACACCCAATCTTCTCGAGCACCTGAAGGCCTACTTGCGCCGCTGGTTCGCCGGTATCGACTTCGAGGTAGAGCGCCACTGGGCCGGCATCCACGGCTTCACCACCGACCGCCGCGCCGCTGTCGGCCTCATTCCGGGCGAGCCGCGCATCGCCTTCGCCCTGGGCTTCAGTGGCTACGGCAATTCCATCGGGCTGCTGTCAGCCGAGCGCATGGTAGAGCTGGCGCTCGACGGCCGCGACCCCGGACCGTTGTCGGCGATGCGGTTCGCCTGAGGAGTGTGGCTGACCGTTCGCACGGCGGCGACTGGATCGGTAGTTTACCTGCGGATTCGGGACAAAACCCTGAAGGAGGGCCGCTGCGATGACCCCGGAACAGATCCTATCTCACCCAGCTCAGATACTGACAGATGAACAGCGCCGCTACTACTTCGAGAACGGCTATTTGCTGGTCGAGCGCATCGTGCCGCAGCAGTGGGTTGAACGGTTGATCGCGGTCACTGAGGAGATGGTCGATCGCAGCCGCTCGCTGGAACAATCGGACGCCATTTTCGATCTCGAGCCGGGACACACGGCCGAGGAGCCGCGGTTGCGCCGCCTGACCAGCCCGGTCGAGCACCACCAGACCTACTGGGAGTTTGCTTCGCAATCCATCATCGCCGACATCGCCGCCGATCTGGTCGGTCCCGACGTCAAGTACCACCATTCGAAGTTGAACTTCAAATGGGCAGCCGGCGGTGAAGAGGTGAAGTGGCATCAGGATATCGGCTACTGGCCGCACACGAACTACAGTCCGCTGACCATCGGCACTTATCTGCACGACGTCGGCGACGACCAGGGGCCGTTGGGTGCCATCGCCGGCAGTCACAACGGCCCGCTCTACGATCAGTACTCGAACGGCAAATGGGTTGGTTGCTTGAGCGAGGAAGATGCGAGGGGAATCGACGCGAGCAAGGTCGAATACCTGGCTGGTCCGGCTGGCTCGATCACCATTCACCACTGCCGCGTCATTCACGGCTCAAGGCCGAACCTGTCGGACGCGGGACGGCCTCTCCTGCTGAACGTCTACTCGTCGGCGGATGCGTTCACCTATACCGCCAACCCCTTGCCGAGCCGCTACGAGGGAGAGGTCGTTCGCGGCCGGCCGGCGCGCTGGGCCCATCACGACGAGCGGCCCTGTCTGGTGCCGCCCGATTGGTCGGGAGGCTACACCTCACTTTACGCCTTGCAGCAGCAGGAGGAGTGGGACGAAGGGCAGCTGGAGACCGTGTCCAGGCAGACGCGGCAAATGCGGGGGGACGATACCGTGCGGCCGGCGAACGGTCCCTGACGGGCCGCGCGTCACGAGCGTGTCAGAGGGTTACGGAGGGTCGGGGCCGGTGCGGTTCGGAAACCGATTCGTCTTCGAAGAAGCGGGCCCAATCGCGATAGTAATCGGTAGCTACCTTTTCTGGCTGTGCCTTGCTGCGTGCCACGAAGCCTGGGTGGTTCCGGCCGGAGGGGGCGGTCAGGTCGCTGAAGCGAATATCGATGCTCCAGCGCACCGTGTCGGTCGTGTTCGGCAGGCTCCGGTGTGCCGTTTCCTTGTGGAACAACAGTGCGCCGCCCAGCTCGATGGGGCAGTCGACGATGTCGCTCTCTGAATAGTGCTCTTCCCCGACACGAACCCTATCAAGGTTCTCGAGAATGCCCCACTTGTGGCTGCCGCGCACGAACTGCATAGCACCCATCTCCCGGGTCACGTCCAACAGCGGCATCCAGCAGTTCACCATGCGCGTGTCGTGAGAATCCTCGGTGAGAAGGCCGCCATCCTGGTGAAAGTAGTCGTCGGCGATCTCGGGGAATTGCTGCTGAAAAGCCATCTTCGAACGCACGGCGAATTGGGGGTGGGCGAGGATTTCGGGTCCTATGAGATCCTCGACAACGTCGAGCAGGACGGGCTGGGTCCACAGCTGAAACACGGCATCCGTCTTCAGGCGTTTGCCGCCGGTAACTGCCGTCTTCATTTCCTGAGGGTCGACGGCGGCCTCGCACAGCTTGGTCAAGCGATATTCGAACGCCAGATCAGCAAACGTATCGGGCACCTTGCCGGCGGCATGAAATTTCCGCGCCTCGAACTCGACGATATCGGCCAGCTCCTGCCTCAACGGGGCGGATGCCTCCGCGGGCAGCAGGCCGGGAAGGGCGAGAAAACCTTCGTCCTCGAACTGCTGAACCTGGGTGTCAGAAAGGCGCATTTGGGGTTCCTTTGTTAGCGGTCTGCGCTAATATAGCTATCCGGTAGACCGAGAGCACACTGACAACGCGAATCGGTGTTCGCGACGCTGGCACAATTCCCGGGCAGGCCCGAGTATGACCGCTAAACCCAACATCCTGCTCATCCTTACGGATGAGCATTCCGCCTCCGCCCTCGGTTGCTACGGGCACCCGTTTCTGCGGACCCCGGCAATCGATTCGCTCGCTCGCGATGGCGTTCTGTTCGAGCGGGCCTACTGCAACTCACCCATCAGCGCGCCGTCGCGCCACTCGTTCCTGAGCGGCCGATATACGTGGCGCACGGATTCGTGGCACAACGGGTCGCTCCCGCCAACACATCTCCCGAGCATTGCCAGCCACTTGCGCGATCACGGCTACTACACTGCCGCGATGGGCAAGATGCACTTTGTGGGGCCGGACCAGCACTGGGGGTTCGAACATCGCCCTTATGGCGACTTTCTTGGCGAAGGACACCAGCCAGATCCGATCGGACTTGCGCCGCGGCTACCACTGTTGCCCGTCGGGCCTGCAGAAATCCCGGAAGCGGAAATGCAGAAGTCGATCGTCAACCGACTGGGTATCGAGTTTCTGCGCAGCTACGACCGCAGTGAGCCATTCTGCCTGCTCCTGTCGTACAACCGGCCACATCACCCCCTGCGCCCGCCGCAGCGCTACTGGAACAGCTACTTCCCCGATCACGCCGACATACCCGATTGGGGCCCCAACTTTCCCGACCGCCTCCATCCGTACATGGAACACCAGCGGAAGTGGTATGGCTTCGACAAGCTTGACGAGCGGGATTTTCGCGCCGCTCGCGCCGCCTACTACGCCTGTGTCAGCTTTGTGGACGACAAAATCGCCGACGTCATTCACACCGTGGACGAACTCGGCTTGAGAGACGACACGGTCATCATCTACTGGTCGGATCACGGGGAGATGAATGGCGAGCAGGGCCGCGTGTGGAAGTCGAACTTCTTTGAGCCCTCCATGCGCGTGCCGCTCGTCTTCAGTTGTCCGAAATTGTTGCCGCACGGAAAACGAGTCTCGGAGTTGGTCGAGTTAGTAGACCTTTTCCCAACCATCGCCGAACTGGCCGGAACTCCTGTCCCTGCCGACCCGGACGGGCGCAGCCTTGTGCCGCTCATGATGTCCGGCGACACTTCCGGACGCAAAGGATACGTGCTGGCCGACCACTGCTCGCACAGCGTCCCCGCACCGCAGCGCATGATTCGCACCGACGAGTGGAAGTACATCCTCTATCTCGACGCGCGGCCAAGCCTCTACAACCTCGTGGAGGACCCGAACGAGTTTTACGATCGGGGCAATGACCCCGGCACTCAGAGTATTCGAGGCGAACTCGAGGAAATGTTGTATTTGGATTGGGACGAGGCCCGAGTGCGAGGAAATTTCGTCTACAGCCCGTCACCCGAGCAGGCGCAGGGCCGGCCGCTGTTTGGAACGCCCAATCAGTATCTCGACACTGAGGGCCAGTACACAAATGCCGAGACGTTCTACGGCGATGTTGACTGGTCGAAAGCGGCGGGCAAAGTGTAGCGATCGAAGACGACCTGCCCTTCGAATCGCCGCGGCAACCCGGTGCGCCCAAGGCAGATACGGTTGCGCCCACGCCGCCAGAGCTTTACTTATTCGACAACGCTCTGAGTCTCAACCGAGGATAATTCCTCTCATGGTTATCGGAATCGCCCTCGTCGTCGCCGTCGGATTGCTCGCCATGTGCCTTCGCGTATGGACGGAGTTCGGCCAGCGTTCGCGCCAGCTGCAGGCGGAGGTCGACCACAACAAACGACTCATCGAGGAGCACACGGAGAAGCTGGAATCTGTGCGCGCGAAGATCGAGGAAGTCAAGGAGGAGACGGAGTCGTTGTTGAAGGAACGGGGCGGCCTCGAGACCGACGTCATACAGCAGCGCGAACAGGTGACCCAGCTGGAACAGCGGGTGGAGCGAACCCGACCGAAGTCGCATCGCGTCGACAAGGACGATACGTAGGATCTCTCCGAATGGTCGAGATCAGCATCTCTGCCGCCGTGGGAACGCTCGTGGCGTTCGTGTTCCTGAAGGGGTACATCAACAAAACTCTGGGCCAGCTGCGCCATGAGTGCAGCAGTCTGATGACGGAGGAACGAGAGCTGAAACGGGAGCGGGAACAGGAAGAGATTCTGGTCGAGAGCGCCGAGGCGAGACGATACCAGACGCAATACGAGGTCGAGAAACACACCGCAGAGCTGGAGGATCTGGCCGACCAGGCGAAGAAGTTCGAGCAGGAACTGGGCCGGGGGCATGCCGAAGGCGAATAAGAGACGCGGGCGATCCCGGGTCGAGCCCGCTACCAGGAATCGACGCCTGCCAGCTTTCGGCCCAACGGAGTGAGCTCGGCCTCCTCGATATCGAGCTCGAGACCGAATTCGTTGCGCATAAGGTGGGCGACATCGCGTTCGTTCCAGATCCGCTTGTCCCCCCGACCAAACGCCGCCCCACCACAGATCGTGTGCTGCCAGTGGTGCTCGTCCCAGATCCGGCTGTCGCCGAGATCGAACACCGCCGGAGACTGGCGCAGGAGATCAGGCAGTTCCGCGAGCTGATCGCTCGTCAGCCTCGGCGCGTGCTGCGGCTGTGGAATCCGCACAATCGACTCCGTGAGGCCCTCCTCAAAGCTGTCGACGATCGGGAACTTCTGCCGCTCGGCATCCGCGCGTGTCAGTTCGACGGTCGTGTCGTCCACCGGCTTGACCAACGACTTCTTGACGTAGACCTCCATACCATTTGAGCGAATCTGCCAGGCCGGATAGGTCGGGTGTTCGCCCACTATCGCACCGATCCGCGCGTGAACGAGATCGCTCGCTCTGTGTTCGGTGAGCCAGCGCTCAGCGTAGGCCTGGGGCACGCCGAGCGCGTCGGCAACCACCGCCTCATATGATCGCGCCAGCGGCAGAACACCGCTGCCTTCCCTGTCCCCGACTTCCTGCATGAGCATGAACTGCGACAGACGCGGCTGATCGGAGCGGTTGGTTCCGTTGCCGTGCAACAGGGCTCGGTGCCAGATGACCAGATCACCGGCTTTGCCGGCAATCGGTTGAATGTCGAGCCCTGTCGGATCCGGCCACTTTGGATGGCGGTCCGGCGGTTGGGTCTTTTCCCATTCCTCGAGCCTTCGGTGAAAACCGGGCACGCATTGGAACCCGCCCTGGTTCACGTTCGTGTCCGTCAAGTAGAGCACGCCCTGCACTATGAGCGGAATCGGCCTGACGGTCGAATCCATGTCCCAATGGATAAGGCCGTCGTACTCCCATTTGGGGCCAACCGGTGGGTTCATCGCCACACGATCCTGTGAGACGAACAGTTTCTCTGTGCCCAGAATTTCGGCGAACGCCTGGTGAATGCGGGGATACTGTCGGTTCTCCCACAGTGTTTGATGGCGCATCATGTTCAGCAGGCTGCTGCCGGGCGTGCGGGGAATGCCGTACCACTCATCGCGGTTCGAGAAATCCCTTCCGGAGAAAACCTGCATTGCGTCGAGGACGGCGTCGAGGTTCTCCTGAGGCACGGCATTCGGGATGATGACGTAGCCGTTTTCTCCCCAGAATTCCCGGTCCCGATCGCTCAAGGCAGCCATATTGTCTCCTTACCCAACACCGTGAGGGCCCGCCGCGATATGACCGTTGCCGGGGAACCAGATCGTGTCCACGACGACGGAGAGGGTGACCCCGACGATGTAGCCGATACCCATACCATAGAAGAAAGGTTTGCCCGCCATATAGGCACTGGCGCCACCGTAGCGCAGCAGTGTCACCTTGGCCGCCCAGACGATGGCGAGGTTGAACCAGTAGAGATCCAGCCAGAACGACTCCTGAAAGGCAAGGCCTACCGGATGCAGAGAAAACCAGTGGTAGCGGCTCCGCAGGAAGGTCATGACCGCGGCCTGGAGTCCGCCGAAAAGGAACACGCCGATCTTCTCCCAGTCCAGGTGGGTGCGGTAGTTCAGGAGGTGCACGAGCGGGTCGAAATAGCGCCCCGTCATCCACGCTTCGGAAGTGAACAGTGTGGCGCCGTCGCGGTACCCTACGTCGATCTTGGTCGCTGCTACCACTATGAACATGACCGCGAAGGTGAGGAGTGCGACTGCAGTTATGGTAGCCGGCTGCCGCCTCAGAGAGAACAGGCGGAGATAATGCGTCAGCGCCGGCCACGCCGGAATCAGCGATCCGCCAAAAAAAGCCATGCTGGTGAAAAGGTGGAATCCGGTGAGTCCGCGTGCGGAAAACAAATTGGTACCGACCAGGTCGACGATGAATGGCGCCCCCTTCAGAAACGGTCGGTACGGCACGAGATAGGCGAAACCGGTTGCGGCGATCAGTTTGGCTGTTACGAAGAAGGTCAACGACATGAGCAGGAATGAACCGACCGCCAGCGACAGATCCATTCCCAGAGTCATCGCCCACCCTATTATGTAGACCGCCGAGAGCAGCAGGCCGAGCCACGCCATTCGATACCGCGCCACCTCGCGCTGATCCCCCTCGCCCCTGAGTGCCAGCTGCCAGGTATGACGCAGGTGACTGCGGGCGATCCAGATGGCCCACAGGGCGATGAACATCAATGCCCCGTAGTTCTCCATGAACAGCAGGCGCTCCCCCGATATCTGCTGCCCCTCTGAGCCGAAGGACAGCCCGGTGCGCACGAGCATTCCCGCCTTGAACAGGCTCATGATGCGGAACAGGATCAGACTGCCGAGGATGTCCACCGGGCACAGGTAGGTCACCGACATGACGAGTGGCATATAGCGAATGTTCACCCGGTACATATACTCGCTCAATTCGAGGCGAAAAATGCGGGTATTGAAATCGAGATGCAGGAGGCCGGGAGTGAAATGGGTGGCGATGTTGTAGAGCATCGGCAGGAAGACGACGCCGAATCCGATCCAGAAAAGGCGCCGGCGAAAAAGCTCTGGCATGCGGTGCGGCCCATCCATGCCGCGCAGGAGATCCAGGGGCAGCTGCGCCAGAGGGAAGGTCAGTTTTTCCCGGTCCTCCCATTGAACTTGGAAAAGCACGAAAATGCAGTAGCCGAATAACACCATGGCCAGGGATACGCCCAGCCATTGCAGCGTTACGCCAATCCATCCGTCCCACGGTATAGCTGCTCCTGCGGGCAGGCCAAGCCAGAACGTATCCAGCACCCGCTCGGTTGTGGGCGTCAATACGTGCCAGGGCAGGTAATCGAAGAAGTGCTCTGCGTAGCGATTCTCCGTGGAGGCGAAATGGCTGGGCGAAGCGACGATGGATGCCCACCTTCCCAGCCAGCCGGGCAGGGTACCGACGATCCAGAGCATCGCCAGGATAGTGAGCAGCTCGCCCTTCTTCAGAGATATGGCGGGCCAGACGCGAGCCAGACCCACATTTGCAATGAGCCAGAGGACGAAGGGCATCAGCGCCAGCATCGGCAACTGGGAATGCACGAACGAACCCACGCCCTGGCGCTCAGCGATATAGATGAGATAGAGAATCACACCCAGGGTCGTCGCCAGACCCAGGACTATGGCGCGGAGGGTGATTAGGGGCGCTGCGGAATCGTAGTCGCCGTCAAAAGCGGTAGATCTGGTGGCCGACATGCGGATGAGCGTATATAGAGCAATTGCGGTTGGTCAAGATGGGAGCAGGCGACAACCAGCCATGGACATCGGATCCCGACTCGAGCTCTTCGTCGACGACTTCCTCGTCGCCAGCACAACCGGCGACCTCGGGAGCTACCTGCACAGACCCGTACCCGGAAAGCTCGCCATCACCTGCGACAAGCCCTGGGAAGGCAACACCAGTGCCTACTTTTCGGTCTTCCACGACGGCGATCTCGTCCGCATATACTATCGCGGCCACCACTGTGACGGAACCAATGGCAATGAGCTGCACCAGCCGGTGACCTGCTACGCCCAGAGCAACGACGGGCGCACCTGGAAACGCCCACGTGTCGGTCTCTACTCGTACGACGGCTCCAGAAACAACAACATAGCCTGGGAGGGCGAAGACGCGTCCACCTTTGCCGTTTTCAGGGACGACAACCCGAAATGCCCCGGTAGTGCCCGTTACAAAGCAGTCTCGCAAGACGGCCGGGGCCTGGGAGTTGCACTTCGCGCCTTTCAAAGCCCCGACGGGATTCACTGGAAGCGCATCGGCAGCAAGCCGCTGCTGACCAGGCACAAGAGTGCCAGGATTCTCTGGTTCGATTCGCAAAACCTCGCTTTCTGGGATGCCGAAGCCGGGCTTTACCGGGTCTATTTCCGCGCCAATGATAAACCCATGTTCCGGCGGATCATGACCAGTACCAGCAGGGACTTCAAGACCTGGACCCGGTTCGTGGACCTGAGCTACCCCGGCTCACCCAGGCAGGAACTCTACACGAATGCCATCCAACCCTACTCGCGAGCGCCGCATATCCTGGTTGGCTTCCCCGCGCGCTACCACAGCAGGAGCCAGCAGGTCGAACCCCTCTTCATGGCCAGCCGTGACGGCGTGACGTTCACCCGCTACAACGAGCCCGTCATCCCCCGCTCGGCGCCCCGAGATCGCAACCAGAACCGGAGCAACTATATGACGTGGGGCATCGTGCATCCTCCCGGCGAACCTGCGAAGATGCTGGTGTACGGTACGGAGGCTTACTACGAGGGTCCCGGCTCCCGAGTGCGGGTCTTCGAGTATCGCGTCGATGGCTTCGTGTCGATACGGGCTCGCTCGAGAGGCGGTTCGCTGACAACCAGGACATTGACCTTCAGCGGCAAAACGCTACACCTCAACGTGGCGGCCCGGCGAGGCGGCAGCGTCCGCGTCGAGCTGCAGAACCGATTGGGCCGGCCGATCGCAGGCTTCGCCGCGGCCGACTGCGAGCCGCTGAAGGGCGATTCAATCGACACCGCCGTCACCTGGAAGCATGGCGCCGACCTGAGCGCCGTGGCCGGCAAACAGGTCCGCATTCGCTTCGTGATGAAAAACGCCGACCTTTACGCATTGCAGTTCAGGAGTTAACGTCGAACCCGCTGCTTGCTACATTCGCGGCTGGCAGCAATTGAAAATTTTCGATCATTCCCAGACTCGAACGCATGCCAATCCTGCGCCTCAGCGCTTTCACTGTCTCCATCGGTCTTCTGTCGGCCTCTGCCTTTGCCTCGGGCTGCTCGTGCCGTCCGAAGTTCAAGAGAATCGACGGTACACCGGCCACCGAATTCGTCAACATCCTCACGGGGGTCGGAGGCGGGCGAGCCCAACCAGACCCTCTTACGGACGCAGGTGTCCGTCTCACCTACCTCGGCACCGGCGGTTATGTTGTCGAGCGGGGTGAGGACGTCATCCTGCTGGCCCCGTTCTTCTCCCACCACTGGTACCTTCGCCTCGGTTTTTGGAAGGTCTCGTCTGACAAAGATCAGATCAAGAAAATACTCGCGCCGATGGCCACGACAATTGATAGCGCCGCGGCCCTGCTCGTCGGCCATGCCCATTACGATCATTTGCTGGACGTTCGTTTCGTTGTCACAGAATTTGCACGCAACGCCACGGTGTTTGGCAACCAGACGATGGCCAACATCCTGGCTGCAGACCCCAATATCACCGCGGTCTCATTGCTCGACACGGCCGAGCAACGAGACGGAGGCAAGGGCAGGTGGACTGATATCAATAATGGCAGGGTGCGCTTTATGGCGATTCGGTCGCATCATGCCCCTAACTTCGCTGGCCTCACCATCGCCAACGGGACAGTAGATCGAGCGCTGAAGAGGTTTCCCAAGAAGGCCGGGGGCATGGAGGTAGGAGAGACCCTCGCCTTTATGATCGACTTCATGGATACCACCAGCCGGGACCCGCAGGATAAAGCGTATTCGGAGGTCGCCCTGAGGATCTACTATCAGGACTCAGCTCAAGCACCAGCGCCTTACCGGACACCCTTCAGTTCAACCCAACTGGAGGTGGCAAGAGTGTCGACGTGGTTATCGCCTGTGTCGCCGTCTTCACCGGGGTGCAGGGCGATGCCTACCCCGAGACCATGAAGCAGATCTTCAATCCGAAGCAGATGGTCCTCGGGCACTGGGAAAACTTCTTCCTGCCTCGAACAACTGCGGTCGCCGACCTTCGCACAGTCCCCAACACCGATCCGGTCGCGTTCACAAACCGGCTCGACGCTTCCAACCCTGCCGGCGGAACCTGGGTGCTGCCCATACCGGGAACTCCCCTTACGTACTGAATGCGCCTGCCATCAACGAAAGGGTTTCTTTGCGGTGCGGTTGTCGCGCTTGCCTGCTGGCTCCCCGAGCCGTCGTCTGCCGAAGTCACCTTCTTCGCCGTCGGCTACGATCATAACGGCCCTAACCTCGAGCGTCTGCAAAGCCGGCTGGATGGCGCCGGGCGAACACGGCTGGAACGCGAGCTTTCACTCGGAGGCGGAGGGGACGTGCTGTGGGTCCTGCCCTGGTTTCGCTGGCTTTGGTTGTCTTCGGGGTACAGCTACTACAATGCCGAGAACGAAGACGGCGTCAGCCTCACGGCCCACACGGTCGAGCTTGGTCCGGCGCTGTACCTCGACCTCTTCCCGCTGGTCGTCCACATCGACATCGGGGCCACCCGGGTCAAGCCCACCTTTGAGGGTCCGCCGGATCTGCTGAAGCAGGATTCAGACAAGTGGCTCTCAGGAGTGCACGGCATCGTCGGTTTCAGCTACCCGATCAAACGCCAACTCGGCCTGCAGGTGATCCTGCGCTACCAGAACGTTGCCGACTATAGCGTCTCCGGCACCGACGTCGACTTCGACGGCTGCTCGTTTCGCATCGGGCTCGCCTACCTGCCCGACGAGGATTCGAGACTGCTGAACTGGTAGCATGCCCAGGCGTACATTGAGTGCAGGAGAAAACCTTTGAGAATTCCGGCGACAATCGCCTGTTGGCTGATCGCGCTGCTGGGCGCCACGTCCGACACACGGGCATCCGAGCTGTCGGACGGGGAGATTGTGGGAATTCTGAAGTCCCGAGTGGACACGTTCCGGCAAAGCGTGGGGATCGTGGTCGGAATCGTCGACTCGTCCGGCACTCGAGTCGTCGGCTACGGTCCGAGCCACAAAGGCGGGACAGATCGGGTGAATGGGTCGACGATCTTCGAGGTCGGGTCGATCTCGAAAGCATTCACGGCGATCCTGCTCGCCGACATGGTCCACAAGGGCGAAGTCTCACTCCGCGATCCCGGTTCTTTGTATCTGCCGTCGGAGGTCGCTCTTCCGCAGCGGTCCGGACGGGAAATCACCCTGCTGGATCTGGCGACGCACCGATCAGGTCTGCCACGGATGCCTGATCAGCTCTCGGTGGGCGACGTGGTGCCCGGAAACACCTTTTCCGATGAGGACATGTATGCCTTCCTGTCGGAAACGACGTTGGCTTTCGAGATCGGTGAGCGCTACTACTACTCGAACCTGGCATTCGGGCTGCTCGGACATGTGCTCGCCCGACGGGCAGGTACGGGCTACGAGGCCCTGCTGGTACAGCGGGTCTGCGAACCGCTGGGACTGTCTGACACACGTCTGTCGCTCAACGCCGAGCAGCAGACCCGCCTCGCCGGGCGGCACTCCTGGAATCACGAGCCCGCACCGGAATTGGTTTGGGATGCGATGGCTGCCGCTGGCTATGTGCGATCCACGGCCGAGGATCTGCTGACCTTCCTGGCGGCGAACATGGACCTCATGTCGTCTGATCTGTGGTACCCACTACAGATGTCACATCTCGATCGGCGTGATACCACCGCAGAACAGCTGGAAATCGGGGTTGGGATGGCATCTGATTACGACCCACGGTCGCGAGCTCATATGGCATAGCGGCGCCACGTTTGGCCACATGGCCTTCGCCGCCTTCGATAAGGAGGCTCGACGGGGCGTCGTGGTGCTGTCGAACGCAAGGGGCATCATCGACGACATCGGCCTGCACCTGCTCGACCCGGAGTCGAAGCTGGCCGACTTCAAGGAAGTCACACCGTTGCCGCCGGCGGTGGACGTGCCGTTCGAGAAGCTGGAACGGTACGCCGGCGAATACGAGTTCGGCCCGAATGCGATCCTCAGCGTCCGCGCCGAGGATGCGAAGCTCTTCGCCAGCCTGAACGAGGGGCTTCGAATGGAGCTGTATGCGGCTTCCGAAACGGAACTGTTCTCGAACATGACGCCGGCGATTTTCGCGTTCGACGTGGACCGGAAAGGGAAGGTGAAGGAGCTCGTCGTGCGGGTGTTCAGTCACGAGCAGAAGGCGAAGAAACTGGAACACTACCGCCGTCCGCCGAAGCGGACCCGATTCGCCTCCAAGGGCAGCCTGGAGCGGTTCCTCGGACGCTACCGGCTGTCGGATGATGAAGTCATCTCCGTCACCGAAGCCGCCGACCGACTCCACGTGCAGATGAAGGGCCAGCTGCTAATGCCGCTGGACCCGACGCGCGACGGCTTCTTCGCGCAAGAGGCGGATGCGGAACTGGTGTTCGTGGAGGATGAGCAGGGGCGGGTGACCCAGTTGGTCGTGCACCAGGACGGGGAACACGTGGGCGTCAAAATCGAGCCGTGATTCGCGTCGAGGGTGATGCATAATGATCCAGGCCAGAAACCTGTGGAAGACCTTCAAGCTTTCGCGAAAGCAACGGAAGGAGATCGGGCGCGAACAAGCGGGTGACGTGGCCGACGCGGTGGCGGGAATCGATTTCGAATGTCAGGCTGGCCGGATTTTCACGTTACTCGGCCCAAACGGGGCCGGCAAGACGACGACGTTGCGGATGATCGCGACGCTGATGGATCCGACCGCTGGAACGATCGAGGTCTGCGGCTACGACTCGGTGCGGCAGGCGACAGAAGCTCGAAAACAGATCGGATTTCTGACCGGATCGACGAAGCTGTACGACCGACTGACACCGCGCGAGGTCATCAAGTTTTTCGCCGATGTGCACGGCGTTTCGAAGAGTAATTTTCAGCGACGACTGGACGAGATGGTGACGCTGCTGGACATGAGCGAATTCCTGGGCAAGCGGATCGGCAAGCTCTCGACCGGCATGACCCAGAAGGTATCGATTGCGCGGACGATGATTCACGATCCACAGGTGGTCGTGTTCGACGAGCCGACAGTTGGACTCGACGTGATCACCTCGCGGACCATCGTGGACATGATTCGCCGCTGCCGCGAAGCGGGCAAGACGGTGATTTTTTCAACCCACACCATGGGCGAGGTCAGCATCTTGAGTGACGATCTGGCGATCATCCATCGCGGCAAGCTGTGCTACAACGGTACTTACCAGGACTTCCGTGCTGCTTCGCGGAGTGATTCGATGGAACAGGAGTTCATTCGGTATCTCGAGGAGGCGCCGGCTTGATCTTCATCCTGGTTCGCAAGGAGCTTCTCGACATACTGAGAGATCGCCGGACGATCATCACCAATATCCTGGCGCCTCTACTGCTGTTTCCCGTCATCATCTTTGCCGTTGGGGCTGTAAGAGCATCGGCTAAGAAGGAGGCGCAGGAGCGCACTCTGGATGTGGCGATAATCACGCACGGAAACGCCGCCCTGTTGCGCGACATGATCCTTGCCAGAGGGGACCTGCTCAAACAGGAGGGAGAGTTCCGGATCCGCGAGGACTTGGGTCTGCAGCAGGCACGAGCGATGGTCGAGGCCGACGAACTGGATGCGGCCGTTTATCTCGACCGGGATTTCGACCGCCTTGTGGACAGCGGCCTGCCCGGGAGGGTCTCCTTCTATTACAAACAGACAGATGAGGGGGAGGAGGAGCGGAAGCGCCTGAGCCGGATCCTCGAGCAGTACAGGGACCTGTTGTACGAAGCGCGAGTCCAGTCGCTGGGCATCGACCCGCGCCTGGCGCTACATCCCGTCGAGATCAACCGGTTCAATCTGGCATCCGACAAGGAGAAGTTCGCCTTTGTCGTGGCCGCCGTCGTGCCCTACCTGTTTGTGATGTTCTCGTTGATCGGATGCATCCACCCGGCAACCGACCTGTCGGCCGGCGAGAAAGAGCGCGGAACGCTCGAGACTCTGTTGACAGTACCGGCAACGCGCATGCAGATCCTCGCGGCGAAGTTCGTTGCCGTCTTTCTGAACGGGCTGTTTGCGGCGGGGATCTCGATCGTCGGATTGTACGTCGCGTTCCGGTTGTTCGCGGAGAGCGCGTCCGATATCCACAAGGCGGTTTCGGCGATCGTCGAGCCGCAGGTTGTCATTCTCGTGTTATGCCTGCTTCTGCCGATCACGATCCTTTTCGCTGCCCTTTTTCTGACGATCGGCATTTACGCGAAATCATACAAGGAAGCGCAGAGCATGCTGGGTCCCTGCATGATGGTCGTGCTCGTGCCGCTCTACGTCGGGCTGATCCCGGGTCAGAAGCTCAGCAACACGACGGCGGCCATCCCGCTGATGAATGTGTCACTCACGATCAAGGAGATCGTCGCGGGCACGGCGGAGCCCTTGATGCTGGCGATCACATACCTGTCGCTGATCGTGACGGCGGGCGTCGCGCTCTCGATCTGCTCTCTCATGTTCCGGAGAGAGTCGGCTGTGTTCAGAAGCTAGGGTACCCGGAAATTCCGCCAACTTAGATTCGCTCGGGCCCTGGATCAACGTGTCCCGGAAAGACGCCATCATGAAGTTCAAAGATCTCGATTTGGCCCTTACAGTAAGTCTTGCGTTGGTAGTGATCTTGACCGCTGAGGGCCGTAGCGAGACGGCAGAGGGCCCCAGCGTTGCGAGGCCCGATCCGCAGGGAATGGTCGAATGGGTGCGTAACATCTACGCAGACGGCGCCTGGAACGGGACTCCAGACATCACCCACTGGCGCGGCGACTACTATGTAGTCGTCAATCAGGGCAAGGTCCACCCCGGCCACGACGGTCCGGGGATGGTGCTGCGCTCTTCGAGTTTGCAGAAGTGGGAGAAGATTTATACCACATCCAGTACGGCCGTGGACTGCAAACTCCTGGCCCTTCCCGGAGCTAGGGTCAAATGGTGTGTAAACGACTCAGGCGGCGATCTTCTTCCTTTGCGCGATGGGTGATCCGTTTTCGTAGCACTCCCCGGCGTAGACGTCAGCCATGAGATGCGGTGCATTGAGTCGCCGGAATCGTTTCTCGGCCACCATCAGTACCCGCCAAATGAGGGCGGTGGCATTGGCCACCTTCCTGTATCGTTTGGCCGCATTGGTTCGCAACCGTACCGAAGCGAAGGGACTTTCGACGACGTTGGTGGTGCGCAGGTGTTGCCAGTGGGCCTCGGGAAAGTCGTAGAATGTCACCATACGGTCCCAATCGCGCTCAAGGATATCGACGGCGTCTGGACACTCGCGGCGAAACCGTTTGGCGAATTGATCGCGACGTTTCGTCGCTTCCTGACGGGTCGGCGCGTACGGGAGCTGTGTCAGCAGGTGCCGCGCTTCGGCCTGCACGCGTTTTGGCAGCTTATCCAGCACGTTCAGGATGCGGTGATTCCAGCATCGCTGTTCAGCCGTCTCCGGCCAGACCTCTGCCAGGGCCGCCCAGATACCCAGGTGCCCATCCGCCACCAACAACTTCGCCACGCTCAGTCCGCGGTCACGCAGATCGCGCAGTACGCCCGCCCACGACTCTTCGATTCGCGATAGCCCGGGACAATCGTCAGGACTTCTTTGCGCCCATCGCTCATCGCGCCGATGACCACCAGGAGAGCGGCTTTTTGCTTCTCAAGACCGGCTTTGACGTAGATCCCGTCCGCCCAGGCGTAGACGAGCTCGCGGGATCCAGTCGTCGGCTGCGCCAGGCGTTGTATTCGACGATCCACTTCTCACGCAAACGAGCGATCGAGGACGCCGACAAAGGCGCTCCCTTGCCCAGCAGGCCGCGCAGCGCCAGCTCGAAGTCGCCCTGAGACAAACCGTGCAGGTAAAGCTCTGGCAGCAGCTGACCTATTTCTTGGGTGCGCCGGGCGAACAGCGGCAGTACCGCACTCTCAAATCGCTCTTCCAGACCCCGCACCCGAGGGCGTTTCACCTCGATCGTGCCCGAGGTCAAGGACAGTCGCCGCCGCTTCCCGTACCCATTGCGGTAGCCGCCGGCTGCGTCCAACGGTGCCTGTCGCTCGTACCGTGACCGTCCCAGCGCATGGGTGACTTCTTCATCCAGAACCGACTGCATCAGCGACTGAATCTGCGAGCGTGTCCACTCTTCCAGCGTTTCGAACGTGGGCATGGACATTTCCGTCGTGCTCGGCTTAGGTTGTGCCATGGCGATTCTCCTCTTCCTGCCGGGATAGCCCCGGCGTTTGTGATGGCTAATTACAAAGGAAGGGTAGGATCGCCGTCTGTCTATTTCCACACCTTCTGATTATAGCTCACACAAAGGCGGATATCTACCTGGCAAAGTTGAACATTGGCAGTTGAACATTGGCAAATGACCTGCGGCCATAAGTCGATTTTGTACTTCCTATTCGTCAGTCCGAGGCGGCGGGTTCCGTGAGCGTCGAAGACCGGCTCCTCTATCTGAGCCAACAGGACGTAGAGGCGGTGAACCTCGAGATGCCGGAGATCATCGAGGCTCTGGATCGCATGTTCGTCGAAAAGGGGCAGGGGCGCGTCGAGATGCCGCCAAAGCCGGGCATTCACACCCGCCGGGATGCCTTCATTCACGCCATGCCCGCCTACATCCCGAGTCTCGAAGCGGCGGGAATGAAGTGGATTTCCGGTTATCCGGACAATCAGGCGAAGGGACTGCCCTACATTACCGGGCTCCTCATCCTCAACGATCCGGAAACCGGTGTTCCCCTCTCCGTCATGGACGCGACCTGGATCACCGCCAAACGCACCGGCGCCGCAACGGCGGTGGCGGCCAGATACTTCGCACGCGCCGACAGCTCGACTGTCGGCATCCTCGCCTGCGGCGTCCAGGGTCGCAGCAATCTCGAGGCGCTGGCCACGATCTTCGACCTGACCAGAGTCAAGGCGTACGACATTCGCGAAGACGCGGCGGCCTCCTTTGCTCGGGAGATGGGTGCTCAACTGGAGCTCGATATCGAAGTTGTGGACGAGCCAAGGCAGGCCGTTGTCGATCTGGATCTCGTCGTCACCAGCGGACCGATCCTCAAAGATCCGACACCGGCGATCGAGCCGGACTGGCTGTCCGAGGGCAGCTTTGCCAGCCCCGTCGACTTCGACTCCTACTGGCAGGGGGACGCCCTGCGACAGGCGGACAAACTGTCGACGGATGATATGGCGCAGATGAGCTACTACCGGCAGGCCGGATACTTTCAGGACACGCCCGAGCCGTTTGCCGATCTCGGCGAGATCGCCGCCGGCCTCAAACCGGGCCGCGAACATGACGGCGAGCGCTCCATCTGCATCAATCTCGGCATCGCCCTCGACGACATGGCGACGGCAATCGTCGTTTACAGGAAAGCGGTCGCGCAGGGGATCGGCACCGAACTACCCTTCTGAGGTCTTTCGCGGGTACCCGACGGCCGCAAGCGCGACTGCAATTTCTTCAAGAATATCCGGATCGTCGATGGTAGCGGGAATTTGATACTCCACCCCGTCGGCGATCTTTTTCATCGTCCCCCTCAGAATCTTGCCCGAACGAGTCTTTGGCAGGCGCTCGACGACTGCCGCCGTCTTGAACGACGCGACCGGCCCGATCTGATCGCGAATCATCTGGATCAGCTCCTTCACGATTTTCGGGTGCGGGCGCTCGACGCCGGCATTGAGCACAACGGCACCGAGCGGGATTTCGCCCTTGAGCTCGTCAGCAACACCGAGAACGGCGCATTCTGCGATGTCGGGATGTGAGGATAGCACTTCTTCCAACGCCCCGGTTGAGAGGCGATGGCCGGCGACATTTATGATGTCGTCGGTGCGACTCATGATCCACAGATAGCCATCCTCGTCCTTGTAACCGGCGTCCGCGGTCTTGTAGTAGCCCGGGAAATCGCTCAAGTAGGAGCTGCGATAGCCGTCGTCGTTCTGCCACAGCGTCGGCAGACAGCCGGGCGGCAGGGGCAGGTGGATCCCGACGCTGCCGATGTTGCCGGCCGCCACCTCTTCCACGCTTTCGTCCAGCACGCGCACGTCAAAACCGGGAACGGGCACGCCGGCCGAACCGGGCTTGATCGGCAACAACTCGATACCGACGGGGTTGGCGCAGATCGGCCAGCCAGTTTCCGTTTGCCACCAGTGATCGATGACGGGCACGCCGAGTTTGTCCCGCGCCCAGTTCAGGGTGTCCGAATCGCAGCGCTCGCCGGCCAGAAAGAGCGTGCGAAAGTGACTCATGTCGTATTTGGCGACGAACTCGCCATCTGGATCATCCCTCTTGATGGCGCGAAAAGCCGTTGGAGCCGTAAACAGCACTTTGACGTCGTGCTCGGAGATGACACGCCAGAAGGCCCCCGGATCCGGCGTACCGACCGGCTTGCCCTCGTAGAGCACAGTGGTACAACCGCGGAAGAGCGGTCCATAGACAATGTAGGAATGCCCGACGACCCACCCGACGTCGGAGGCCGCCCAATAGACATCGCCGCAGTCGACGCCGTAGATGGCTTCCATGCTCCAAGTGAGTGCCACGAGGTGTCCTCCGTTGTCCCGCACGACACCCTTGGGAACCCCGGTGGTACCGGAGGTGTAGAGTATGTAGAGCGGATCGGTGGCGGCGACGGGTATGCAGTCCACTGGCTGAGCGCTCGCCATTGTTTCTGCCCAGTCTACGTCCCGTCCGCTTATCAGGGATGCCGCTTCCTGTGGCCGCTGCAAGACGACGCACTTTTGAGGTTTGTGTGAGGCCGTCTCGATGGCTGCATCGAGCAGGGGTTTGTAAGAGACGACGCGGGCGACCTCGATACCACAGGATGCGGAGACGATGACCTTGGGCCGGGCGTCGTCAATACGAGTGGCCAACTCTTTGGAAGCAAAACCGCCAAACACGACGGAGTGGATGGCACCTATGCGCGCGCAGGCCAGCATGGCCACGACCGTCTCAGGAACCATGGGCATGTAAACGATCACGCGATCGCCTTTAGCTACGCCGAGAGAATCTAACACCCCGGCGAACAGAGATACCTGCTCGAGAAGCTCCCCATAGGTGAGTCGCTTCACCGTGTCGGTGACAGGGCTGTCGTACACGAGAGCGAGCTGATCCGCGCGGCCGGCTTCACAGTGGCGATCGAGTGCGTTGTAGCACGTATTGACCTGAGCCCCTGCGAACCAGCGACTGAGCGGCCTGTTCGAGCTGTCGAGCACTTGGTCCCAGCGCTTGTACCACGAGACGCGGTCTGCCGCATCTTCCCAGAAGCTTTCCGGATCCTTGCGCCAGCGGCTGTAGGTCTGCTGGTAGTTCATGCTTGCGTTGAGTAGATCACCGATAACAGCACTTCGTGAACGATGAAGGGTCGGTAGTATCGCTCGAAGATCAGTCCCTGTCGAGCAGGTGTTGACATCGAGCAGCTGCCCTATACTATCGACACCGCGCCCTATCCTAGAAAAGCAATAGACTCAACTCGCCACCGGCCTGTCGAATGCCCGCAGCACTGCCACTCGTCGCCCACGACCATCCCGAGGCCCGGCTCAGGGTGCTCGAGACGGATGGGTTCGCCTACTTTCCGAAAGCGGTCTCTTCTGCAGAAGCGAGCGAACTCCGAGCGGCGATGGATCGTCTCGCCGCGATTCCGGAGAGCTACGACAGACACCGCACTCCTGAAGAGGGCGGGTTCCTCCACAAGTCGATCAACAACGCCTTCAACAGGGACCCGATCTTTCTGCCGTTCCTCGACCGGCGGGAAATCATCGAGTTGGCCGAGGCGGCCCACGGCGAGGATTGCCACGTCATCGGCATGACAGCCTTGATGACCGGTCCCGGGCGCCCCGATCAGGGGTTGCACATCGATTATCTCGCGGCGCCGCTTCCCGAAGACATCATGCGAGATCCGCGGGTCAGCTTGCCGATCTTCATCAGTACCGCGCACTTCTACCTGGATGACATGTATCCGGAATTGGGGCCGACGAGCTTCGTCCCCGGGAGCCACCGGTCCGGGCGCTCGCCGGACGGCGATACTTCATGGCAGGGCGTGGCTGAGCAGAGTATTCTGTGCGAGGCCGGCGACGCGGTCGTGTTTCGGAGCGAGGTCTGGCACCGCGGTACGGCAAATACGAGTGACCAGGTGCGCTACCTGCTCCAGGTTCACTACGCCCGCCGCATGATCACGCAAAAGTTTCCGCCCTACCTCAACGGATTTCAGTTCGACGAGTCCATTCTGGCGCGGGCGACACCGCGCCAGCTGCGACTACTCGGCGATCATCCGCACAGCAGCTACGATTAGTGCCGCATCGTTGCCTTGGTCCCTGGACTGATGGCCGGAAAGTAAACCCACAGGTGGTTGATGCGTTCGTGCTGGCCGAAGTAGATCTCTCCCCCCGCACCCGTCGCGGCACAGCGAAAGACATAGCCGTACTGCCTGACGCTTAGTATGCTGACGGCGATGCTCAAGTTGCGGACTGTGCCGACGCCGGGGTCGTAGCAGAACAGATGGCCGATGTCGTCGTTCTCTCCGGCGTGGCCGAAAACCCGCCCGTCGTGACCGACTGCAAGACATCCGATTCCGTCGAGCCGTGAGACTTTGCCGATCGTCGCGAGGCGCCGACGTTGCGGATCTAGCGTGAACAGCAGACCGTCGGGGTCAGTGCCACCATAGACGACTCCACTGTGGCGATCCACGGCCCAGGTTACGGTCTGCGGTCGACCGGACTCCAGCGTGGGCAGAAATTGACCTGTGCATTCAACGCGTTCGTCGGTGACGTCGCAAACCCACAGTTCACCGTTTGCTGATGCGCCCCAGACGCGACCGCTCTCGTAGGCCACAAGTCGGTCGCGCGCGGAGATCGGTCCCTCTACCTGGCCGACCGTGCGCAGCTCGTGGCTATCCATCGGAATCAGGAAAACCGCTCCATCCTCAGCAATGCCTGCGATAGCTGATCCGTCGAGCACCGGTAGTGAGTGGACTACCCTTGTCGACTCGAATAGGTCGCAGACCTTGCTCGGGTTGGAACGGCCGGCCAGGGCCCATTCCTGGATGAGCCCGCGCATGGCCGTCGCCTCGACGCGCCACAGCGCCGATCCGGAAGCACTGGAGGCGACGACAAACAGCTCGTTTTCCGACCCTTCATTCACGGCCATGCCGTCGACGGATGTCGCCTCCGGGATCACGGCGGCGTCGCGCATGGCGCCCGTCTCTCCGTGAATGGAACCGACCAGGACGTGGGCGCGCGCGCCGCTCGTGCCACAGTAAATCTGCCTGTCCGCACCGATCAGGATGGAATTCAGCGCCGTCTCACCGGCCGGCGGTGGTTGGGATTGACCTGGCAGGCATAAAGGCTGCGCCACGAGGACCCCCTCGGTGAGCGTATCAGCGGCGGGGTCGTGATCAATGCGGACGGTCTTTGCGCGGGCCATCGACGATCGCTACCCCCACGTTCTCAACGGCTCGTGCAGGTCGTCACCCTCGGACGGCCGCGGCAGGCGCGCGATTCCAGCCGGAAAAGGCACGGCCAGCATGCCAAAAAACAGATTGCCGAATCGATCACGGGCGCCGCGTGAGACATAGAACGACTTGCGGCCCGGTTGCTCGAAATGGGCCACGTCATGACGCTCGAGCGTTTCCGTGTCCATTTGCACGACCACACCGTAGACCGAATCGTCGTTCGGCAGAGGGTCTTCCTCAGGCCAGCGATTGGCTCCGTAGTAGAGCATGCCGTCGGCGCCGAAGACCAGTCCGCCGCAGTGATCGTTACCGAACGCCATCAGTGCTGTGCGATCTCGGTCCTGGTGCACGGGTCCCAGGTCCTCCATTCGCCCGCGCGGTCCGTCTTCGGGCCAGTAGCGGAACAGGTGCGGGTCGATCGCCCACGGCACACCGTATACGCATTCGCCGTCGGGCGAGCTCACGACGTCGTAGAGGACGTTGTGCCAGTTGCACAGACTCGGGTTATGAGGGACGAACACGGGCAGCTCTTCCAAGGTGTCGCTGTCCGGATCGTAGCGCACGATTTGTCCCTGGTCGTTCGAGGTGAACACCCGGCCGCGGCGATCGGTGAAAATCGCCTGGGAGTTGACCGAGCCCAGACGGCCCAGGCTGCGGATCTCGCGTTTCGCCAGGTCGAAGATCCAGAAGTGATCGCGCGGGTAGGAAATCGCGTAGAGGCGTGCGCGCTCCTCGTCGAGCGCCAGGCACCGGCAGCCTTCGCGCGGAATGAACTCGCTCGTCCAGGCCACTTCGTCGCGGTGCACATCGTAGGCGACGAGCCACGATGCGGGAAAAGCAGTTGCGGCGTTCTTCCATTCCGACCAGGGCGAGTACTTGTCACGGCCGTAACCCGGAGCGCTCAGATGAGTCGCCGCAAAGAGGATACCATCCCGCTGCGACGGCGCGAAGCTGTAGTGGATCTTGCACTGAGTCGCCCGCCCCGAATCCCAGGGTTCGTCGACGACTCGGGCGATGTTGACTACCTGGTCGAGTGAATCCGTCTCGTCGTTGTAGCGCAGCACATTGACCTGCCCGCCCGGCGTGTGCTCACAGCACGCCGCGGCGTAGATGCGGCCATCCGGTCCCGTGTGTATGCTCCAGCAGGTATCAGCCAGCGGATCCAGATCGAATGAATAGAACTTGGCTAACTCCATCATTCCGCGATCGTAGATACAAGACGATTATATGTCAACATTCTCTACATTGTGTTGTGCGGTCTCGAGCAGTGCAGCTGGTGTAAACTTCTCCGCGTCGAGTCCGTTTGAGTCCCCTCGGCCGGATTGGAGCACAGACCATGAGCAAGGCTGGTAACATCAAGAGGGTCGGTTCGACGGCCCAGAGATTGAGGGAGTTGCCCTACGAGAAGCGCGTGTGCAAGGTCGAGAGCTATCCGCCTTGTTCCGAGTGGGATTTCGACGGTGATGGGCCCTCGGTAGAGGAGTACGTGGACTTTCTCGCCGATGTCGGTTTGGAGGTGCACACCATACAGGGAAGCCTGAATCGCGGCAGCCCCCGCTTTGCCTCCCAAATGCTCCCACCTCATCCACACCTGGACTCCGATCCGCTTCCCAGGTTTCTGGAGCTGTGCCACGAAAAGGGGATCATCGTCCTGTCATACTACCCGCTGATCTTCAACAAACAGCTCAGGGCTGTCCATCCCGAATGGCTCGTCAAGATGTTCGACGAGCCTTCACTCGATTTGCCCTACGGCAATCGCGGCTGGTGGTGTCTCAACTCGCCGTTCCGGGATTGGATCGTCGACTACCTGAACGAGTTCCTCGACAACCTGGACCTCGACGGCTTCTACTTCGACGACACCAACATTGGATCCCATTCAGACCATCCACCCAACCCTCCCAGAGAGTACCCGGGCTGTCATTGCCAGTACTGTGAAAAGCTCTTCAGGGAGGATACCGGGCTCGCCATCCCCCGCAACGTCGACTTCGATTCCCTGAACTTCAGGCGCTATCTGGGATGGCGCTATGAAAAACTGCGGGAATCCATCAGGTACATCTTCCATGGCATCAAGGATAAACACCCCGATGCCGTCCTCGAGTTCTACTTCTACACACGCCCCTCTACCGATTGGGTCAGGGGACATCCCCTCAATCCGTTCAATCTCGGCCTCGATGGGCTCGGCTACTCCTTTACCGAAATGGAGCGTTCGCTGCGGGACACGGGCTACATCGGCAAAATCAACCGTGGCAAAGGCACCGAATACTCGCTGTTGCGCAGCGATCAGCAGAAACTGCTCGATGTTGCTGGCGGAACGGGACCGTATCCGGAACCGTACGCCTTCATGACCCATGGCCTGAGCGCCATCGCCAACGGCGGCCGGGCGTTTGTGAACTTCAGGTATCCCCATTTGCAATGGGATGCCGTCAAGCAGGCGTTCGCGGAACTCAAGAAGCGCGCCGACTACATCGAGGGCGACACGGTCAAACATGTTGCCCTGCACTACTCAATGCTAAACCGGGATTTTCGTCCCAATCAGATGCCTAAAAATCTCGGCAAGGTAGGAGGGGCGTATGCACCAGAGGATACCTACGGTGTCTACGAGATGCTCAACCGGTCGCACATTCTGGTCGACTTTCTGTTCGACGAACAGTTGACAATCGACGAGCTGTGCAAATATCCGCTGCTGTTCCTGTCAAACAGCACCTGCCTCACAGACGAACAGTGTGAACAGATAAGGAAGTATGTCGAGGATGGCGGCACGCTTATCGCCACCTACGAAACCTCCCTCATGGACGAGCTGGGCAGGGCGCGTGATAACTTCGCCCTTGCCGACGTGCTCGGTGTGAACTACAGCGTGGGCACCTTCGTACACGAGGGGCGTCATCCGTGGCAGATCGCTCCGAAGAAGGGGATCACCTGCGTACCTCATGACGCGGACCTGAAGGCGGAATTCGGCTACCTGATCGTCTTTGCGGCGACCGACTGCGAAATCGTGCTCAGGCCGGAGTCAGATACCACAGTCCTGGCCACCAAGAGCACCTACCAGATTTCGCCACCGGGTGATATGCGCGCAGCCGACCGGGGTTTCGCGTGTTTTCGACCTGGTGAGAATTATGACTCCACCGAGCCGGCAGTGACGGTGAATCGCTTCGGCAAGGGCCGCGCCTTTTACATCGCCGCCGATGTTGGCGGCGGCTATGTCCACAATCCGTATCCATTACTGAAACGATTGGTGGTCAATCTGGTTCGGCGCACCCAGGTCCCAATCGAGTTCGACGCTCCGCAGGCCATCGAGGTGACCGCTGCCTTCCGCGACTCCGGGGAGCTGATGATTCACCTGCTCAACAATCCAATGCCGTTCATACCTCCGTCGATCTCCGGCGAGCACATTTCCACATACTGTTACCACGAGGAGATCGTTCCCGTCCGGGACGTCGGTATAAAGGTCAACGATATGAAGATCGAATCTGCGACGATGCCGCTGCAGAGCTGTACCCTGGAGGCCGGACAGGATGCCACGTATGTACTTGTACCGGAAGTGAAGCTACATGAGGTGGTTCTTCTGGAGCTTGCGGATTAGCTCAAGTCCGATTGACCCGCAGAATTTCAACCTCTTCTTCGATGCGCCTGACCTCTTTTTTGTCGTACTCATCCCGGGACTGTGCCACCTCTTCCCGAGTCGGCCTTGTTACCGGCCACTGGTCATCGTTGGCCACGCGCCAGGCGAGCCGGGCGCTCAGAAACGCAACTTCTTTCATATCGATCGCCCTTACCTTGTCCGCTGTGTCGTGAGCCGAATGGTAGAAACCTCTTGTGAGGCTCGTCTCTGGTCAAGGCCCAGTTTCAGTTGAAACAAATCACAGGCTCGGGTGAGTGTGTCAGCCCATCATCGCGAGCTGTTTGATGCCGAGTTCGGCTTGTATGGCTTGCCGGAGCATCGGCAGATGGCGATAGCCCTTGACCCTGCGCAGACGTGGTTCGATGTCGAGCAGTGCCGTGGCTACCCAACGGTGACGCTGTGATGAGTTGGTCCAGCGTCGCACGTTGTGTGTGAGCTGCTCCAGGAGACTGTTGACGTTCTCGATGCAGTTGGTGGTGCGGAAGGAATCCTTGAGCATCGGCGTCAGTCCCAACCGATGGAGTGTGAGGGTCTCTTCCATGCCTTCCTCGAGGCTGTGTAGGGCGGACTGATTCATCAACTTCAAGCCCGGTTTGAGCGCGTCCAGTGCCGCCTTGGCCGCCTCGTATCTCGGTTTGCCGTAGGCCGCCTCCATCTTGCGACCCATACCGGACTGCTCGCTCTTGGACAGATACGACACGACGTTCTGGCGCTTGTGATACTGGCAGCGCTGCACGCAGGCATGTCCTTTGAGCACCGACATCACCGCCTTGTAAAGCCCCTTGGCGCCGTCGATGACGACCAACAGTCCGGCTTCGTACTGCATACCGCGTTCGACCAGATCGGACAGGAAGCGACGGCAGACGCGCTCGTTTTCCGTGGCCGCCTGCACGAAGCCAAGAGGGATCTTCTGTCCGTCGAGGGTGACGCCCAGGGCGATGATGATCTCCTCGTCCGCGAAGCTCTTGCCGTCGAGGAATAGCGTCACCAGATCATATCCTTCCAGGGATCGCTCCTGGAATTCAGCCAGCTTTCGAGCCGTGCCTTTCACGTAACGACAGGACACCGATGAGGATGACAGACCAAAGGCCTCGGGTACGGCCTCAGCGCAGGCCTCGTAGTTGCGCGTGGCGATGCCCTTCAGCATCCGCAACAGCAGACCTTCGTCCATCTGTCGAGGCGTCTGCAGTGCCTGGTAAACATCCAGCGGGACCTCGGTATGGTTGGCCACGTTGCGCACCCGCGGCACATCGACGGGTAGTTTCTGGTCGGCCAGGTACACCGACCCGAGCTGAGACCCCCAGCGGCGTAACGGCTGATCCGACCCCTTGCGCTGATACCGCGGCCCAGCCAACTCAACGACCGCTCTTTGCAGCTCCTCCGCGACCGCCTGCAGCCCCAAGGGAATCAGCCATTGGATCGCCTCGATCCGGCCATCCAGGTCCTCTACTTGCTCTGCAGTCTCGGGTGCTACCTTGCCGATGCTCACCGTTCGTTTGACGCCCTTCTTCCGTGCTACCAGCTTGCTCATTGCAGGCTCCCCATCGTTACCGATGCGAGACTTCTTCCAACGGGCTTCTCGTATCAAAACGTAACGATTGGAGCCTGTGCTGTTTCAACTAAGATCGGGACAAAGCGCTCGTCTCGGGATCGCAGATAAAAACACTGGGGACGCTGGCCGCCATAAAGGGATAGTGATCAGCGGAAAGGTGCTCGGGCTCCCGCAGGGGTGAGGTATCCCGGTCGACGAAGAGATTCTCGTTCATCTCGTCGCACAGGGCGCGGAAGTAGTCAGTCGTGTCCGGGCCGTAAACCTTCAGCCCGAACAGAGCGTTGCTGCCGGATGCGTCCAGGTTGAGCATCAACCGGGTGTTGGCGATGTCCTCGACATGACCGTTTACGTAGGCGTGGGCGCCGATCAGTCCGAGCTCCTCGACACCGAAGAGCACGAAACGCACGGTGCGCTCGAGCCGGTCGGCGAGCCGGGGCAGAACCCTGGCGGTTTCGAGGGCCGCGACCAGCCCTGAGGTCGGGTCTGCCGCACCCTGTCCGATGTCGTGGCCATCGTAGTGGTTGCCGATGATGATCAGCTCGTTACCGCCGGGTGATGACGGTGTCACGTCACCGATGATGTTCCACGACGGCTTTCTCGACTGCACGTCGGTGGTTTCGACTTCTGCTTCGACCGACCCCCTCCGGCGGGCCAGTCGTCGCAACAGAAGTCCCGTCTCCCTGGAAACCATCACTCCGGGGATCAGGCCCCACGTGTCAAAACCAAGTGCCCCTGTCAACGGACCAACGCCTTCCGTGTCTCCCATAAAAATGAACGCTTTGGCCCCGGCGAGAATTGCGCGGTTGTACTTTTCCGTTCGGTGAATCCAGCGTTTTGCCGAGGTTGGATTGACGTTGGTCACCAGGGCGATATTGCCCTCGAGCTCGGTTTTCATGGCATCGAAGGTTTCGGGAGCGCCAGGTCCGAGATCGACGATCCGTCCGCGCACGCAACCAGCAGGCGACATCGGCATGGATAGACAGTCCAGCTCCGCCGGCCGGTCCGACGTCACCGCAAGTCTGGCGCCTCCCCGCGTCCAGCCGTGGTACTCGAACGCCTCGTTGTGAACGTTGTCGAGCCCGTATTCCCGGAGTTTGCTCTCCAGGAACCGCGCCGCTTCCTCTTCTTGAGGAGTGCCGGCGAAGCGACTACCCATCTCATCGCAGAGAATATCGAAATTCGTCCACAGTTCACTCGAGGTGAATATGTGGCCGGCGAGCATCCGATCCAGAGGGTTTGCGTCCGCCATACCGTCACGTGCTGTGATGAGCTTGGCGCCAGCCAGCGTTGTCGCTGCCTCGGGTGTTGGCGGGGATCTGGCTGCGCCCGCAGATCTCCAAAACCTTGAGACCTGTGGACCCGAGGTTCACGTATTCCATGATTGTCCCATTCCTCCGCGCTGATGCGCGATCAGTATGGTGAGACAGCGGTGCCCTGTCGAGGTGGTGTTTTGGGACTTCGCGCCATCTCGGCCCTATTAGTGACCAAGAGACGTTCCGAGTTGCTCGGCCCAATGCCGGCAGGTCCGCGCGATTTCTTCGAACACCTGTTGTTGCGTCCGGCCGGATCGCTTGGGGACACGGTAACCGTGATCGGCGTCCTCGAGCCAGTGCATGGTAAAAGTATCCGGCAACCGCCCGACGACTTCGTCCATCAGGTCCCTGCGGCACAGATTGTCGCGGGTACCGTTGAGACAGAGAGTGGGTAGCGATATTCCGGGGAGATGTGCATCGCGCAGGCGCTCGGGTTTACCCGCGGGGTGCAGCGGGTAAGCCAGCAGTATCAGTCCTTCGCAAGCCTGCCCGGCTGCGGCGAGCATAGACGCCGTTCGGCCACCCATCGATTGTCCACCGATCAGGAGGCGTTGCGGTTGCACGCTGGACCGTACGTGGTCGATGATGGAACGGTAGCACGCCATCAACCTCGGCATGCGGTCCGGGGCCCGCTTGCCTCGATGGGTGTAGTAGAAGTTGAAGCGGACAACATCGATGCCGGCTGCCGCGAACTCGCGGGCGAAAGCCGATATCGTCACGTGCTCCATGTTGCCTCCGGCTCCGTGGGCCATCACGTAGACGAAGCCAAGGGGTGTAGCCGCCCGGTCGAGAATCGCCGTCGTCTCCTCGCCATCGGCCCCGACGACGCGCCAGGTTTCCGTCTCCTGGGTCCCTGTTTGAGTCATACCGTTTTTGCCGTCATGCCAGCTCATTCCGTCTCCTGCCTGCCCTCGCCGAGCAGTTGCGTCTCGCCATGAGCCAGTAGGCCAGACCGTTTCCCACCAGGACCGCCACACCCAGACCGATCTGAATTCCCCGTGTCAGACCGGTGGGGTAGAGTATCGGGAAGATGTAGTTGGCGACGAAATCGCCCGAGTACGCAGTTTCGCCGGCCAGCAGGCGATAGTTTCTCTCCAGTGAGGTGAGGGGGCAGTACCAGCCAACAGTTTCCACGAGAGCCGCCCACAGCACCGCAGGGACGTGGAGCCAGGCGATCCGGGGCCAGCGCGTGACTGCCACCGCGCCAAGGACCACAAACAGGACGAACGCGAGGTGAAGGAAGGCGCTGGCGTCCGCGATGAGTCCGAACATCACTGCGCTGAGATGACCGCTACGGCCTCGATCTCGATCATCCAATCCGAATCTATCAGCCGCGCCACCTGCACCATCGTAAAGGCTGGGTAGGGCGGTTCGAAGAACTGCGCCCTCACCTTGTGGATCCTGTCGATGTGCGACACGTCGGTGACGAAAACGGTCACTTTGGCTATGTCCGCCATTGTGCCGCCGACACTTTCGAGTACTTTCTGGATGTTCACGATATCTGTCGCGTCTGCGCTTCGATGTCCCCTTTTCCCACCGTGTTGCCGTCCGCATCCTGGGACACATGACCCGAAACATGGAGAACGCGACCCTCCGGCTGCCACGCGGCGGTGGAGAAAATCCCGAATGGCTTTACGACTCCTGCTGGGTTGAATCCGTGAGCCATGAATGAACCTTTCCCTCACAGTTGAATTGTGGCAAAGAAGATGAACCAATTCCCAGGAAAGAGAATGGTCACGACCGCTTCTATCGGCCCCGAGGCGACGGACGTCCTGGAGCGCCTTGTCCCCCTCGAAGTGGCCTCCTCCCCCGATGAGGAGACCATGATGTCTCTGCTGGACGATACGATCGGGATCGTATGCCGGGGCGAGGGGAAAGTGACGGCGAGGATGATCGAGGCCGCCACGGACCTGCGCGTCATAGGGCGACCTGGAGTCGGCTACGATTCCGTCGACCTGGAGGCCGCCAGCGCTCGCAAGATACCCCTCGTCTATGCCCCGGTGGGCGGCTTCGCCGTTGCCGAGGGGGCGCTCGCCATCCTTCTCGCCCTTGTCAAGCAGCTGCCCCGTGATGACCGCATCGTCCGCAGCGGTCAGTGGAACGAGCGTTACGACTTTCTCACCGGCGATCTGACCACCCACACGCTGGGGATCATCGGTCTCGGCAGGATCGGCGCCCACCTCGCCAGGCTGGCGCAACCCTTCGACATGCACATTCTCGGGTACGATCCCTTTATCGACGACCTGCCCGGCGTCGAAACAGTGGAACTCGACGAGCTCCTCTCCCGAAGCGACTACATCTCCGTGCACGTGCCACTCAGCGAGGAAACCCGCGGTCTCATCGATCGGGATCGGATTTCCCGCATGAAGCCAGGTGCCATCTTCATCAACACATCGCGCGGTGGAATCATAGAAAGCCTCGATGTCCTCGCGGATGCACTGGACAGCGGCCAGCTCAGTGCCGTCGGCCTCGATGTGTTCCCCACCGAGCCCCCGGATACGAGCCATCGCATCTTTCGCGATCCGCGCTGCCTCTTTTCCCCGCACAACGTCGGCACCAGCGAGCTCGCCATGGCCCGCATCTACAGCTCTATGGCCACCAGCATGGTGAACGTCCTCACCGGGAAGGCGCCGGAGTACTGCGTCAACCCTCACGTGCTCGAGTGAGCCGGCCGCTCTAGCCCCCTCCCACCTCCACCACCAGTACCCACATCGGAGCCTTACCCACCTCGTAGACCACCCGGTCTGTCAGCTCTCCGCTGTCTTGATCGATGGTGTACACCGACATCTTGCCGCTCTGGGCGCCGGCGGCGAAAAAGAACTTTCCCTGCGGGTCCACCTCGATCCCTCTGACGTGATCCTCGGTGGGCACCCGGCCGACGAGCGACAGCTCTCCGGAGCCCTCGTCTATGTTGAAGCAGGCGACGCTGTCATGCCCTCGATTCGGGGCGTAAAGGAATTTCCCCGTCGGATGCACTCGAAGCTGGGACGTCGTGTTCTCGCTCCTGTCGAAGCCATCGGGCAGCGTCGAAATTGTCTGAAAGGCGGACACCGTCCCCGATTCGCTGACGTTGTAAGCCGAGATGCTGTTGCCCTGCTCATCGGTCGTGTACATCACCTCCATATTCGGATGAAAACGAATGTGACGCGGACCCAGCCTTTCTGATGGGACCACCTTTGGTGGCGTGTTTGGTGTGATCTCACCCGTGTCCCCGTCGTACTTGAACTGATAGAGGGCATTCGAATTAATGCAGTTCGGCACGTAAGCGAATCTGTTCGACGGGTGCACCTCCACCGAGTGAGCCCCGGGTTCCGTTCTCACCGTGCACACGGCGGGCTCTGCCAGCGCGCCGTCGTCGCCGACGCGATAGCTACTCGCCCTCCCCCCACCATTGCTTGAGGTGAGCACAAATTTGCCGGATCCGTCCACGGTTACGTAGACGCCGTCCGATTCTTCATCGATCGTGCCCAGGTGCGTCAGCGAGCCCGTCGCCTTGTCGACGGCCAAACTCGCGAGCTTGCTGATGCGACGACGCACGGCGTACAGAAATTTATTGCCGGGAGCCACCGCCAATCCCGACGGTCCCCCCTCCAGCGGCATGTCCTCCTGTTTGTCCAGTGCGCCCGTGTCGGCGTTCATCCTGAAGATGCTAATCTTGTCTTCGCCGTTGATGCTGACGTACACGTAGTAGGCCATCGTCATCCCTTTCCTATTGAGCCGTCGGCTGTTTGCTGGCAAAAGCTACGCAATTTCTACTACTTTCCGGAATAGAGACTGCGAATGCTATCCCTCCCCTTCTTAGTGCGCCGGCCGTGGATGATGCTAAGCCAGTGGCTGACCGATCGCGACCGGCCGGACCTCGACAAGCTGCGAGGAATGGTAGATCCGGAGCGTTTTCTCTGGGCCATCCTGCCGCATGCGGCGCGCACCTTCGCCTCCTGCATTTCTCTGCTACCGTTGCACAAGGCTCGCGCCGCCGCCGTCGGCTACCTCTACTGCCGCAGCCTCGACACCTACGAAGATCTCGCGCCCGAGCCGGCGCCGCTCCTCGACGCCTTCGGACATCGCTTCGGCGAGCCCCCGCTGCCGGCCGCCCCACCGATCGTAAACCCCAGGGTACAGGACGCCAGGGATGGCGTCCATCTGTTGCTGCTCGAATGCCTGGATCGCGTGGATGCGGTCTATGGACGGTTGTCAGACGCGCACAGGCTCTCGATCGCGGGCTGCGTCCGCGAGATGGCGGCCGGAATGTGTCGACGACGCAGTGATGGATCCGGTAACGTTCTCGCTTACTGCCGCGCCGTGATCGGCTATCCCGTCGTCTTCGCGCTTGAGCTGCTACTCGAGCGCCAACTCGATTCCCAGGAGCGCGAGACCGCTATGCAGGTGAGCGAGATGGTCCAGCTCGCTAACATAACGCGCGATATCGAAAAGGACCTGGATCGCGGTGTCACTTACGATTCGCGCCTGGTCGACGCACCCGACGTGACAACCATCCACGCCGTGCGGGAGGATATGATGCGTCTTGCCCTCAACAGGGCACCGGCCTATCGGCGCCTCATGGAGATGCTGGAGCACCCCCGGCTTCAGCTCGGACGCGCATCGGCGCTTCTCATGCTGCTCTATACCAGCCGCTACTACGACGAATGCGCCCGCCGGCTCGGCTACGAGGGATGGGCAGCGACTCGCTCGACGACGGACCTCTTCGTTCGCGTCTTTCCCGCGTCCTTTTCACACCGCTACGCCATGAAAACAGCGCATCACGTCGAACATGACCTCATCTCGTTCGAGTCGAGGCCGCGACTTTCTCGGCATTGAGTCCTCGCATCGGCCTCCGGCTCAATCTTCGACTCGGCTGTTGGCCAGATCGATCGACGCTTGCAGCTCCGCCTCCAATGCTCCGTCAAGCTCGACGGCCCTCTTCAAGTGGCTGATGGCTCGCGAGTATTCGCCGAGCTTGTGCAGTGATACGACCCCCGCATCCCTGTGTGCCGATGGTTGCGTCGGGTCGAGCTTCAGCGACTCTTCCCACGATTTCACCGCCGCCTCGTAGTCTCCGTCGTCAAAGCTGGCCTTGGCAAGCACGTTGTGCGCCGCCGATGTAGGTTCGATCTGGAGAGAGAGCCTGCACACCTGTACGGCGTGCTGCTGGAGCCCCTTGTTGAACAGCTTCGAAACGACCACGAGGTAGGCCCTGGCCATCTCAAAGCGCTGCCTGGATGACGGTGTACTCGTCGGGATGGAAATGGTAGAAGCTCTAAGGCACTGCCGTGCCCGGCGGCACGTCACCCCTCGACAGCCCTTCCAAACGCAGCCAGCCGGCGAGGAGCAGAATGCACGCCGAGATGACGAGTGTTGGAGCGGGGATTGACTTCGTCCTCACAGCGGCGGCCTCACGATCTGTATCGGCTCGCCGCCATCAGCGAACATCGCGCCAGTCGTCGATGTCGTCGAATGGGAACATCGGCCGCGGGATGCGCTCGAACGGCAGTTGGCTCAGGTCGGCTCGACAGCATCCGGGACTGTCGACGGATATGACGGCCTTGGAGATCGGTTCGTACTCCATCCGCAGCGCCAGCGGCGATTTTGCGAGCACCAGCTTCATGTCGCGCGGCTCGATGCCGTGGCTGCGATACAGCTCCGGGTCCGTCGTCGGCATCGTCCGTTCACCGATGAGCAGGTTGATGTTGTTGATCTCGAGCACGACAGCGCGGCCCATTTTAACGAGTCGACCGGTGTAGCAACGTCCCTTGTAGCGGAACTGGCCGTCTGAGATGAGCCTGACCCTTCCCGTGACCTT
The DNA here is from genome assembly GCA_965205655.1 of Candidatus Latescibacterota bacterium. Lineage (GTDB taxonomy): Bacteria > Latescibacterota > UBA2968 > UBA8231 > UBA8231 > CBDBIJ01. The sequence goes on from CBDBIJ010000022.1 coordinate 112,588, forward strand.
CACGGATTTGGCGAAAGTCGGGTTCAGCTTGCCGCCCACGGACAAAGTCACCGTGGCGCCGATACCGGCCTCGATCGCTTGTGCCACGGCCTTCGGATCGACGACGACGGCAGCCGTGGGAACGTGGTCGAGTCCTTCGTCGAGAATGGCTTGAAGGATCCATGTGCTGTCGCCGGGGGATCCTCCCATCGTTCCGTCGGCGCCTTCACCGAGCGTCACCGGGCCGCCGTCGATCGCCATCGCCCGCTCGAGGGCCTCTGCCACGCCGGGCACTTCGGCCGCGAAATCGATGCGGTGCGACCACAGCTGATCCGACAGTTCAGTCGCCAGCCTCTCCGCAAGGGAGCGGTCGCCATTGGCGATGACGACCGTCGACTAACCGAGCTCTTCCACATCCAGCCACGGCTGCACCGGAAAAAACGAGACCGAGGCCACACCGGGGCGATCCTCCATTGAGCGGCTGAAGTCTAGCAGCTCTTTCAGGACACCGCGATCGCTGAGATGCTGCTCCGCCTGGGTCACCATCCTCAACTTGCGCATGACCATCGCCGGCCGCGCCCCACTGCCGAGCATGTCGAGAAGGAGCGCCGCCGCCCGCTGCCCGGTCTCGTACAGATCGATGTGCGGACTCGTGCGGTAGCCCACCAGTGCGTCGGCGTTTGAGCACATGAGCGAGGTCAGGTTGGCGTGGAGGTCGAGGCTGGCTACAACTGGCGTGTTGGGCCCGACCATGTTCCTGACCTCGTGCAGCACCCGCCCGTCGGCGCTGTCGTCTCCCTCGGCCGCCCAGGCGCCGTGAAGCGCCAGCAGAACCCCGTCGACGGATTCGGCCTGTCGGAGCTCTCGAAGAAACTCATCGAGCAGCGACTCGAATTCGTCTCGCACCATCCTCCCCGAGCTCACGGCCCATCCACCGAGCAGGGGCACCACCTCGATCTGTGCGGCAGCCAGTGCGTCGAGGAAGCCCTGCACCTCTGTCTTCTCGCGCCGCGCCGCTGCGAGCAGTTCGGTGCCCGTTGCCAGCTGAAAGTGCTCGCGAAGGGTCAGCTGCGGCGAAAAAGTGTTTGTCTCCTGCAGCAGTGAGCCTACGGCTACGCGCACGGTTCACCGCCCGTGACAATTGCCATCTCGTCGTTTAGACTCCCCATTTATCACTCCCATCTCCCACCCAGGTCAGTCCGCTCAAGGCTCAGCCAGGGTTTATATGAGGTTCATATGAAGATCGAGAATATCAGGACATTCCTCGTCGACCGCTGCCTGCTCGTCCGCGTCTACACCGACGCCGGTCTCACCGGCAACGGCGAGGCGGGCCTTTGGGCTCACCACCGCATAGTCGAGACGGCCATCGACGAGCTCAGCAGCTACTTCGTCGGCAAGGATCCGCTTCGGATCGAGCACCACTATCAGGTCGTCTCACGCCAGTCCCACTTCACCGGCGCGGCCCTCAGCGCCGCCCTCAGCGCCATCGACATCGCGCTCTGGGACATCCTCGGAAAATCCGTCGGTCTGCCCGTCTACCAGCTCCTGGGCGGAAAGTGCCGCGACAAAATCAAAGTCTTTGCCGACATCGGCGGTGACTCCCTCGATACCGTAGCGGCCTCGGCAAAGCGGGCAGTCGCCGACGGCCACACCTCAATGCGCCTGGGCCCATTCGGTCCCGATTTCGAGAAACGGGAATCGGCTGCCGTCATTTCCAATGTCGTCGATATGGTCGCTACCGCTCGGGAAGCCGTCGGTGCCGACATCGACCTGGGCGTGGAGATTCACCGCAATCTCACGCCGGATGAAGCGATCACTCTCGCGGGCGAATTGAGACCCTACCGCCTCAAGTTCTACGAGGATCCGATCGTTCCCGAAAGCGTCGAGGCCCTCGAGTATGTCGCCCGTCATATCGACATACCGCTGGCGGTCGGCGAGCGCAGCTTCGACATCTACCAATTCAAGGAGCTCGTCGACAGAAAAGTCTGCAGCTTCATCCGTCCGGATCTGTCGCTCGCCGGAGGCTTTACTCAAGTCAAGAAGATCGCCGCGATCGCCGAGCCCGCGCTCGTGCAGCTCTTCCCTCACCTCATGGGCAGCGCCGTCAACGGCGCGGCGTTTGCCCACCTGGCGGCCGCGATTCCCAACTACGCCTTCATGGAGTCACAGCGCCGGGCTGGAATTCCCCCATCGATCGTCGACGAACCCTTCGTCGAAAAGGACGGCTACCGCGAAGTTCCCGATCGGCCCGGCATCGGCGTTGAAATCGATGAGGCGGCGTGTGCCGAGTTTCCTTATCGAGGCGTAGCGATCACCGGCTCCTTCCACGCCGATGGGTCAGTCGCTCATTAAATCGGCACGTCTCGTCGGATTTTCAGATGATCTGTGCTGTGACGAAGAGATCCGCGTTGATTTGTACCGGCATCGCGCTTCTCGTTTTGCCGGCGAATTCGGAGACGACGTCCGGCCTCGAGGAGCTGCTGCGCTTCGAAGGTAGGGTAATCGCCGAGGTCCGGCTGGACGGCAACCGCGTCACTCGAGAGTATGTCATACGGCGGGAGCTGGCGTCGACGGTCGGCGCGCCGCTGCGGCTGTCCACGATCGAAGCGGACCTGCAGCGCTTGCACAACCTCGACATCTTCAGCTCGATCCACGTCGAGGCCGCGCAGAGCGACGATGGTGTGTCGCTGACGATTCGCGTCCGCGAAATCCCCTACGCCGTTCCCTACATCAGCTACGATGTGACGGACGAGGACGGCTGGTCTTTCGGTCCCGCGGTGAAGTCGGTCAATATGATGGGGCACGATGTTTTCGTTGCCGGCTATGCCTTGTTTGGTGCGACCACCACCTACCTGCTCGATCTCACGGCCCCCTGGATCATCGGCAATCACATCTCTTTCGAGCTCGACCTGAGTCTCATCGAGCGCGACAATGTGCTCGACGGCTTCGGCGAGGCGGCTTTCGAATTCTCACCGCGTATTGGCACCTACATCGGCCAGGCGGCCAGAGCCTCCGTCGTCGTTTCGAATCTGCACATCAAGAGCGACAGACCGGGTCATACCCTTTCCTCCACGAATCGAGACCGGTTGGTGCAGCTTGGCGTTGCGTTGGGATATGACACCCGCGATTCGTGGGGCGACCCCCACCGAGGCTGGCTCAACGAAATCGAAGTGATAAAGACAGGGGGGGCGCTGCCGGGCGAGGCCGACTACTGGACCACCCACACCGATATAAGGCGCTTCCGTCCGATCGGCGACCGGACCCTCGTCCTCGCCGGCTTGTTGTCGCTGCAGACGGGCAACGTGGGGTCGACCTTGCCCGAATACATGGACTACCACCTCGGGGGGGCCAACTCCATTCGCGGCTACGAGGTGGACGGGATCGGCAAGAGTCTGAAGGGCCGCAATCAGCCTTGATTCGGCATTAACTCGGTGAAATTTTGGCTGTTCAGTGCGCGCCATTCGGCGGTGAATTTGAGAATCTCCCATAGCAAAAAGGCCTTTCGTTCCGGTTATTCGGAAGTGGCGATACTCCCTTTTCACCAAAAACGAAAGGCCACGTACCGTGAGACGAAAGAAAGCGGATTTGAGGACGCGCGTCAACCACAATTTGGCCGTCGAATTCACCGCCGAAGGCCTCACTTCGTATGCCGGTTTGGAGCTGTTGATCCGGTATTTGCGCGGCATCGGATGGAACCGTCAATTGCGTCGGCACCTGTCTGCCGTCGTTCCGGGCAGTGATTTCGGCATGGTAGGTCTGTGTCGGGTGCTCCTCGGTCTGCTGGTGGTGGGTGGCCGTCGACTGCGACATCTGGGCTTCTTGCAAGGAGATCCTTTGCTGCAGCGGTTTTGCGGTCTGAAAGACCTGCCCACCGACGGCAGTGTCAGCCGCTGGCTCAAACGCTTCACGGTGGGCGCCGAAGAGGCGTTGAAAACGCTCAACGCCGATGTCGTCGCCGGGGTGATCGGTCTGTTGAAGGCCCGCACACTGAGCATCGACATCGATGGCACGGTGCTGTGCACCGGCCACAAGGTCGGCGGTGCCTGCCGTGGGTACAACCCGCATCATCGCAAGGTCCCCAGTTACTATCCCATCACCGCTTACCTGGCCGACAGCGGTCATTTTCTCCGGCTCCACAACCGTCCGGGCAACGTCAACGATGGCGCTTCCTCCATCCCATTTCTACAGGCGGTGTTCGAGCAAATCGAACAGACCCTGGGGCGCTCATACCGGCTGCGATTTCGCATGGACGGCGCCTTTTTCAGAGAGGATGTGATGGCGACGCTGGATGTTCATCGCGCCCAGTATGCCATCAAGGTGCCGTTCTGGCGCTGCCTGGACCTGCAAACCCAGATCCGCCAACGTCGTCGTTGGCAGCGCGTCGAAGACGGCATCGACGGCTTCTTTTCTTCGGTCAAGGTCGGCAAGTGGAAACGCACCCTTAACGTGGTCATCTTTCGCAAGCGGGTGATGCATCCCACGCGCAAGAATTACCAGTTGGACCTGTTCGAGCCGGATAACGGCACCTGGGAATACTCCGCGCTGGCCACCAACCTACCTTTCGATGCAAAATCGCTCTGGCGCTTCATGGGTGGTCGCGGCCTACACGAAAAAGCCATCGGCGAACTCAAGACGGGGCTGGCCTTCGACGCCATTCCCACGGATGACTACCGGGCCAACAGCGTCTGGCAACAATTTGTCGTGCTGGCGCACAATCTCCTAGCCAATTTCCAGATCGAATCCGGGCTAATAAAGCGCCACCGAACCAGGAAGAATACCGCCCGCTGGGCCCTGAAATCCGTGCGCACGCTACGTTTCGAGCTGTTCAACCGCGCCGGACACTTGATGCACCCGGAAGGACGAGCCACTTTGCGTCTGCAACGCAACAAGAAGGCCGAAAAACAGTTCCGAAAAATCAGCGCAGCTCTACGAAAAGTCGCCTGATTTTTGCCGAATCAAGGTCAGTTGTTGCTTACAACCGAGTACCGCGGGCTGCTGCTATCACCAAAGCAGTACGTCATCTTCGGGCTCCCCGGGGATCTCGGCCTCGCCTGGGCACTCTTCGCCGACAGCGGCATTGCCTGGAATGATGCGAGCGAGTTTGGGTTCGGGAGACTTCAGACCGGTATCGGGGCGGGAATCCGCCTGCTCATGCCGGCGGTAGACATGGCCAGGTTCGATATCGCTTTCGCTGAAGACGGCAACTGGCGCTTCCACTTCGCCATGTACTCCAAGATGGAAGCGCAGAGATTCAGACGTCGCTGATGGGAGTGCTTCCGCCACTCGTCGGGATTTACCACGCCGTCCATCCGCCATCCACCAGCATCGTGTGGCCGGTTATCAGATCGGCCGCCTCGCTGGCCAGAAAGACGGCGGCGCCCACGACATCCTCCGCCTTTCCGGGCCGTTGCACCGGTTGGCGGCGCCTCATCTCCTCCCGTTTCTCCGGGTCGTCGAAGTACGCCTGCGTTAGCGGCGTTACCAGAAAGGTCGGACCGATGGCGTTCACGTTGATCTTGTGCGGCGCCCACTCGATCGCCAAGACCTTGGTGAGGTTGACGACTCCCGCCTTGCTCGAGCAGTAGGCAGCTCGCTGGTAGTAGCCCACCACACCCATGATGCTCGCCATGTTGACGATCTTCCCCCCGCCGGCATCCCGCATCTCTCGAGCCACTCGTTGGGATAGAAAGAACAGCCCTTTCAGGTTGATGCCGAGGATGAAGTCCCAGTCCTCCTCGGTCACGTCGAAGGCGTCCTTCGCGCGATTGACTCCCGCGTTGTTCACCAGGATGTCGATCCTGCCCATCTCTTTCATGGCGGTTTCCACGAGGCTATCGATGCTGCCCATCTCCTGCACCTGCAGCGGCAGCGGCAACGCCTTTCGTCCGCACGCCCTCGCCTCTTCGCAGATCGGCTCCAGGTCGCCGAGCTTCTCTGGCAGCTCGCAGATGACGCAGTCGGCCCCGGAGTCGGCGTATGCCCGCGCTACCGCACTGCCGATCCCTCCCGCAGCTCCCGTGATCAGGGCGACCTTGCCGTCGAGCCTCATGTTTGGAGCGGCCATCTGTCTGAACCTCTTCAACCACCGAAAGCGGCTTCGATCTCGTCCGCCGTCAGCGTTACATACTCGTTTTGACTCAGCTCTTCATCGAACTGTTGCGATGTCATCACATCATAACCCACCCTCTCGGGAAACATCCACGTCGTCGTCGTCGGTTTGATGATCGCCTCCGCGTCGTACCTCCAGCCGATGTCGAACACTTTTTCTGGCTCTCTGCCCATGAACACGACCTTACCGGTGTACTCACCGTGCATGAGAAAGACGTTGGGACAGAAGTAATCGATCTGCCACCCCTTTTCGTTCAGTGCCTCCATTCCGGCGCGTCCGATGTCGTCGGGATGCACGCTCGTCTCGACGTTGATGTGCAGGGGCGGCACGTCGTCCCTCTGGATGATCTCCAGGCCTTCTTGCCAGTGCTCGCCGCGGAAGTATCGACTCAGCGCATCCTCCTCGTCGGCTCCAGCCGTTCGAAACGGGAAGCCCCGGTAGAACGCATCGATGTAGTGGCGATTCCACAGCAGAAGATTCGAATCCCGTTCCACGCCGTGGGCGGGCCCCAGCCCGGCGTCCTTCTTGTAGATCCAGTGGATGTCGAAGTGGACGAGGCCCTCAGGTTCGATGCCGTGCAGCGCCATGATTCCGGGGCACGGCCGGATCTTGTTGATCCGGCGCAACAGTGGCCAGCCGTGCTCCGCGAAGTAGCGCCGCACGATTTCCTCCAGCGACGCCGGGTGAACGCACGTGTGCACGTAGCTGTGTACGTGCGCTGTTTTCGGATGGTCATCCTGGATGTAGGAGATCAGGCGACGCCAGTGATCGGACGTCGCCAGGTATGCGGCGATCTCCTCCGAGAGATTGAGGTTGCCAGTCACTGTGTCACCCACCCGGCCGAGACATTGATCGCTTGACCGGTAATCGCCTTCGCCTTGTCAGAGCTGAGAAACAGCACGCTGTCGGCGATCTCCCGCGGATCGAGCAGCCTCTTCTGCGGAATCTCTGGAAGAAAGACGGTGTCCAGGACTTCCTCGCGAGTGATACCGTGTGATTCGGCGAGGTTGTCCAGTTGGTTTTCGACGAGCTTCGTCTTCGTGACTCCGGGACAGATGGCGTTGACGGTGATGCCGAGTTCGGCCACATCCATGGCGCACGACCTGGTCAGGCCGATGACTCCGTGTTTCGCCGCCGTGTAGGCCGGTTTGTACTTCCCTCCGATCCGCCCGTAGACCGACGAGATATTGATGATTCGACCCTGGCGGCGGGGAATCATGGAGCGCAATGCCACCTGTGTACACAGAAACGTGCCGGTCAGAATCACATTGATGAGCTTGTTCCATTCGGACACGGGGTAGTCGACCGCGGGTGTGACGTACTGTACCCCGGCGTTGTTCACCAGCACGTCGATCTTTCCGAAGGCCTCCAGTACCTTCCCGCCCATCGCCCCGACGCTGTCAGGATCCCCTACGTCCGTCGGGATGCCTAAAGCAGTTTCCCCTTTGTCGGCAATCTCACCGGCCACCCGCTGCGCCGCATCGCCGTCGACCTCCGCGATCGCCACGCTCGCTCCTTCACCGGCCAGAGCGTGAGCGATTGCGCGCCCTATCCCGTCGCCGCCGCCGGTGACAATAGCTCCCTTTTTATTGTCGCTGTGTGCCACGCCTCAGAAATTCGTCTCCATGCACCTGATTTTCTCGCGTGTCCCGTATGACCCCTACATAACCGCTTATCGCCGCTCCTATCAAGAGCCGGCGGCGGCGAGCTCTCCAAGGGGCGGCAACAATCGCTTATGTTATCCACTTCCATGAGGGAGTCTTGAAACAATATGGCCTCGAGCGATTCTTCTCAGACCGCAGCAGCAGCACTGGCATCCTTCTGCACCACCATTCGTTGGGACGAGTTGCCGGCAGATGTGCGCGACCGCACGGTGGAATTTTTTTTTGCTCGACCACCTGGGCGTGACTCTGCGCGGCAGTGCCGAAGCTTCCAGCGGGCCGGCGTACGACTTCGTTCAGGGCATGCAGTCCGACGGTTCCGCCACGGTGATCGGTGCCGGTTTCAGCAGCGCCGCCGCCTGGGCCGCCATGGCGAACGGCATCGCCGCCCATGCTATCGAGATGGATGATGTGACGAATGAATCGTCCCTCCACCCCGCTGTCGCCGTCATGCCCGCCGCCCTCGCCGTTGCCGAGGAGCAGGGCTCGAGCGCCCCGGACTTGCTCGGCGCCATTGTCGCGGGGTACGAAGTCGTGCTACGGGTGGGAAATGCGTTGAATCCGCCCTCCACCTATCGGCGTGGCTTTCATCCAACCGGTGTGGCCGGAGCCTTTGGCGCCGCCACGGCCGCCGGCTGCCTGCTCGGTCTCTCGGCCGACACCCTCACCTATGCTCTTGGAATCACGGGCGCGATGGCGTCCGGCTCGATGGAGTACCTCACCGACGGCGCCTGGACGAAGCGGCTCAACGCCGGCTGGGCCGCCCACGCCGGTGTCGTCGCCGCCAATCTCGCCCGCGCCGGGTTCAACGGTCCGCCCACCGTCTTCGAGGGGCCCTTCGGTCTGCTTCGGGGGTATACGGATGAGCCGCACACCCAGCGCCTGGTGGCGGATCTCGGAAAGCCCTTTCAGATCTCCACGACGTGCATAAAACCCTACGGGTGCTGCCGCTACATTCACGGCCTCATCGACTGTATGTTCGCACTCAGGAAAGAGCACGACATCACGCCCGACCAGGTCGAGAAAATCCGGTTGACCGTCCTGGAGGCGGGGCTCAGCCTCGTGGCCGAGCCGAGCGAGCAGAAGCGGGCCCCGCAGAATATCGTCGACGCCCAGTTCAGCGCGCAGTTCTCCTGTGCGCTCGCTCTTGCGCACGGCGCCGCCGGCGTCAACCAGTTCACTCAGGAGAATATCGACGACGCTGCGCTGCGCGACTTGACGTCACGGGTCGAGTGCTACGACGACCCGGCCTTCGACAGGCTCTATCCCATGCAGTGGCCGGCGGCTGCCGAGATCGTGCTGCGTGACGGGCGCAAGATGGCGACGCAGATCGACCACCCCACCGGCGATCCGCGAAACCCGGTGCCGCGCGACGGGCTGGTTGAAAAATTCGCGATGTTGACCGATGGGCGCCTTACCTCGGATGAGGCTGATGATCTTGCCCAAAAGATTCTGAACCTCGATAGCGAACCGGGAATCGATGGCATCATGAGCGCCATCACGGGCAGGGAGCCCGCAGCAGCTGGCGCTCTGTAGCTGCGACCTGCGAAGCCGACTGGCGCGATCGGTCGCGGACGAATCTGAACCGCACGGGTTCAGGACACCAACGGGAATCCCTTTGCGTATGCCGACGATTCGTCCAGCGCTCGGCGAACCGAATCTGCTAACTCAAGACCTACCGCACCGAGGGCATCGTCGAGGTGCTCGATGGTGTCGCTTCCGGAGATGGCGACGGTGATTTCCGGGTGTGACATGACCCAGGCTATGGCCAGCTGCGCCGGCGTCCTGTCAATTTCTGCCGCCAGCCTGGTGAGCGTGGTCACGATCTGACCTGCCGGCCCTTCCATTGTCTCCTCGTATTTGCTCTTCCTTTTGGTCGCCCATAGACTGCCCGCTGGCGCCGAAGACCCCGGCGCGTACGCTCCGCTCAGCAATCCGATACCAAGGGGACCATAGGCCATCACTCCAAGTCCCTGATCCCGCACCAGGTCGAACATCTCGTTCTCGAGCCGCCGGTTAAGAAGACTGTAGTTGCTTTGCAGACAGATGAAAGGTGACGCATTGACGCTGCTCGCCACCCACAAGGACTTGCACACCTGCCACGCCGCGAAGTTGCAGCAGCCGACGTAGCGTACCTTGCCGCTTCGTGTCAGGTCGTCGAAGGCTCTGATGCTCTCCTCGAGTGGCGTCGACTCGTCGAAGGAGTGCGCCAGGTAGACGTCGATATAATCCGTCTGAAGGCGCTGCAGTGAACGTTCCGCTTCACGAACGATGGCGTACCTGGACAACCCCCGGTCGTTCGGTCCTGTCCCCAGAGGGCTCGCCACTTTCGATGTTATTACAACCTGCTCCCGCCGTCCCTTCAGCACCCTGCCCAGGACTTTCTCGGACACACCCGCGTTAGCGCGATCGTCCATCGTTCCGTAGACGTTGGCGCAGTCGATCAGGTTGACGCCCTGGGAGAGGGCATGTTCGATCAGCCGTTCAGCGTCCGCTTCCCGGCTCTGCCCGCGCAAGCCGAGGCCGAGGGCCAGGGGGCTGACCTTGAGGCCGGCGGAGCCGAAGTTGACGTAGTCCATCAGCTGGCGCTCAGACTTAGATGGCCGCGCTCCACCTCGATTCGCAGCGGCACGCTCCCTTGCCCGAGCTTGCCCATAACCGACTGGCCGTTCTCTCGGTTTACCGTCACATCCAGGGGCAAGTCGGTTTGGGCGGAACCGCGTCTGACGTATCCCTGCACATCCAGATTCGACTCAGCAGGCAGCGACAGTTTGATGTTGCCTCGGTCGCTCGTGAGGGTGCATGGTGAGTTCAGCGGCCGGGCTGTCGTCAGCGTGATGCCGCCACGCGAACTTTGAACCAGCACTTCGCCGCCGGGGTTGTTGATCGCCACCGGGGCCCGACTGCCGTGGACGGCGAGGCGACCGTTTACTTCGTCAACGGAAACGGGTCCCCGATCGCTGTGAACGGCGGCGCTGACACCGACGCGGCGCAGGCTGATGGGACCGTGATCACTCTTCACATTCGCCTCGCCGGTGACATCCTGGATGGCCACAGGCCCGTGACTCGTGCTGCAGACGGCATCACCGCCAACATCTTTGAGCGACAGCGGGCCGTGATCGTTTACGGCGTTTACGCTGCCGGTCACTTTTTTTAGAGCCACCGGACCGTGACTGGACACAACGGTCAGTGATCCGCCCACGTTCGCCACTTCCAGAGGGCCGTGCTCAATTGTCACGGAGCAGTCGCCGCCCACGCCTTTGAGCGAGAGTTTGCCATGATTGGCGTCCAGTTTGGCGTCCTGGCCGATGAGTTCTATCTCGGCGGTACTGTGACTGAGCGCGACATCTGCGTTTCCGGCGACCGCGTCGATAGCGACGCTCCCATGGCTAGACTTCAGCCTGAGATTCTTTCCCACCTTATCGATACGAGTCTTGCCGTGTGATTGGTCGAGCGCAAGGTCTCCGGAGACGAGACCAATTTTCGCTTTCCCGTGTCGACTGCCGAGGGTGGCGTTGCCATCGATTCGCGGGATCTCGAGGATTCCGTGAGCTGTGCACAGACACAGGTGCATTGTCTCCGGCATCGTGAGAGAGAAGTTCAGCCGGCACGGTCCCATTCCCTCGGCGTCATCATACTGAGGCAAAATCGGTTCAATGCGAGTCTCTCCGGTTGCCGTCTGGGCGATTTCCACTTTCACCGCCTCTGCAAACCTCGCAGCTACAGATGGAGATGTCGCGTGCGCGACGACATGAACTCTCGCCTTGATCTCCTCTTTGTCCCAACTCTCAGCAGAGATATCGCCGCGCGGGTTGTCGAGTATGACTGTCGTACCCGGCGCGATCGATTCCGTGACTTCGAGGTCGCGTTCGGCAACCTCGTCGAAAGGTAGGTGGAAGCTGGTAGAGGAGGATTCCGTCGCCGTCTTCCACTTGTGGAAAGCGGTGGACATGTTGCGGGTGAAGTCTTCGAACATGTCGCCCAGATCGGGAATGCTGGCGGTCGCTTCGGTGACAATTCGATCCACGTCGGGCATCGCATCCACGACCACGCGCTTGAGGTCGGGCATGGAGCTGCGGATTGTACTCCGAAAATCGTCCCAGGAACCGTGGGCTCGGCGCTCTTCAACGCGCTTCGTGTCAGAGGCGTGTGGCGAGTCGATCACTTTTAGCAGTCGCTCGGCGTCTTCGACGCTGATTTTCCCCTCCGACAGCATCTGCAGAACTTTCAGCCGCTCTTCAGACATTCCCTGTTTCTCCTCTTAGCTTTTCCAGCTTCCGGATCGCGGTTTCCGCATCCACTTCGCCTCGATAAAGGCTGTCCAGAACGTGACGCCGGCTTGAGACAGACTGCTCGACAGTGGCCGCGCCCCGGCTCTCACCGTCGAACCCAAGCTCGCGGATCACCTCATCGAGGCGAGTGCGAACGGTGCTGTAGGGCAGATCGAGCTCTCGCTCCATCTCTTTGATGTTGCCTCTCAGACGAACGAACAGCTCGACGAAGGCGAGACTCTCGGATGAAAGCCTGTCGAAGGCCGACGTCGAAAAGCGTCCCGATATCTCCGTATCGCAACGACAGCAGGAGAGCCTCGATATGGCCAGATCTCCGCCGCAGGATGGGCAGTGTTCGATAACTTTGCGCATATTGACTAAAAAATTAAGGAAGAGGGGGTATATTCAATTGGTCAATGCAACATTCTCCCCACTAATCTAATCATAGGAGATGTTGCACATGGCTCAAATGGGACGACCAGGATTGTCCGCGTCACAGAAGTCGGAGGTATGGCGTCGATGGAAGAGCGGCCAGTCGCATAGCGATATTGGTCGGGCGCTCGGGAAGCATCCGGCGTCGATTCATGGTGTCATCACCGCCAATGGGGGCATCGTACCAATGCCGCGTCGACGCTCTCGATGGGCTCTTGGCTGGGAAGAGCGTGAAGAGATCTCTCGAGGTATCGCTGCGGGAAAATCGATACGAATAATTGCGGCCGCTGTTGAGCGTGCACCCTCGACGGTTAGCCGAGAGATTGCCCGCAATGGCGGGCGGCAAAGGTACCGAGCAAACGTCGCCGACCAAGCAGCCTGGACGCGCGCCAGCCGGCCGAAATGCTGCCGACTCGCATCCAATCTTCGTTTGCGGCGAGTCGTGGCGGACAAGCTACGCCTGAAGTGGTCACCTGAGCAGATATCGGGATGGCTGAAGCGGGAGTATGCGCTTTTAGGAAATATGCAGATATCCCACGAAACGATCTATCGAACTCTCTTCATCCAGGCACGCGGGGCACTCAACAAGGACCTCATTGCGCATCTGCGGACGCGAAGGATGATGCGGCGATCCAAGAAGGCAAGCACACGCGATCAGCCGAGAGGCCGGATCGTCGACGCCGTATCCATCAGCGAGCGGCCTGCCGAGATCGAGGACCGCGCCGTTCCCGGCCACTGGGAGGGAGACTTGATCTCGGGGTCGAACAACACGCACATCGCCACGTTGGTGGAGCGGCAGTCTCGGTTCACGATGCTCGTGAAGCTCAACGGCAAAGACACCGAGACCGTTGTCAGAGCGCTGATCAGCCAGGTGAAACGACTCCCCTCCGCGGTGCGGTTGTCCCTTACCTGGGATCGAGGAATGGAGCTAGCTCGGCGCAAGGAGTTCTCGATCGCAACTGACGTCGAGGTGTATTTCTGTGATCCTCAGAGTCCCTGGCAACGAGGCACAAATGAGAACACGAATCGCCTTCTTCGACAGTACTTCCCGAGGAAGACCGATCTGTCGCCATTCTCCCAAGCCGACCTGAACAGAGTCGCTCTTCAACTGAACCAGCGCCCGCGGAAGACGTTGGGGTTCGTTTCACCCGCAGAACGCTTCAATGAAGGTGTTGCGTTGACGAAGATGTTGCGTTGACTGGTTGAACTCGCGGTCACAAAATATCAATAAATAACGAATATCAGGGTAAAATTAGCCCGACAGATAAAATTGTTCACACAAAGAAAGCGAAAGCACTGGAATCGCCGGGGTTGCATATCGGTCATAGCATCAATCTGCAGATCAGCGAAGATTATGCTTTTTCTATAGATTCTTGGCCACCAAATTCCGTCATGTGTCCCATCCCGCCGCTCATGGCTTAGAACGCGATTGCGATCTGGCTCTTCAAATCGCTGCTTGCGCTGCCGCCGGCGGGTGAAGTGTGTCGGTACTGTAGTTTGAGTGCTGCCAGGTGGGACAGGTGGTAGCTGAACCCCACCGAGTAGCTCTTTGTGTCCTTCGGTGTATAGAACGCGTCGTCGTCGTCCACTTTGGTGTAGTCGAACTTTGCGAAGGGCGTCCATTGATTGATGTCGTGCGCAGCCATGATATACAGCGCCTTGGCGGAGACGTCCTTGCCGCTGTCATCTGCCTCACCGCTGGCCAGCGCCATTTCTGCCTCGAATAGAGTGGACCCCCTAAAGCGCGCACCGATGCTCGGAGAAATGACGAGCAGGGTTAGATCTTCCCCGGCGGCCGCCGAAATGCTTTCCCTGTAGAGCGATAAACCGATTTCTACATCCTCTTTCGCTTTCGTGCTCACGTGCAGGTTGAGTGACTTGCCATCGTTGTTATCGTCGACGGCCGTACTGCCGATACCGTTGCCGATCATCAGGTCGTAGGATAGTCGGGCGCCTGAGATCTGTTTCCCCGACACGAGGAGTCCAGTAGTGTGTATCGGAAAGAGGCTTCTCGTCACCGGTTTGCCGATTGAGGGAAATAGGATCGAGCCGTGGTGGTAGGTGCGATTCCAACGACCGACCGCCGAGTGGAACTTTCCGGCTGAAACCTTCAACAGCGGACTGAATTCGTACCGCACCCAGAACCGCTCCAGCGATAGCTCCCAGCCATCATCCGGGCCCTCGTGCTCGTAGGTGACTTCGCTCAGGTACGAGGTGCGCTCGTCCAGGGTGCCGATGATGTAGGTGTCGTATTCGCCCAGTCTGAAACGCGAGTCGGCCTTTGTTCCTTCGACGACTTCGAAATTGACATCGGCAAAGCCGTGTGTCGCCTTGACGATCTCGGCCGACCAACCGAGGCTCGGTGCCAGCATCAATGCAACTGAGAAAAAGAAACGTCCGCATGCGCCTAAAGGTAGTTAGAAAACCCCATTCTCGCTCGGCTTGCTTCGGCTATCTCGGTTTCAATGGCTTGACACCGCTTCCACGCCGCCTAGACTACGGACGCAGAGTGCCAGTATGCCGCGGCGCGCTGCCGCGACGAGCGACGGCATCAGGAGGAATCGGTCATGACAGTCGAGCGAGATCTAAAGGTCGGACAAGCTTCGTTCGGCCCGGACGGCCAGGATGTCGGCCCCGTCACACAAGCTCGCCGCAGGGGAAGGGGACCCGCGATCTGGCTCGCCGGCGACCCCGACGAGCTGCAAGAGTGGATGCCCCTCGGCATCACCGGCATCGTCACCAACACCGTGGTGATGAACATGTACGTGAAGAACCACGGCCCCGTCATCGACCTCATAAAGAAGTACCTCGACATGACCGACAAACCCATCGTCGTGGAGATAGACGGACACAGCCTCGACGAGCTGCTCGATGTCGGCGGAGTGTTCACGAACCTGTCCGACCAGATCATCCTCAAGATCCCGTGTTCCGTCAACGGCCTCAAGGCGTTTGCGGCCCTGAAGAAGGAGGGCGTCGAGACCTTCTGCACCACCTGCTTCTCACTCACCCAGGCCGTCGCCGTTGCCCAGGCCGGCGCCGATCACATCCTGCCATTTTGCGAACCTGTCAAGGAAGTCGGCGGTGACCCCACCAAGCTGATACGCGAGTGCGCGCAGGTATTCGGCGGTTGGGAACAGCGTCCCTTCATTCAGGCCGCCCTCGTTCGCACCGTGGAGACGGCCCACGCCGCCTTCCGCGACGGCGCCGACGAGCTCGTCACCATGTGGACGGTTTACCGCGACATGATGGAGCACCCTCTCACCGACAAGTGGAACAAGACGTTCATGGACGAGTGGGTGGACATGCACGAGAACGGGATGCTCGAAGGTCTGCCGGTCAAACTGGACTAGGCTCGCTATATCTCAGGAATATCGGTCAACAGCTTCGTCCACGCCGACCCCAGATTCATCACGTCCCCACCACAGATCACCAGGTCACAACCCGCCTCCATGGCCGCATCCAGCAGCGGCCCTGGCAACGTGAAGATCCCGGTCAGTTTGCCGACTGACTTCGCCTTCTCCAGACAGGAGAGCACGGCCTTCCGCAGATTTGGATCGGCCATCTGGCCGGTGCAGCCCATGCTGACCGCCAGATCGCCCGGTCCCATAAAGATACCCGTGAGTCCGTCTACACCCAGAATCTCGTCGACGTTGTCCACCGCCTGGATCGTCTCGATCTGCGCGAACAGATGGGTGCACGCGTTGGCCCGAGCCATGACCTCTTCGAGATCCAGCAGCCCGAACCCCATACCGGGAGTTCTGGTGTTGAAGCCGCGACTACCAGCGGGCGGGTATTTGCCGAATTCGACGATCCGGCGGGCCAGAGCGGCGTCGTTGACCATCGGAACGAGAACGATCCGCGCCCCCACCTCCAGAGCCCGCAGAACATGGTGACGCTCGCCATCCGGCAAGCGCACAAGCGGGAAAATTTCGCCCGCCGCCGCCGCGTAGCACAGCGATTCAATTCGTTCGAACCCCGACGGCCCGTGTTCCATCTCGATCCAGATCGCCTCGAAGCCGATCTGCGCGGCCAGCGAAACCAGCAACGGTGAACCGCTGTTGACGGTAACACCCCGGACTCGCCGGGGCTTCCCGTCTGTGTTTACGAATACATCATCAGTCGCGTTGATATCGAATCCTCCTGTCCGTGTGCCGCAGTTGCCCGCTCAAGGTACACTATGGATCTTAACGGCAAAACCCCCTGCCGTCTCGGCGACTCCCGACGACGGCATTTCCCTGCTTCGGAGTTTCGACTGGCCATGAACCAGAAGCGCAGACTGACACCGGTGTCACACAGGCAAGTCGAGCTGGGCCAGGGATTCTGGCACGACCGACTGCTGACGAACCGCCAGGTCACTCTGCCGTCAACGTACGAGCAGATAAAGAGATCCGGCGGCCTCGACGCTTACAGCTGGGATTGGGCCCCCTCGAGCGACCACCCGCCTATGCTGCCCCGCTGGGGAGATGTGCCGAAATGGATCGAGGGAGCTGCCTATACGCTCGCCTCCAGCGGCGAAGCCGACGCGTTCGACCAATCTCTGGCCGCCAAGGCCCGGGATGCCATCGACAGACTACTCTTCGGACAGAAGATCGATGGGTATCTCTATTCGAGTCAGATCTCCCTCGATGAGCGCTGGACGAATCTGCTCGACCGGCACGAGCTCTACGAGATGGGTCACGCGATGGAGGCCGCCGTCGCGTGGAACGCGGCCACCGGCGACGAGCGCTTTCTGGCAGCCATGTGCAAGACGGCCGACCTCATCGATGAAACCCTCGGTACGGGCAGGGACAGGAGACGCGGCTACGGCGGCCATCCCGAAGTCGAGCTCGGCTTGATGGGACTCTTCCACGCCACTGGCGAGCGACGCTACCTGAACTTGGCCGCTTATCTCGTCGACGAACGCGGCCGGGAGCCGAACTACTTCCATGAGGAAGCACTCTCTCGAGGCGGGGCCCCCGAGGAGCACCGATTCTACCGCTGGCTTGGCAAGGCACCCTATAGCTACTACCAGGCACATGTGCCGGTACGCCGGCAAAAGGAGGCAGTCGGTCACGCCGTCCGTGCGCTCTACCTCGGCTCGGGCATGGCTGATGTGGCCGCCGCCACAGGTGACGCGACCCTGCTGGCCGCCTGCCGCCGGCTGTGGCGCAGCGTGACGAGCAAACGCATGTACATCACCGGTGGTGTGGGATCGGAAAAGACAGGCGAAACCTTCACCTTCGACTACGATCTGCCCAATGAAACAGGCTACGCCGAGACCTGCGCCTCCATCGCCCTCGTCTTCTTCGCCCATCGCATGCTGCAGATCGATGCCGACGCCGAGTATGCCGATGTCATCGAGCGCGTCATGTACAACGGCGCTCTCGGAGGCGTGTCGCTCGCCGGAGACCGTTTCTATTACGCCAACCCGCTCGCCGTGATGCCGCAAGCGATGACGGGATGCGCAGACCATGTCTCACCGACAAGGGTCGAGTGGTTCTTCTGCGCCTGCTGTCCCCCGAATATCGCTCGCTTCCTCCCACAGGTGCCGGGGTACATATATTCGGCCTCGGCGTCGCCCCGCGAGCTGTACGTCCATCAATACGCCCAGAGCCGGACAGAACTTGAGGTCGGTGACGACGCGGTGGCGATCGAGCAATACACCGAATACCCGTGGGATGGCAGGGTGATGCTGGAAGTGCAGACTCCGTCACCGTCGCGATGGACCATGGCCCTGCGCATCCCGGCGTGGTGCCGGCGGGCACGGCTCAAGATCAACGGTGAGCCGATCGGACTTGGGGACCGCGTCAGGAAGGGCTACGCCCGGATCTCGAGGCGCTGGGAACCCGACGACCTCGTCGAGCTGGTCATGGAGATGCCGGTGCAGCGGATTGAGGCGCATCCTCTCGTGCGCGGTACCGGCGGACGAGTGGCGCTACAACGTGGACCATTGGTGTATTGTATCGAAGAAGCCGACAACGGCAAGAACGTGAGCGATCTCGTGCTCCCGGCCGCTGTCGAGCTACAGACCCGCCGACTCCGGGGTCGTCTGCAGGGCATGGTAGCGATCGAAGGTCGGGGAATGCGTCACAACTTGGATCGATGGAGTGACACGCTCTACGCGCCGCGGTCGAGCGCTCCTCAGCGGGCTGCCGACGTGACGGCCATACCCTTCTTCGCTCGGTGCAACCGCAAACCGGGTGAAATGCTGGTATGGATCAGGGAGGCGTAGACCCGCCAGCGTGAGGTCGCGACGTCGCCGGCGCTGCGCCGAGCCCGAAGAACAGCAGCGCGCCTGCGATCAATCCCGGATAGATGGGTTCCCATCCCAGCGGGTAGGCCCCATCGCTAAGCATTCCGGCTACCATCCATCCCAACGCCGTCAGCGATCCACCGAGCATACACGCCAGGGCAGACCGCGCCGATCGTTGCCGCAGCGGCGTGAAGCTCCACAGAACCGGCAACAGCAGACCCGGCAGCCCTATCGACCCGATGGTGTACCACAACTCGATCACCGACCGCATGCTCCATGCCAGCGCCGTCGCCGTCACCAGCGTCACCACCCAGCCGATGCGGGTGTAGCGAGTCAGCAGCTTGTCGCGGCGCGTCCACCGGAACAAACCGTCGCGACCGATGGTCACGGCCGACAGAAAGCTGAAGCTGTCGACCGTCGACATCGCCACCGCCAGCAGGGCGACGAAGAACAGTCCCTTGAACACCGGCGGCAACAGCATGTCGGCCAGCATCGGATAGGCGTCGATGGGCGCGATATCCGGCAAGGCGGCGCGGGCGTACATGCCGGTCGTGATCGTCAGTGTGTCGAAGGCGAACCAGCAGGCGGCGGCGAGCAGAATCCCCCGCCGTGCCACCGCACCCGAACGCGCCGCCACACAGCGCTGGTGAAATCCCGGATCGACAAAGGTCCACAATGCGATCAGCGCCCACACGATGATCTTCGGCACTGTCAGGTAGCCGGTGGCCTGAAAGTGTCGCGCCGGTAGTCGTGCCGTGAGGTAATCCCAGCCGCCGAACGTGCTCACTGCCATACCTGCCAGTAGCGCAAAGCCGGCGATCATCAGCGTCGCCTGCAGCAGGTCGGTCCGAACCACCGCCCGCAATCCACCGGTCAGTGCGTACCATGAAGACAACGGCGCGCCGATAAGCAAGCTCAACCACAGCGGCCACCCGGTCGCCGTCTGAATCAGCACCCCGACGATGAGCAGATACGGCGCCGGCGACACCATCAGGTAGATGAGCACGGCGCCAACCACTGCCGCCGGACGGCCGTATTGCTGCTCGAGCCGGTCGGGAATAGTGAAGGGGACCTCCGCTCGCACCCGCGGCGCGATCCACAGTGCGAACAGGATAGCGAAGATGTAGAAGAACAGGCTCTGCGTCAGAAAGGTCACGAGCCCGTAAGAGTAGGAGAACTCGCCGACCCCGAGTATCCCGCCGTACCACGTCGCTACGAGCGTGGCGACGAATGCCGGTGTGCCAATGCGGCGGCCGGCGAGCAGGTAGTCGTCCGCCCCGGACTGCGCATCTGGTCCTGCCGCCGAGCCACGCACCCCGAGCCCCCGCAGCCCCAGCCCGAGCACTGTCAGTCCGATCAGGTAGAGACCGATGACAAGGATGTCGTAGATGTGGAGTGTGATAACGCGCGGCCCTTATCTCAGGACGATATCCCCCAAGCCCTGCTCGCGTTGAATGCACAGCAGCAGATCGCCGTCGGCCACGGTGATCTCCACCGGATTATCGACCACCTCGTTCGAGATGCCGTCCCGCTCGGCCGCGGCGAGGCTCTCGCCATTGAGGGGGTACTTCAGGCCCCGTGTCACGATCCCCTGCACCGGCCCGCCGAGCGGACTGAGCGACACCTTCAATCCGGGCGCCGCCTCGAACCGTACGCCGCCGTCGACGAGCCGTGTGTCGCAGCACTCGTCGAGGATCCGCAAAGCCAGCCGGTCCGCGTACATCTTCAGCAAGCTCAGGTTCCAGAGCGTGTGATCGACCCGTCCACCAGTGACTCCCAGCAGCGCCGCCTCACGCACTCCCAGCATCAGCGCGTGATCGAGAGCCTTCACGAGGTCCGTGCTGTCTTGTGCGTCGATGCGAATGCGGCGATCCTCCTCTAAGGCTGCCAGCGCCTCCGGCCTCACCGAATCGAGGTCGCCTACGATGTAATCGGGCATCACCCCGATAGCTGCCAGCGCGTTCGCCCCGCCGTCCGCGGCGATGACGAGCGAGGCTTCGCCCCTGACGGAGTCGAGCAACTCCCTCGAGGGGGGCTCGCCGTTGCCGACGATGAGCGCGTGCTCTCGCGACCTCGCCTTATCAGCCACCAGCTCCTCCTACGGTATCGAAGAAGCTTGTCGATACGGTCACGCCGACTTGTCTCGGATCGCCATGACTGATGTAGCGGGCCTTTTCCTCGTCGGTCGGTGCCAGCTTGAAGAAGAAGCCACGCACCGCGTAGCGTTCATCCAGGAGATTTCTCCCCCAGAGAGTGATGTCCCACGCGTCGCCGCTGTATCCGACGCTGCCGTTTAGCAACTGGTAAGCCTCCGATTTCTGATCGTGGCTGTCAGAGAAGAAGAATTCGTCTACCGCAGTGGCCTCGGCCCTCGCCACGAGTCCTCTCCGATCTCGATATTCACCGCCGATCCGAAGATTGTACTCGGGAGCGTGGGCGGCCGCCCGGTCTCCGAGGTCCAGCTCGACAACCTCATCGTAGATGATCGCGTCAAAGCGATAGCGGTCGATATGGCTATCAAGGTAGCCGAGCGAGCCGAACAGACTGAGTGCGGATGTGGGTCGAAACGCTTGCTCGAGCTCGACACCGCTGTTGCGACCTTTGTCCGCATTCGCGGTGAAGTAGAAGAAGCTGTTTGGATCCGGATGCTGCTGGCTCGACAGGTTGACCTGCTGGTCGGAGCGCATGGCGTGGAACAGCGTCAATGATGTCGACGACTTCGCACCGGAGAACCGATAGCCCGCCTCCAGATTCCAGATGTACTCGGGATCGAAAGGCCGGTTGCTGGCAGGCAGACGCGGGTGCTGGTTGATACCGCCGGCGCCGAACCCGCGCGAAACGGCGGTGAATGCCGTTCGCCCGGCACCCAGACGGTAGGTCAGCGCCAACTTGCCACCCGCCAGCCACTGGGTGACGTCGAAGTCGATCGGCTGCGGTTCCTCATCCGTGAAGCTGTTGAATGTCGTGCCCGCGTAGGAAGTGGCATTGCGATCGACTCGCGCGTTGATCGACATCGTCAGATCCTCCGAGAGGACGCGGCCGATCTGGCCGTAGAACGCCAGGTCCGTGACGTCGAAGGTGCTTTTCAGATCTGTGACATCCCCGCCGAACAGATAACCATTGGCATCGTCCTTCTCCTCAAGCGACTTGGCGTACGCCCCCACGATGACGTCGCCGATACCGGTGACGCCCGGCTTCAACAGCCGCACTTCCTGCGACAGCGTCGAGCGGTCCCGCACGTTGCGGTCGAAAAAGTCCCAGCTATACCCTTGCTCTTGGGGATCGAAGCTGTACGGCTCCTGCAGCCAGAAGTCGTCGTTGCCCCAGTCGCCGTCGAAGCTGTGCTCGAGCTCTGTCTGCGAATAGGCCGTTATCGACACCAGCTCTGCCCGCATCCGCTTCAGAGGCAGCTGTCCTCTCAACGAAAAAGCGACCGTCTCCTGTCTGTCTTTCCCGCGGTTGTCCGAGTATGTGACCAGATCTTCGTTGTTGTCCGGACTCCAAGCGTCGTAGCCGTTGTTCAGATTGGCACGGAAGATCGTGGCCATCAGCATGGCGCCGTTGTCGGCGGCCATCCACCGCACCTTTGCGCGCGCCATCTCCTCCCGCCGACGGTTGGAATCCTCTACGTTCCGAAATACGTTCTCGCGAAAGCCGTTCGACCGACCAGCACCAAATCCCACCCGTACAGCCAAATCCTCGTTCACCGGCACGTTGACGTGGCCGGCGTACCGCAGCATCGCGTCATTGCCCAGCGAGACACTGCCACCGCGGGTGAAGGCGTGTATCGGGTCAGACGACTGCACGTTGATCAGTCCCGCCATGGCGTTGGGGCCGAAGATCGTCGACTGCGGCCCCTTGAACACCTCCACCTGCTCGAGGTCGTGCAAGAGCCCCGCCATCCCCATGCCGCTCAGGTCGACGTCGTCCATCACGAAGCCGACGGAGAAATTCGGCGGACCCTCGCCGGCGTAGTGGCTGCGCTCTCCCATGCCGCGGATCTGGAAGTAGCGCGGCCTTGAGGTGCCGCCGGCCCAGTTCAGATTCGGTATCGACTGCGTCAGATCGTGGAGATGGTGATTGCCGGCGCTCGCCAGCTCGCGCTCCCCGATCACGGTCACGCTCGATGGCACCTGACCGAGTGCCTGCTCCATCAGCCCACCGACCACCACGACCTCGGGTCCCTGCAGGGCAATCTGCCACATTCGCACTATCACCGCCTCCCCGGTCGGTGCCAGGACGACCGATTCATAGCCGATGAAGGAGACGGTGACCGAAGCGCCCGCCGGGACCGTCAGCTCGAAGCGGCCGTTCTCGTCGGCGATCGTGCCTCTGTCTCCACTGACCACGCTGGCTCTGGCAAGCGGTGCGCCCGTATCGGCGTCGATGACCGTTCCGCTCATCGAAACGGACTGCGCCTCGACGCCGCTTGCCGCGGCCAACACGATTAAGAAAGTGATGATGCGATTTGTGATTGAGCTGCCGTCTTGCATGAGAGCCTCCCTCAGTGATGCAGAGCACTCACGCCCCGAAAACGAAAGGCCGCGCTCCCAGTACGGGAGAACGGCCCTTTGCGACATCCTCTGTCGGGGTCCGTGGTCCCTACGCTGGCATGATCCAGATCAGGTTCGAAGGGTGTTAGATCTCAGGCCCTCTCTCGAGAGCCACCCCTCACGGAACCGTCGTTTGGTAACTCGACGTAATTCTAATATAGTTCTGGCTGCATGCTCGTCAATTCGACGAATCCATCCTCAGCTGGAGGTCTACTGATGAAACGCGTCATGGTTCAGTACCAGGTAAAAGCGGATAAAGCCGAGGAGAATAAACGACTTATCGATGCCATCTTTGCTGCCCTGAAGGAGGCTTCGCCCGCCGGCCTGGAGTATTCCTCGTATGTGCAGGAAGACGGAGTGAGCTTCGTCCACATCGCATCGATTGATACCGAAGATGGCAGCAATCCCCTCGAGGACATCGAGGCCTTCGACACCTTCACGGCCGAGATCCGCGATCGCTGCGAAATTCCGCCGGCGCCGACGCCGCTGCAGCAGGTCGGCTCGTATCAATCGGCTCGCGAGGGGTAACTTACCCCCGCTCTGATATCAGCGTCCCCGCCACCGCCCACTGATCGCGGTCGAATTCCTCGATGCACGGCCATCGTCCCGTCCCTCGGGGAGCCACAGATATCAACTATGGCGTCTGTGATCCTCGCTGCCAGTTCCTGCTTCTGCTCCTTCGTGCGTCCCTTCAGCATCTTCACGTTGATGAATGGCATACGTGACTCCCCTTTGTTGCCGGACCTCAGTCGGGCAAAAGGAACTTCCCCTTACTCATGATTGCGGTTCCGTCGACTTCGACTTCCGGAAGAGCAAGAATCGCGTCGAGGTGAAGAGGTGCCCGAACGGTTCCTCCCGGCAGGGCGGCATTGCTGCCCGTGCTCACGTGAGCCCAGCCGTAGATGCGCTCTCCCTCGAAACTGGGCTCGTCGCCGAGCAGGCGCGCTCCCGGGTTCGTGCCCATCCCCCAGGCGGCAAACTCGTAGACACCTGCATCGTCGAACTGAGCCAGCAGTTGATTCAGCCGGTCCGCTTCCGGGCCACCCTCGATCTTCGTCGCACGCCCATTCTCGAATGTCATCGTCAGCGGGCCTGACAGCCTGCCGATACTGGTGACCGAGCCATCCACGACCGCCTGCCCCTGCACCGTACCCAACGGGGGAACGTTCAGCGCCAAGCCGGCTGGAAACGTATCGAGCTCTCCTTGCTGATGACACAGACCATCCGCCACCATCGTCGGATTCCCGAGATCGAGAGTCAGATCAGTTCCGAGATCGGACGTGATGCGCACCTTCTTTCCACCATCGAGTAGCGCCCCGAGTTGATTCGTCAGCTGTGCCAGCGGCGCCATATCGGCAGACATGGTACGAAGGAAGGCGTCCTCACTGACACCGGGCATGGTGATCACCCGCGTGCCCGCCTTCTGAGCCGCGATTCGCGCCTGGCTGTGAGTCAGAGACGTGCTCGTGTGAAGAAAGGCGGCGTCCGCTGCTCTCATCGCTTCGGCAACAGCTGACGGCGGCTCCATACCTCCCCGCGGACGCGCCGGAAACACGATCGCCATCGCCTCGGCGCCGGCGGCTCTCGCCGCCCCGAGCATCGCCTCGCTGACGCTGTGATCGGCCATCGTGTCGGCCACGATCAGCACCTCCTCGCCCTCCCTCACCCCCATGCATGTTTCCACTGCGACCCGGCCGCAGTGGGCCAGTTCGACTGTTCGCATCTGGTCGTCTCTCCTCAGCGCCCGATGGAGCAGCCTTCGCGGTTGAAGAACGTAGCTGATACGTCGTCACCTTCACTATGTTTAGTGGGCTGCGGTGGCGCGCCTTCGCAGAGCATAGCATATATGTACCGTCGTCGGAAGCAGCTGCGGAGAGGATTCTGATATGGGCGAAGCTGTTCTAGTGATCGCGGGGTTGGCCATCCTGTCGCTGTTCGCAAACATGCTCTCGAGAGAGAAAAGCGGCGCGGAGAATGACATCGGTCAGCCAATTGAGCACACCATCACGGTTTGGGGGGAAAGAGAGCCAGCTGCCCGTAGTCCCGAACCGGCACCGCAGAGAATAACGGTAGAATACAGCGTTACTATCGATGCGGATTCAGCAGAGATGCTCGCGGTGCTACAGCACGAGAGTGTCGCGGCTGCCAACGAGGACTTCCGGCGCCGGTTCGCCCGATTCCTACACGGACATGAGATTGGCAGTGGCGTGGTGCGCATCTGAGTGAGTGGCGCGAAGCGGTAGGGGGCCAGTGAGCATGAAAGGAATAAAGCTGGAACTGCACGAGGTCCTAGAAAAAGCCGAGGACGATAATCTGCTCAGCAGATCCATCGATGGCTTCCTGCTGGCCCTAATCGTGTCGAACATTGCCGTGGTTATACTGGAATCGATCGCCAGTTTGCGGGAAAGCTATGGCGGTTTCTTCGAGGACTTTGAGCTCATCTCGGTGATCATCTTTAGCGTTGAGTATGTGTTGCGGCTGTGGGTCTGTAACGTGCTCCCGCAATACCGGGGCGCTCTCGGCCGCATCAAGTACGCCCTCACTCCCATGGCCATCGTGGACCTGATGGCTGTCCTGCCCTTCTACCTGCCCCTGTTCTTTACCTTCGACCCCTCGGGGCCATCATCGCCATTCTGGGGATCGGATTGTTCGCCCTGCCCGCCGGAATTCTCGGATCCGGATTCGTCGTGGCGATGCGAAGACAGGAGAGCAGCAAATTCTACTGCCCGCATTGCAGCAAAGAGATCGCCAGACAATCTCAGTAGTGGCGACCACTCTGTCATTTAATATGACTCGTCCGCGGAGCCTTCCGGGCGCCGCCCTCTCTCCGGCGCAGTCACGCTTCCTCGGCTCTTTTGTCCCTTCTCTTCCTTCTGCTGATCTCGAACTTCCTTGCGTTCGGATGCGTGTGAGATCTCCGTCAGCCTGTCCAGGTAGGTATTGATCCTCCGCAGTTTATCTTTGAGAGGACGGAGCGCCGTTTGCAGCTCGTGAATCCGTTTCCGCTTTTCGGGAAGTCCCTCCTGGAGTTTGGCGATCCGCCGGTCGAGCTTGCGCAGAGTTTTCCCCATCTCGTTACTCGCGTTCTGCAGCCGGATGAGGCTCTTGGCCACAACCACGGCCGCTCCAGCCGCGGCGGCGACCGCGGCGGCTTCTGGTCGGAAGAGTAACTCGGAGATTCCCATGGAGGTTCCCTGGTATGCCCGTGGCAGGCACGAATCTACAATTTTTGCCCTTCTTTGTCACCAATTCTGATCACACCTCGACGGCCCGCGGTACACCTCCTTGAGCTCAAGTGCCAGGCGCTCGTTATCGTGTAGGGCGAGGATGGAACTCCGAGCCAGGCTCCGCTTCGCTGCCAGAGCGTCAGGGTGATCCAGGTAATACTTCAGACACTCCTCGAGCTCTCCCAGGCTCGTGAGGATGAAACCGGATCTCCGCAGGTCCTCGGTCATGAACTCGGGGCGAACGTAGGTCACCGTGGGCACACCGAGGAACATGCTCTCGATCTGGGCATTCGCATAGTAGCCCATCTTCATCTTGCCGATAGACAGGTCGGCCGTCGCCAGTTCCCTCAGGATGCGTTCGTGTGACTCCGCCTGCAGTACGGTGAATTCGATGCAGTAGCCGCGGCATTTGAGTCCCTCGATGGCCTTCTCGATCTCTGCGGTCCCCTCGATACCCGGATGGTTCGTGGCGTGCACTATCTTCCAGCCACGCCGCGTTCCTCCCACCTCTTCGCCGGAGCGGTATTTGTTGTGATCGATTTCCGGCGTGAAAAACGGGAAGTGGACGGCCTCTGAAACGAAATCGAGCATGTCGGGCGTGGTCACGAGGAGGTTGTCTCCGTAGCGTCGAGCCAAGCCGCGCTTGTGCTTGAGCAGGCTGCCCTGACAAGGGTAGGTCGGGGCGTAGTCACAGCTCTGGCAAATGTTGACTTCTGGATGGAGCTGCATGTTGACCTTTCGGTCCCGGATGTCGCAGCCGCGGAAGTTGATCACCAGCTTTCGTCCCAGTCTCTTCAAAATGGGCTGGTCCCAGCCGAACTTGCCCGTCGTGATCATGAAGTGCGAGTGGACGACCTCGTACTTCGCCACCACGCGCCAGAACAGGAAGAACTCCTGTACGGCGCGAACCGGAGGCCATATGGAGGCTACGAAGTTATAGTCACACTGGCTCCACGTCTCGCTCGTGCCGATGGCGAGATAGTCCGCGTCGACCCCGACACGGCGCAGAGCTTTCACCGTGTAGAAGGGTATGTGCACCATATTGGAGATATGGAGCACCGTGCCTGGCCGCACGACCTTGCGGCGGAAGGGTACCAGAAGCAGGTTGATGGGGTGAAGTACGAGTGTCGAGAGCCGGTACAGACAGTCGTGCACGCCCTCGACCAGGAAACTGAACCATAGACTTCGTCTGCTGCGCTTCAGGATGTCAACGACGAACTTCATGCGTGGCGCCGGGACAGCGGAGCATCTAACTGTCCTTTTGCCTCCTCACACACCTCGACCGCGCCCTCGGCAAAATCGACTCGCGGAGCCCCCAGAAGCCTCTCCATCGTCGTGATATCCCCGACCAGATGGCTGGCACCCCCTTCGCATTCCGCGACGTCGAAAACGGGCTCCACCCCGAGCAAGTCTCCGATGGTCCGGCCGATTTCCGCCAACGACAGGACGCGCGGGCCCGCCAGGTTTATCAGATAGCTGTCATCAAGAGTCAGGGCTTGCACCAGGGCATCTGCGGCATCCTCGACGTAGAGCGGATTTATGTGCAGACCTTGCTCGCCTCTCAGCAGGATCGGCTCCCCGGCGAGCACCGAATGCACGAGCCGCGGTACGAGCATCGCCCGCGACTGCCCCTTGCCGTAGGGGAAAAAAGGCCGCACCACGACCGTATTGAAGAACGTCTTGTAGTTCGCTATCAGAAGCTCGGCGGAGCACTTCGTGCTCAAGTAGAAGTTGATGGGATCCACCTTGTCCGTTTCCACGAACCGGTCGTAGCTGGTCCCGTACACTCCCCCAGTCGAGGCGTACAGAAACTGTTTCGCCCCCGCGCCTCTAGCGTACTCCAGCAGGTTGAAGGTGCTGGCCACGTTGATGCGGTAGATATCATCCGCCTTATCCGGGAAGTCCTTGTAGTGCTTCGACTGCGCCAAATGAATGACCGCATCCACTCGTTCCGGCAGTTCGTCCGGGCGAAGCTGAGCCGACAGGTCCTGGATACAGAACCGAACCCCGCCGACTCCCTCAGCTGGCTGATGGCGAACGAGGCAGTGGACGTCGTGGTCCCCGGCAAGACGTGTAACCAGACGACTTCCGATAAAACCCGTTCCTCCGGTGATCAGGATTCGCACAGTCTCGTCTCCTAAACCTCGCCCATCGCACCCCTACTGCTCGCTGTGGCGTAAACGACGAAAGGACCTGCTTCGTCGACAAGATGGAAGCGCCCGTCCGAAAAGGCTGAATCTCCCAGACACTCCTCGTACTCCTGCACCGCCTGTCGGCTGCTGGCTATGTAGTCGACTTTGTAGATTTTCACCAGCTCCTCGATGGGGGTGCCCGGATAGGGATAGTTTCCCGCTATAGACAGCCACTCGCGGTGGCTCAAAAGGCGCTCGTCGTTGTCGACGCCCAGGCACAAGACCTGAGCCTGCTCAGTCCCGTACAGCAGCGGCCAGAACAGCGTGCCGAGACTGTATAGCCGAGCTCCCTCTCGGTCGAATTTACGAACCAGGGGCAGGAAGCGCTCCCACACCGATTGCCAGTAGGTGAAGCCCTTTACGTATATGACGAAGAAGAAGACATACGCCGCTAACGAATACACAACGAAGCCCTGAAGGAGCTGCATTCTGCCCGTCCCGAAAACAACGAGCACGAAAAGTAGCATCTGAGGGAAGAGGGTGTATTCAAGATATCGTTCCGCCTCACCCAGGAACAGGAACCACGGGAGAGTGATTATCGCAGTGGACGCTAAGGCTGCTAGACACCACGGTAGCAGCGCCGAGGCTATGTCGTCGTTGCCGATCGGACTTTGCGTCCCTGACCAGTAGAGCACATACGCTAGCAGAAGAAGATGCGGAAACGCAGACACAATTAGGTGGACTGGGTGACTTTCCCTGAAGAACCACAGGATGAGCTGCCAGGGGCGGCGCAGAGAAATGTAGCAGCTCCTTAGGAAGGAGCGGACGTAGTGAACGAGGCTGCGCCCTGCCAGATACTCTCGCTGGACGTGCTTCCTGTAAAACAGAGAGTGACCGAGCTGCCCTCGGAGCACTCTCCATGCCGCACCACGGGTGACCGCTCCCGCGAGGACGTAACCCGCAAGTGCCGACGGCAGGATGGCGAACTTTCCGGCAACCGCAAGCATAATGCTTGTGATAACGACTACTTGATTAGCGAACTTGCTGCTTATGCTGAGAGGAACGATGGCAAGCGTTGACAGGATGAGCCAGATTGGCTCCGCCTCCAGATCGTAGAGAATCTGCCCTCCCATGAACGCCAGGAACATCAGCTGCCCCAGCGGCCGCGGCGAGCCGTTGTAGGCCCGCGGGCCGCCGCTCACCCTGAGCAGAGCAGGCGATACCGCCAGCGCCAGCGCTGTCCAGGCGGCGATTTCATCTGCCTGGAGGACGCCCATACACTGTCCGGCGATCCTCCGCGACAGCTCGTATGAGCCGAGAACCAGTAGCGCGTCAACGAAGGCTGAGCTGTAGCGCTCGGCCACCGGGATCGATCGCTCGGGAACGAAGGAAAGCAACCAGTGATACAGAAAGGGATACGTGAAGCGGTGCGACGCGAGAGCTCGGGGGATGACCGGCGGAATACGGTGCTTCTCTTGCCTGATGGCTCTGGCCATCAACAGATGGAAGTATCCGTCGCTGCTGATTGCATGCCTGCGGATCAAGCGCGGCGCGGCGCGCAGCGCGAAAGCCAGGGCCGCTATAAGGAGGGCTGTCACTCATTCCCTCCGTCGCCATGAGGTCGTACGTCTCTCTTGGACTCCAGTGTTTCGCCCTCGATTTCTACAGCATGTTCTTGAAACGTGGATGAACTTTCTCCCGGTCGAACCCAAACACCTTCATAACCTTCCCTGCGTCGGCCGGAAAGCTCGGTCCCGCCTCACCCTCGTCAGTGACCGAGAACTCCCGCACATGTTGCACCTGGACAGCGCCGTCCCCCTCCGGATGTATGTTCCACATGAGCTTTTTAGCGCCCTTGTAGAGGACCACGAAGTGCTCTTTTCTCTGGTCGCTTGCCACCGTGAGCACCGGGATCTCTCTGAGCCTTGCAATCGGCAGTAACAGGTTTCTTCCCGGAGCAGCGAAGTCTGTATTCACATCGAAGTACTCGACCAGAGTCCTGGCGAGATCCACGGTGTCGACCGCCTGCGCCTCCTCTCCGGCCAGGTTTTCGGACCACATCACCAGCGGCACCCTCGTTACCTGCTCGTCTGCGTGAAAACCGTACCAAATCTTCCCGTCGTCGAGAATGGTCCCATGATCCGCCGTCATGATAACCAGCGTGTCGTCTAAACGGCCGCTCTTGCTCAGGAACCTAAACAGATTGCTGAGGTAGGCGCCCATTTCGTCTGTACGCCTCTGGTACTTCTCGCGGATGGAGCGCACCAAGGGTTCGTCAGCTATGTCGTATACGTAGTCCCTTGCCACTGCATCGTCGTAGAACTCCGACAGCTCCGCCACGCCTTCGCCCCCATCGCTTTCGGCGATCACCTGCACCAGATGCTTGGAAAAGGAAGTGTGGACCAGAAGAAAGGAGCGGCTCGACGACTGCATCTCTTCGACCTGTGCTAGTAACCGCTCGGACCACAGTCTTCTTTCGTCGGGCTCGCCGCTCACGAGCCGGGTCACGGCCTGGGCCCGTTCCCGTCGATTCCCCGGCCAGTTGAGAAAAACGTGATAGTTCAGGCCGAGTATGGCCGGCACCCATGCTAGGCGTTCCGTCAACAAGATTGTGCGCAACCCGGAATAGGTGCTGATGGAGTTGGCTTCGGGTAAGCCGTTGTTGTGAAAGGAGAGCCAGCGCACCTTGACCTCGTTTTTCTCGAGCAGACCGAGTAGATTCTCGAATTTCCCCAACGAGTGCCCGCGACCACCTACGGGCAGGCTTAGATAGCCCGAATAGAGAATTCCGAAGTATCCATTGGTAAAGACCTTGTTCTGTGCGCGCCTGGGTGAAGACCCTGCCCCTTCTCGCGAGCCGGGTCGACCTGCGTTTCCGTGGCTGTCCCATCGTAGACCCGTAGGAACTGGGCGGGAAACCCATCGATCACGATGAGAATGACATGCCGCGGAGAGGCATTACTTTCGATCGCCTGCGCGGAACCTGACGCGCGCGCGACTGCGAGCAGGAGGGCGGCGCTATGATCCCACGATGCAGATCGCACGAGCTTCCGCGCTCTACGACGCAACTCGTCGGTCATTCAAGCCTCGCCACAGCGAGCCACGATGCGACGACAGATCCCGCGAACAAAAGGTAGAAAACCGGGCAGTCGGTCGAGCCAAGGAAACGTTGTCTGCGACGAAGCCGATGGCGAAGATCATCAGTGTCCATAGGCCTGCGAATACTGGAAATCGCAGAAACAGGTCGTCACTCCACCTGCCCACCAGAGCACACATGAAACGACAGGACGCCGAGAATCCCGGAGAGCAAGATGATCTGAGTCGCCGTGTATACGGCATAGCTCTCGAAATCGCTGTTGTAGAGTAGCTGGTCTTGGCAGGCGCTCTGCAGACCTATGACCAGAAAAAACGCCGCCAGCAGGATGCCTCCCGCGCGCTCGATCCTACACACGCTCTTATTCTCTCTTCTCAAGAACCAGGATCCGCCGCGTCGGGCGATCCGAAGCCCATTCTTCGACCAGTGCGAACTTCGTCGCGAGACTGGTTCGAACGGACCCGAGTGAGTAGCAAACATCGACACGCGTGTCGAGCAACTCGATCATCGGGTCACTGGGGTCCACATACTCGAAAATCACCGCACGAGTACTTACTTGGTCTAGCATCTTTGCGATTCGCTCGAACGACTGCCTGCCGGTAATGTGCAGATGGTGCATGAGTCCGAGACACAGGACTGTATCCGAGCGGACTCGATCAAAAAGGTACGGGTACTGTTCGCCGAGGAAACCGAAGGCGGGAGTCGGGCACAACACGTCGGCTACGAGCGGGAGAACCTTAAGACACTTCTCTGTGGCGTAGCGAAACAGACGCTCCATGCATGCCGTGCTGCTGTCAATTGCCGTAACCTGGGCGCCCTCCTCGGCGGCCATGACAGAAAATGAGCCAGTGTTGGCTCCGAGATCGAGAACTGTAGAAGGAGCCAGACGGCGCAGCACGCGACCGACCAGCTCGTGCTTGGCGCGGCGGTCGACGTTTTGTGGTAGCGACTGATAGTAGTCTTGCCAGACATCACCGTTGCTCGTGATCGAGATTCCATCAATCTTCCGATAGAGTCGCCCGAAGAATCGATCTCTCACTCTCCGGTCGACGCGAACTTGCGCTTTCACCATCCCCTCCTTGAGCTTCCTCCTCGCCCCGGGATGGCTCTGCAGAAAGCCGTCGAGCCACTGAGAAAGCGACGTTCCGGCGTGCAGGACCTTGTGGGATATGGGTGCAAGGCCGAGGAACTGCCTTCGCGAGACTCCGGTGATGTTGTCGAAAAGCAGGAGGCGGGCAATCTCCCATTTGCCCCACTGACTCAGAAGGAGCGGACGGAGAAAGAACTCCTCGAACTGCCCATGTGCTGGCCAGATCATCCTTCCGTCCACGGGCACTATCGAGGTGAAGTCTACGAAAACAGGTCCGGTTCCCCGATAGAGCGTGTTCCAGGGATAGGCATCCTGCAACATGCAATCGTGGTCGAGCAGCGCCATGGAGAGCTCCAGCAGCTGTAACGCGGCCCGCTGCAGCATGCTCGGACACCACTCGACGCAATAGGTGAGCGGCTCGATCCGTTCGTGTCTGAGGACGAGGCTTTCCGGCACCGCGTCGATGGGGGACTCTACGATCCAGCTGGGAACCAGACCGTTGTTTTCCACTAGTCTCTCTACGATGCCACGCGCGAACAACTCCCGGTAGAAATCGGCCACCCCATCATAGATGGCCCGGTAGGTTCCCTCCTCGAGCTCGAAGAGGTACCCGTTGGGATCCACGTACGTCGGTGATTCTATTGCCGACAGCTCGCCCGCCACAGGCTCACACTTTTCCGCGGCCACCCTTGAACGGCCCGCGGTGCGATCCGGCCCCGGCTTTACTCGCTCCTTGCCTCCGAATCGTCCTCACTCTGCCGCGCCTTTCCGAGCCACGCTTTCACCAGATGCCACGGCCTGATCACCCAGCTGACTATGACCCCGAAAACGAGCGCGTAGATCGCCTGGTAGAAAGTCCCGAGAAGCCCCGGATCAACATAGGCGTGTGCCACTGAGGGGAGGAGCGCCACCATCGCGAATCCCAGTACCAATGATAGGCAATGACCTCTCATGTCTTTTCTCCTTCTCGAGTCCTGATGTGGCTCCCGTCCCGCGGGGGCCGGGCTCACATTTCCTTCTCGATCCTGTTGGCGCAGCAGTGCGAGCAAACGGGAGAGAGGTTTTCCGCGAGCGTATCGCGGAGGCCCTGATAGGTAGCGCTATTCCAGATCTCGTCAACAGTGGACTCCCTGATGTTGCCGCACTTGATCTCAAAACAACCAGGAAAAAACAGGACGTCACCGTTGGACACCAGCGTCAGCGAGGCGGTACTGGGATTGCAACTCTTGGCGAAGTAACGGGGCAGCAGGTCGTCGGTGCTGAAGTACGTTTCCAAGTCCTCCCTGGACTTGAAGTCGGGCTGGAACACCACATTCTCGTGTCTCTCCAGGATGTCCCGCTTGATGCGCCACATTTCATCGAAATCCTGCGACGCCAGCTCCGTGCGCTCCTGGTGGCCCCCTCGCGGTATGTTGATGCGGTAGTGGTCTGGCAATCCTCGTTCAGTGACCCACTTCTCGTGTTCTTGCAGTGTATCTTCTGTGGAGAAAATGAGAAAGGAGAAGGTGTGTCTGTCGATGCCGACATCTCTCAACAGAAAGTCTGCCAGCTCAGGTGCTTCTTCGAAGGTGGGACCATAGAACACCGACAGGGACGAGACGCCGCCGCGAAAGACACCCTCTCTCTTCATCGCGACCACCCGCCTCATGACTTCAACCGTCTTGTCGAAGTTGCCTTCTCCGCGAATTCTATCGTGAGTTTCCTTCAGTCCGTCGAGAGAGAGGGTAATCCCCGCCCCGCTCTGCCCGAACTTCTCGAGCTTCTCGTCGCTAAACATCGTCCCGTTGCTGGTTACCCCGACGCTCAGACCGCAGTCATTCGACACGTAGGAAACCAGTTCGGACATCTGCTTGAACGCAAAGGGCTCACCTCCGGCAATAGACACGGCAGGTCGGTATCTCTTTACTTGATCGAAGAATGACACGTACTCGTCGAGTTTGAGCTGGGGCCCTTTCGTGGCATCCGGGTAGTCGCGCAGGACCTGAGGCACTTCACTGTTGTTGACATTCATGCTGCACATTGGACAGTCGAGATTGCATGCCTGGATCAGCACCACAACTTTCTTGAAAGGCCTTTTGGACAGCGCATCAAGGTAGCGTATGTATATCTTTTCTGTTGATCTGCGAACGACGTTCATTTCTCGCTCCTACTACACAATTCGCGCCGGCTAAAGGCCGCTTCCCGGCCGAGGCCCGAGACTTCTCGTCCAAAGAGAGATCCTTTCTCAGGCTGCGTCACGCTTGGCAAATCCATCCCAATACCGAGTAGCGTATCTCTTCGAAAGTAAGGCAATCTCGCCGAGATCACTACTCGAGCGGATCGACGCGATCCGTCGTACCCCCCCCGCCAGAAGAAATTTCGGCGAAGGCAACGGGTGTAAACGCTGGCAAACCGCCGGAAATTCCTCGAGGTAATCGAGAACGTCCTGTTCAGAGAAACGCTCGAGGTAATGAGGCATATTGTATTCACGTGGACTGATGTACTTATAGGGGCACCTGTAGTCTCTGTCGAACCACGAGAAGCCCTCCGGCATCACGCCACGATCTCTCGCAATCGTTTCCAGCTCCAATCCCGGATAGATTATGAGCGGCGCAATCGTGGTCCTCATTTCGTACTGGTAAAGCTTCTTGATAATCCCGAAGGTCTTCGCTGCCTCTTCACGCGTCTCGTCCGGCAATGAGATCATCGTGAAGAAGTTCGCCCGTATCCCGAGCTCATGGCACGTCATCCCAAATCTCTCTATCTTCTCGACGGTCATACGCTTCTTAATGGTCTTGAGCACTACGTCGGACCCCGATTCCACAGCAAAATCAATGCTTATGCAGCCCGCTTGCCTCATCAGCTTCAACTGCTCGATCGGCATATCGGCGCGACCTTCGCAGTACCATTCGATGTTGTAGATCCTTTTCGATCAGAGTATTGCAGAATTGCTTTACGAACTTTCGGCGTTCGCTAAAGGACGGATCGGTGAACATAAAGTAGCGGGTCCCCTGATTCTCGATCACCCAGTCGATTGTGTTCATTATGACATCCAATGACATGACCCGATAACTCAGAAAGTTGAGCGCGCAGAACACACACAACTCTGTCGGGCTAACCAGCAGTACGTTGAGGAGCTTCGTCGTGCGAGTCTCCCTATGAGTCACTGCTTGAAGACCAGTGAGTTGGGTGCGTCAAAATGAGATAGTTTCTCCCCTTCCTGAAGAAGGGTGGCAACTTCAGAAAATCTTCGAGTATGTGGAACGGCCGCTCCTCATTTTTCAAATGACAATCCTGAATGATGTAGTCGTAGGCGCGCACACTGTAATGAAGATCGCAGTGCTTATAGCCGAACTCCTCCAGACGCCCCAGGATCTCCCTGCCGAACCGCACTCGCACGTCCAGTCGGTGCCTCCCCAGGCCGTGTACCGTGAAGCTCCTTGGGCGGAGTCCGACTTCGGCGGTGAATTTCTCGGTCTCCCGAGCGAACGTAGCCATGTAGTCGTCATCCAGGTAACAGACCGTGTGTAGCCCGACCTCAAAACCGGCCCTGTGGTATTCCTGGATCAACTCTCGATGCTCGGGCAGCGCATACTCGCTATCGTCGGCTCGGAAGTAGACCCCTGACCGGACCCCTAGCCCCTTATCTATATCGACTAGCAGTGGCATTCTATCCATACATTGCTTGAAGTCGATGTCGTGCCGAATGTACAGGTTAACGGCGTCTGCCCTGGTATTCGCCAGAAAAGGAGTCGCTTGGACCTCGGGGGATTCCAAAGCACCTTCGAGAAGGTTCCGATAGAGTGATATGTCATATGGCGCATCCTGAATCGCGCGAACGTTCTGCTGGTAACGGTAGACCTGAATCTTGGTGTATCTCCGTCTGATTTCGCTGGCCAAGCGCTTGAGAGGCGCGAAATCCCTGCTCCTCGTCAAACGGAGTTGTCTTGGGGACAGAGCCATTACCACAGGCCCCCCCTCAGTCGTCCATTATGGAAAGCAGCGTAGCGAAAGATACTCATTTCTTGACTCCAGTAATAATCACGTTGGAGCGATCTCTCGCTGATGTCAGTGCGTTAGCGGCCTCGAGGATCAGGTAGCGAAGCAGGCCGAAATCGACTTGTATCGAGCGATTCATGCTGAGTTTGCCGAACTGCATCCAAGAGACGACGTCGAAGGCGAGGCGTTTGAAGGGATGGCAGACCTCCACGTCACCAAAGGCCGCATTCCGGACTACCGCCTCGAGCTCTTGACGGTTGAACCAGCGCGGCCTGTTCACTCCATCCATCTGTAGGAGCCGGGTGTAGAACTCCTCGTAGGAACGTGGGCACCGCTTGAAGAGCCGTGAGCACACGCTCATCAACGTGCTTGAGCCGTTGCGCGAGAAAGCCTCCTCGATCTGCTTGCGCCCCACCGTGTTCACGACAATCAGCCTGCCGCCCGGCTTGAGGCACCTAAAGCTCTCCTGGGCCACACGCTCCGGTGCCGGGAGTACTGTGAGCACCTCGGAGATCAGCACTTTGTCGAGCGACTCCGCTGCAAACGGCAGCTGACAGCCATCGTCTACCCTGACGTAATCGACCCGCCCTTTGCCCACAGTCATTCCGCGTGCCACTGGCACCACATCCACTCCGATTCCGTGGGCGCCGCGCCGCGACAGCTCGTAGGCGAAAAAGCCGGCTCCGCAGCCGAAATCCAGAATAGTCTCGCCTCTGCGGGGGTCGACGAACTCCATCACCGCCTTGGCCTGCAGCCGCTTCAAGAGATTGGGCGACCCCCGAAACCGGCCGCGGAGGGTCCCTTAACGAAGCACCCGTGGGGATGTGGCCGAACGATACGTAGTTGAAAGGCACACCGCGGTCCATTGACTAGGAGGTTGGGATGATTTCTGAGGGCTGACAAAAGTGGGCATCCCTTATCACCGAATTGGTCCTTCTGCTACAAACGAAGTGTCCGACGTTGCGGTACTCAAAGACCACTTCTTGGTCGTGATAACCCATGATCCACAGGGAAAAGTTGCCGGTCAGTAGAAGCAGCTCAGGCACTCGTATTCTGATGACGCCGGAACGGCTCAGCGTTGCGCGGCCGTGGAACCGCTCTCCCGGAATGGCCGAAAGGATCTCTCCCACGAAGGTATTGCTGCTCGATTCGCAAATACCGATAAACAGATCTACCTCTTCAACCGACCCGGGGCGTTCGTACGAAAGCAAAATGGTCATCTCGTCGCCTGTATAGAAACCTGCGCTCTCTTCGCCGTTGTCCTTTTGCAAGCTCACGTCCATCAGGCTCACCTCTCCCGACCCCCGGCTCATGATCAAAGGGGACTCCGCAGCCTCCACCTGAGCCTGCTCTTCGTGGAAGAGCCACCGGTTGTACGTCCGGATAATCTCGTTGGGTTGGCCGTCGGCGAGCATTTCTCCCTTGGCCATGAACAGGGCCCGGTCGCAGAGCTCCTCTATCTGCGAGAGGTTGTGAGATACGAAAAGTATCGTCGCGCCGCTATTACAAAGCTCGTGTATACGCTTGGAACACTTTTGCACGAAGTATGCATCGCCCGTCGCCAGGGCCTCGTCCACGATGAGGATATCGGGATTGACACTCATGGCCGTAGCGAACAGCAACCGGGCCCGCATTCCCGCCGAGTATGTCCTGAACGGGCGATCGATATAATCCCCCAGCTCGGTAAACTCGATGATCTGCGGCATTCTCTCGCTGATCTCCTGCTTCGGCATGCCCAACAGAATGCAGCCGTAGTAGATATTCTCCCTGCCGGTAAACTCGGGCTGCACGCCGACACCGAGCGCGAGCAGAGCGGTTATGCGACCCTTTACTTCGATGGTTCCGCGATCGACCGGCAGTAGACTGGCGACCATCTTCAGCAGCGTCGTCTTGCCGGCGCCGTTGGGCCCGACGATCCCAACCACTTCGCCCCGTTTGACTTCGAAGCTTACGTCGCGCACCGTCCAGAACTCCTCGAAGAATGACTCCCGCTTCCAAAAGTACAGATACTCCTTTACCGGGCCCGTAATGAGATCGTGATAAAGCTTGAACCGCTTGGACACTCCGCGGATGTGGATGGCGCTCTCTTCAGCGGTGTCTGTCATACTCGTTGCTCGCGGTCCTAAATGTACTCGTTGATCAGGATTTTGGCCCTTGTCACGACCCAACCACCGAGGAGACAGCTGACACCGCTCAAGACGGCGAACACCAGCCAGCTCGTCCCGTGGAAGTCGCCCACCAGCACATCGCGGAAGCAGATGACCACGTGAGCGAGGGGATTCCACAGAATCAGCTGCCACAGCTGCGGATTCACCATTGACTCCTCGATCACGACCGGTGATACGTAGACCATCAAGCCGAGTATTACGGTCACGACTTCCCGAAGGTCTTTTAGCAGGACACCGGCGATCGAGAATACCCACGACGTCCCCAGTACGAGCGCCACGAGGAGGCCTAGTGGAACCGGCAGCAGTATGTAGGTCCATGTGATCTTGCCGCTGACCGCGCTCAGCGCCAGAAAGACGACGAAACTCACGAGCGCACCCACTGAGCTGGAGATCAGGCTCGTCATCGGCAGAGTCTCTATTGGATAGATCACCTGCTTCACCAATTCCATTCTCTCGCGGATGAGAGAAGGCGATTCCTGAATTGACCTGGTGATTACCTGCCACGGCACCATTCCCGAAAGGACGTAAAGCACGTAGTCGAAGTGTCCCGTTCCGCGCCCTCCTGATCTGGCCTGAAAGACGAAGGAAACTATGATCACGTACGCCCCGACTTGAATGAGCGGCCCCAGGATAAGCCACACAACTCCAAGTACTGTACCCTTGGTCAGCCCTTTCAGATCTCGAAGGGCCATTTCCCACGCGAGTTCGCGATTGCTCCATATGCTTGCAAACGTCTTTGCCAGGAATCTCATGGCCTTCGCTGCTGCTTAGCCCTCTCGCTTCAGTCTTTCTCGCAATTCGTCAAGAGAGGCCTTGATGTTCAGGAGCTCCTGCGCAAAATCCATGCCCACTCTGGTTCGAGTTGAGCTGATGACATCGGCTGCCGGGACACGCCCGCTTTTCTCCAGCTCGACGACCTCCAGGACCACCGCGCCTTCCTGCGCCAGCACCACCGCCTCGCCGGTCGCCCGTCGCACTTCGACGACCTGCCCGGGAACTCCTAGATACGGGTAAGGCAAGTCTTCTCGATGGGCTCTCCAGACGACTAGCCGGCTCCCCTCGAGAAAGCTATAGGCGCCGGAGAAGGGTTCCGCACTCGCTCGAACGAGTCGGACCAGGCCCTCCGCCCCATCCCGATCCCACCTCAGCAGACCGTCATTTGGCCGTCGGGGATAGCAGCGTAGCGACGAGGCTGGGGCCCGTGTTTGTTCTCTCTCGGTCACGGTTCCCGCCTCGAGTCCGTTCACTGCCTCGACGAACATTCCCGGCACGCTGTCGGCTATGAACCGATAGACGTCTCCGATGTACGTACTGTCTTCGATGGCCATGGCCTTCTGCAAGAGGATGGGGCCAGCGTCTAGCTCTTCCACCATTTTGTGAAGCGAGATGACCACGTTTTTCTCCCCTGCTATGAGGGCCCAGTTAGGACAGGCATTACCGCGAAATCTCGGAAGGTCGCCCGCGTGGCCGTTGATCACGCCGTGATCGAACAAATCCAGTGTTTGACGCTGGATTATGGTCGGCCAATTGACGCTGACGGCCGCCTCCGCCCGCGATGCCGCCAGAAGCGCCCTGATTTTCTTGCTGTTTATGTTGCCATCACAGAAAAAGCGGCAGCCGATCTCCGAAGCGAGACTTTCGAAGTCGGCCTCGTCGACCTCGTACTCGGCACTCGCCTCACAGGTGCCGATGATGACGATTTCATGTCCCGCACTGATTAGAACTCCTACTCCGTCGTAGAGCCACTTCGTTCGTCCGAGAGCCGCTACCCTCACGCTCGACCTCGGTGCTTTCTAGGTGACACGCGCATAGCGGACCTCACTTGCGATGTCCCGGATGCAGCTAGATTTACCTGTCTCCAGTAGAAAAGCCGTGAGCTCGTCGAAGAAAGTCCGTGTGCCTTTCCCTGCACACACGTGCACGTCTACGTCGGCTGGGCTTGCGTCCTGCAGTCGCGAGGTGCAGGACTTGAACAGCTCGTAGGCGTCAGATCCCGCTGAGTTCAGATATATGTGAATGGGGTGAAAGTTGATCACCCTCACTCCGCCCTCCCGTTCGAGGATGGGCTGCAGGCGCCAGCAAGGATCCCTGCTCCCCATCTCGAAGTCGTCCTCCCAT
Organism: Candidatus Latescibacterota bacterium; assembly: GCA_965205655.1. Lineage (GTDB taxonomy): Bacteria > Latescibacterota > UBA2968 > UBA8231 > UBA8231 > CBDBIJ01. The sequence goes on from CBDBIJ010000022.1 coordinate 153,632, forward strand.
ATGTAGGGAACCCTCACAAGCTCGCGACCTCTCCACCGGTACTCAAATGGTTGCAAATTCTCGCAGTTGGGCATAAAAATCGACACGTCCGCGGTAATGGGCGTACGCTCCATAACAATCCCTAGAAGACCTGTGTACTGCATCAGACCGTGCGTACGCATGCTGGTGGCCTGAGGAACCAAGCCAGTGCAGTGGTCGAGCACCACCTCGGGACTCTCCCCATGAGTGGTTCCGGGAAGGAAGTTCGGATGGATGCCAAGCTCGAAGAGCTCCGGGTAATCCTTCAGCCGCTCGATGGCCGGGCTCATGTGGGTGACGAACCACGTCGCCGGTAAACTTCGCTCGACCAGCTGCGCCGCCACCCAGTCCACCACAAAATCCGGCGCCCAGTCCACATCCAGGGTCACAGCCCACCTGTCAGCGCTTTCTCCTACCATACGTCCTCAGGCTGCAAGGCTCGCTTCTTTTCCGATTCGCGAAACCGACACCCGCGAGTTCAACCAGTCAACGCAACACCTTCGTCAACGCAACACCTTCATTGAAGCGTTCTGCGGGTGAAACGAACCCCAACGTCTTCCGCGGGCGCTGGTTCAGTTGAAGAGCGACTCTGTTCAGGTCGGCTTGGGAGAATGGCGACAGATCGGTCTTCCTCGGGAAGTACTGTCGAAGAAGGCGATTCGTGTTCTCATTTGTGCCTCGTTGCCAGGGACTCTGAGGATCACAGAAATACACCTCGACGTCAGTTGCGATCGAGAACTCCTTGTGCCGAGCTAGCTCCATTCCTCGATCCCAGGTAAGGGACAACCGCACCGCGGAGGAGGGAGTCGTTTCACCTGGCTGATCAGCGCTCTGACAACGGTCTCGGTGTCTTTGCCGTTGAGCTTCACGAGCATCGTGAACCGAGACTGCCGCTCCACCAACGTGGCGATGTGCGTGTTGTTCGACCCCGAGATCAAGTCTCCCTCCCAGTGGCCGGGAACGGCGCGGTCCTCGATCTCGGCAGGCCGCTCGCTGATGGATACGGCGTCGACGATCCGGCCCTCTCGGCTGATCGCGTGTGCTTGCCTTCTTGGATCGCCGCATCATCCTTCGCGTCCGCAGATGCGCAATGAGGTCCTTGTTGAGTGCCCCGCGTGCCTGGATGAAGAGAGTTCGATAGATCGTTTCGTGGGATATCTGCATATTTCCTAAAAGCGCATACTCCCGCTTCAGCCATCCCGATATCTGCTCAGGTGACCACTTCAGGCGTAGCTTGTCCGCCACGACTCGCCGCAAACGAAGATTGGATGCGAGTCGGCAGCATTTCGGCCGGCTGGCGCGCGTCCAGGCTGCTTGGTCGGCAACGTTTGCTCGGTACCTTTGCCGCCCGCCATTGCGGGCAATCTCTCGGCTAACCGTCGAGGGTGCACGCTCAACAGCGGCCGCAATTATTCGTATCGATTTTCCCGCAGCGATACCTCGAGAGATCTCTTCACGCTCTTCCCAGCCAAGAGCCCATCGAGAGCGTCGACGCGGCATTGGTACGATGCCCCCATTGGCGGTGATGACACCATGAATCGACGCCGGATGCTTCCCGAGCGCCCGACCAATATCGCTATGCGACTGGCCGCTCTTCCATCGACGCCATACCTCCAACTTCTGTGACGCGGACAATCCTGGTCGTCCCATTTGAGCCATGTGCAACATCTCCTATGATTAGATTAGTGGGGAGAATGTTGCATTGACCGATTGAATATACCCCGCCTTCTCTACCTTCTCTGAATCACATACAGCATGTTGTAGCTGAACCGCTCAAACTCCGGGCCGGACAGCTGCTGGCTTGCGCGCCGTGCAACGGCATTGATGTTGGCGTCATGACGAGGCTGCTCCGGGGCGACCAACAATGGGTGGAAAACCCTGGACAGGAATAGATAGGCGCCGTAGTGACCGCACTTCACGATATCGAATCGAGAGTCCAGAAAAGGCAGGAACTCTGCTTCGAGCAGGTTGCGGTTGTATTCGACCGCCTTGATTTCGGACAGACCAAGCGCTCTCCTCACCTCGTTCAGGTTGTCGAGTCTTTCCTGAAAACCCTCACTCAAAATCAAGAATCCGCCAGGACGCAGGAGATCAGCGAGCTCCTCAAGCGCCCTTCTTTGGAGCTCCCAGTTCGGAAGATTGATAAGACAACGCTGGGATATGATACAGTCATATGACTCATCGTTGACTAGGCTCTTCACATCCAACACGGACCCCTGCAGGAATTCGACATTGTCCACACACTCCTCCCTCGTTCTCTTCATAGCGATTGCCAGCAGACTTTCCGAGATATCCAGAGCGTCAAGATGGTCAACGCGCCCCGCATAGTGCATGCTGTGGAATCCATCGCCACATCCCACCTCGAGAGCTTTGTGAGAGAGGTCCAGGTTGTCGGCAATTGCTTCCCTTTCCAGCTCCCCAAGGAAAGGATCGCGCGACGTCGGTGTAACGCATCCGACGGCGGGGTACTCTTCCCCCGCCCTTTCCCAGTGCTCACGTATCTGCTCTATATCCATCGCCGAATCGAATCCCATGTGCTTCCAGCGACTCAATGCCTCACGGCTCTCACCGTAAAGCCACTCTCCTCCTCCCTGAACCACTCGATGGCCAGTCCCGCATCGGCGCACCACTCCCTGACTTCCTCTGCTGTGTGACGATGGGCGTACCGCGGTCGGTACCAGTCGAAGTTAACGTGGACGTTCTCTTCGAAGGACCGGGTCTCGTTCCAGTAGAGTTTGGCGAAATGCCAGTAGATCAAGCGCTGCACGTCGTGCTTTCCGCTTCGAATTCCCAGCAGAGGGACGTCGTCCTCCAATTCTACCTCGACATCGAGTTCCGAGAGCATTTTGCCCAAACTCGTGAGGCTGCGCATCGCTGCCCACGCCTCCTCGTCACTCATGTCGGCGATCTGTTCACGGACGTAATCGTCAGTAAACTCGCGTACCGGGCCTTTGCGTCGGTAAACGTAGAAGTGGAACTCTCCGCCCGTATTCAGGAGCCGGACCGTCGACATGAAAGCCTTTCGGGTGGAGGGTGTATGGTGCAGTACTCCCTCCGAAAAAATGGCATCGCAGCAGCCGGCCGGCAGCGGCAATTCGTTGACGTCGGCCTGGATGAAGTGGGTGTTGGGAACCTGCGCCAACCGCTCCGCGGCGACGTCGATAGCGCGCGAGATGTCCGCGCCTATCCACATGCAATCTCCGGTCCAGTGAGGGGAATCCAGCCACAGGGATGAGGAAAACCCACTCCCACACCCCGCGTCCAGCACTATCTCACGCCCGTTGAAGAAATCTGCCCATTGCTTCACCGATTCGAAGCCATAGCGCTCGAGGGCCCATTCCGTATGCCCTTCTCGAACTGCCAGAGAATCATAGGAGTCTCTTCTCTCCCACTTAAATGCGAAGGCGTCACTCGTTTGCTGCTGGCCCTCATCCTCGGTGAGCACGAATCGGGGAATACCTGCCTCTATCGGATAACGCCTGCCGCACTCATTGTCCAGTAAGCCGCTACGGACCTCGCCGTTCTCAAGTGTCGTTTTCGTCAACTTGAGCGGCTTCTTGCTCTCCGGATCTACCAGCAGCTCTACGAGATTACGCTTCATTGAGCGCCTCAGGCATTGACCTCGAACTTGCGACACCACCACTCCAAGCTGAGCAAAGACCAGATCAGGAGGCGGTGATTCGACTTCCCTTCGCTGTGCTCGTCCAACTTGCCGTTCACGAAGCCCGGCTGCAGGAAATCGTATATGCGCGCCCGCGAGTCGAGCAGCGTGTCGCGCACGTAGTCGATGCTCTCGCCGCGGAACCACGACGCGTCGGGGGCGCTGAAGCCCTGCTTGGTCAGCTCCGTGACCTCCCGCGGGATCAGCCGTGACATCGCCTTGCGCAGCAGGATCTTGCCGTCCCTCGTACGGCTGAAGTGGCGCAAAAGCTTTCCCGGCTCGTTCTCGTCGATGCGGACAACATCGTCGAAACTGGCGATCTTGGATCGTACCGGAACCTTCATGGCAAAATCCACCAGGTCGTTGTCCATGAACGGCACTCGCGTCTCCAGGGAGTGAGCCATGCTGAGCTTGTCTTCCACAACATAGAGCCCGTGCAGGAAAGTCTTGATCTCGAAGTAGAGCGACTTGTTCACGTACTCCTCAGGTGCGTTCAGCTCGAAGGGAGTGCCGTTGAAGACGTCGCAGAATGCCTCGTAGGGGTTGTGGTCACCGATGCGACGCCGGGCCTCGCCGTTGAAGCACTCCTGCCGCTCGCTCTCGGAGACGATCCGCTGCCAGTAGTCATAGTAGCGTCCCAGATAGTCGTCGCGGTTTACGCTGCCCACAGCGCGGTAGTAGCGCCACGGATAACCGCCAAATAGCTCATCTCCGCCGATGCCCGAGAGCACCACCTTGACGAACTTCGACGCCAGACGTGAGACGTAATAATTGGGATAGCACTGCCCCACGCGCAGGTCCTCCAGATGCCAGATCAACTCAGGCATCACCGCTTCCATATCTCCCGCTTTGAGGACCACCTCGTAATGTTCGCTTTTAAACAACCATGACATGGCTTCGGCCTTGGCACGCTCGTCGAATCCCAGCTCAAGACCCGATGCGGAGTTCAGGTCGAAGCCGCACGTGAAGGTTGAAATGCGCGGGATGTGGCGCGCGGCGAGTGCCGTCACCGAGCCAGAGTCCATGCCGCCGCTCAGATAGCTGCCCACGGGCACGTCGCTGACCAGCTGGCGCTGCACTGCCTGTTCGAAGAGCCGGTAGAGCTCCTCTTCAGTCTCTCGCTCGTCCGTGAGAGCGCCGTCCTCGGTGAAGTCGTAGTCCCAGTACCTCCTCAGCGTGGAGATGTGCGAGTTACCAAGCTCCAGGGTGAGTGTATGGGCCGGTGGCAACAGACGGATACCCTCGAAGAGGGTCCGGTCTGAAAGGATGTTCTGGAAAGAGAGGTACTCATTCAGCGCCTCGTAGGAGATCTGTCGTTCGATCTCTGGGCAGGTCAGAATTGCTTTGATTTCGGAGGCGAAGATCAACCGTTTGCCGTCCATATGGTAGTAGAGCGGCTTGACGCCATAGCGATCCCGAGCCAGGAACAGGTGCTGGCGGCGACGGTCCCAGATAGCGAAGGCGAACATACCGTTGAATCTCTCAACGGCTGCCTCGCCCCATTCCGCGTAGGCATGCAGCACCACTTCCGTGTCGGTGCGCGACCGGAAGGCGTACCCCTTGGCCTCGAGCTCGACGCGTAGCTCCTGGAAGTTATAGACCTCGCCGTTGTAGACGATAACATTGTCCCCGGCCGCATCGGCCATGGGCTGGTGCCCGGCCGGCGACAGGTCTATGACGGCCAGCCGGCGATGTCCGAGGCCGACAAAGCTGTCGGTGTAGAAGCCCTCGCCATCGGGTCCTCGGTGGGCGATGGCATCGGTCATCCCGCGCAACACAGTCGCGGCGACCGATGATCCATCGACGTTGAAAATGCCAGCGATTCCGCACATAACGTCTATTTCTGGCTACCAATCAATTCCAGGACGCGGTCCACGTCCTCGTCACGCATCTGGGTGAACAGAGGCAGGGCAACCGACAGGCGGTCGGCGGCCAGTGTTTGAGGAAAGTCCTCGGCTTCCAGCCCGTATTTGTTCGCATAATACTCTTGTAGATGCACCGCATGGGTGCCCGGCCTTGTCGCAACACCGCCGGCTTCGAGGGCCTCCATGATGCGTACCCGCCTCTCATTCAGGTGTTCGAGGTCCTCGGCTCCATTCTTCAACTGGTCGCCAAAAAACAGGCAGACGTAGCTCTGATAGCTGTGCACACTGCCCGCCGGGCTCACCGGGGGATCCACCCAGGCCAGATCGCGCAAACCCTCATCGTAACGGGCTGCAAGCTCCCGCCGACGCCTCGAGATCGCTTCGAGCTTGCCCATCTGCGCCACTCCAACGGCCCCCTGCAGGTCGGTCATGCGGTAGTTGTAGCCCAGATGCGCAAAGTCGGGCAGTATGTAGCTTCCGGGATGCTTGTGACGGTCTCGGTCCGAGCGTGAGGCCCCGTGGTCCCTTCGAGACCGGCAGGTCGCGGCCATGTCTTCGTCGTCCGTGATCACCATCCCGCCTTCCCCGGTGGTGATGAGCTTGCGGGGGTGAAAACTGAAGCAGCCGGCGCTCCCGAAGCGGCCGGCGTGATCACCCTGGTACCAGGAGTCGAGGGCGCAGGCGGCATCTTCGATGATTTCCAGGTTGTGTGCGTTCGCCAAAGCGACGAGAGGCGCCATGTCAGCGCACAGTCCGAACAAGTGAACGGGCATTACGGCCCGAGTTCGAGGCGTGATCAGTTTCTCCGTCGCCGCCACATCGATGTTGAACGTCTCCAGATCGATGTCGCAGAAAACTGGCTGGGCACCGGCGTGCTCCACTGCGTTGGCGGAAGAGATCCACGTGAAGGCAGGTACGATGACCTCGTCTCCTGGCCCGACGCCGGCCGCCAGCAACGACAAATGGAGGGCCGTCGTGCAGGAGGAGGTGGCCACGGCGTGGCGTGCCCCGGTGAAGGCGGCGACAGCTTTCTCGAACTCGGCCACCTTAGCCCCCTGTGCCACCCAGCCCGTCCGCAACGGCTCTGCCACCGCCTGGATTTCCTCTTCATCAAGAAACGGCATGGTTATGGGTATGGCAGTTTGCGCCGCTACCGCTTTCGAACTGTGCATCTCCTCGCTGTTCATAACATGCCATCCTGGCCTTTTTCTGTTACTGCAACTGGCGGCGCTACCGGTCGAGTCGCTGATGCCTCACTTTGTGTGACAGACCTCTCCTCTATAACCCGGTCGGCCATCGGTCGAATGAAAGCAATTGCGTTGCCACCTCCCTGACATCCACCACACATCGTGAGTGACATTCTTCTCCTCCCTATTTCATTTCGGCAAAAACTTCCCTTGATGGGAACTGTTTTCCTGTTGGGGGGGGCTACGAGGTGGCCTAAACCTTTAAGATAACACTAGAATGGCACGTGGGCACGATGAGTTTCACCCGACCGATCACAGGCACTTTTCGGCCGCCATCGCCCGCAGTGTCGCTACGACAGCTGTGAATCCCGCAGGCGACCGCTCCTGAATCAGGCGCCGATCTCGTCGTCAGTCGCCCCGGATGGCGACGAAGTTGCAGCAGGGCTTCGTGACCGATGCCGGTAAACGGCTCGGATTCTGCTCCCAAACCGTCGCGCCAGTGGACGTTCGATGCCGGGCGGCTCGGAGCGGCACTTGTCTCACGCAGCGAGCGACGATGACCTAGCAACCAAGCAATTCTCCTGGACTTCTCGTGTGCTCGGTGATCGAATCCCTCACCAGCTGCTTTGGTTTCGCTCGTTCGGCGCGAACCCCTCGAATTTTCCGGTCTGGACCTATTTGGTTCCTCCCACCAGCTGTTCCCAGCACTGCCTCCTGATGGACCGCTCTTTGTAGTGATCGGATTGCCCCACGCCGAGCGGGTTCGCAAACGTGAGAATATTGTTGACGTGCTCCAGATCCCGGCGCCCGTAGTTGCGCGGTTTGTCCATGCAGGCCGGATCATGGTTCCACGTCGGCTCAGTGTTTTCCTTTGTACGACGGAAGAGGAACTTGATCATGTGTCGCTGCGCCGCGGTGCGATTCGCAGCGGTGCCATGCCAGATGTCGTAGTGCGTAAAGGCGACGGTGCCGGCTTTGACCACAAGCGGGACCTGGCCCTTGATGTTCGTGTAGGTCGCCATGCGGTCCGTGGGCGCGTTGCGAAACTGCGTCCCAGGGACGACGATCGTCGGTCCCATATCGGCGGTAACCTCGCGCGGATAGTAGAGCCCGAGAAACCGGTCCATCCGATTGTCGCGGTTGTTTGTTCCGTCCTGGTGCCACGGCATATGATCGGTCTCCGGCTGCCTACAGTGCCAGTGGCGGTGCGACTGCAACTCGTAGTCCGACCCCAGCAGGCTGATCAGCACACCTCTGACGCTGCTGTGGTCGAGCACCTGCCACAACTCGGGCACGGCCTCCGCGATCGCGTCGCCCGGGTTCTCCATCAGCGCGTCCAGCTTTGCTGCGATCGTCTCGTTCAGCCCATCGGGAAAGTCCGGTTCGACGGTGTGGTAGCCGTTGACGATCAAGTTCGCCACCTCTATGTCCGTCAGCAGATGTTCGCTGCCGATTGCTGCCTCACTGCTCACTCACCGCCTCCATCTTTTGAAGTATGAACTCGTATCCCACCACCTCTAGGTCGTGGTCGTCGATGGGTGCCTGCTGATGTGGGAATTGCACGATCTGCCAGCCATCCACAATTGCGTCGTGAACGGTCTCGTACGGCCACTCCATCTCCTCGGCACTGATCTCCGCCCGATGGCCCGGAGTCGGTTCGATCTGCGTTAGCCCGATGACGCTGGAGTACACGCTCGGTGTACGCGCGTGCAGATACAGCAGTCGCTGTCGATGTTCCTTCATTTTTCACCGAAGCAAAAGATAGCCAGGGACTTTTGGAGATGAAAGCACAACCGCATGCTTTCATCCCCTTCCGACCAAGGGCATTTTCGTCGCCATCACGGTGATGAACTGCACGTTGGCGTCCAGCGGAAGACTCGCCATGTAGACGACGGCGTTGGCGACGTGGTCGGCATCTATTCTCGGCTCCGCCGCCGTTGTGCCGTTTGCCTGGGGTACGCCTTTTGCCAGCCTCTCCGTCATCGCTGTCACCGCATTGCCGATATCGATCTGCCCGCAGGCGATGTCGTACTTGCGCCCGTCGAGCGAGGTCGATTTCGTCAGGCCGGTTATGGCGTGCTTCGTCGCCGTGTAGGGAGCCGAGTCCGGTCTAGGTGCTTGAGCCGATACGGAGGCGTTGTTGATGATGCGCCCGCCCATCGGCTCCTGGCTCTTCATGATCTTGAACGCCTCCTGGGTGCACAGAAACGAGCCGGTCAGATTCACCTTCACGATCGCCGTCCACTGATCGAAAGGCAGGTCTTCGAGCAGCACGGGCGGAGCGCCCGTTCCCGCGTTGTTGAACAGCACATCGAGCCTGCCGAAGGTTTCCTTCACCCTGGCGAACAGAGCCTGCACCGAGGCCGGATCCGTCACATCGGTCGGCACCGCGAGTGCCTGAGAGCCGGCCGGCGCCTCAGACACGGTCGACTCGAGGACACCCGCGCGGCGGCCGGCGACGGCTACGGCGTATCCCTCCTTCAACAGCGCCATCGCCGTGTGCTTTCCCACCCCGGATCCTCCACCCGTAATGACCGCGACCCTTCCGTTTGAGCTCATCAACTGTCCTCCTGTCACAACAATTCAGGGTGCACCCGCATCGCCGCGTTCGCGCTCTGACTCTCTATCCCCATGCTTCGCGCAGCTGCCGAATCCAGTTGCCATGCATGATGTTGGCGATGTCCTCGCCTGAGTAGCCCCGACGCTCCAGAATGGCGGGGATCCTCTGAAGGTCGGCTACTGTGTCGATATCCGCGGGTGCCTGCTCCCTGCCGTAGCCACCGTCGAGGTCGGTACCGATCGCCACATGATTGGCATTGCCCGCGATGTGACACACGTGGTCCATGTGATCGACGACGGTCTCCAGCGTCATGCCGGTGTTGTCCATCGCCTCCCTGTCCCACTCCGGCGACAGCATCCACACGTCGAAGGCGGTACCGATGACGCCGCCGCGCTTCACGAGCGTGTCGACCTGCGCGTCGTCGAGTTGGCGATCGTGATCGCACAGGGCGCGACAGCCGTTGTGCGTCGCCAGCACAGGCCCGCTGAAAATGTCGAGTGCCTCCCAGAACGCCTGCTCGGCGAGGTGGCTGACATCGAGGATCATGCCGGCGGCGTCGAGCGCTTTCAGCAACGGCTCGCCGCGGTCCGTCAGCCCGCCCGGCGCCTGGGTGCCGTGGGCGTAGGCGCTGCGACCGTAGTGGCAGAGACTGACGATGCGCAACCCCTCCTCCCACCATTCGGAGATGTACTCCTCGCTCGGGATGCCGTCAGCGCCCTCCATGCTCAGAATATACCCCAGCGGCGCGGCATCGCGGTCGTTTTCCCACTCGTGCAGATGGGCCGTCAACCCTTCCGCGTCGCGCACTTGCCGCAGCACCCCCTTGCTCTCCATGAGTTGATAGTAGGCGAGCTCACCTTTGCATTTTGCATAGGCGATGTCCTGGGTGCGGACGCCGTGGAAGCGCTTTCCGAAAGAGGCGAGCCGGCAGTGGACGGTGTAGAAGCTGAGGCCGAATTCGCCGCGGCGCAGCTCCTCGAAGCAGCTGACGTTGGCGCCGCGCCCTTTCCCGGCTATGCCTGCTTCCGATTCCCTGATCTTCGAGATTGGCTGCAGCAGATCGCGATTCCACTCCAGGGCGTTGTAGGCCACGTCGAGATGCGAGTCGATGATGAGCATGGATGTGGACGCCTCCTGCGCTCAACAGTACACGAAACACGAAATAAAAGGGCTTACCGGCCGCACCTTCGTCTGGACAGCGCCACAGCGTGTCGCCTTACTCTGAGCCACCGAGTCGGGTGTCGGGTAACCTCGGTGACTGGCGCTTTCAGTTCATAGCTCTGATCGTCTGATCGCCGCAAACATAGTCGCCTCTCATCGCGGCGCAATGAAGGCCAGCGTCATGACTGTATGGGACTGGAGCCTCGTCTTCATCGCCAACTGGGTCGGCGTCGTGGCCGGCTGGGCCATCGCCGGCTTTTTCATCTTCCTGCCGATGTATCGCATCGGCATATACACGAACGCCGAGTACCTCGAGGCCAGATTCGGCGTTGCCGTTCGCGTCATCTGCGCCTTCGTCCAGGTTCAGTACCGCACCCTCGTCCTCGCTATCATCGCCACCACCGCATTCCTCGTGCTCACCATCGTCAGTGGCTGGGACGCTCCCACGGCCTGGGCCGTCGGTGGCGGCATCGCCCTGCTCGCGACCATCTACACCGCACTTGGTGGCTTACGCACTGTCGCCGTGACTGACGCTCTCCAGTTTTGTGTCATGACGGCCGCAGGTCTCGCCATCTGGTTCGTGGTTTGGGGGAAGGGTCGGCGGCTGGAGCGGTGTGAAGGAGCGTCTGGTCGATGCCGATCTGCCATCGCAGCTGCTCCACATCGGCGCCGATAGGGACGGTACCCCAGGGTGGGTCGTCGCCCTCGCCTTCGTCATCATCGGCGTGGCCTACTCCGTCGTCAACCACACCCAGGCCATGCGCATGTTTGCCTCGCGCAACGAGTGGCACCTGAAGATGTCCGTGTTCGCCGCCTCCGTGCCGCTCATCATCATGACGTTCTGCAACCTGTCGATCGGCGTCATGGGTCGGGCGCTCATTCCGGAGCATGGCGATCTTCCCCGAGCGCGGCAGGATGCCATCTACCCCTTCCTCGCCAGCCAAATCGACACGATCGGCTTGAAGGGGGCTCGTCGTCGCCGGCATTCTCGCGTCGGCCAGTGGCTGACACCCGTCATCATCTTCGGATCGTTCGCCTACGTGCCCCTCATGCTCGAAAGCGGCATGCTCCTCTTCTACCTACCCCAGGACGCTCACTTATGGGCGCCTGGTTTTGAGCGTCGCGAAGGCTGCCAGAATGGCACTCGACTGAAGCGGGTGGCCGTTCGGTAGGGCCCGAGCATCGGAAATGCGGTGTTTGGTGACATAATTTCGGCAACATGGAGCAATAAAGTAGAAGCGCGTTATAAGCGCCGGATCAACATATTTTTCGTGCCGACACACCTAGCTCTATTCAGTGTCTCCATGGGAAAAGCGATAAAGACATATCGCGTCGCCATCCGGCCCGGGTCGCATGAACTACGTGAACAACCTGATGAACGGCTCGTAGCAATAGCGTCGGTTTCTTCGCCTTCCCGTCATCTCCCGCAACAATCCCTCTTCCTCGAATCGACGCACGAGCTCGTTGGCGTTGGCGAAGGTGCGATCGATCGCCCGAGAGACGCCGTGGACGGAGATGATCGGGTTGGCCGCCAGCGCGTCGAGGAGCGCCAGCGCCGAACGAGACGACCCCTTCAGTCGCTTCAGCTGCTGTCGATGCCGACTTCGCAGCCTTGCCAGTGATCCGATCATCGCAATACTTTCGTCCACGGCCTCGCGAATGCCTCTTAGAAAATAGCGGATCCATCCCTCCAAATCCCCTTTCTCGCGGACCTGCTCGAGCCGGAAGAAGTGCTCGGTCGGATCGCGAGCGAAGCACGAGGAAAGGCTCAGCAGCTCAGGTGTCATTCCTCGCTCCTGACTCAGCATGAGCGGGCTCATCAGTCGTGCCATCCGCCCGCTTCCGTCGACGAAAGGGAATACGGTCTCGAGCTGGCAGGAGGCCATGGCGATTTTCATCAGCGGCGATACCGAGGCGCGCGCGCGCAAATGCCGTCAACCGATCTGTGAGGTCGGGCACCAGTCGTGCCAGCGGCGGCACATATCTGGCGGTATGGATGGTGCTCCCCGGCGGACCGATCCAGATCTGCGATGTCCGCAAAGCTCCAGGGCTGGCATCTCGACCTCTCACACCTTCGAACAACCGCGTATGCAGCATCTGCAGGAACTCGGTCGAAAACTCCTCCTTCCGGAGCCGCTCTATTCCCCATCTGATGAGATCCGCGTAGTTGAGCGCAAGGCGAAGCTCGGCCGATGCCTGCGGCTGACGCCCTGCCGCTGCCTCTGCGCGCCACCAAAGTATCTCGGTTAGCGAGATTTCGCTCCCGTCGATAAAACTCGAGGAAACCGCCTCCTTCGCCAGGAGAATCGCGGCAAAGGAGTCTGGCGAGCGGAGACATTCGCCGTATCCGGCTAGCCACCCCAGCCCCCGTTCCGCCTCGGAGAGGAGCTGCCACAAGGATTGATCCATCTGTATTGGCAGAAACTCCGGCAAATCCTTCGGAACAAAGACTGAGAATCCGCCAGTCTGGGGTTCGAACCAGCCAGTTCTTGTCTCTCTCGCTTCTGAGGCAGCCATTTTGCCGACAATATATTAAATTATAGATTCAAAATCAATAATATGAGTCTTGCGGTCAACCCCTGCCCTGGTTCTCGCGACAAGCCGCCATCGACTCTCACTCCCTGGTCAAGATTCGGTTAGCATCCAGCGCCTGATCCTTCAGCCAAATCTGCAAAGGGCCCAGCCCAGGGAAGGTTAATCAAGCGCGATCTGGCAATAGAATGCAAACCTTGCGCGATACTGTTATAATCTAGTCGTAAAAATAATAACGACTATCGATGAACTTGACAGGGCTTGACAAGGCGGTCAATCGGATCTGGAGACCACACACACATGCATGCGTGTCGGAGCCCCGAAATCTGTTCGGGTTGGATTGGACGACGATCCTCGACCTGTACGTCGAGAGCTATATTAAACTGTTGTAGAAAAAACGATAATTCAATCAGAAGGGAGGGCTTGGTCCAGGACCGGTCGATCGTGTCAGAATCCGAGGTTCAACTGCCGTCGACCGCCGTAGTGCCGCAGTCGCAGCCACTCTGTCAAGTATTCTTTCAGATGACTCTGACAATTCTTGGTCGCCTCGTCACGGAGAAACTCTTCCAGAAGTTCCTGCTCGCGCTGGTAACCCTCGGATGAAAAGAAACCGCCCAGATGCGCCAGACGTAGCCACAGGAGATACGTGGTGATCGCATCGAACTCGTTATATCGCACGATTTCCTCGATCTCCCCTTTCATCCACAGATCCACCACGTCTGACCCACCTCCCGAAAACTTGCCCGGTATCCCACAGGCGGTGGCCATCTCGTTCAGCGACGGCCGAGATCTGCCGCGGACTCCGAGGATGTCGATCAGGTCTACATGCCATTCACCGCCGGCGAAGTAATCGACCCCTTCCCATGGTTTGTCCGGTCGCCTGGCGAAGCCCGGTGCCCGGACGCCGTTGACGACGGCGCGTTGCAGAAGGATGGCGAAGTCGGCGGCCCGGGAATTGAACCCCACCAGCTGCGGCTGCCGCTTCCCCACACCGTCCAGAAACCGATCGATGATCTCCGCCTCCGAGAAGTCGGCCGACTCATCTCCAAGAGGAGGCAGCGAGAACAGCCTCAACGGGGGTTCGCCTTCTTCGCTTGACCGGGTCATCACCGCGATCGACACGAGCCGGCACAACACCGTCTTCAAGTATGGCCGCGGCGTCTCCCCATCGGCCCCACCCCGCCTCCACATTTCCTCTATGACTTCTCCGTCCTCGAGTTCGGCTGGCAAATCATACACCAATCGACCCGTTACCGGGTCCGGGACCCATTCGGCATCGAAGACCCAGACCCGATTCTGGACTGACTTGAACATCCTTCCCTTTCCGAAACAGAAACGGTCCGGTGACCGGACACCGGACCGTCGGTGTCAGCTTGCCGCGCTCGTGGCGCTGGGCTCAGTAGGTTCGGAACCGATCTCCCTCTCCGATGAGCTGCCTCGGCTCCACCATCACCTTTCCGTCGAGGCTCTCGAGGGGGTAGCCGAGGTGCCAACTGTCGAATCCGTACCTGCCGGCAATCTGCTTCACGAGCTCGGCGTCATGCATGGGAACGACGACTGCGAAACCAACTCCCATGTTAAAAACGGTGAACATTTCCTCATCGCTCACCTTACCACCGCTCTGGATGAGGTCGAATACCGGGTCTGGCTCGGGAACGGACTCGATCTTGAAGCCAACCGGGCTGCGCACCCGCAGTAGATTGAGCAGACCGTCGCCGGTGATGTGGCTGAACGCCTTCACTCGGGCACCTTCACTGAGCATATCGAGGGCCGCGCGCACGTAGATGGCGGTGGGCCGCAGCAGTTCATCTCCCACCGTGTGCCCCAGCTCGCTCACCTGTTCGTGAATGGACAGTCCCAGTTGCTCGAACAGGACCCGACGGGCGAGACTGAAGCCGTTGCTGTGGAGGCCGTTGCTTTTCAGGCCGACGACGACATCGTCCTCGTCGATGCCATCGCCCACCACGAGCCCATCGAGCGCCACCGTGCCGACGGCCGTGCCGACGAGATCGAAGCCGGACCCGTCGCGGTAACCGTGCAACATCTCCCCGATCTGAGAGATCTCACCCCCGGGTATGGACACGTTGGCCAGTTCGGCGCCGCGATACAGACCCTCGCCGATTTTCTCGAAGACAGCCGGATCCGCCCTTTGCACTGCGAGGTAATCGACCATGGCAATCGGTCGGGCGCCGACGCAGACGAGATCGTTGACGTTCATGGCCACACAGTCGATACCGACGGTGTCGTAGCGGTCGGCCATCTCGGCGACCCGCAGCTTCGTTCCCACCCCGTCTGTGGTAATCGCCAGGCCGGTATTGTTCCCCAGATCGAGAACGGAGGCAAAGAACCCCGATTCCAGGATAGACTGACCCACGCCGCTGCCGTCGCAGTGGTCGTGCCCGGCCCGTCCGACCCAGGCCACGAGGCGGCTCAGGGCGCCGTGGGCGGCGTCGACATCCACTCCGGCCTCCCGGTAGGTCAACTGCTTCCCTTCGCTCATCGACATGTCTCTTCTTCACGCCCGAAGTCGCACAATCGAACCATGTCCTCACGCTCTCGAGACAATGTACGCGCCCTGTATGGGCCCTGCAATTTGCTTTTCGGCCCTTTTCAGGCACTGTCGTTTTCTGTTGGCGTTGACGCTGTTTTTTTCACACATTACCGGGTTATTACGTCACGTGGCCGAGTAGCCTGAGATGAGCGCTGGCGGGCGCCGCGCTCATCGATGGACAGAGGCGCCGGTCCGAAAGGAGAGTTCCCCATGGATCTCACCACGAACATCTTCGCCGGCGTCATCATCGTTCTCATCGTGTTGAATATCTACCAGTTTCTCATTCAGCGGGCAGCCCTGCGAGTCGCCGAGATCCTCTACGTCATGGCCGGAAACGTGCGCGCAAAGGCCCAGGAGGTGCGTCGCGACGAAAAGGATGTCGAGATCATCGAAGCCCATCTCTTCGACATCGCCACCTCCGCTCGCAGCATCCTGCGCGCCCTGGGTAGGGCCGAGGAGTCGCTTGGCCCGGATCCGGCGCTGACGGTTTCCACGAACGGCAGCCGCATGTCCTCGGACAGTCTCCTGCAGCTCGCGGACAACATCTTCTTCTCCGTCACCGAGGACAGCCCCGACTCGCCGTGGGAGGATATCCAGGACACCGCCCTGGAGCGGTTTCGAAAGAGAGTACCGAACATGGATGCCGAGGCGGCCCGCAAGATCGTCACCGTCGTCGCGCACCAGTTCCAAAAGGACAGCAAGAAGGCAAGTTTCGCATTCGCGAAACAGGGGTAACTTTCAGAAAACCAGCACCCGCCTGTTACGGACGGACCTCAGGCGAAGAACTCGGCGTAGAGAGAGCGGACAGCGGCGGCGGCATCCGACTCTTTGACGCCGAACATCATGCTGACCTCGCTTGATCCCTGATTGATCATCTCCAGGTTTACGTCGGCCCTCGCGAAGGCGGCAGTCGCCCTTGCCGCGAGGCCGATGGTGTGCTGCATTCCCTCGCCGACCACCATGACGAGGGCGAGCCCCCGTTCAACGGTCACCTCGTCCACTTCCAGTTCGGTGCGAATGCGACGCAGAACACGCTCCTCTGTGGCATGATGGAAGTACTGTTCGCGCACGATGACGGAGAGGTTGTCGATACCGGAGGGGGTATGCTCGAACGGGATGGCTTCATCTTCGTAGATCTCGAGGAGCCGCCGGCCAAAACCGATCTCGCGATTCATCAGATACTTGCTCACGTAGACGCTGCAGAAACCGCCGGTGGCGGCGATGCCGACGACCGGATCCTCGGTGAGCGAGCGTTCGGAGACGATCCTCGTTCCCGGCGCCTGCGGGTTGTTCGTGCTCTTGACCGCCACCGGGATCCCGGCGTGGAACACCGGTTTCGAGTGCCTCGTCGTGAAAGACGGAGAATCCGGCGTATGACAGTTCCCGCATTTCGCGGTACGTGATCTCGCTGACTGGTTTCGGCGCATCGACGATGGCGGGGTTGGCCGCAAAGATGGAGTCGACGTCGGTGAAGTTTTCGTACAGATCTGCATCCACCGCCGCCGCCAGAATGGCGCCTGTGATATCGGAGCCGCCGCGGGGAAAGGTGACGATCTCTCCGGACTCGGAGTAGCCGAAAAAGCCGGGGAAAATGGTGATTCCGGGCCGCTCTCGCAGACGTCGCAGCGCTCCGTACGACTGCCGCAGAATACGGGCGTTCCCGGGCTCGTCAGAGAGAATGAGGCCGCCTTCCTTCGGGTCGAGGTAGTGCGCCTCTGCCCCGGTGGAGCGTAGGCTCTCCGCCACGAGGCGCGCCCCGTTTGCCTCGCCTGCCGCCTTGATCGAATCGGTAAAGCGTCCCCCGTCGGCTCTGTCGAGGTCGAGACGCTTCTCGAGGTCGGCCCTGACCGAGTTGAGACACGTCTCGGGCAGCCCGAGACCTTCGACGATTTCGCCGAACCGATCGGTGACCCGTTGCAGCAGCTCGGCGGTGCTCCGGTCCGCTAGTCTCGCCTCTGCGAGCCCGATCAGGAGGTCCGTCACCTTGATGTCGTCGGCGTCCCGCTTGCCGGGCGCCGACACGACGACGACGCGGCGCTGCGGATCGGCCGTGATGATGCCGCAAACCTGCTTGACCAGTTCGGCGCTCGCCAGCGAGCTGCCGCCAAACTTCGCTACTTTGACAGCGGTCATGGCCCTACGGGTCGAGCATGTCGGGAAAATGCTCGGCGTACCATCGCCGCAGCTACTCGCCGTCGTCCAATGTTGCCGACGGATACGGACCTCGACTGCGGAGTCCCGCTCTCAAAAAGGCGCCAGCATGGCCGCCGATGCGATCGATCGCCGTTTCCGTCAGTCCATTGGCGACAAAGTTGGCGGACAGGTAATCGCCGAGGGCCTGCAGCCGCGGGGTCCCCGCCTCCAGACCACCCCAGTCGGCGCTCCGAAGGCTCTGCCACAGCCCGAGAATGACCCGCGGATTCCAGTAGACGTAGCTGCTGCAGCTGCCCCGCACCCCACTCGGCCCCAGCTCCGACCAGCGGTGCTCGCTCGCGAACACGTTGACGAAGGCGGACAGTGCTTCGCACCCCTCCTGTTCGGAGCCTATCGTCTCGGCATTCGCCATGGCCATGAGGTAGTTGGGCACTGCTTCTTTGAGCGCCTGATGTTGCGCCAAGGTCAACGTCTTCTTGGCCCGCCTGGTGTCGAAGATGGACAAAGGGAGGTTGCCGGAGGCCCGCGCCACCTCGAAGAAGAAGGGGACGACGTGCTCATCGCCCACCTCCATCCAGTAAGGAGTGCCACCTGGATGGCGCTCGCGCCGATCTCGCCGGCCCAGGCGGCGCGCTGCGCCGCCCCGAGAGTGTAGGTCGAGGTGCAACCGACCATGGCTGGCGTGCCATGTGACCGACATTCTTCCACTAAGGCAGCGGAAACGTGTCTGAATTCCTCCAGCTCCATGGCGTAGAATTCGCCCGTCGTGCCGCCACAGAACAGACCCGGCATGCCGGCCTCGCAGCAGCGGGCCACATCGGCGCGGTAGGTCTCCTCGTCGAATGCGTCTTCGTCCGTCCACGGGACCGGCAGTCCGGCCCACGGCCCCACGAACGTGTCCCTGTCGAGTTGCCCGCTGGTGAACACGGCTCCATTCTCCCATCTCATCCAATCGCTTGAAAATAGGGAGCTTGCGGAATCTTGGAAATAATCACGTGAGGCGGTCAGAAAGCAGACCACACCTGGGACAGCGGCAGGCGGCACTGTTCGGTAGTGATGCCGTGCGATACTTTTGCCCGTGAGGAGACGCCGGATGGAAAAAGTCAGCGACCACCTGTTCTGGGTCCGACACACCTGCAGCGTCTACGGCGTCGTCGCCGACGGCTTCACCATGCTCATCGATTGCGGGACTCACTTCTTTGCCTCTCCTGATATGCACGTCTCCTTACCGAGGGTGGAGCAGGTCCTGCTAACCCACTTTCACCGCGACCAGTGCGCCGCTGCCGAAAAATGGTCGCGTCAGGGCGCCACGATCGTCATCCCCTTTGCAGAACGTCGCTTTCTCGAGGAGAGCGACCTGCAACGCGCTGCCTATGACATCTATGACAACTATACATCCTATTATCCCTGCTTCGGCCCCCCTGCGCGATGTCGATGCCACCGACTACGCCCACGACTACGAGACGCTTCGCTGGCGCGGCTTCTCATTCGCCGTAATTCCTCTCCCCGGTCACACATTCGGATCGGTCGGGTATCTCTTCGAGGTCGATGGGGCGCGCGTCCTCGCGTGCGGTGACCTCGTGTGTGGGCCGGGACGGCTCCGCGATTACTACTGGTGCCAGTGGCGCTACATTGACTTCCAAGGTCACGTCAACCTCCTCGAGAGCTTGGAGGTCGTTGCCGGTCTCGGCGTCGATCTTATCCTCCCCGGACACGGGGCCCCCTTCGAACCTGATGAGCGTCGGTTCCAGCACCTGCGGGATGAGCTGGCGGAGATTTGGGAGCTCTTCCACAACGACACCTACGAACCATTTCGCCCGAAGTTTCGTCAGCTGTCGCAGCACGTGTGGGAGATTTCGAATGTCCAGGCCTGCCCCTACATCGTCACCGATGGAGAGGGGAACGGCCTGTTCATCGACTGCGGATACACCTCGAATGTTCCGATCGGGGGGAATCCCCACCGCTTCATCGATCGGCTCACCCGATGGCTGGAGCCGGAGCTCGGCCTGCGGCAGGTGGAATACTTCCTACCGACCCATTACCACGACGATCACCTGGCCGGCTACCCGGCCCTGAAGGCCCGCTACGGAACCCGGATCGTCGCCTCCAGCCACGTCCGCGACCTGCTCTCACATCCGGAGCGCTACGACATGCCCTGTGCCGTTCCGCTCGGCTTCGAGCTGGACGAGGCCGTCGAGCCCGGGGCGTTTTTCGAGTGGCGCGGCGTACGTTTCTTTATCGAGCCACACCCGGGACAGACGCTCTACGACCAGCACATACGCTTCGAGGTGGACGACCGCACGTATCTGGCCATCGGCGATGCTGTCTCCGGTGCGTCCTTCCGGGAAAAGCGGGACTACATCCACTCGTTCATCCCGAAGAACCGCACCCCCTTGAACGAGTACGAATCCATCCCTCGAAACATCGGCGCGCCCACAGTCCTGACGTACTCCTCACCGGGCACGGGGGAGCGGTCGAGCTCGATCCCGACAAATTGGCGCGGTGGCAGGGCTGGATGGAGCGCTGGCAGGAACTGTTCACGGGCGTCGTCGATCGGACCCATCCAAACCTGTCCATGGATCCTCGCTGGATCGAGTTCTGCCCGTACAGGGTTCGCATTCGGCCTGGAGATGAACGCATCTTCCATCTGTGGGTGACAAACCACGAGTCCGCGCCCCGCAGCTGCGAAATCGCGCTCAGATCCGTCGACGGAGTCGACCTCGATCCAACACAACTCGAGCTCCGCATCGATGCCGGAGCGAAGGTAGTGACCGAAGTCAGGGCCCGTTTCCCCGATTCGGTTGCCACTCATTCACTGCCACTGCTCGCCGATGTGACATGGGACGGTGAACGCCTCGGCGAAGTTGCCGAGGCGGTGGCCTACTGGTAGCCTCCCAGAGCGAGAAAATCAGTTACAAATCGGATAGCTCTGCTTATCTTGGAAGGACTTACCCGGTTTCGGATCGCCGAGATCAGGTCGTCGTCACATCATCCCCCCGGCGCCGGTCCCGACTCTCCTACCCCTGCCCCAACTCCCACAAGCACCGCGCCAGTGCCCGGGCTCAGAAAACGCCCGGCTCCCCTGTTTCAGGGAGGAGGATTCTCCTGTGGCCCTCGGACTATCGTATTGTTGTGAATGCGGTCAGAAGTTCAAGATCTATCTGCCCAAAGGAAAGGTCTACGGCGACGCTGTGAGTCGCGCCGTCGACTGGCGCGCCATTGACGCCCGGGAAGAAGCGGACGGCGGGGTGGACGAGGTCAGACGTGTCGCTGAAACGACCGGCTGCACCTTCGTCGACGGCCGTCGAGCCCGTACCTTCACCTGCCCGGGCTGTACGAGTGAAGTCGATGTGGTGGAGCACTTCCGCAGCCGCGTCATGACGATGTAGACGAGCTCAGGGCTTTCGTGGCGTTGGCCCCAACGGTCACTGTTCATCCAGTTTGTTGAGGCCGTTGAGGGCGGCGATCCGGTAACCCTCCGCAAACGTTGGGTAGTTGAAGATGTTGTCGACGAAGTAGTCGACTCGCGCCTTCATGCTGATGGCCATCTGCCCCAGCGGCACGAGCTCGGTGGCGTGGGCCGATGATGTGGGTGGCGAGCAGCTCCAGAGACTGTGCGTGGAAGATGAGCTTCAACAGCCCCTTCGTGTCGCCGGCGATGGGACCGCGGGCCATCTCGTAATAGTGGGCTCGTCCGACCTCGTACGGCACGCCTTGCTCGTTTAGCTCGGCCTCCGTCGGCCCGATACTGGAAATCTCCGGAATCGTGTAAATCCCATAAGGAAAGAATTCGGGGAAGGGGTGGCTCGTCATTGACAGGGCGTTGCGCACGGCGAGCCGGCCCTGTTCCATTGAGGTCGAGGCCAGCGCCGACGGTCCGATGACATCGCCGGCGGCATAGATGTCGGGATTTTCCGTCTGGAATTGCTCGTTGACGGGTATGTAGCCCAGTTTATCGAGTTCGATTCCCGCCTTCTCCAGGCTGAGGCCATCCACGTTGGCGATGCGGCCCATCGAGTAGAACAGGCAGTCGGCCCGCACGCGCCCTCCGTCCTTGAGCACCACCTCCGCACGGCCATCCTCACCCTTGCGCAGCTGCTCGATCGCCGCGCCCAGCTTGAGCGTTAGCCCGAGATCGGAGATGTACTGCATGAACAGGCGCCCGATCTCCTCGTCCAGCATGCGGAGCAGATCGTCGCGGCGGTCCATGAGAGTCACCTCGAGCCCGAGCGCGGCGAACATGGTGGCGTACTCGCAGCCGATAATGCCGCCACCCAGAACGATGAGAGACTTCGGCAGCCTGTCCATCCGAAAGACCATATCCGAGTCGACGAACAGGTCTTCGTGCTCTGGCAGGTCGATGGGATGGCGGGGACTCGAGCCGGTGGCGATGAGGGTCTTATCGGCTTCGATCCCAGTCGTGACCTGACCGCCGTCATCGACAATCTCGATGGTGTGTCCATCGGCAAACCTGGCGGCACCGTAGGCAGTCTGGATCCCGTTCTTCTCGCACTGCTCTCCAAGCACCCGGTTCTCATCCTCGATGACCTTGTTCACGCGCAGCTTCAGATCCTCGACGGCGATCGCGTTCCCGGACCGCGAGCTCTCGCCGAAATACTCGGTTTGAAGAAAGCCGGTTAGGTCGAGAATGGCCGCCCGCAGCGTCTTCGAGGGGATCGTCCCCTGGTTCAGACACGCCCCACCCAGAAGTCCGAGTCGGTCGGCGACGATGACCTTCTTCCCCGCCTTGGCGCCCTGAATGGCGCCCTTCTGGCCAGCCGGACCACCGCCGATGACGACGAGGTCCACCGTGCGAGATTTCATCTATCCTTTCCCTCTCCCTCAGCTTCGCGGGCCGACCATCTGCTCCGGTCTCACGAACTCCTCGAACTGCTCCGCCGTCAGCAACCCCAGCTCTATCGCCGTCTCTTTGAGCGTCTTGTCATCCTGGTAGGCCTTCTTCGCCACCTTGGCGGCGTTGTCGTAGCCGATGTGGGGGTTGAGCGCCGTCACCAACATGAGCGACTGTTCCATCAACGACTGAATGCGCTCGCGATTCGGCTCGATGCCGACGGCGCAGTTGTCGTTGAAGCTGCGACAGGCATCGGCGAGCAACCTCGTCGAATGCAGCACGTTGTGAATTATCACTGGTTTGAACACGTTCAGCTGAAAATTCCCCGCTGCGCCGGCGATGCCGACGGCGACGTCGTTGCCCATTACCTGGGCGCAGACCATCGTCATCGCTTCGCACTGAGTCGGGTTTACCTTCCCGGGCATGATCGACGAACCGGGCTCATTCTCCGGAATTCGCAGCTCCCCGATGCCGCATCGCGGCCCCGAGGCGAGCCAGCGCACGTCGTTGGCGATCTTCATGAGGCTGGCGGCAATCGTCTTGAGCTGGCCGCTTGCCTCCACGAGGCCGTCGTGGGCTGAAAGGACCTCAAACTTGTTCGGCGCCGTTGCGAATGGATGCCCGCTCAGCTCGGCGATCCGTGCTGCCACTCTGACGGCAAACTCGGGGTGCGCGTTCAGCCCGGTACCCACCGCCGTGCCTCCCAGAGCCAGGGGGTAAAGCGGCTCCGTCGCCGCCCTCGCCCGGCGAATACCCTGGCGCAGCTGCGCGACATGGCCTGACAACTCCTGGCCCAGGGTGAGAGGAGTCGCATCCTGGAGGTGGGTGCGACCGATCTTGATGACATCCTCAAAGGCGGCCGATTTCTGCGCCAGGGTAGTCACGAGCGTTTCGAGTGAGGGAGTGAGCTGCCCGGCGATTGCGTCCACGGCGGCCACGTGCATGGCGGTCGGAAAGACGTCGTTGGAGGACTGGCCGCGATTCACGTGGTCGTTCGGGTGCACGGGGTCCTTCGAGCCGAGCGTCCCGCCGGCAAGTTCGATCGCCCGGTTCGAGATGACCTCGTTCGCGTTCATGTTCGACTGCGTGCCGCTGCCCGTCTGCCACACGACGAGGGGAAAGTGATCGTCCCACCTTCCGGCGATCACTTCGTCCGCCGCCTGTACTATCAGGTCGGCGGTGTCGCTGTCGAGGGCACCCAGCTCTCCGTTTACCAGGGCTGAAGCCTTTTTCACGATCCCCAGAGCCTTGATCATCTCCCTGGGAAACCGATCCGCGCCGATGCGAAAATTCTGCAGCGAGCGCTGCGTCTGGGCGCCGTAGTAACGATCGGAGGGGACTCCCACCTCCCCCATGCTGTCGGTTTCGATTCG
>CBDBIJ010000023.1:0-16571 GCA_965205655.1 Candidatus Latescibacterota bacterium
CACGGCCCGGCTCCTCGAAACGGGTGAGAGACTGCGACTGCTCGTACGTCCCTCCTCGGAGGTGAGCTGGCTCCGCCCGGGCGACAGGATAGAGGCGCGCGTCGGGGACCTTGACCAGCCGACCGGGCTCGCAGACGTCTTCTCAGGCGTGCGGGCGGTCGTTCATCTGGCCGGCATTCGTCACGCCGCAGCGCTGACCCAGCTCATCGGCAGCGACGTCGAGCAGCTGGTGATCACGAGCTCACTACGTCGGTTCTCCACCGTGTCATCAGCCTCGGTCGACGCCGTGATCGAGGGGGAAAGACGAGTGGTCGAATCGGCGATGCCCTCCACGATTCTGCGACCATCCATGATTTTCGGCCCAGGGAACGACCGGAACATCTGCCGACTGGCGGCCCGGCTGCGGCGCAGTCGATGGATCCCCGTGTTCGGCAACGGACGCCACCTCATGCAGCCGGTGTTCGTTCGGGATGCAGTAGAGGCGATTGTGGCGTGCCTTGGACGGACAAACACGATCGGCAGGGCGTATGCCGTTGCCGGAGCGGAGGCGCTGACCTACAACGAGGTGATAGACGCCACAGGGGAGGCGGTGGGCGTAAAGCCGATGAAGATTCACTTGCCGCACCAGGCGGCACTGGTGGGGCTCTGGTGCGCGGGCAAAGTGGGGGTGGGGGCCCACTTCCCGGTAACGGCGGAGCAATTGCGGCGTCTCCAAGAAGACAAGGCGTTCCCAATCTCAGAGGCGAGGGCGGATTTCGGGTACCTACCGCTGGCGTTCAAGGAGGCGTTGCGCCAGATCTACCGACCGAACGAGGAGGAGGTAGTCGTACAGTCGGGGGGTCGCGGAGAGGCGCTAGTCGATGAATGAGACAGTGAGTCCCGAGGGTACCGCACTGCTCTTTCAAGTATCCGGTATGGCCTTCGTGGTGTCGCTAGCGGTTACCTGGCTGGTGCTGAAGCTGGCGACACGTCTCCGGCTGCTCGATTGGCCGAATCCGAGAAGCTCACACCAGGTTCCTACCCCAACACTCGGTGGCATCGGTATCGTCGCGGGGACCTGGTCAGGGTTGGTATTGCTTTTGTCGCAGGAGCCTTTTCGCGGGGTGCTCGGGTCTTCGATCTGGGCACTGGCGGGGGGACGGCCATTCTATCGATCTCCTCTCTAGATGACACGGGACGGCCTTTAAGAGTGTGGGAAAAGCTGTCGCTCCAGCTCGCGGCAGCCGGGCTGGCCGCGGGCATGGGTGCCCGCTTCGCGGAGATAACCTTGCCATGGACGGAAGCCATACCGCTCGAATCGCCCTGGAGCTGGGTGGTGAGCATCCTCTGGATTGTCGCGTTCATCAATGCTTTTAACTTCATGGATGGCATCGACGGCATCACTGTGACACAGACGGTGAGCGCCGGTCTGTGGTCGGCGGCGGCATTGTTCGCGGTGGGCAGCCCGCTCTGGCTAGTACCGGTGGTAGTGGCTGCCGCAGCGCTCGGTTCGGCGTCTTCAACGTGCCCCCGGCGCGCATCTTCATGGGAGATGTGGGGTCGATGTTCCTGGGATTCGTGCTCGCGGTCGTAGCGATCGCGGGGGAAGCTTCTGGGCTTCCTGCCTGGCTGTTTGCCGTCATCTTCGGGTATTACCTGTTCGATACGGGCTACACTTTGGCGCGCAGGCTGACGCGTGGGGAGAACGTCTTGCGCGCCCACCGCACTCACTTGTATCAGCTGCTTGGGGAGCGCGGCTGGGGTCACGGGAAGGTCAATGTGGCCGTGCTGCTGGCAAACCTGCTCCTCGGCGCCGGGGTCTACGCCGCCCTGCGGGGTTGGCAGATGGAAGGATCAGCGGCGATCGCCGCCGCCGCGGCAATGCTGGTGGCTGTGGCGGTGTGGCTGGAGTTGGGGAGGCGGACCCGCGGTGGGTAAAGGCCGGCAATCAAATTCACGTCCTCTTTCGTTTTTTCCTCTTCTCTTCCTCGTCATCACTACCGGGGGAATCCAGACCGGTGCCGCCTTCGCCGACGGCGGTGGCAATGCCGAGGACCTCGTGACGCCACCGAACATCATCCTCATCACCGTCGACACCTTCCGACCGGATCGGCTGGGATACTTCGGAAACGACCGCGACACGAGCCCGATTCTGGATGCCCTCAGTGAAGAGGGTGTGTTTTTCACGCAGGCCTTCACGACATCGGCGTGGACGACACCCGGCCTCATTTCACTTCACACCTCTCTGTACGCGCCTGCTCACCGCGTGGATGTGCGCGGGCGAAGCCTCGCACCCGAAGTGGAAACGCTGGCCGACGTTCTGGTGGCGGCCGGATACCGCGCGCCGGATATCTTTTTTCTGACCGACGTTCCCAACTTTAAGAATCTCGGGTTGCAGCCGTACGAGGGGCGCAGGCTCCACTTGAGGCAGGGTGACGAGATCCTGTTCCGCTGGCTGGAAGAGGAGGCCGCCCCGAAAGACGGCCCGTTCAGGCGGAAACCCGACACCTCCTTTCTTTCTCTACTACCACTATCGGGACCTGCATCAACCTTACAACCCCGGGCCCGAATACGAAGCCCTCTACACACCCGCGTCTTTCGGCCATCGGCTCAATCCGCTCTCGTGGATCGGCCCGCTCATGGCCAAAGAGAAGATGGATCTCGTCAAGCGCGAGGTGATGCTGCCGCGTGGTGTGATAGACTTCGCCTTCTGGGACAAAGGCTGGGTTCAGGCCCTCTATGACGGGCAGGTCCGCAAGCTCGATGACCAGTTCTTCGGCCGATTGCGCCGAACCCTGGAGGAGACGGGTCTGGGGCGGAATTGCCTGATAATCGTCAGCGCCGACCACGGCGAAGAGCTTCTCGACCATGGCCTGGTAGGACATGTATCGACCTTCAAGGAGGCGTGGCTCTACGACGAGCTCATCCGCATCCCGCTGATCTTGTGGGGACCGCAGCATCTGCCGGCAGGGCGAATCATCGACGAGCCGGTGCAGTGCATCGATGTCATGCCAACGCTTCTCGAATTGGTCGGGGCGCCGGTTCCCGAAGGAGCACAGGGCCGTTCGCTGATGCCGCTCATCAATCATCAGGGTCGCGACAGCGGCGTGAGCACGAGTTGGCGTCCTCGACCGATCTTCTGCGAGACATCGGGCGGCGGCTACACGGCAGATCCCCAGCAGTACGCCCAGCGCCAGCGTGCCGTGCGCACTGCGCGCTGGAAGCTCCTGCACTCGATTCCGGAGAACGACAGGTTGCTCTTCGACCTGGAACGCGATCCGGGCGAGAGATCGGATGTGTCCTCCGAGCACCCCGATGTCGCCGACAGCCTCTACGGGCTCCTGCGAGAGTGGATCGCAGCGAACGCCGCCAGGTCGATGGCAGCCTCCGGCAATGACGACGCCTCGCTCGAGGCGCAGTCCGAAGCGCCACACTGGCGGGCCGCCTTGGATGACGCCGGTCCCGAGATACTTCAGCCGCAACCCGGAGACACCCTCCTATGGGGCTGGGGCCGATCAGTCCATTCAGCTGCGTTGGACGGGTGAGGTGTCTGCGGATTACACGATCGAATACTCGGTTGGCACAGGCGTGTACCACCTCGAAGGCGACCTTGCCGTCACCGGCTCCGAGCCGGTGTACGGGCCGTTCCAGGAGGATTTCTGGAACTCGCTCGTGCTTTACAACCCGTGGACACTACGAGTGTTTCGTCACGACCGCGTTCACGAGAAGAGCGAATGGGTCACCTTTTACCTGGCGCCGACGGCCGGCGTCGCGGGACCGTCGGTCGAGTCGCTGAGTGTGATCGCTGCGGGCTCGTTCCGGGCCGGATTCACACACGGGGTGAACCTGGCGCGAGGTCTTGGGCTCGGCCTGGCAGATCTGCTCAGCTGGACGGCGCAGATACGCGTGGCTGACGCAGTCAGCTGGGCACTCATCGCCGCGCTTGCAGCCGCCGTAACGCGGCCATTGCATCGGCGTCTGGGCCCCGAGCGTTGCAAGGCCTGGGGGGCCGCCAGCCTCTACATCGCCTTCGTGTATGCTACCATACCGGTTTTTCCGGATGTGTGGCGAACTCTGGCCACTCACACTCAGGGATCCATCCGTCACCTCGGCATCGTCGTCACCGCACTGATTCTCGCTGTGGTAGCGGCGATGGTGTGGCGGCGGTTCAAGGGCAGCACTATCCTCCCGTATGTGGCGCTGATCTGCACTGCCATCTGCTACTGCTACCTGCTGGATAGATTCGGGAAGTTCCCGGCTGAGCGGCTTCACCTGCTCGAGTACGGACTGGTCGCCGTCCTTCTACTCAAGGCGCTGCGTCTCGACATGCCATACAGGTTCGCATACGCGTCAGCCTTCGCCGCAACGGCCGTCGTGGGGCTCGCCGACGAGGGCATTCAGTGGACTCTGCCACAGCGTTGCTTCGAGCTGAAGGACGTGTTCCTCAACATGATTTCGGGGGGTCTAGGATTGGTGCTGGTGGCACTGGTACTGCCGCGGAAGACAATGTTCGATGAGCAGCCGTAGGACGGGCCCCGCCGCTCAGGGCGGCGGCCGGAGCGCGACGCTGGCCACCAGATACGTTGGCTGGGCGTTGGAGATCGCCGTTGCGGCCATCGTCGTCATCACGCCTCTGTTCCTCTCGCCCAATCTCACCAATAATCTGCAGGCCAAGAGCGCCGTCGCCCTCATCCTGTGCAGCGTCGTCGTGTTGCTGTGGATGGTCCTCGCGGCTTTGCGGGGCCGGCTGCAGCTTCTGAAGACACCACTCTATCTGCCGTTCGTCGTATTCCTGGGCATGACCCTCATCTCCCTGGCGTTCGCCCCAGAACCGGATCAGAGGTCTGGAAGTCGTGCTCACGCAGGTGCTGATGTTCCTGCTCTTCGTGGTCGTGGCCCACCATTTCGACTCGAGGCGACAGATCTCGAGGATCCTGTGGGCCGTCATTCTCACCGGCGGCGTCGTCTCCCTCATCGGCCTTCTCCAGTACAATGGCATCGACCCGCTGCGGCTGCCCCAGCAGTACGGTCGACTGCCATTGTCCACCCTCGGCAACACAAACTTCGTGGCCCACTACCTGGATCTCATCATTCCGCTCACGGCCTCGCTGCTTGTGCTCGGGGGAGCCCGACTCTGGCAGAAGCTCGTTCTTGCCGCGGCACTGGCGCTGGCCGGGGTCCACATGCTCCTCACGGTGAACCGAGGCGGCTGGTTGAGCGTCGGGCTCGCGCTGGGGCTGTTCGCGTCGTTGAGCTTTCGGGGCCTGCGCTGGCGGCAGGTCCTGGCTGTGGTCGTAGTCGCGGCGGCCCTGATGAGCCCGGTGGGCGAATTCGCCCTGCAGAGTATTCACCTTCAGGATGGCAGGACGGTGGTATACACGGTCGTCTCGACGCACGCGGACCGGACGCTGAAGCGGGCCACAACGATTTTCGACGATGCGGACTTTTCCCGGTCGATGCGCACGCTGATCTGGAGCGACACGGCGGCCGTCATCAAAGCGCACCCCTTTATCGGGGTCGGTCCGGGAAACTTCGAGTACTTCCTGCCCGGCTATCGATCGGTGCCGGGGCAACGGGCGTGGGCAGCGGCGGCAAAGCTGATGGGGAATCGGTCCTACGAACCCTACTACGCCCACAACGAGTATCTCGAATTCTGGGCAGAAATCGGCATCGTCGGCATGGCCGCCGTGATCTGGCTTTTTGGCGGGCTTGTTCTTCTGGGTATCAGATTGTCGCGCCACGCCCCCTCGCTGGAAGCCGAAGGCGATCGGGCCGGCACCTGGTCTGCCCGCTCGATGACGATCGGGTGTCTGTGCGCCCTGGCAGCCGCGGTGACACACGCCTTCTTCAGCTTCAATTTTCAGGACGCGACTTCCACGACCCACTTCTGGCTGCTTGCGGGATTCATGATCGCCGTCAGCCGGGCCGGGGTCCCTCCTGCCGTCGATATCTCCATTGACCGAAAGTGGCGCCGGACCGCCGTGCTGGCGACCGGGGTCCTGGTCGCCTTCCTCGGCGGCTATGCTGGCCTGTGCATGCTGGCGGGGGATGCTTATTATTTTCAGGCCCTGAGGCATGGCAAGTTCAAGCACTACGACAGCGCTCTCGGACTGCTGCGCCAGGCGGTGGATTGGCGGGGGCACGAATTCAGACATCATCACGAGCTCGACAGAATCGCCCATCATCGGGGTCTGTACGCCGAGGCCGAAGCCGCCCTGAGGCGCTGCCTGGAGCTGCACCCCAACGACGAGGGGGCCATGCGTCTTCTCGGCAAAACTCTGATGGCGCGGGACCGCGCCCTGGAGGCGGTTCCGGTGCTCAAGCGGGCCGTCGCCGTCGATCCCCTGACACTCGATAATCATACTCTGCTGGCGGAGTCACAGCGGCAGGCGGGTCACTACGAGGAGGCTGTCGAGGTTCGCAAGCAGGCCCTGGGGCTGCGGCCGGACGACGCCAGACTGATGATGAGTCTGGGAATCGAGTACCAGAATGCGGGACTGACTCTCGAGTCGATCGCCGTTCTCGAACAGGCGGCCAAGGTAGCACCCAGAGACGGAATGATCCGCGGCAATCTCGGCGCCGCCTACCTGCACGCGGGACAGCTGGAGAAAGCGGCAACAAGCTTCACCGAGGCGATTCGCCTCGATCCCAATCGGGTCGAGTGGCGCACGAACATCATCCTGACCCACATGCTGCTCGGCAATTTCGATCGGGCGCTTCGGGAGGGAGAGCTGGCTGGGGAACTCAATCTCCACAGTGAGGGAATCGAAACGCTCATGCAGAAACTGAGAGCCATCGATCAAGGGGCTCGGGAAATCGAAACATCGAGCGATCGGGTGCACGTGGGAGAGGATTGATCGCGTGGATCTCACCGTCGTCATACCCGTATTCAACGAGGCCGAGAGCGTGGCTCTCCTATGTGATAAACTGATTGGGCAGCTCGAGGAGCTTCCGTTGGAGTCGGAGGTCGTCTTCGTAGACGACGGCAGCACTGACGACACATACGCCGTCCTCGAGGATATGAGTCGTCGCCACAGTCGGGTCCGAGCCCTTCGGTTTCGCCGCAACTACCGCAAGGCGGCCGCCCTGGCCGCTGGATTCAAGGAGGCGCGAGGGGAGATCGTAGTCACAATGGACGGAGACCTGCAGGACGATCCGTCGGAGATTCCCAACCTGCTGGCCGCCCTCGAGGGAGGAAAGGATCTGGTTTCCGGCTGGAAAAAGGAGCGCCGGGATCCAGTGAGCAAGACCCTTCCGTCCAAGGTCTTCAACCTGGTGACGAGCGCAGTAGCGGGCATCCGGCTGCACGACTTCAACTGCGGATTGAAGGCCTACCGCGCCGTAGTGGCCGAGGACATGCTGCCCTATCTGTACGGAGAGCTCTACCGGTATATCCCCGCCATCGCCCACTGGAACGGATACAGGGTGAGCGAGATCGCCGTGCGTCATCACGAGAGGCGGTACGGCCAGTCGAAGTTCGGTTCGCGACGGCTTCTCAACGGCCTCTTCGACCTGCTGTCGATCACCTTCGTCGTCCGCTTTATGACCACTCCCATGCACCTATTCGGCAGCCTGGGCATGATCTGTGGGCTCGCCGGCACGGCCATCGGCGTCTACATCACCTGGCTGTGGGTAAATACGGGCTCGATCCAGAATCGGCACCCGCTGCTCATCCTCTCGGTGCTGTTGATCATCGTGGGCATCCAACTTTTTTCCACGGGGCTGATAGGAGATATGCTGGCGAGCATGCACCAGCGCGGCGGCCGCACGCCGCGCGTCAGCGATTCCTGCGGAGACCGGGGATCCTGACGCTGAAGGGCCTCCCATTCGCGGCGCCTTCTGGCCCCCGAACAGCACGCCACGATCGCCACAACCTCACCTGGCAATAGTTTCCCGACCCTATCCAGCCGCTCCACTTTGTTTCCGCTGGCAGCGAGCACCACTCCCTGCTTTAGCCGGGGTTACTCTCGCAACTTCCTGTGCGGCAACGCCTTGGGAAGCCGGTTCCGGGAAAATGGCATAGGAATTGCTCACTGCCCCGGGCAGCTAGGCGCCCATGCGTCCTTGTGTGGGGTCATCTGCACGAGGCGGACGTCGGGCACAGCAGTGGTGAATGGAAACACGAAGGGTCGGCGGCATGTTTCTGGACAAAGTCATTTTCAACAAGACGAAGGCACCGGTGCTGAATGCCGTGCTGGATGTGACGCAACTGCGCCAGCGCGTCATCGCCGACAACATCGCGAACGTTTCCACCGTGGGATTCAGGAAGAAGCAGGTTCGATTTCAGGAGTACCTCGATTCGTTCGTTCGCAAGCCCCCGGTGGAAGGCAGACGTTCAGATCCCCGACATATCACCATCCCCAAGCTCGTACGGAATCCTCAGGTGTTCGAATCGCAGACGAATCTCAACGACTCGGGCATCAACAACGTGGATATCGACAAGGAGATGGCCGAACTGGCGGAAAACCACCTGTTCTTCAACGTGGGTGCCCGCCTGCTGGCCGGAACATTCAACGGGCTCAAGAAGAGCATTGTAGGACGACCTCAATAAGAGCTGACGGCGCCGCGTGAAGCGCCGTGCCGTCAGGGGCATGAAGCCATCCGGCTCAACCATTTTTTAAGCAGGAGTCAGGACCGGACTATGCAAATCTTCGATACCATGGACATCAGCGTCTCTGGCCTGAGCGCCCAGCGCCGCAAACTGACCGCCATCGCCGGCAACGTGGCCAACGTGGACACGACCCGGACGGACGAAGGCGGACCCTTACAAGCGCCGCCGGGTCGTCATGCTGGAGGCTCCCCGGATGACGAAATTCTCCACCATGCTGGAGGAGCAGAAGGGCCGCCTGCTGCGCACCGATTTCAAGCACATGATGGAGTCGGAGCCGCGGCCGGCGGAGATCTTCGTCGGCTCGGGCGTGCTGACCCAGGAGGTGCGCGAAGAGCCAGTCAAGCCCCGGATCGTCTACGATCCGAACCACCCGGACGCCAGGGAAGACGGGTTCGTCGTTTACCCCGATATCAACGTGATCACGGAGATGGTCGACATGATCTCCGCATCGCGGGCCTACGAGGCAAACGCGACGGTGTTGAACGCTGCCAAAGATATGGTAAACCGGTCGCTCGACATCTGATCGGTTAAGACAGGCAGGACGCCCCGACATGGAGCTTCATAGTCTCAACTCCGGGACCGGGGTCGCCCCGGCGCAGGGAGGCAGGGGTGGCCCGGCCCCAGGTCGCCGATTCGACGCGGTGATCTCCGATCGGGGCATACAGCTCTCGGAGGTGGACGCCGCACCGCAGCCTGCCGCGGCAGCGCCGGCAGCCGATGTCGAAGCCGAAAGCGGCCCCGACCGACCGATGGCACAGATGAACGAGGATTGGATCTATACCCAACGCGGGGCCAATGCCCGAGCTCCGGCAGTGTCACCGCTGGGTCAAACGCTAGATGTGACGGGATAGACTGAGCATGAGTCGAGAAAGCACCAAATCAGTCGCGGTGTCGCTGATATCGATCGCCGTTTTCATGGCGCCTGCGGCCGGTCACTGCGACTTGGACCACATTGTGACGAGATCCTTCCGAGCCGACGCCCGGGCGAACATCCTGAGCCGCAGCGCGGAGCGGGATGATGGCAGAGCAAGCGCCAAGATGGCGTCGAGGACGCTGGATCTGGCGAACCTGGAGCGGACGGTGCGATACCGGCCGCTCATCGAGCATTACAGTCATCTGAACGGAGTGGACCCCGAGCTCGTGGCCGCCATCATCTACGCGGAGTCGGGCGGTGATCCCAAGGCCGTCTCGACTCAGGGCGCTGCTGGCCTGATGCAGTTGATGCCGGCCACAGCAGCCGAACTGGGCGTAACGGACCGCCACGACGCCCAGCAGAATATCTCCTCCGGCACGCGCTATCTCGGACAGCTCATGGACCGGTTCGGCTCGACGGAACTCGCCCTGTGGGCCTACAACGCCGGGCCGGGAGCGGTAAAGGCCGGGCGCATGCCGAGCCAGACACGCCGCTATGTGCCACGAGTTCTGCAGGTAAAACGAGTGCTAGAGAGATTGAATTCGACTTCGAGGAACTAACGATGGCAGTCGACCTAATTCGCACCATTTCCGGTGCACAGGGGACACGCTCCGAGTCGGTGAAGGTGAGGCCGGAGTCGCTGATCGATACCGGCGCTGCCGAGCGGCCGGCGGCGGCTCGAGGCGAGCGCCTCGAGGGCAAGAGTTTCTCCAGTTTGGTGAAGGAGTTCGTCGGCGACGTAAACAGCCTCCAGTTCCGGTCAGGTCACGCCATCGACCTGCTGGTTACAGGGGAAGCTGCAGATGTGCACCAAGTGATGGTCGCGGTGGAGCAGGCGGGAATCGCGCTCGATTTGATGCTGGAGATTCGAAACCGGGTCATGGAAGGATACCAGGAACTGATCAGGATGCAGGTGTAGGTCCATCGATCACTCAGAGACAGGTTGATAGACGATGAATATTCCAGAGCAACTGACAGGATTGGCCGACCGCCCGCAGACGTGGTGGTCGGAGGCGCCGCAACCCCAGAAGATCGGCGCCATCGGCGGCGCCGTAGTCCTCGTCGTCGGTCTCGCCATCGCATTCATGAGCGGCGGGGACGAGGGGGACTGGGATGCAGCCATCCTCTACGCCAATCTCGATTATGCCGAAGCGGCGGAAGTCACCACGCGGTTAGTCGGAATGGGGTATCAGTACAAGCTTACAGAAGACGCCAGCACCATCACCGTCCCAAAGGACGATGTGCGCCAGCTGCGTCTCATGCTGGCGGGCGAGGGCTTTCCGAAGAGCGGCCACATCGGCTACGAAATTTTCGACGACGCCCAGCTGGCGATGACGGACTTTCTCCAGCGGGTCAATCTCGTGCGGGCGCTTCAGGGCGAGCTCGAGCAGACGCTGGGCGAGCTTGACGGAGTCAGGACTGCCCGCGTCCATCTGGTCACCCCCGAGCCGAGTCTGTTTACGGAGGAGCAAAACCCCGTGACGGCGGCAGTGACGCTCACCCTCGTGGCCGGTTTCGACCTCAAACCGCGACAGATCGAGGCAGTCGGGTATCTGATAGCCTCAAGCGTCGAGGGGCTCGACATCGCCAACGTCGTCATCGTGGACTCGGAAGGGAACATGCTCTCGGAGGAGCGGGATCCGCTGGCCAAGGCGGCGAGCCGGCAGTTCGAGCAGCAGCAGCAGGTGGAGCGTGTCCTCGAACGCAAGGTGCAGACCCTCATGGACGAGGTAATTGGGGCGAACCGCTCGAGGGTTCGCATCAACGTCCTCCTCGACTTCAGCCAGAAGACGACGCAAAGCAGCGCCGTCGTTCCTGGGGAGGGGGGCAGGTCGTTCTCAGTGAGGAGACGAGCGAGAGCCAGTCGGCCGAGCAGGGCACTCAAGAGAATGCGGTGCGCAACTACGAGGTGAATCGCGTCGTCGAGAATATCGTGGGGTCGGTCGGGGTCATCTCGAAGATGACCATGGCCCTGACGGTGGACGAGACGAAGGTGATACCCGTTGCGGGAGAGATCGGCAGGTTCACGGAGGTCAAGCGCGAGCAGTCGGAGATCGACAAGCTGTCCGATCTGGCCAGGGAGGCCGTCGGCTTCGACGAAGTGAGAGGCGATAAGGTTACCGTTTTTGCCCTGCGCTTCGACAAATCACAGGAAGTGCAGGCTAAGGAGGAGGCCGTCTCCGAGGAGCGCAAGGAATTCTGGACCGGCATCGCCATCAATGTGGCCAAGGTTCTCGGAATTCCCACGTGGCCCTTCTTCATCGTCGGTGCCGTCCTGGGCACCCTCGCTTTTCTCGTCCGCCGCTCAAACCTCCAGCGAGCAGCGCGTGAAAAGGAGGTAGAGGTGGAACGGGCGAAGCCCGAGGAGCGACCGGAGGACTATTTGCGGGTGGACTTGCTGGAGGCCGAGATCGGCTATCAGCTCGTGCCACTCGTAGACGCCAAACAGGGGGGAGACCTCATCGAGCGGATCGTGCAGATCCGCAAGGTGGCGGCCATGGACATGGGCTTTA
Organism: Candidatus Latescibacterota bacterium; assembly: GCA_965205655.1. Classification (GTDB taxonomy): domain Bacteria; phylum Latescibacterota; class UBA2968; order UBA8231; family UBA8231; genus CBDBIJ01. The sequence continues at coordinate 12,017 of CBDBIJ010000023.1, forward strand.
TCGTGCCGCCGGTGCGCGTGCGCGACAACATACAATACAGCTCAAACCAAACGAGTACCAGATCAAGATAAAGGGGGATCCGGTTGCGCGCGGCGAGCTGCAGCCAAAGAGCCTGCTGGCCATCGATCCGGGGGTCGCCGAAGGCCCCATCGAGGGCAGCCGGACCACGGATCCGGCCTTCGGCCTGCCCGCGACATGGATCGCGCCGACGCTGCGCGAAAAGGCAGAGCTCCTCGGCTACAACGTCGTCGAACCGGTTGCGGTGCTGGCGACGCACCTCACCGAGGTGATCAACAACAATGCCAGCGAGCTCTTGGGCCGTCAGGAGGCGCAGCACCTGGTGGAGGAAATGAAGAGCACGCATCCGGCCCTTGTAGAGGATCTCATCCCCGACGTGATCCCGCCGGGCCGTCTGCAGCGGGTGCTCCAGAATCTGCTCGCAGAGCGGGTGCCGATCAGAGACCTGCGTACGGTTTTGGAAACAATCTCCGACTACACGGATATCAAGGACGTGGAAGTACTCACCGAATACGTGCGCACGGCACTGAGACGCTCCGTGTGCAACATGCTTCTCAAAGAGGCTCCGGACGACGAGATCCATGTCCTGACCATTTCTGGAGAAGTGGAGGAACTCATCAAAGAGGCGATGCAGTCCACGCCTGTCGGACTGACCGTTGCCATGGCGCCGGACATCGCCGGCCAGCTGCTCAGACAGATGACTGAGCTTATCGACCAGATGATCGCGAACGGCCAGCAGCCGGTGGTGCTGACAGCACCGCAGGTTCGCCTCGCGGTCCGCAAACTGACGGCAGCCAATTTCCCAAGCCTTTTCGTGCTCTCCTACAACGAGATCGCGACAGAGGTGGGAGTTTCTGCCGTAGGGATAGTGAGACTCGATTATGAAGATCAAGAAATTCATCGCGACGAGCATGCCCCAAGCCCTGCAGCAGGTCCGTGAGGACCTCGGGGACAGGGCTATCATCCTGAACTCCAGGCAAGTCGGCCGCAACGGCAACTCGGGAGGTCGGCCGCAGGTGGAGATCACCGCAGCGGTCGAGGAGCAGGTGGCCGCCGTCCTCGGACATGGGCGGGGAGATGACGTACCGCAGGACCGACATCACGCCGACCCCAGGGTTATCGCCCACAGGCCAGGCGTCCGCGGACCACAGGTCCGCGAAACCATTGCCGATCTGCGAACCTTCGCCAACAACGGATCGAACGGCAACCACAACGGTCGTCTCAGTCCGACACCCGCCGCCGCATCCCAGGCGGACGTGACTGAGGTTGGCGAGCCGATTCTGCAGCAGCTTCGGGGTCTGAAGAAAGCCGTAGAACGCCTGGAGCGGACGGCGCCAGCGCGGCTCTCGCTGCCCGCTGAGCTGCAACGGATCGGCGAGCGTCTGCGAGCCGTGGGTGTAGCAGAGGATCACATCACCGAGTGCCTGCAGCAGACGTTCGAGAAGCTCGATGCCGAGTCGCTCGACGACCGCGCCGCCGTCGTCGGCAGCGCCACGAGCCAGCTTGCGGCGCTCATGCCGGAACGGCGCGACATAAAAATCGGCAAGAAGCGAAAGGTGATCGGCTTTGTGGGCCCCTCGGGCTCTGGAAAAACGACGGCGGCGGCAAAGATCGCGGCCGGCTTCGCGGTCAAACACAAGGAGAGAAGGGAGATGGGCCGCATCGTGCTGGTGAGCGTGGACACCAAACGCGTGGCAGCAGTGGAGCAGCTCGGCGCCCTTGCGAAGATGATCGGCATTCCGTTCGAAGCCGTCGCAGATGAGTCAGAAGTGCATGAGTTGCTGCGCCGGCACAGCCAGGCCCATTTGATTCTGATGGATATGGCAGGTTGCGGTCCCCACGAGCACTCCCGCGCGGAGGGCCAGCGAAAACTGCTGCAGGCGGCTGGCGCGCACGAAGTGCAGGTCGTCATCGACAGTCTCACGAGCCATGAGCATATGCTCGATGTGGTCGAATGGAGCGAACCGTTTCCGGAGCGGCGGCTGCTGTTTACCAAAGTGGACGAGGCGGTGAGGGTCGGTGGACTATTGAGTGCCGCGGCGCACAGTCGTGTGTGCACGTCGTATCTTTCGGTCGGACCGTCTCTGCCCGGTCAGATCAGAGCGGCGGACCTGGCCGGACTCGTGAGCGAGGTAGTCGGCAAGGCGGAGGATGCCCGGGCGGCATAGCCGCACGGCGAGAATTGACTTTCGAGGTTATATTCACTTAGATCGAGAAAATGTGCGTGCAGTAGAGCAGCGCGATGGCCCTAAGCCGACGAAGACGGCTGCAATCTGCCTGTTTCGTTTCCCCTCACTCCCGGTCTCGACTGACTCCAAAACGTGAGCGCAAAGAGCACACCGCAACGGGCGACCCAGGAATATGGCAAACAGGGTCGCAAGAAGGGGGAAAAGGCGAGCCTCGAGGAGTATCTGCCTCTGGTGAAGTACATCGCCGGCCGTCTCGCCATCGGCTTGCCGCGATCGGTGGAGATGGACGACCTCATCAATGCGGGCGTCGTCGGTCTCATCGAGGCATACAGCAACTTCGACACCGAGAAGAATGTGAAGTTCGAGACCTACGCCTCGCTGCGCATACGCGGCTCCATTCTCGACGAGCTGCGGGGCATGGATTGGGTGCCGCGCTCGACCAGGGCGCGGTCTCGGGAAATCGAGCGGGCGATCGGCAAACTCGAAAACGAGTTCGGCCGCAGCCCGTCGGAAACCGAACTGGCACAGGGGTTGGGAGTGGAGCTGAAAGACTACTACGCGATGATCGACGACGTGAGCTCGACGGCGCTCTTGTCCCTCGACGAACTGACCTACGGCGAGGACAAGACAAACCTGTGCCTCTAGTCGATACGCTCAGGTCGCCGGATCAGGCGAACGCGCTTGCCCAACTCGAAGGGGAGGAGATGCGAAATCTCCTGGCCGACTCGCTGGGCGAGTTGACGGAGCAGGAGCGTCTCGTGGTCGCTCTCTACTACTACGAGGACCTCACGTTGAAGGAGATCGGTCAGGTGCTCGAGCTTTCGGAGTCGCGTGTTTCACAACTTCACACAAAGGCCGTGTTGAGCCTCCGCGTCAAACTGAGAAAGCGCTTCATGGCTTAGGCGCTGCTTACGGCGCGGGCGTTGCTGGAAAGCGTTTCATAGTCGAAGTCCGCCAGTCTAACCGAACCCCTACTCGGTCTGCGTCGCCCAGTTCCCCACTTTCAGCTATCCACATCCGTCCGCAGCACGCGGAGGCATTCCTATCGTGAACGAAAACCGCCAGGAGCGACTCAAGAAGATCACGCAGAGCATCATCGGTCTGCCGACGCTGCCGACGGTGATCATCCAGCTCATCGGTATCATCGACAATCCGAAGACCTCTGCGCGGAACGTGGCCCAGTTGATCTCCACCGATCAGGCTCTCACCGCCAAGATCCTGAAGCTCGCAAACTCGGCCTTCTACGGTTTTCCGCGCAAAATAGCTACCGTCGATCTCGCCGTAGTCGTTCTCGGATTCGAGACCGTGAAGAGCCTGGGTCTGAGTGTGTCGGTGCTGGAGCGTTTCTCGGGGCAAGGTGAAAACACCCAGTTCGACCGGCAGAAATTCTGGGAGCACTCGATCGGATGCGGAGTCGTCGCCAAACTGTTGGCTTCCAAGCTGCGCTACCGGGTCACCGGGGAGGCCTTCGCGGCCGGAATTCTCCACGACATCGGCAAGCTCGTCCTGAGTCAGTATTTCCCGGCCGATTTCCAGCAGATCCTCGAGGTGATGCACTCTCAAAAAGTATACATCGGCACGGCGGAGGAGCAGGTGATGGGTGTGACACACGCCGAGGTCGGAGGCTGGTTGGCGGAGCGCTGGAACCTGCCCGGTCAACTGGAAGAAGCCATCTCCTTCCACCACACTCCCGGAAAGCTAAGTCGTGGATCCGAGCTCACAGCTCTCATTCACCTGGCCGATTTTCTGTGTCGGCGCGAGCAGATCGGCGACGGCGGCGGGGACACGCTGCCAGCCCTCGATCCAGCGGCGCTTCGCGCTTTCGGGATTCACGAGGATCCCCGGGCGGCGATGCGGCGAATCTTCGGGTATGGGGATGAGCTCAGGGAAGAGATGGAGAAGGCGGAGGTCTTCCGTAGCATCAACTTTGAAGTGCGACACTCAGGGATTGTAGTACTCCTCTGGGGTTAGATATCCGAGTCGTTTTCGTGGTCTTCGGTTGAGTTTTCGTGCGATGGCGTTGCAGTCGTACTGGGTGAGGTCGGCCATGCTTTTTTTCTTGGACAAGTACTGTCGAATGAGGCCATTGGTGTTCTCGTTGGTGCCTCGTTCCCAGGCGTGATGGGGATTGGCGAAGTAGAAGCGGGTATCGGTGACGCGCTCGATGTCGGCGTAGCTGTGGAATTCGGTTCCGTTGTCTGCGGTGATGGTGTGTACGGGTCGGGGTTGGCGGTGGATGAGCTGGAGAGTCCGTCGGCTGAGCTCGTCGGCCGTTCGCGCGTTGAGCTTTCCGATCTCGACGTACCCGGTCTTTCGTTCCACGAGGGTGACGACGCACGGCCTGCCGT
>CBDBIJ010000024.1:0-18547 GCA_965205655.1 Candidatus Latescibacterota bacterium
GCGGACACCAGCATGGCGCCTGCCTTTCACGATCTGGCGGAGCGTCTCACAAGGCGCGGGCTCGTCATCGTCATCTCCGATATGCTCGACGATGCGGAGGACGTGCTCAATGGCCTGCGTCACTTTCGCCACCGCGGTCACGAGGTCCTCACCTTCCACCTGCTCGACCCGCGCGAACGAGACCTGGACTTCAAGCGGAGCGACACGCGTTTCGTCGACCTCGAGAGCCCGGGGCAGGTGCTCCACACCCAGCCGTGGCACATCCAGCGCGAGTACGGCCGCATGATGGACGACCTGTTGCAGACCTATGCCCGAGGCTGCGCCGAAGCCGGCGTCGATTACGTGCTGTTAGATACCTCGACACCGTTCGATGTGGCGCTGTCGCGGTATCTCGTAAGGCGGAAAAAGGTGGGATAGGAGCCCCTTGCTCTGGTGTTACTCACCGCACTCTCCGCCGACGGTGTAGAAGGCTCCATCGCGTGAGTCTTCGCCCTCGGGTGCCCACAATCTTGACATTTTTGTCAAGATTCCTATGTTTGAACCGGAAGATACGCTAAGCGGCAGAAAATAAATGGAGATATCATGACGGAAACCCAGGTCCTCGAGGAGTTTGCCGAGCGGGAATACAAGCACGGCTTCGTCACCGACATCGAGGCCGATTCAGCCCCACCGGGGCTGAACGAAGAGATCATCGCCTTCATCTCGCAGAAGAAGGAAGAGCCGCAGTGGCTGCTCGAATGGCGCCTCAAGGCCTACCGCAACTGGCTCAAAATGGAAGACCCCACTCGTCGCCGGCAGTCTCAGCAGTGGGCCATGGTCGACTACCCCGACATCGATTATCAGAGCATCGTCTACTACTCGGCGCCGAAACAGGCAGCAGGTCCCAAGAGTCTCGACGAGGTCGACCCCGAGTTGCTTCGCACCTACGAGAAGCTGGGCATTCCTCTCGAAGAGCAGAAAATGCTCGCCGGTGTCGCCGTCGATGCCGTCTTCGACAGTGTCTCCGTCGCCACCACCTTCAAGGACAAACTGGCCGAGCTCGGCATCGTTTTCTGTTCCTTCTCGGAAGCCGTCCACAACCACCCCGAGCTCGTGCAGAAGTACCTCGGCTCCGTCGTGCCCTACAACGACAACTACTTCGCCGCCCTCAACTCCGCCGTTTTCACCGACGGCTCCTTCGTCTACATACCCGAAGGCGTGCGCTGTCCCATGGAACTGTCGACCTACTTCCGCATCAACGCCGCCAACACCGGACAGTTCGAGCGCACCCTCATCATCGCCGACGTCGGCAGTTATGTCAGCTATCTCGAGGGCTGTACCGCGCCGATGCGGGACGAGAACCAGCTCCACGCCGCCGTCGTCGAGCTCGTCGCTCTCGAGAATGCCCAGATCAAGTACTCGACGATTCAGAATTGGTACCCCGGCAACGAGAACGGCGTGGGCGGCATCTACAACTTCGTCACCAAGCGCGGCGCCTGTCGCGGCCGGGCCTCCAAGATCTCGTGGACGCAGGTCGAGACCGGCTCCGCCATCACCTGGAAGTACCCCAGCTGCATCCTTCAGGGTGACGACTCCGTCGGCGAATTCTACTCCGTCGCCCTTACCTCGGGGCGCCAGCAGGCCGATACCGGCACGCATATGATCCACATGGGCAAGAACACGAGCAGCACAATCGTGTCGAAGGGGATCTCGGCCAGACATGGCCAGAACACGTATCGCGGCGAGGTGAAGGTCCTCAAGAAAGCGGACAACGCCCGCAACTTTACCCAGTGCGACTCCATGCTCATCGGCGACCAGTGCGGCGCCCACACCTTTCCCTACATCTACGCCAGGAACCGCACCGCCAAGATCGAACACGAGGCCTCCACTTCCAAAATCGGCGAGGATCAGATCTTCTACTGCAACCAGCGCGGCCTCTCCACCGAAGACGCCGTCTCCATGATCGTCAACGGCTTCTGTAAGGAGGTGCTGGCCGAGCTGCCGATGGAGTTTGCGGTTGAGGCACAGAAGCTATTGGGGATCAGTCTCGAGGGAAGCGTAGGGTAGTGGGAATGACGATGCTGAAAATCGAAAATCTGCACGCCGCCGTAGAGGGCACCGAAATTCTCAAGGGGATCGACCTTGAGGTGGGTATCGGCGAGATCCACGCCATCATGGGACCGAACGGTTCCGGCAAGAGCACCCTTGCCCAGGTCCTCGCCGGCAGCGAAGCCTTTGACGTCACCGCGGGAACCGTCACCTACAAGGGCGAAGACCTCCTCGACATGGACCCGGAGGAACGCGCCCGCGAGGGCATCTTCATGGCCTTTCAGTATCCTGTCGAGATCCCGGGCGTCAATACGGCTTACTTCCTGCGAGCGGGCCTCAACGAGATCCGCAAGCATCGAGGCGAAGCCGAGATGGACGCCATGGACTTTCTCGGCCTCATCAAGGAGAAGCTCGCCCTCGTGGAAATGGACGAGAGTTTCCTGAAGCGCTCCGTCAACGAGGGCTTCTCGGGAGGTGAGAAGAAGCGTCACGAGATTCTACAGATGGCCGTGCTGGAGCCAAAGCTTGCGATCATGGACGAAACCGACTCCGGTCTGGACATCGACGCGCTGAAAATCGTCGCCGACGGAGTCAACAAGCTTCACAGCCCCGACAAGAGCGTCGTTGTCGTCACCCACTACCAGAGACTGCTCAACCACATCATTCCCGACCACGTCCACGTTCTGCTCGATGGCCGCATCGTCAAGTCCGGCGGCAAAGAGCTCGCCCTTGAGCTGGAGGAAAAAGGCTACGACTGGATCAAGGCGGAGCAGGCCGAAGCGGTACAAGCCTAGGCAGGCAAGCCGATCATGAGCAAATCGGAGATCGGGGACAAGAAAGAGTTCTACCTGGCAGCGTTCAGGGGATTCGAGGACAGCCTGAACGGCGAGACCAGCTCGGCGCTGCATCAGATCCGGCGGCGCGCCATCGACCGTTTCTCCGAAACCGGCTTTCCGACCGGTCGCGACGAAAGCTGGCGCCACACGAGTGTGTCGGCCGTGACTCGCAGCGAGTTCGTTCCGGCTCTGACACCCGGCCCCGATGTGACCATCGGCGACGTCGAGCCTTTTTGTTTTCCGGGGTTCGAAGGAGTCCAGCTCGTCTTCGTGAACGGCCATCTCTCGAGCTCGCTTTCGACGGTACCGACTCTACCAGCCGGTGTGCGCGTCACGGGCCTGGCAACGGCCTTCGCCGAAGAGCCCGAACTGACGGCGGAACATCTCGGCAAACACGCCGATTGCGACGATTCCGGCTTTGTCGCCCTCAACACCGCCTTCGTCACCGACGGCGCCTTCATCCACCTTCCGAGTGGCATCGCCCTGGATCGCCCCATCCACCTTCTGCACCTGTCGGCAGCCGGAAACCGGCCCTCGGTCAGCTTCCCGCGTACACTCATCGTCGTCGGGGACGGCGCCCGTGGATGTGTCGTGGAGACATTCGCCGGCCTTGGCGATTCCGCCTATCTGACCGATGCCGTCACCGAAATCGTCTCGGGCGATAACTCCGTCCTCGACCACTGCAAGATCCAGCGCGAAAGTGACGCCGCCTTCCATGTGGGCGTGCTCCACGTCACCGAAGGAGACGGTTGCAAATTTACCTCCCACAACGCCGTGTTGAGCGGACAGCTCGTGCGCAACGACACCACGACCCTGCTCGACGGGGAGGCTATTGAGTCGACCTTGAACGGCGTCTACCTGGGAGGCGGCGACAGCCACATCGACAATCACACCGCCATCGAGCACGCGAAGCCGAACTGCAGCTCTCACGAGCTCTACAAAGGCGTCCTCGGCGACCGCTCCAAGGGGGTGTTCCGCGGCAAGATCCACGTCCACCAGGTGGCGCAGAAAACGGACGCCTATCAATCGAGTCAGAATCTGCTGCTCTCCGAAAACGCCGAGATCACCTCCAAGCCGCAGCTGGAGATCTACGCCGACGACGTGAAGTGCAGCCACGGCTCGACCACCGGGCAGCTGGACGCCGAGGCGGTCTTCTACCTGCGATCACGGGGCATCGGCGAGAAAGAGGCGATCGTCACGCTCACGCGCGCCTTCGCCGACGAAATCGTCGACCGAATTCCCATCGAATCGGTACGCCAGCGAGTCGGGGAACTCGTGTCCTGCAAGCTGAGCTCACTTCTGGGGAAAGAGGAGCGATGACGGCGACGACCTCCCCCGATATCGCGGGCTCCCCTCCCGCCGTCAATGGGGGTACGCCGCCCGACATCGCAGCGCTGCGGCGGGACTTCCCCATACTTGGCCGCGCCGTGCGCGGCAAGCAGCTCGTCTACCTCGACAATGCCGCGACCACGCAGAAGCCCCGCTCCGTCATCGAAGCCGAGCGCCGCTACTACGAGGAAGAAAACGCGAACATCCACCGTGGAGTCCATTTTCTCAGCCAGCAGGCCACCTTCGCCTACGAGCGCGCCCGCGGTCGCATCGGCACGTTCCTGAACGTCGCCGACCGCGCCGAGATCATCTTCACGAGGGGTACTACAGAGGCGATCAACCTCGTGGCCCACGGCTACGGCCGCACTCACATTGGCGAGGGCGACGAGATCCTGCTCACGGAAATGGAGCATCATTCCAACATCGTTCCCTGGCAACTCCTGTGCGAAGAGCGCGGTGCCCGCATCCGCGTCGTGCCGGTCGACGACTGTGGCGAGCTTCGGATGGATGAATATGAGAGTATGCTCGGCGAACGTACCAGAATCGTGGCGGTGACGCACGCCTCGAATGCGTTGGGCACGATCAACCCGATCCGAGCTGTCGTCGAGGCGGCCCATGCCCGTGGCGTCCCCGTTCTCGTCGATGGGGCCCAGGGAGCGCCCCACATGCCGGTGGACGTCCAGGACCTGGATTGCGACTTCTACGCCTTTTCCGGTCACAAGCTTTTCGGACCTACCGGCATCGGCGTTCTCTACGGCAAGCGTCACCATCTCGACGCCATGGCTCCGTACGAGGGCGGCGGTTCCATGATCCAGTCCGTCAGCTTCGAAAAGACGACCTATGCCGAGGTGCCCCAGAAGTTCGAGGCCGGCACCCCGAACATCGCCGGCGCGGTGGGATTGGAAGCCGCCATAGATTACGTCAACGCCGTTGGCGGCGAGCGCATCGCCGCCTGGGAGACGGAGTTGCTCGCCTACGCCACGGAGCGACTCCACGAAATCGAGGGTCTGCGGCTCATCGGCACCGCCCGGGAGAAAGTCGGCGTCCTTTCCTTCGTCATGGACAGCGCCCATCCCCACGACATCGGCACTGTGCTCGACGCCGAGGGTGTCGCTATACGAACTGGCCACCACTGTGCCCAGCCGTTGATGCAGCGCTTCGGCGTGCCCGCGACGGCTCGCGCCTCCATCGCGTTCTACAATACCAGCGAAGAGGTCGACGACCTCGTCAACGGCCTCCACAAAGTGAACGAGGTTTTCAGCTGATGTCGGAGCTGCGAGAGCTGTATCAGCAGGTGATCCTCGATCACAATAAGTATCCGCGAAACTTCGGTGTCCTCGAGGGGGCCAACCGCGAGCAGGAGGGCTACAATCCCCTGTGCGGAGACCAACTCCGCGTCTACCTCCTCGTCGGTGACGATGACGAAGGCGCCGCCGTCATCGAGAACATCCATTTCGATGGATCAGGCTGCGCCATCTCGAAAGCCTCCGCGTCGATCATGACCGAAACGCTGAAAGGCAAGTCGGCCGTGGAAGCGACCCGGATTTTCCAACACTTTCACAAACTGGTCACCGCTGACGTCGACTCTCCCGTCGATGCAGATGGCGCCGGCAAAATGGTCGTATTCGCCGGCGTTCGTGAGTTCCCCATGCGCGTCAAATGCGCCACCCTGGCCTGGCACACGATGAACTCGGCTCTCAAGGGGGATGAAAAACCGGTCTCAACTGAGTAGGGGAAAAAGATGGAATTGAAAGAATACCCGCCCGACAGCATCGAATCGAAAGTCGTCGACGTGCTCAAGACCTGCTACGACCCCGAAATACCTGTGAATATCTATGAGCTGGGCTTGATCTATGACATCGCCGTTGGCGAACAGCAGACCGTGCATCTGACCATGACGCTCACCTCGCCAGCATGCCCGGTGGCCGAATCCCTGCCGCCGGAAATCCAGCAGAAGGTGAGGGACGGCGTCGAGGATATTTCCGACGCCACGGTGGAAGTCGTGTGGGACCCGCCATGGAGTGTCGACATGATGACGGATGCGGCAAAGCTCGAGCTTGGAATGATGTAGTGCGAGAGACGAAGGAGACAGTATGAAACTGAGCGCTCAGGAGGAATACGGACTGCGCTGCCTGCTGCGGGTCGCCCGGCAGGAGCCGGGAACGAGTCTCACGATTCCCGAGATCGCCGCTGCCGAGGGGATCGCCACCCACAATGTGGCGAAATACCTGCGCATCCTGAGACAGGGCGGCTACGTGGACAGCGAACGAGGCCAGCACGGGGGTTACTCCCTGGCTGGCAGCGCCGGGACGATCGCCGTCGGGGAGGTGCTGGCCACCCTCGGTGGTCGGCTCTACGATACGGAGTTCTGTGACCACTATACCGGTGCTGAAGCGGAGTGCCAGCACTCGACCACTGATTGCTCACTGAGAGCTTTGTGGGCCCGCGTTCAGTTCGCCGTCGACCAGGTCCTCGGCCAGACGACGCTGCGCGACCTTCTGAATTCCACCCACACTAACTCGGGCAGCACCCGCTACGGCGAAGACGAGCTGCTACAGGTCAGCGGCTCGCGCAACTGAATAGAAACCGGAGCGATGGTGCGACGGAATCAGCTGCCGTCTCGCCGGAGAACCCTCGCTTTCAGCTCCGCGTAGACGCGGGGCCAATACTCCGGCCGCTGTGTCTCTCTCAAATCGAACCCGAAGGCCCGCTTGCTCAAAACGATGAGGGGCGGGGACTGAATGCGCTTGAAAAAGCTGATACGCAACTGACGCTCAACCCACTCCAGATCCTCGATCCAGCTCGCCCCGTCCGGGAAGTAGCCGTCAAACGTATCGCGCTCCCTCCACTCCAGCCGCTCCAACAGTTCCCCTTCGAGGTACCAGTGCACGACATCGGCGACGTGATGGCGGTATTCTATGAGCTGGCGTAGCAGCGCATCGTGGTAGCCGTATTTGATCGGATCGCCCAGACCCTGCGTCACGTCCTGTTCCGCTGACAGCTCCGCGCTTGGCACCGTCTCCCTGGATAGCAGGTTGGCGGGAATCACTTCCTCGCCAAATACATGATCGTTAAGGTATGCTGCTAGCTCGTATACCTGCACCTTATAGAGGTCGGCTATCGGCGCGATCGCGCCGCTCACATCGCCGTAGAGCGTACAATAGCCGAGAGCGAGCTCGGTCTTGTTGCCGTTGTTCGTGAACATGAGGTCGTGCTTGGCTGCAGCGCCGGCAAGAATGTCGGAGAACCGTATGCGCGCCTGAATGTTCTCGTCCACGAGGCGATCGTAGGTGCCGGCGGACCGCGGAAATTCCAGCGCCTGAATGCGGGCCGAGACCTGCTCGTACAACTCCTCGATCGGGCAACTCAGGTAATCCGACCCAAGCCGCTCGCACAGCACGCGCGCGTTGTTCTGCGTGACGGCGGAATTGAATCGCGTCGGCATGTTGACGGCGAAGACTCGCTCCGGCCCGAATGCACGACTGAGCAGACACGCCACCACACTGGAATCGATCCCGCCGCTGACGCCGACGAGAAAGTGGTTGTCGCCGTCGCTGATGTGGTCCATGTGCCGCAGCCCCGATAGCACGGCGTTGTAGACCGCGTCAATCTCTTCATGAATGGCACCGGGCGGCTCTTTCGAGGATGTCAAAAGCATCCCCTCCGACCATTGCGGGGCGCGCAACGCTATCTTTCCGTGAGGTGAGTACGCCGTGGAGTCGCCGTCGAAGACGATGATGTTCTTGCCGTTGTTCTGAGCGCCCACTTGATTTACGTAAAGGAAGGGCAGCGGCGAGCGCCTCAAGATCTCCCGCACGACGCGGTGGCGCTTGTCGTTCTTCTGCCACGTCCACGGCGAGGCGGACAGATTGAAAACGACCTGGGCCCCGCGGTCGTGGTATTCGTTCAGCGTGTCCAGTATCTCGCCATCGTAGCTGTAGTCGGCGCACCACATGTCCTCGCACAGCTGCACTCCAAAACGAAAGGCGCGCGCGCCCATCCCCTTTCCCGCCTCCAGCTCGATCTCGTACGGTACGCACCAGTCGCGAAGCTCGCTCCCGGTTGTCTGCGCCAATTTTCGCAGGGAGTAGAAATGCCGGTCGTCGTCGAAGAAGCGATAGTTCGGGTGGAGCGTCTTCGGCTGTATTCCGTAGGGCAGCCGGGCCGGTAGCCCCGCGCGCCTCACGTATTCGCCGTCGGAGCAGACGAATACGGCGTTATACTTTCGCGGCCTCCCATCCTCGCCGATCTGCGATTCGTCGACCGCCACGTTGCCGAACACGACCGTGACGCCGGCACTCGCGGCGCGGACATCCTCGCTGTAGGAGGCGAAATCCCTCACCAGGGTGTCCACTTCCCACAGATCGCCGATTATGTAGCCTGTCAGGCACAGTTCGGAGAATACGACGAGGTCTGCCCCTTCCCGGCGCGCCGAGGCGATGAATCTCTTCACCGTCTCCACATTCAGGTCGGGACGGCCTGCTCTCACCTCCATCTGCGCGAGGGCGATATTGGGCAGACTGCTATCGGTCATGATGGGGTACGGCGGGTATGCCTGTCAGGTCGAGTCCGGCGTCGACTCGAGTCCCAGGGTCCTGAGCAGGTTCCTGATCCGCAGGGCTGTGTCGTGGATGGCGTGCAGCTCCTCGGCGACGGCGGCGTTCTTCCCATTCAGACGCAACAGTTCCTCCGTGTGCTTTTGGAGATCGCCGGCGTACTGTCCGATCTGAACGGTAACGAGCTTGGCCACGTCGTTGAGCAGCTCTTCCTCTTCCGAGGCGCCGGCCAGCAGGCGCACCCGCTGCCGCTCGATGGCGAACCGAATGCTGCGAACGATGGCCGGGCCATTCATTCTCGTTTTCAGAAAATAGTCTTGCGCCCCCGAGCGCAGCGCCTCCGTTGCGAGCTCCTCATCCTCGTGGCCGGTGAGCATGATGACAGCGGGATAGGGCGAAACAGCCTCCAGCCGCTGCAACAGATTCAGGCCGCTGCCATCAGGTAGAGACGCGTCGACGAGGAGAATGTGAAACGTCTCCTTCGTCTTCACGCACTCCTCCGCGGCCGCCAGCGTAGACACGTCGGTAATATCGAACTGGGCCGGAGCGGCTTCGTAGATGAGCTCTCTGACGATGGCCACTTCATCCGGGTCGCCATCCACGAGCAGAAGACGGACCGACTCGTTCATGCTGTCAACAAACTCCAGTCAGCGCGGCGTGGTCAACTCGAAGCAGTCGCCGGCGCTTCGACCGCCAGCGACCCTCGCACCGGTGCGTTCACCTGTTTGCGCGCCTCGCGTACGCACTTGGCGAGAAGAGGCACACCCTCCCGGATGTCCTCGATGGGGGGGAGACCAAAGGCGAGTCGCAGGTACGGAATGTGTTCGCCATGCACATGAAATTCGGAGCCGGGAACGTAGCGCACCCCCTCAGCGTCGGCCAGCTCCGCCAGCTTCTCGAGGTCGACGTCATCGGGCAAGCGCAACCACAGAAACAGCCCCCCGACAGGATGAGACCAGCTGCAGATATCGCCGAGATGTGCCTCGAGCGCGGCGAACAGGGCGTCTCTCTTTTCTCGCAAGGCGACGTTTGCCCGCTCGATATGCGCCCACATCTGTTCCTTGAAGTACTCGGCGATGACGGAGGCGGCGAGCAGGCTATTGCCGCCGTCACCGCGCCGGTTTAGAATACGCGCCAGCATCGGCGGACGGGCGTAGAAGTAGCCCAACCGCACGCCTGGACCCAGGATCTTCGAGATCGAGCAGATGTAGACCTGCTCGGGGCTGTCGTCGAGGGCGTAGAGTGCCGGTGCCTTCTCTCCTTCGAAGTGGACGTCGCCGTAGCAGTTGTCCTCCACGACGATACATTCGAAGCGCCTCGCCACCTCGATGAGCTCGAGCCGCCGGGACCGGGGCATTACCGCTCCGGTGGGGTTCTGATACGTCGCAGTCGTGTAGATGAAACTCGGCGGTGTCCCCTGGCGGTGCAGCTCATCCAGTTTCCTCTCAAGCAGATCTACTCGCATCCCTGCTTCGTCCACCGGAATTCCTACCAGCGTCGCACCCACCTCTTTATAGATGTAGATGGTGCCCATGTAGCAGAGCTCGTCCAGCAGGATGATGTCACCGGGCTTTTCCATGAGCGCTTCGGCCATCAGAGTGACAGCTTGCATCGAACCGTTTGTCAGTACGATATGCTCATGAGACACTTCCACCCCCTCGCGTGCCGACTCGCGCTCCGCCATCAGCCGCCTCAGCCCCTCGTGCCCCATCTCCCCGGGGTAGCGCGCAAAGTCTCCACCCACGTCCCGAATAGCGGCGGCAGCCACCTTCGCGATCTCCTCATAGGGAAACGTCTCGGGGTTCGTATTCCCGCCAGCCAGCTGATATTCTCTCATGCTCCCCTTCTTGTTTTTCACCGGGTTGCTACAGTGCGAGCGGCTCAAGCCGGGTGGCTTCGGTAACACCCGGAATCCGGCCGCGCTTCGCAATCGGCTTGCCGTCTATTTCTTTCACATCCATCGTAAAATCGATCGGTGGCGCGGCGCTGATGGCGCTGCCGACCCCGAACATGTCCACCGGCGCGCCGGCTTTCCGAAAATTGCCGATTCGCTCGGTGTCCAGGCCACCCGACACGACGATCTTCACCGCCCCGTGACCGGCCTGGTTCAGGCGCGCCCGCACCTCTTTGACCAACCCCGATGTCACACCTCCGCGTTCGCTCGGCGTATCGAGCCTCACACCCCACAAGCGGTTGCCGAGGGCCTCGGCGACCCGCAAGCTTTCCTCCGCCTCATCCCTGAATGTGTCGACGAGAATGATGCGCTTGACCTCCGGATCGATAACGCGATCGAACTCGGCCGCCGCCACCAACGTGTCCCCCATGGCGAGGATGAGGCCGTGCGGAAGCGTCCCGCTCGGCTCGATCCCGGCAAGCTGAGCGCCCAGGGTCGTGGCGCAGCCCGCGCACCCGGCCAGACACGCCGCGTA
The DNA here is from genome assembly GCA_965205655.1 of Candidatus Latescibacterota bacterium. Classification (GTDB taxonomy): domain Bacteria; phylum Latescibacterota; class UBA2968; order UBA8231; family UBA8231; genus CBDBIJ01. The sequence goes on from CBDBIJ010000024.1 coordinate 11,179, forward strand.
CTCCATGCGACCACTGACGTCGGGGTGGACGTGCCGGGCTCCGAAACAAATGACCGGTATCTCCCCGGCCACCCGAACGACGTCGTAGGCCGCGCTGGCCCAGCCCGTACCGCTCGCGAGGATGCCGAGGATCGCCGTCTCGTACAGACAGAAGCTTCGGTAGGGCGCCTTGATTCTCAGCACCACATCGGCCGACGAGAGCTGGGTACCTTCCTTCAGACCCCACACCTGGGAACCCGGCGGCAACACTTGGCGCAGCAGGGCATGCACTTCCCTCATCCCGCTCAGCATCGATGGTTCGCGGGTGAACACGTCGGCGACGGCGGTCGGATTCAGGTCCTCAGCTTCCAGCACCTGTTTGCCGCGCTGGAAATAGATATCGGCGTTTGCGCCTTCGAGCGTCAGAGTGCTGGGAGCGAAAAGCTCCTCTGCCGAGGATCTATCACCCATCGAAGCCGCGGCTACCGGTTCGTGATCCGAGCGCCGAGTATCTTCTCCATGTGCTCGAGAGCCCACTCGTGCTGGTGTCGATCAAAACTGGCGACGCAATCGGCCGGAACTTCCACTTTGTAGTCGCGGTCGCGCAGGCCGGAAACCGTGTGCATGACGCAGATGTCGGTACAGTCACCCATCACCACAACTTCGTCCGTGTGCAGGTCGGAGAGCTGCTCTGCGAGATCCGTTTCGAAGAACGCCGAATAGCGTCTCTTGACGATGCGCCGCGCATCACGCGCCAGATCGCTGAGCTCGTCGATGATCTCCTCTTCACCCGACCCCTCGACGCAATGAGGCGGAAACATCTCGAACTCCTTGTCATCGCGCACGTGGGTGTCCTGCGTGAAAAAAACGGTCGCCCCTGCTGCGAGTTCCCGCTCGATGCGCTGTCTTATGGGCTGTATGATCGAACGCGCTTCTTCGCCGCAGTATAGCGTACCGTCCGGCGCCATGAAGCCGCGCTGCATATCGACGACGATAACTGCCCTGGCCATAGTGGGTTCCCAGCCTCGATCGAGCGCTTTTTGACCGCGATAGCTCGGTATCGCCGATCGCTCCGTATCGGGATCACTCCTGGATCGACCAGGCGGCCTCCTTGATCACCTCGGACAAGCTCGGGTGAGCGTGGATGGTGCGGGCGATATCCTCGGAGCTAGCGGCGAACTCCATCGCACTAACTCCCTCCGCGATCAGATGCGACGCCTGCGGGCCGAGGATATGCATGCCGAGAACTCGATCGGTGCCGGCGTCGGCCACGATCTTGACCAGACCGTCGGTCGAATCCATACAGTGAGCCCGCGCGTTCGCCCGAAACTGGTATTTGCCAACCTTGACTTCGTGCCCCGCCTCCTCCGCCTCCGCCTCCGTCATTCCCACCGAGGCCACTTCCGGGTTCGTGTAGACTACGTTCGGCACGGCAGAGTAGTTCACATGTCCGGCCCGACCTGCCATCAGCTCTACCGCTGCAACCCCTTCAGCTTCCGCTTTGTGAGCGAGCATCGGACCTGGGATCAGATCGCCGATGGCGTATAGGCCCTTGACGCTCGTTTGATATTCATCGTCCACGACGACGAAGCCGCGCCCGTCTACCTCGACCCCGAGAGCCTCGATCTGGGAATCCTCCCTAAATGGCCGTCGTCCTACGGCCACCAGGACGCAATCGCACGGCGCCACCCATTTCTCCTCGCCGTCTTTGGAAACGATCGTCAGGCGCACCTCGTCGTTGCGAATTTCCACCCCCTCGGCGCTCGTTCCCAGCTTGAATGTCAGTCCCTGCTTCTTGAGGACTCGCTCGAGCAGACCAGTAATCTCGCCGTCCATTCCGGGGATGATGCTGTCCATGTACTCGACAACGAGCACATCTGAGCCGAGTCGATTCCACACCGATCCCATTTCTAACCCGATCGCCCCGGCGCCGATGACGACGAGGCGATCCGGCACGCTGGGAAGCTCCAGTGCTTCAGTCGAGCTGATGATGTATTCCTCATCGAATGGCAGGGACGGCAGTTCCGCGGGCGCGCTGCCCAGAGCGAGAAGAATTCGCTCCGTCTGCAGCTGCTGTGTTCCCTCCTTTCCGTCCACCCGCACGACGCCCGCTCCAGGCACGCTGCCGGTGCCGGCGAAAAACTCGACCTTGTGTTTCTTGAAGAGGCCGCCTATCCCCTGGGTCATGCCCTGAACGATCTTCGACTTGCGCGCCATCATGGCGCCCAGATCCAGCTGCAGGTTGCCGGCCTTGATGCCGTGTGTCTCGAGCCCCTCCGACACCTCGTAGTAACGCTCGCTCGATTCGAGAAGCGCCTTGCTCGGGATGCATCCAACATTCAGGCAGGTCCCGCCCAAGGCGTCCTTGTCTACACACGCCACGTGCATTCCCAGCTCGGCGGCTCGCAGGGCGGCTACGTAGCCACCCGGACCGGCGCCGATGACGACGAGATTAAACTTCGCTGCTGCCATCAGATCTCGAGCATCAGCCTGGGTGGATCCTCGAGCAATTCCTTGATTCGAACAAGGAAGGTCACCGACTTCTCTCCGTCGATGATGCGGTGATCGTAGGAAAGCGCCAGGTACATCATCGGCCGCACCTCCACGCTGCCGTTGACGACGTTCGGCCGCTCCTTGATGGCGTGCATGCCCAGGATGCCGCTCTGCGGCGGATTCAGGATCGGCGTCGACAGCAGCGACCCGAAGACGCCGCCGTTCGTGATCGTGAAGGTGCCACCGCTGAGCTCGTCGATGGTGAGCTTGTTGTCGCGTGCGGCCCCCGCCAGACGCTTGATCTCCGCCTCGGTCTGCGCCATCGACATCAGCTCGGCGTTTCGCAGCACCGGCACCAGCAGGCCGCGCTCCGAGGACACGGCGATGCCGAGGTTGACGTAGTCGTGGTAGACGATGTCCGTGTCGTCGATGCTGGCGTTCACATCGGGGAATTCCTGCAGCGCCTGCACCGTGGCGCGCGAGAAGAACGACATCAAACCGAGCGACACGCCGTGCTTTTCCGCGAAGCGCTCCTTGTGACGCTTGCGCAGCGACATCACCTCTCCCAGATCGACCTCGTTGAAGGTCGTCAGCATGGCGGCGTTGCGCTGAGCCGACACCAGGCGCTCCGCGATTCGCAGCCGGATCTTCGTCATCGGCACGCGTCTGGTGTCGTCACTGCCGGCAGCTGGCGTGGCCGGTTTTGGAGCTGGCGCCGGTGTGGCGGGTGCCGAGGTTGGTTCCGCTGCTGCCGGCTTCGCGGGTGCGGGAGGCGTTGGTGTCGCAGTCGGCTTCACCGCCCCATCCCCATCCCGCTCGCGCTCCTTCAGATATGCCAGAATGTCCTGTTTGATGATCCTGCCACCGCGACCAGTCCCCACGATCTGGCCCGGATCGACGTCGTTTTCCTCCACCAGACGGCGAACGGCAGGACTGAGATCATCGAGGCCGGCGCTGCCGTCACCGTCGGGCGCTGCCGCTGCGGGGGCTGGTGCAGGCGCCGGTGCAGATGGCGGCTCATCTTCGTCTGCTTCCTTGTCGACCGGCGCCGGCGCAGCGGCGGCGGCAGGGGCAGCGTCGGAAGGCGAGGCTGCATCGTCGATGCTCGCTATTGAAGCCCCCACATCGAGAGTGGCATCCACGTCGGCCGTCGGGTGGAGGACACCGGAGGCGGGCGCCGGCAGATCCACATTCGCCTTGTCCGTCTCCAGAACGCAGATCGGCTCGTCCCGCTCCACGTACTCCCCCTCCCCCTTGATCCACTCCAGCAGAACCACCTCACTGATCGACTCACCCATGTCGGGAATAGGCACATCAACCGCCATCCATCAGTCTCCTTGAAATGACCCTAGCGCTCTATCCATATCAGGCTTGCCCCACAAGATCGCGCCGTGTGCGATCTTGAAGAGGTTCATGATCTGCGATCATGAACCTCCGTCTCCGGTGCCCGCTTTTCGAGACCGCTTCACGTCTTCGAGAATCAGCTCCTTGGCGCTCAGATCCATCGCTTGTTCGACAATCTCCTGCTGCTCCGCGTGATGTTGTTTGGCATCTCCGACCGCAGGACTCGCCGCTTCGTCTCGACCCGCGTAGCGCACCTGTTTGGCCGCCGGCAGGACCTCGTCCATCAGAGGCTGAAGGAAATACCAGGCACCCATGTTCATCGACTCCTCCTGGGCCCATAGATACTCCTCCGCATTCGGATAGCGATCGAAGACCGTGCGCAGCTCCTCTTCGGGAAACGGATAGAGCTGCTCGACGCGCACGATGGCGACTTCATCGAGTCCCTTCTCTTCCCGCCCTGCCGCCAGGTCGTAGTATACCTTTCCCGTGCACATCACGACGCGCCGCACCCTCTCCGGCTCGGTGGCATTCGCGTCGTCGATGACGTTGAGAAAGCCGCCCCTGGCGAACTCGGAAATATGGGAGACGCAACTTCTGTGGCGCAGCAGGCTCTTCGGCGTCATGACGATGAGGGGCTTGCGGAACACGCGGTGTATCTGGCGACGCAGGGCGTGAAAGATTTGCGCCGGCGTCGTCGGATAGATCACCTGCATGTTCTTCTTGGCGCACAGTTGCAGGAATCGCTCCAAGCGGGCGCTTGAGTGCTCCGGTCCCATGCCCTCGTAGCCGTGCGGCAGCAACATGACGATGCCGCTCATGCGGTGCCACTTCGCCTCGCCGCCGCTGATGTACTGATCGATTATCAGCTGGGCGCCGTTGGCGAAATCGCCGAACTGGGCTTCCCACATGATGAGCCGCCGCGGGTCGGCGGAGCTGATTCCGTACTCGAAGCCGAGAACGGCGAGCTCTGAGAGCATGGTGTTGACTACCTCGAAGGCGGCCTGATCGCGGGAGAGGTTCGACAGCGGGTCGTATTTCTCTCCTGTCTTCGTGTCGTGCCATACGGCATGCCGGTGGGCGAAGGTGCCGCGCTGGACGTCCTGCCCCACGAGGCGCACCGGTACCTTTTCGGTAAGCAGCGTGCCGTAAGCGAGCATCTCTCCGCAGCCCCAGTCCACTGGCTTTTTCCCATCCACCATTTCCCGTCTCGACGCCATTATCCGCTCCACCGTCCTGTGCACGTTGAATCCCTCGGGAATTCCAGTCGCCCGCTGGGCAATCCGTTTTAGCTTGCTCTCGGGCACTCCGGTGTCTGCCTCCCAGTCGTCGCCTGCCATCGCCAGGCCCTGCCAGGAGCCCCCGAAGCTCTGCGTGCGCGGCTTCACCTTCAGGCGTTTCGCTTTTTCTTGACTCCGGTCGAGGGTGGCCCGCACCTCCGTGCGCATGTCCTCAACCTCCTCCTCAGCAATCGCCCCCTCGGCAATGAGCCGTTCGGCGTATAGGGTGGCAACGGTCGGGTGCTTGCCGATCTGCCCGTACATCAGCGGCGACGTCACGGTCGGGTCGTCCGCTTCGTTGTGGCCGTGCCGGCGATAGCCCACCAGATCGATGAGGACGTCCTTTTTGAAATGTTCCCGGTACTGCATCGCAAGCTGGGCCGCGTAAACGACGGCTTCCGGGTCGTCGGCGTTGACGTGAATGACAGGCGCCTGAAGTGCCCGGGCGCCGTCAGTGGCATAGGTCGTGAATCTCGTCTCCTCCGGAGTCGCCGTGTACCCGAGCTGATTGTTGACGATAACGTGAATGGTGCCGCCGTTCTGATAGCCTTCGAGCTGGGCCAGATTCAGCGTCTCGGTGACGATCCCCTGGCCGCAGAACGCGGCTTCCCCGTGAATTTGCAGCGGCACGACTCGGTCTCGTTCGGTGTCGTGAAGGTAATCCTGCTTGGCCAGAACCATGCCCTCGATGATGGGATTGACCAGCTCGAGGTGACTCGGATTCGGGCACAACGACAGATGCATCTTGTTTCCTTGCTTGGTCACGAAGTCATACGAATAGCCCTGATGATATTTGACGTCGCCCTCGTCTTCCGCCCCCTCGCTCCGCGCCGCCCCTTCGAACTCCGCCAGAATCAACTCGTACGGCTTGTGGAGGATATGAGCCAGGACGTTGAGGCGGCCGCGGTGTGCCATACCCATGACCATCTCCTCAGAACCGAGCGCCGACCCCGTCTCTACGAGCGCGTCGAGCAGTGGCAGCAGCGACTCGCAGCCCTCCACGGAAAACCGCTTCTGTCCCAGATATCTGGTGTGCAGGAACTGCTCGAATTCCTCCGACTCGATGACCTCCCACAGAATCCTGTGCTTCTGCTCTGCCGTGATGTCGGGGTGATTGAGAACGGGCTCGATCCTCTCTCCGAACCAGACCCGCTCTTCTCGCTCGGCGATGCCCATGTACTCCATACCAAGGGTGCCGCAGAAGGTCTTTCGCAGCACATCGATCAGGGCGACGAGGGAGCCGTCCGTCTTGTAGCGGAAGCCGCCGAAGCCGACCCCTTTTTCGAGATCGGCGTCGCCCAAACTGAATTCCGACAGCTCGAGGAATGGATGGCTGGTGGGGTTGTTGCCGAGGGGGTCGAGATTCGCGATCCGGTGCCCATGCTGGCGGTAGGCTTCGACGAGTGCGAAGACTCCCTTGTCGGTGCGCTCCCTGCGGGTTCGACGCTCCGAGCCGTCCTCGGCCGGCTCCTCTGTGGCTTTCGGCGCCGGCGCGGCTGGACCTGCGGCTGCTGGGGCCTTCCCCCCAGCCCCATCGACTTCGTCCTCCTCGGCCAGCAAGTAGCCGTAGTCGAACCCCTTGAAGAACGTCGCCCATTCGGCCTCCACCGAGGACGGATCCGCCTCGTACTGTTCGTACAGAGTTTCTATGTAGTCCCTGTTCTCGCCACTCAGATCCATAGTCGCCATGGCTTGTCCTATGCCTTGTTGTTCCAGTGACTTACGGCTGCGTGAGAAGATACCATTTTCGCACGCCAAGGCAAAGGAATTCGCCCCTCCTTGAAGCGGTGCAATCCGGCCCCTAGATTACTATCCATGCCCCTCACCATCGATGGACCTGCGGCCCTTTCGGAATTCCGCCGCACGGCTCTGCTGGAGCGGTGTCGGGCGGTCTGTCCCGCCATCCGGGATCTGCAGTCCCATCACTTTTACATAATCCTCCACGGGGACGCGCGCGCTGCCTGTCACGGGGACGCGCGCGCTGCCTGTGATGACGACCTCTGGCAGCGTCTGAGCCGGGTCCTCGATGTGGACGAATCGTCCCCGACACTCCATGGTGCGGGAGACTCCTCCGTCGAGGTCCTCATCAGTCCCCGACCCGGCACCATCTCACCGTGGTCTAGCAAAGCGACCGACATTCTTCGCAACTGCGGCCTCGACGCCGTTGGCCGTATCGAGCGCGGCACTGCCTATCGCTTCGTGGGAAACGGCGAGCTAACCCGGTCATCCCTTGCAGACGTGCAGCCGCTGCTCTACGACCGCATGACGGAATCAGT
>CBDBIJ010000025.1:0-14615 GCA_965205655.1 Candidatus Latescibacterota bacterium
CGGCGCCGCATCGCCAGTCAGCTGACGTCGTCGAGACCGTCGATCGCCACGAAGATCTCGGTCCCGTCGTCTTCATCGTCTTTCTGGCGGTGAGTCTGGGGCGGCTGCCAGTCCACCTGCAGTGGTAAGTCGGCTGGCCCCTGGCAATGTGGCTGGGCGTCGCCGGCATGGGCTGCGTCCTCTTGTGGATGACGAGCCTCGTCGTCGGCGAGCTGGTGTACGAGTACGGGGTCGGAGTGCAGATGGATCAAATAGATTAACTGACCGTCACCGGTTCGCCCGGTGCGGGATCGCTCCGCAGAGATCGCGGTAGATGCGGATCGCCTCGGCGACCATCCACACCTCGAGGACGAGGATGAGCGAGGCGAGACCGGTGAGGAGCCAATCGGATTCACCATAGAAACTGATGAGGTTGCCAACCATTGAACTTGTAGTAGCGCCCACGACGAACAGCATTGGCAACAGCGTGTAGCGAACGGGCCAGCGCTTCGAGAATAGATACACGCTCATGACGAGCAGGGACATGGCGCCGATGAGCTGGTTCGTAGTGCCGAAGAGGGGCCACAGAATGAGGCCGCCCTGGCCGCCGCCTGTCAACATGGCGAGTCCGAGGCCGGATCCGGCGGCGATGAAGCCGCCGAGATACCGGTTCTGGATCGACTTGATGTCGTGGCCAGCGCCCAACTCGGCCAGGACGTAGCGTTGGATGCGCGTCGCCGTGTCCAGCGAGGGTGGCGGCGAAGGAAATGATGAGGACGACGACGACGGTTTCGGCGACGTTCAGAGGAATGCCGAGAGTGGCCATGAAATGCGACGTGCCGCCCACGAAGGCGGACAGTTTTGCCCCCAGGCCCGCGGCGGCGCCCCACGAATGGTAGTGAGCCGTCCACGACTCCAGCTCGGCGAACCCGGCGGTGCAGGCCAGCGTCGCCATCAGTGCCAGGCTGCCCTCGCCGAGCATGGCGCCGTAGCCGATAGGACGGGCGTCAGAAATGCGGTCCAGCTGCTTGGCCGTCGTGCCGCTCGACACGAGCCCGTGAAAGCCCGAGATGGCACCGCAGGCGATGGTGACGAACAGAAAGGGCATCCATGGCGGCGCCCCTTCGGGGCTCAGATTGAGAGCCGGTGCGACGATCTCCGGCTGCAGAACGAAGAGGCCGGCGAACATGAGGCCCAGGCCCACGAGCAGCTGGTAGGAGTTGATGAAATCCCGTGGTTGCAAGAGCAGCCAGACCGGCAGGACCGAAGCGATGAAGGAGTAGATGAGCAGGAAGACGATCCAGGTGTTCACGGGCGTGCCGAGAAGCGGCGGCACGCTGATGGGGTACTCGATGCCGACGAAAACGGCGCCATACAGCAGGACCAGGGCGCCGATGGAGGGCCACAGAATCGGCATCCCTCGGCGGTGAATGAGGTAGCCGATGAGGATGGCGACGACGATCTCAAAATTGATCGGGATGACGGAACTCGGGTACTGGACGAACAAGGTGGCGATGACGAAGGCGAAGACGGCCAGGACGAAGAAGATGAGGAAGAAGATGATGAGCAGAAACAGCGTGCGGGTACGGGGATTCACGACGCGGGCGGCGATGTCGCCCATGGAGCGGCCGTCGTGGCGGGCGGACAGCACGAGACATCCGAAATCGTGGACGGCACCCATGAGCAGGGTGCCCAACACGACCCACAGCAGAGCCGGAACCCAGCCCCAGATAACGGCGATTGCCGGCCCCACGATCGGTGCCGCTCCGGCGATGGACGTAAAGTGGTGGCCGAACAGGACTGACCTGCGGGTGGGGACGTAGTCGACGCCATCTCGAAGGCGATGGGCGGGAGTTGGCTCCGAGTCCTCCAGGTGCCAGACGCGCCGCGCCAGAAAGCCGCTGTAGAATCGGAAGCCGAAGAAGTAGAAGCAGAGAAGGACGACGGCAGCAACGAGGGCGGCGTTCACGAAATTGCCTTCGCGCTCAGCTTCGCGGGCGCTCGATCACCTGACAGGAGCCGTCGTCGCGAGCCGCGACGACGAGGTCGACGAGTCCGACGAAGAGGCCGTTCTCCACCACCCCGAGTATGTCGTTGACCTCGCGCTCGATCGCGGCGGCATCGTCGATGCCGTCGGGGAAATGGCAGTCGAGGATGAGGTTGCCATTGTCGGTTAGGAACTCGTCTCCCGAGGAACTGCGACGCAGTTCCGCGCTCGGGGCGAGCTCCATCAAACGTCGTTGAGCGACGGCCCAGGCGAAGGGAATGACCTCCACTGGCAGGGGATTCCGGGCACCCAACCGGTCGACGAGCTTCGACTCATCGACGATGATGATCTCACGAGTGCTGGCGGCGGCGACGATTTTCTCCCGCAGCAGCGCACCGCCCATGCCCTTGATCAGATCGAGGTTCGGATCGACCTCGTCGGCGCCGTCGATGGTCAAATCGACAACGGGCTCCTCTTCCATGCCCGCTATGTCGAGACCGACTTCGGCGCCCAGCTGGCACGAGGCCTCCGAGGTGGGAACGCAGCGGATTCGCAATCCGGCGGCGACGCGCTCGCCGATGGCCCTGATGGCATGCTCGGCGGTGGATCCTGTGCCGAGGCCGACAATCATACCGTCGCCGACGTATTCCACCGCCTTCTTCGCCGCCAGTTCCTTGAGTTTTTCGGGGGTCATCGGAATATTTCGAAACTGTAGACGGTACCCCAGGGGATGTCAAGATGACCGCACTCGCCCCGGATCCAGCCCTGCCGACATCTGACAACAAGCGCACGGCAGCGCACTGCGCCACTCCGTTTTTGCCCGAAACCGGTTCGTGGATCCACACTCAGATCACCGGCCTCAGGCGCTACCGGCCCGTCGTTCTGACGCAGGAGGCGCGTAACCTGAACCAGTTTCCGGTGCCCACGCTCTACACGGCAGAGCTCTACGGCTCGGTGAAGAAGATGGCGAACCGGCTTACGCGACGACTCACAGGAGAATACCCGTTCTACTCCCGCATCCTCACACGCGAGGGCGCCGGGTTGATCCACGCCCACTTCGGCTACCAGGGCTGCCGCTGTCTGCGAGCGAAGCGCGAGGCGCGACTGCCGATGGTCACGACCTTCTACGGCGCTGACGCGGGTAGTTTTCCCGGCGACCCCTCGTGGAAGCGACACTACGAGCGTCTCTTCGCCGTTGGAGAGCTCTTTCTCGTCGAGGGCAGCAACATGGCAACGCGGTTGCTGGAGCTCGGCTGCCGCCCGGACAGGCTCGCCATTCATCATCTCGGTGTTCAGCTGGACCGCATCCCATTTCGCGAGCGCGCGCCAACGGACGCGGTGCGGATTCTGATCTGCGCCGAATTCCGGGAGAAGAAGGGGATACCGCACGGGTTGCTGGCGTTGGGAAGGGCCCTGGAGGGGCTCGAGATCGATTGCCGCGTCCGCGTCATCGGGGACGGACCGCAGCGACCTCAGGTGAGCGACGCTATTCGCGAGTCCGGGCTCGAAGAGCGGGTGGAGTTACTCGGCCGGCAGCCCTATGCGAGGGTGCTCGAGGAGTTGCGTGAAAGTCACCTGCTGCTGCAGCCGAGCATGACCGCAGCGGACGGCGATACCGAAGGCGGGGCACCGGTCGTCCTCCTGGAGGCCCAGGCCTCGGGGCTGCCGGTTGTTTCGACCATGCACGCGGACATACCCGAGTACGTGGCAGGGGGAAGGGAGGGTGGATGTCTGGCGCCGGAGGGCGATCTTCCCCGCCTCGCCGAAGTCATCGGCGACGTTCTGTCAAAGCCGGAGAGGTGGGCCGAGCTCGGCCGCGGCGGCCGGCGACATGTCGAAGAGAATTACAACGCGTCGGTGCAGAATGAAAAACTGGAGTCGATCTACGACACTTTGATGTAGCCGGTGCCGCCAAAACTCCTACGCCGATCACACCTCAACCGAGTGAGCGGCGCCTGTTCCCAGCCATTCCTTCCTCTGACTTTCCGCTCGTGCCACCAGCTCCCAGTAGAGCGCTTGAGACTCGGCGTCAGCACCGTCGGCATCGATGCGGTGATGGACGGCTGATGGGTCCATCCACTTCAAAGCGGGCTTGACGTCGCCGCCGTCCAGCCCGCAATACTCGGCGCAGCGCCTGAGCTCCGACTCGGCCTTGTCTTGGTCGAGGAACCAATCGTGTACCGCCACGAGGCCCGCGGTTTCGTCCGAGATGGCGGTGAGGATACGGTGGTAGTGTAAAGCCCTGGGTTTCTGGACACTGATTTGGCGGATGGTCAGGCCGCCTTGGACAACTCCTGCTGGAAGCTCCGGCGCACCTGGTTTGGCGTCTGATAGTTGTGTCGCTCGAGGAGCCACTTCTCGTTGTAGACTCTCTTGAATTCGAGCAGGGCAAGACGGAGCTCTTCGACCGTGGCAAAGTATCGGACCCACAGGAGATTCTCCTTGAGGGTGCGGATGAATCGCTCGGAGCAGCCATTGCCCTCCGGGGCACGCACGAAGCTGGGCGACGACTCGATGCCCAGGAAGTCGATCTGTTTCTGGAAGTGGTCGGACATGTACGCAGAGCCATGATCGTGGCGCAGCTGCAGCCCCCCGGCGATACCCTTGTCGCCGCCGCCGAAGTGTTCGCGGACTCCCTGGTGGATCGGCTCCAGGGCCTCGAAACGGTCGCCTGTGGCCGCTGCATGAATGCCGATGCACTCCGAGCCGCAGTGGTCGACAGCCACGAAGACCGTAGCTGTGCCTTCGCCGGTGGTCACGGTGGTGGTCAAGTCGGTTCCCCACATCTGGTCTGGTCGCTCGGTGGTGATCGTCCCGTCGTGTGCTTGCGGGCCCCTTGGCTGGCCGGCGCGTTGCGGCACCTGCAGGCCGTGCTCGCGCATCACACGGCGTACGCGTTCCTTCGAGGTGCGGATGTCCTGCGCCCGCAGCTGGGCCCACATCTTGCGGTAGCCTTCCCCGTGAAAGGGGGACGCCTTCAGCAACTCGCGAATCTTCTCAGCTAGCTCATCGTCGGTACACGGCCCTTGGGGACCTCGTTTCTTCCGCTCAAGACGCTCCTCCGGACGCAGAGCCGCCCGACGCCGATGCTCGTGGACGGTGGAGCGAGGAAACTGCCAGACCCGACACACACGCTGCAGCCTGTACGGCCGCTTCCTGGAGGGCGACTGGGTCTGGCTCATCGCTTCGACCTCCGGGATGCCAAAGGGAGTCCATCCTCCAGGCGATGGATCTTGGACTCCAGCAACTCGTTGTCCATCGTCAGATCCCCCACCTTCGCTTTCAGGCGGGCGATCTGTTCATCCCGCTCATCACGGGTACGGCTGTGCAGAGCTGACTCACCCCCACCCAGGAACTGCTCGCGCCACTCACTCAGCGTGGCTGCCATCACACCCAACTCCCGGGACAGGACCTCCAGGTCCTCCCCACGCAGCAGGCGCAACACCGCCTCCTGCTTTCGACGAGCGGAGAATCGGCCGACCCGAACACCCTTCTTCTGCTTAGTCATCTCGAACACTCCTTTCAGGTCCATGTGGACCCTCTAATGTGTCCAAGAAAACCCTGGGGCGCTGGAGTAGGTCTTCCACATATCCGCAGCCAGGTCCGCTGGATTCAGGCCCAGATGGCTCGCCTGCAGCTCTACATCCCCCCGTCCCGCAATCGAAGCGATGCAGGAACTGGGGTGACGAACGATGATGGCGGGTCGGATGTCCCGGTAGCCCAGCTGTACGAGCGCGTCGAGCCAGAAGGGAAAAAGCAGGACGCTGCGCGGGTCCTTCCAGCCCCACCGATCGGTGTGAAAGGCACCTTTCAAGTGTTCGCCTATCGCGTCCAGCTCCTCGCCGGACGGTGTCAGAGCGGCGCTGAGTCCGGGAATCTCTGAAAGCGCTTTAGCGTCCCCATAGCCGCTGGGGTGCTTCCCGAATCCGCGCAACAGCTGAATATCCAGAGCCCAAAAGAACTCGTTCTCCCAGAAGCCCTTCGGATTGTCGGGCTGAGGTGGCATCAGGGGCTCGCCCAGTTCAAGCCCGAGCAGGTTCAGGGCGCGCGCAAACATGGACGTGCCGCTGCGATGCATACCGAGAATCGGCACGACCACGGTGTCCACAAACGAAGTATCCGTTTTCCTCATCGGTGTCCTCACTCTCCTGCGATGTCAGCTCTCACAGCGTTGCTGCTCCAAGGTTATTTCGATGCGAGCGTTCTCAGCTTCCGGTCGAGGACCCTGGCGCGCTTCGAGCCGATAGCCCGAAGCACGGCCTTGCGCTGTGCGGGCTGTAGTCTCGAGAGGGCCAGCCCTGCCGACTCGTCATCGAGGGTGGCGATTTGCGCGGCGGCTCTTTCCGGCGGCATGGCGCGCAGCTCCTCAGCCAACTCGTCGAGCATGAGATCTCGACTCCGCTTCAAGATGGCGATCTGGCGCTTCAGATCGTCCTGAACAATGTCGAGATGCTCGGAAGGCGAGGAGAGCGCCAACTTCAGTGAATCGATGCGGCCCTCGGCTGTGGCAAACGGCGGAAAGGACCGGATGTCATCTGGCTCAGCGATCAGGCTGACCGGCGCCTCAAATCGGGCCCCGCGTCCGTCGTCCTCCCGGCCCCGAGACAGGTGTGTGGCCGAGGCCGTCTGCCGGGATTCCTTCGGTGGCGCCTCGAGCACGGGTAAAAAGGAATCGCCGCGGCCACGGGAAGAGGAGGCGCCTCGAGACGAGGCGTCGGAGAACACCCCAAGGAGACCGAGGATGACGGCGAATGAAAACGACATGCCGAGAATGATCAGGACAACGTCTCTTGCACCCATATTTGCTCAGGGGAGAGTTTTTTGGGGTCGGAGGAGACAGAATTTCCGCTCGATGCCAGGCTGCCGCCGCCGGCCATACACCCACACTCCCATTGCAATATCCGGCTGCGTCGGAGGCGGGTCAACGGAGCCGAATCTGTTTGCAACGCAGACAGATAGAGCACCAAAAGCGCTTCACCAGGAGACCTCCGGACACCGACAGATGCCGCGTCTTCACGGTACCGCGATTGCTTGAGGTCGCGAATATGGCAAGCAAAGCCCATTCCCGGTATGAGCACACCGCACCCTCAAGCCCGGAAACGACGGCGCCGGCTGGAATTTCTTGCCGAAGAAACGCTCCAAACGAAATCGAGACACATGTTCTCAACATATTGTAAACACACAAATTATGGACGGTGCGCCGAGCTTCCAGGGAGATGGCACACACGTTGCTCACAAGCGCTGTCAGGGGTGGAGTGCGTCGGGGAGATGCCCGTCTCCGCCATAGTTTGAGACAAGAGGGGTGAAGATCGATGATAGAAGGCATTTACATCTCAGCATCCGGTATGCTCCCGAAATCCGCGAGGCAGGAAGCCATCGCCAACAACCTGGCGAATATCGAAGTGCCGGGTTTCAAGCGAGACAGCATGTTTCTGCGCGAGATGCAGGAAGCCAAGAAACGTCACTCCGGCGACTACCCGGACTGGCGCATCAACCGCTTCGAAGGGGTTTGGACGGATTTCGAACAGGCGAAACTGCGCCGTACCGGTCACATGTTCGATCTGGCCATCACCGGTAACGGGTTTTTTGCCGTGCGATCGCCCGAGGGTGTCCAGTACACCCGCAACGGGACCTTTGCCCGCAACAGCGAGGGGATCCTCGTCAATATGATGGGTCATCCGGTGCTGGACGAAGCCGGCGAGGAGATCTTCGTACCGAATACATTCAGCGCGCCCATCATCGACGGTTCGGGCACGATAAAGGGGCGCGATGAGCTGCTCGGTGCCGACACGACGCTCGGTCGCATACAGGTGACCGACTTCCCGGAGCTGTACGACAGGGACCACCGGGCCCAGACGCCGTTTCAGCCAGTGCTGAAAAAGGGCAGGGACGGTCAGTTCATCCCGGCACCAGGAGCGCTTCGGGAGCCGGCCCAGAACTACGAGGTCGCCCAGGGATTTCTCGAGGAAGCCAACGTTCAAGCTGTGGTCGAAATGGTGAGGATGATCGACATCTTCCGTTCGTACGAAGCCGACCAGAGATCAATTCAGGTGCAGGATAGCACCCTGGACCGGGCCGTCAACGACGTGGGTGTCGTGCGCTAGGCAATCGGGTCCTCAGAGCCAGGCAGACAGGGAGATCTGCCGACATGAGTCAACGGCTGCTTTGTGGCCGTACGTGAAAGACGCCGCTCGCAAACAGCGCGTGCGGGAGGAGAAAAGAGATGAGCAGGGCTCTGTACACAGCGGCGACGGGCATGATCGCCCAGCAGATGAACGTCGACAACATCGCCAACAACCTGGCGAATGTGAACACGACGGGGTACAAAAAGAGCAAGCTCGAGTTTCAGGATCTGCTGTATCAGCAGCTGCGCCTCGCCGGTGCCACCCAGGCCGAGGGTGCGCAGGTGCCGGTGGAGTTGCAAATCGGGTACGGGACGCGCCCGGTGGCGACGCAGCGAATATTCACCCAGGGGACTGTCATATCGACGAACAACCCCCTGGATGTCTCCATCGACGGCGACGGTTTTATCCAGGTGACTCTGCCGGACGGGACGGTGGCCTACACAAGGGATGGAGCCCTCAAGAAATCGTCTGAAGGCACGATCGTCACCTCCGACGGCTACACGCTGGAACCGGAAGTGACGATTCGTCAGGACGCCACGGCGATCAACATCTCGTCCAACGGCGAGGTGTCGGTGAAGATTCCCGGCGATCCGACGCTGCAGCAACTCGGCCAGATCGAGCTTGCCCGCTTCGTCAACCCGGCGGGATTGAAGACGATCGGCAGAAACCTGTTTCTGGAGACCGAAGCATCTGGCACGCCCCTCAACGGCGCCCCAGACACCGAGGGATTCGGGAAGCTGTCGCAGGGATTTCTGGAGCTGTCGAACGTGGAGGTCGTGGACGAGATGGTGAACATGATCGTGGCCCAGAGGGCGTACGAGATCAACGCCCGGGCGATCCAGACCTCCGAGGAGATGCTGGCGAACGCCAACAACCTCAGGCGCTAGTGTGCTGGCAGGGGTTTATACAAGTGATTGACAATCTGTCCAGAATGACTGGTGCGCTAGGCGCGGGCACGATTTTCTCGCTCGCCATTCTCGCCATGCTGGCGCTGACGGCGACTGCTGCCCCGGCCGCGGCACAGCAGCAGCCACAGCTCGAACTCACGGACGAGTCGGTGCGGCCGTTGAATGTGATCACGCAACAGGCCGTCCACGTGGCGGTCGAGGAGTACGTGCGGTCACGACTGGACGGAAAGACGCACGTGGATGAGCGGTTCGATATTCACATCCGGTGGCAGGGGGACATTCTCCTCGACGCCCCGATCGGTCGCGTGTCCTTCGAGGTGCACCCCGTTTCCCCGAATCCCTTTCGAGGGCCCGCGGTCGTGCGCGCCGAAATCCTCGTGAACGAGCGGACGGAAAAGGTGCTCACCATGACGGTGGACACGCGCTTTTACAGGGATGTCCTGGTGACGACGAGAGCCGTACGCCGCGGTACGCTGTTTGCCGACGACATGGTCGAGCTCGAGGAGCGAGACGTGACGAACCTGAGATACGGATACTTCTCAGACGTCGCGGCGCTGTCGGGCATGCAGGCACGGCGCCCCGTCGGCGCCGGCGCCGTCGTCAACGAGCGCCACGTAGAGCTGATCCCGGTGGTCAAACGCGGCGACGGCATCACGATGATGGCGCAGTCGCCGAACATGCAGATTTCCGCCAGCGGTGTGGCCCTGCAAGACGGCGGCATGGGCGAGCACATCCGCGTCAAGAATACGGATTCGGGCAAGATCGTCATCGGCGAGGTCGTGGACGCTGGCACAGTGCAGGTGGGGTCGTGATGGGGATTCTTTTCACCGCCGTCCTCATCCTCGCCGGCACGGTCCCGGGCATGGCGCAGGCCGGCTCCCTGTTCTCGGATGCGGTGGCAAGCGGCGTCGGAGACAACCTGACCGTCCTCATCCAGGAAAACGCCTCGGCCTCCAATCAGATAGCCACGACGACGGCGAAGTCGAACGCCGTGGATATCGAAAGCACGGTGCCCGGGGCGGGCAACATCCTTGACTTTATTCCGCTGCACGCCCTGGAAAGCGACACCGACAACCAGTTTTCCGGCCGCGGGTCGACATCGAGAAGTGCGCGCCTGACGGCGCGGATAACGGTCACCGTGGTCGGAGCAAAACCAAACGGCGACCTGCTGGTGGAGGGGGTGCGAACCCTCAAGATCAACGGGGAGACCGAAGCCATTCACCTGAGCGGCTCAGTCGATCCGGCCTTCATCAGCGTCAACAACACGATTCCGTCGTCGAGCATCGGAGATCTGAACATCGAGTACACGGGCAAGGGTTCGATAACCCAGGGAGCTCGACCCGGCATTTTCGTGCGCCTCATCAACTGGCTGCTGTAGTGGAGGGAGCTGGACAGAGATCGTGAAGATGGTTCGTACAAGCTACATCGCAGTCTTGCTCGCATCGTGCATGGCCTCGCTATGCTGGGCCAGCGCACCGGTTCGCATCAAGGACCTGGCTCATCTCCAGGTCGGAGAAGAGGTGCAGCTCACCGGTATCGGTCTCATCATCGGCCTCGAGGGAACGGGCGATGGCAGGCAGGCGAGATTCACGCTGCGAATGCTGACGAACATGATGCAACGGATGAAGCTGACGGTGGACCCCAACACGATTCGGGTGCGCAACGTCGCCGCGGTGAGCGCCACGGCGAAGCTCTCGGCATTCGACCGCAAGGGCGCACACATCGACGTGCAGATCGCCTCGATCGGCGATGCCGAGACGCTGCAGGGAGGCACCCTGCTTCGCACCCCGCTCGCCGGACCCGACGGCACCGTTTACGTACAGGCGCAGGGGCCGGTGTCGATCGGCGGCTTCAATGCCGGGGGTCCCGGGGGAAGGGTCAGAAAGAACCACACGGTCGTGGGCGGCATTCCCAATGGCGGGCTCATCGTTGAAGAGCTGCCGAAGCAGGTGGACGTGAATGACGAGTTCGACCTCGTCCTCTACCACCCGGACTGGACGACGGCGGCCCGCACGGCCTGGGCCATCGATGAGTTTTTCGGGGAGGTAGGGCTGGCGCAGGCCGTGGATGCGGGGACGATCACCATCAGGCTCATGGACGAACTCGTGGATCCCCAGATGGTGACGGAATTCATGGCCGATATAGAGAAGATCTCCGTCATTCCCGATTTGCCCGCTCGCGTGGTCGTGAACGAGCGCACTGGTACGGTCATCATAGGCGAAAACGTATCGGTCTCGGCGGTGGCGATGTCACACGGAAGCCTCAAGCTGAAAATCCCGGGGGAGGCCTCGGGAGATCTGTTCGGCGCCGACACCGAGGTCGTGGAAGAGGAAGATCATCTCCATCCCATTATCAGCTCCTTCGATATTGGGGCCATGCCGACGGTGCGCGAGCTCGTCCGCAATCTCAACGCCCTCGGCGTCACGCCCCGCGACCTGATCTCCATTCTCCAGTCGCTCAAGACTGCCGGAGCGCTGCGGGCCGAGCTGATCATTGAGTAGCGAATGGTAGACAGATGAGTGGACCAAACAGCGTAAATCTTGCGGGGATGGCGGAGCGATCCCTCGTGCGCCAGTACGGCAGGGGCTACGCCGACCTGCTGTCCAGGCGAGACAGGTTCGGAGCTCCCGGCCTCCAAGAGGCGAGCGCTGTGCGGGCACCTCGAAAGCCGCCACGAGAGCAGCTCTGGCGCAGGCCAGCGAGGAGTTCGAGGCCATTTTCGTCTACCAGATGGTGTCGGCCATGCGCAAGACGGTGGGAGAGGGCTCCTTTCTCCCCAGGAGTAACGCCCAGCAGATTTTCGAAGGAATGCTGGACGAGGAGTGGAGCAAGAAGCTGTCGGGCAAGAGCGGACCGGGGGGGATCAGCGACCTGCTCTACAGGCAACTGAGTCGTCAGATGGGCCTCGAAGACGGAGAGTTGACCGAAAAAGACTCGGTCAACTCTCTCGCACAATCGAAAAATCCTCACGAATTTTTCGATTCTGCTGGGCACACCAGCTTCCCATTGCTGGACCTGGCACATGCGAACTCGCTTATCGCACCTAACATCAAAGATTCGGATCGGAAGTAAACGATAATAGAAAACATGAACACATCACTTATCATCGAACTTATTGAAGTCATCAACGAGGAGATCCGCGTTTTCGGGGACCTCCTTGATCTCTTGCAGACGGAACAATCCGCCATCGTCGGGGATGACGCTGCCGGCATAGAGGACACAGCCGCGCGGAAACACACGGCCCTGGAGGATGCGCAGCGGCAGGAAGCGCGGCGACAAAGGCTCGTGTGCGAGCTCTCCGAAGGGCTCGAAGTCGCTCCGGAAAAGGTGGATCTGTCGTGCCTCATCCAGGCGGTGGGAGGGGAGCGCGGCGAAGAGCTTGCCAGGATGCGGGATATGCTGCTTGAGCTCAACCAGAAGATCAGCGCGACCAACGAGAACAACGCCTTTTTGATCCGCCAGTCGCTGCGTTACACCGACCGCTCTCTCGACATCCTGACCGGGCATCCGGGGGATCGCGGCATGTACGGCAATCTCGGCAAGCCGCGAAAACGCGACGGCGCGCGATCTGTCCTGAATCGGACGGCATAGGAGAGGGAGCGGCATGCCACTGACTTCGGCGGCAAACGGCATCGAAATCGGCCGACGGGCCCTGCAGGCGCACCAGACAGCGCTCCAGGTCGCGAGCCACAACATCGCCAACGCCAACACGCCGGGATTCTCGAGACGACGGGTCGAGCTGGAAACCGCCGACTCGGGCGTCAACCGGGGGATCGGCACCGGCGTCGATGCGGCAGCCATCGTGCGCCAGCGCAGCAGGTTTCTCGACTCCCAGATGCGAGTAGAGCAGCAGCTTCTGGGTCGTTGGGAGGCGATCGAGGATTCGCTCACCGGTATCGAAGCGATTTTCAACGAGCCCACCGGCGCCGGCTCCAGTGAGGCCGGCACCATTTTTAACGAGCCATCGGGGTTGGGGCTGAGCGGCTCCTTCAGCCGTTTCTGGAATGCCTGGCAGGATCTGGCAAACGTTCCCGAGAGCGGCGCCGCCCGGGCCTCGGTGCGTCAGGGAGCCGATTTTCTCACCACGACGATGCATCAGCTGAGCACCCAGCTGCGCGACAACCGTCGGGGAATCGATGAGGAGATCGCCCGCATCGCCGGCCAGATCAACGAGATCATCGATCAGCTGGCAGCGCTCAACGGCGAGATTCCGCGCTCCGGTTTCGATGGCGGCACCGCCGGCGATCTTCTCGATCGCCGCGATCAGCTGCTCGAGGAGCTCGCCCGCGAGGTGGACATCTCGGTCTTCGAGGCCGAGAACGGCCAGGTAACGGTGCTGTTGAGCGGCCACAATCTCGTCCAGGCTACGAACGCCATTCATCTCGGCGTGCGCACGATCACCCAGAACGACTTCCCCACATCGACGCTCATCTTCGAAGACGACGGCAGCATCGCCCCGATTGAGGAGGGACAGCTGCGGGGACTAATCGAGGTGCGGGATCAGACGATTCCTGACTTTCTGGCGCGAATCGATCAGATAGCGGCGGCACTCGTTGAAGAGGTAAACGGCGCCCACCGCACCGGATCTGGCGCCACCGGCCAGGCCGGGATCGACTTCTTCGATTCGGCCAAGACGACTGCCAGCAACATCGATATGGACGAGCTCATCCGTGCAGACCTGAACAACATCGCCGCCTCAGCCGACGGCAACAGCGGCGACAACGGCACCGCACTGGCCATTGCCGGACTGCGAAACAAGACCGTCCTCGCCGGCAATACGGACACGCTGGAGGGGTTTCTCTACACCCTGCTCGGGGAGGTCGGCGCCAGGAGCAAGGAAGCCTAGACGATGGCCGAAAATCACCGTCTTTTTGCCAGCCAGATCGAGAATCGGCGCCAGGGGGTCCAGGGGGTGTCGCTCAACGACGAGGCGGCCCAGCTCATCCTGTTCCAGAGGGCCTATCAGGCAGCGGCCAGGACGGTTGCCATCATCGACGATCTCATGGAAGTGACCATCAATATATGAACCGCTCACGCAGATCAGCAGCTAGATCTGGAGGGTCCAAAGAGGCCGTCGGAGATTTCCAGAGTCGACGTAACCTAAAGCGTGCATTAATGATGGACAGATTCTGGGGCGCCGGTTATATTTGGCCAGAAAGGGGTGAGTGAGCGGCATGCGGGTCACCACGCGTACGGCTGTAAACACCCTCATCCAGAATCTGGACCGCTCATTCGGACGTATAGTCAGGTTTCAGAAGGAGCTGTCGTCAGGCTCCCGGCTAAACGCCCTTTCAGATGATCCCGCCGCCGTGGAGCGCACCCTGGCTCTGCGGGCCGAGCTGAGGAACATCGAGCAATTCCAGAAGAATATAGACGACGGTTCGGGCTGGTTGGAGCTTTCCGAAGCGACCCTCGGCGAGCTTGAAGCCCTGTTTGTCGAGGCGCGGGGGCTGGCCGTCCAGGGCGCCAGCGATACCTATGACGCCCAGCAGCGCAAAGCCCTCGGCGACCAGATCGACCAGTTTCTCGAGCACGCCATCAGTTTGAGTGAAGGCCGCTACCGCGGTCGCTACATCTTCGCCGGGACGCAGACCGGTGAGCCGCCATATCAGGCGA
>CBDBIJ010000026.1:0-9940 GCA_965205655.1 Candidatus Latescibacterota bacterium
ACACTCAAGCACCAGCCCGACGCGAAGCGTTCCCCTCCCCCGTTCACGCACAACCTGTTCTTTAGGCCAGCCGGAGAAGCCCCGGGTCCGAGCCCTTATGGATAAATCCGAGAAAACCTACCGCCGGATTATCAACTCGTGGGCCATGTACGACTGGGCAAACTCCGCCTTCACGACAACGATCATGGCCGCCTTCTTCCCGCCCTTCTACCGGGCCATGGCGATGACGGCTGGCGCTTCGGCAACCGACGCCACCGCCTACTGGGGGTACACGACATCCGTCGCCCTTCTGGTGATCGCGCTGCTTGGCCCGATCCTCGGAACTATCGGCGATTCCCGCCGCATGAAAAAGAAGATGGTCGCTTTTTTTGCCGGCCTCGGTGTCACCTCGTCTGCTTTGTTCGTCTTCCTCGGTGACGACTCGTACCTGCTCGGCTCTACGCTCTTCATCCTCGGCAACATCGGTTTTGCCGGTGGCAACATCTTCTACGAATCCCTTCTGCCGCACGTCGCCACGCGAGGCGATGTTGCTGAAGTCTCGGCCAGAGGATATGCCTTCGGCTATCTCGGGGGAGGCCTCCTCCTCGCCATGAACGTTGCCTGGTACATGGAACCGGGATGGTTTTTCATGCCTGACGGCGGGTTTGCCGTGCGCGCCGCTTTTTTCAGTGTCGCTGTGTGGTGGGGGCTGTTTGCGATCCCCCTCCTCAGGACGGTGCCAGAGCCCTCACTTCATTCAGGAGAATCACAACCGCTGCATCCACCCCCGCCGAACGTCTTGAAGGAGGCGTTCAAACGGCTGTCGCACACCTTTGGAGAAGTGGCCAAATACCGCCAACTCCTCATCTTCCTCATCGCATTCTGGCTTTACAACGACGGTATCGGCACGATCATCAAGATGGCCACTGCTGTAGGCAGCGAAATCGGCATCGAGATGTCCGATCTCGTTGCCGCCATCCTCATCACCCAGTTTGTCGGCATTCCCTGCGCTTTTGCTTTTGGGAAACTCGGAAAAATCATCGGCTCGAAGCGGGCCATCCTCATCGGCCTCCTCGGCTACACGGGAATCTCCATCGGCGGCTACTTTGTGCAGACCGCCACCCACTTCTACATCCTTGCCTTCCTCGTAGGGACTGTGCAGGGAGGCACGCAGGCACTCAGTCGGTCTCTCTTCAGCACCATGGTGCCGAAAGACCGGGCAGCTGAGTTTTTTGGATTTTACAGCACGAGCTCGCGCTTCGCCGGCATTGCCGGACCGCTCATTTTTGGGATTGTCAGCCAGTACACCGGCACCAGCCGGCACGGCATCATTGCCCTGACTGCTCTGTTTATCAGCGGGGGGATCCTTCTCATGACCGTCGACGAGAGGGAAGGCAGGCGCATCGCCTTCGAAGCCGAGCGCGATCAGACCTGATCGAGTGCGTCTTTCAGGCTTTTCTCGATGAGCTCGAAGAGCTCGTCGACCTGGTCCTTCTGGATGATCAGCGCCGGCACGACGGCGAACCAGCTGGGATCGACCCGCAGAATGACCCCGTTTTGCAGTGACGTTTTCTTGAGCGCTTTCCCCAGTTCCGGGAACGGCTGCATGCTCGTCGTATCCTTGACGAGCTCGACACCTCGCAACAACCCTTTACCACGCACTTCCCGCACCACACCAAGGGAGCGCAGCCCTTCCAGTTTCCCGGCGAGATAGTCACCCATCTCGCGGGCGTTGTCATCGAGCCGTTTCTCGACAATCTCGTCGACGACGGCAATGCCCACAGCGCACGCCAGCGGATGTCCGGCATAGGTGTGGCCGTGGGCAAAGTTCTCGCCCTGCTCGTAGAAGCACGCCCCCATACCCTCCCGCGCCATCAGAGCTCCCAGTGGGATAGCGCCACTCGACAAGCCCTTGCTGCCGCAGATAATGTCCGGCGTCACCCCGAAGGTGTGGGCGGCGAACATCGATCCCGTGCGCCCGAAGCCGGTGATGATCTCGTCGTAGATGAGCAATACATTGTGGCGATCGCAGGCGGCGCGGATGATCTGGAAATATTCCTCCGTCGGCGTGATGACACCACCCGTGTTCGAGATCGGCTCGATGATGATGCCCGCCACCGTCTCCGGGTCCTCGTGGATGATGACATCTTCGAACTGCTGCGCCGCAAAACGATTGCACTCATCCCAGTCGCTGAGGCGATCGCGGTAGTAGTTCGGTGGAAAAACCTTGAGAAATCCCGGCGGCGCGGGCTCAAAGGGGGTCTTGCGCTCCCCCGTGCCACTCGCCGCCATCGCCCCCATCGTGGCACCGTGGTAGGCGTAGTAGCGGCTGATGAATTTGTATTTGCTTGGATGTCCTGTCTGTTTGAAATATTGCCGCGCAAACTTGATGGCCGCCTCCATCGACTCCGACCCGCCGCTGAAGGCCTTGACGAAGTTCAGGTCCCCAGGCGTCACGCTGCCGACTCTCTCGACAAAATTCAAAGTGACGTCGGACGTACCGTGCATGGGTGGCGCGAAGGCAAGCTTTTCCCATTGCGTGCGAATCGCCTCCTCGATGCGCGGGTGGCGGTGGCCGAGGAAGGTCGAGTAGATGCCGCTGATCCCGTCGAAGTAACGCCTGTCTTCTACATCCCAGTAGTACAGGCCCTCTGCCCGCGATACGATGAGCGGATTGCTCATGAATTCGGCCGTCGACTGGTAGTCGAGGAAGGTTTTCCTGAGCAACTGCTCGTGCCGTGCACTCACATCCATCTTGGTGATCTGGCCTTGTCTATGGGTTGCAATAGTCGATTGCCGTCAATGCGTATACGTGGGCGACCCTCACCAGTTCGTCGATCGGCACGCGTTCATCGAGCGTGTGGGCACCCGTTGCCGCCGGCCCGTGAGTGACAACGGGGGTCTGCTTCATCGCGTAGAAGGCGTTACCGTCATCGACGAAAAGTTTTGCACCCGGCTCGAGCCGGCCACCGCCGTCAGCACTTCCGTAGCCGCCGTGAAAAGCGGCGACGAGCGGATCCTCCTCTTCGAGGAGGAAAGCTTCGCCCGACAGCTGGATGGCGACGTCGATCTTCGTCCCCGTCGCCTCAGCCACCTCGGCCAGGAGTTGGCGGAGTTGTGCGTACGCAGCTTCGCCATCACCCGGTGTCACCCAGCGCCGCGTACCCGACAAACGGCACTCCGTGGGCGCCTGATTGAAGATTTCCCCCGACTGGAAATGACCGACGAAAATCGTATCGGTCCCGGCGTGGGGGTGCGTTTTCCTTTCGAGCTCTTTCATCAGCTCTTTGAACCGCGCGATCACCTGGGCGCCGGCGCCGATCACATCCGGCGTATCTGCCGGACGCAACACCTCGTGAACTTTCTCTCCTTCACGACTGATGACAATCTCAAACACCGCCTGCCCCCTGCCGGCAACCGGCAGGCACGTGCACAGGTACTCTGGAATCAGCACCCCGTCGCCGACGTAACCCGCCTCGATCAGCCCTTCCAGCTGGTGACCGTCACCCCAGGGGCGCTCGTGCAGGTCGTAAGCAGTCAGCAAAATGGAGCCGCCGCCGAGCAACCCCGTCTCGCGCAAGACCCGCAACACCTCGACGTTGATGGCGATTCCGCCCTTCATGTCTGATGAGCCGGACCCGTACAGATACTCTCCGTCTTCGCGGGGCGGCACGAAGGGCAGATGGACCGTGTCCAGATGCCCGGTCAGCTGCAGGACACGTCCCGGTTTGCCGGAGTCGTATCGCACCGCCACGGCCGGCGACTTCTCCCAGCCACCCACGGGACGCTCCACCTCGAATCCGTCAGCGGCGAGAAGCTCAGCCAGACGATCGGCGACCGCACGCGCATCGCCCGTCGGACTTGGCACCTCGACGAGCGCCGTTGCCGTTTCCAGCAGACGCCGCCGATCTATGGCGTCTGCCACCTGTGCTGTGACCACCTTGTCGATCATGCTCTCCTCAACCATGACATCTACATGCTGATTCACGCGACCGTCTATATAATGAAGACAACCACGACCGATGGCGAATACGACACCCTTCGGCAGAGCGCTCTTCTCTCACGGGTCGAGCGCCATAAATCGCAGCGAATCAGTAGCTTGCACGATGTTTCTCGTCGCCCGCGGCGTACCGGTCTTGCCGTCTGGCGTCGATTGGAATGTAGTTGCTGCTTGATGCTCATTCTCCAGCCTGCTACAAATTCAAGGCACCCCAGAAGTCATTTGATAGACCGTTGACTCCCACCTCAGCGACACTGATGGGTTCGATACCAAAATCGAGCGCAGGTGATTCCTTCTGAAAAAGAGAAATCTCCCTTTTTCCAGTTGGTGAATTGCGGATCGGCGACAACGCTCCCTTCCCGGAGTTCCTTATCGGGGTGGTGATCCGGTCGATTTCATGCGGCGTCACCACCAGAGAATTCCGCATCTCCATCTGAAAAGTGTAGATGGGCAGAAAACTCCGAAGAGTCGAGTCGGAGCGACTCACGTTCACTCAGGTCGTGGCCGAAGGCGTTTTCTGCGAGCCGGCTTATGGCGTTGTTGGCTTTCCCGCCCTCCGGGACTTGCTGGCCGAGCTGGCCTATGACGGTTTCGCATCGTCGAGCAGGATATGTATCCTGTGCCGTTCGACAGACCGCTACCGATTGCCACAAGATCACTCGATTACTACCGCAGCATCGGATTCGGAGAGTGACTGTTCGCCCTTGAGTGCTGCTTGCCATTGTTCAGCCCCTTTGCCTGATTTGTGACATGATTCTCTATCACGGCACAACGCGGTCCAGCGCGGTCAAGATCCGCATCCACGGTTTTACCCCGAGGAGACCGTCGCGCCGCGTGTGGTTTGCCCGCCACCGGGGATACGCCTGGCGACGAGCTCAGACGAAGGCACGACGCGCCCAGGACCACCCCGTCGTCCTCAAGTGCGATATTCAACCTGGAGACCCTCCGCGCTCATCTTGGCAGCAAGCGAGTCATCAACCAGAATGCTGTCGTCGCCATTGGTGGACCGGTACCCGCTTCGGTGCTGTGTGAGAAAATCAGTACGAACACCCCTCCCCAGGACGTGCTGAACTCAGCCGCCGCTCTCACCAGCTGGCTCAACGAGATACTGAACCTCAGGCCCCACAAGGGCATAGGCCAACGGCATCCCGGGATACGACGGCTGCTGTTGTGGATGAACAACCGCCTGAGTGCCAATCCACGCGGCACTATCGGTCGGCGGGAGCTTCTCTCAAATGCGTCTCAGTGGCTGCCCGAGTTCTTCGCGGGCGTAGAAGTCGATTTTGAGCACCTTCGCACACTGCCGATGCGTGGGATGCAGGTCTCCTCGACGGCCCCGATCGAGAACACCATTGACGAAATCGAATCCGAAGACGATGAAGAGGAGATCCTCGATTGCCTGCTGTCCGAAAAGCCGAGGCGCCGCGTTCGCGGACTGCAACTCCTTGCAGCGCAAGGTGGTCCCGATCTCTTCGATTGGTCGATGATGTTTCTCGGGGAAGCAGATCTCTCAGTTCAGGTCGCTGCGCTCGAGGCGATGCGCGCCTCGCCCGACGTCAATCCAGCTCTCATCACCGACCTGGCCGACGACGACGACCGACGGGTGCGCGCCGCCGCTCTCGAAGTGCTTGCCGCCTGCGAAGATGAAACGTCAGACACAAGAAAGTGGCTCTGGGCCGGCATGACGGACCCGGACGCCCATGTGCGCATGACGATGGTGAAGCATTTGAGTCACCTCGATCCCGCTGACAACCACGACGTCTTCGAAGCTGCCCTTCACGATCCCAACCCTGAGATTGCCCGTTTCGCCAGTCGGTTGACATCGGGCAAGGGATTCCGAAAAGCGGCCTGGTAATCAGACGACGAGCGGTCGCCCGAATGCAGGTTTCTGTCCCGAGGCTATTTCAACTACAGGATGTGGCAGCCCTCCTTCCGGCTGTCCAGAACGGCAGCTCGCTTCATGAGCGGATGTGGCTGGATATCGACAGCACCCGCGAGCTGCTCGGATTTTGAGCCGGAGGATGGCACGGCTTTCCCGAGGTCGAAGGCAGACGGCCTGAAGCTCAGAGTTCTCCCAGGACCTCTCGGACAACCTGCGCCACCGAGTTGATGTCGTCGTCGCCAACGCCGCGGTGGGTGATGAACTTCACGGAGCTGGCCGTCGAGCACGCTCACCCCGACGCCACGATCGAGTATGAGCCGCGTAAACTCTTCCGGCGTCGTGCAGTCGATGTCGACGCGCACGATGTTGGTCTGAACGGTTTCCATGTCGATGCTGAATGCCATCCATCTCAGAGAGCATCTCTGCCAGACGCTTGCGCCCGCAGGTGGTCTTCAGCGAGCCTGGGGATCATGGTTTCGAGACCGACGATGGCGGCGGCGGCGAACATGCCCTCCTTGTGAATGGAGTGTGAACCGAGGATGCGGTGGTGCTCGCGGGCGCGCTCAATTATGTCAGCACTGCCGCAGAGCATCGAGCCATAGGGTGCTCCGATGCCCTTGTTGAGGCTCAGGCTGAGGGCATCCACCGGGAGCCGCCAATTCCCCGAGGGTGAGGCCAAGCGCCACAGCGGCATTGAAGAAGCGCGCTCCATCGACAAACAGGGCGGCGCCATGATCATGAGCAACACGCGAGACCTGTGTCATGTAATCCAGAGACAGGGCGATGCCGCCGGCGACATTGTGGGTGTTCTCGAGGCAGACGAGCGACGTTCGAGGATGGATACCGTAAGCCGAATCCGAGATTGCGGCCTCGATGTCGTCAACGGCCATTTCCCCGAGCTTGTTGCCGCGAAGGAGACGGGGCGCAGCGGCGGTAAGGGCGGCAATGTTGCGCTCCTCCACCCACCAGAGGTGACAGCGCTCTTCCATGATGGCCACTTCACCGCGACTGCAATACGCCATCATGGCCAGTAGGTTGGCCACATTCGTCGTCGGGCAGAACAGGGCCGCTTCCTTGCCGGTCAGCTTGGCGGCCAACTCCTGCAGGCGGTTGACGTGGGGATCCTCACCCCAGGCCGGCCAGCCGATCTCGGCAGTTCGCATGGCTTCCCACATAGCGTCGGTGGGTGGCAGAAGAAATTCGCCCCGCGTATCGATTTCTAGTTTTTTCCGATGCGCCATCAGCTCTCAGTCCTCCAGACATTCTCTCGGTGGGGTGTTTGCTCCTTGCATCGCCAATTCTGCAGCGAGGGATGGTGCGCGTGTGTGCGAGCGGCATCATGCGAGGCGGGCAACCTGGTCAGCGAGGTTTGTCGCACCGAGTTGTTCGCACAGCGGCCCAAACTCGTTTTCCGGTCCCCGCCATCTCAGTTCGTCCACGTCACTGAACAGATCGGCATCCGTGCGCAGGGTTGCGATGTCGCGAAAGAGCAGCGATTCGTCCCAGTGGTCGTACAGAGATGCCGCCAGAGCTTTGGCGCCGCGCACGTCGCAGTCCCAGTATAGCGGATTGCTCGGGATGTCCTCCAGGTGTCCGTATCGCCTGAGAACGCCGGCCGCGCTTTTTCCGCCCCAGCGGGCAACGCCGGGATAACCATCAGCAGAATCTCCGACGAGGGCGAGAAAATCCGGAATCGATGTCGGCAGGACGCCAAACTTCTCGAGGATACCCTCTTCGTTGCGGATCTTGCGCTGGCGTCGATCGAACTGAACAACGAGATCGCCGCGCACACATTGTGCGAGATCTTTGTCCGGCGAGCAGACCAGCACGCGGCTGACGTCGCCACCGTCTCGCGCCAGGCGCGCCGCCGCGGCGAGACCGTCGTCCGCCTCCTGATCCACCATCGGCCACACGGCGACGCCGAGGGCTCGCAGCAGATCCTCCAGCGGATGGAACTGACGCCACAGTTTGGGATCGATCCCGCCACCCGTCTTGTATCCCTCGTACAACGCGTTGCGGAAAGACTCGATCACGTGATCCGTGGCGACGCCGACGTGGGTGGCGCCATTCTGAATCATCGAGGCGATTGAACTGGCCACGCCGAGCAGCGCCGCCACCTCATTGCCTGACCTATCGGAGCGGGACGGCAACGCGTAGAAGTGGCGGAAGAGCTCGTACGTTCCGTCTATGAGGTGAACTTCCATCTCGGGATGTCCGTCTCGATGCTCGTTGCGGCAAGCAGCGTTATTCAGGCGCCTGATATACGCGGCATGGGCAGCGAGTCTTTTGCCATTTCCGCAAAAACGAGGTGTTGCATGAGCTCCCCCTTGAGATCCTGGGCCGCGGGATTGTCCCAGAGATTGTCGATTTCCCGCGGATCGGCTTCGAGATCGAAGAGCTCCCCGTATTCCCGGCTGTGGTAGACAGTGAGCTTGTAGCGCTCGTCGATGTACGTCCTGAGGTGAACGCTGCCCGGATCGTGATGATTCTCGACGAGAGCGTGATCGCGGATTGTTTCCCGGCGCCCGTACCACACATCAGTCTGGTCGATGCCCGTCATCGGCCGCGGGACCGCTATGCCAGCCGCGCTCAAGAAGGTCGGGGAAAAGTCGACGAGCGACTGCAGCGAATCGGAAACGACGCCGGCCGGCACCTTCCCCGGCTGGCAAACGATGAGTGGCACGCGGACCATGTCCTCGTAGTGGAAGGCCCCCTTCGCAATCAGGCCGTGGTGGCCGTAGAGATGGCCGTGGTCGGAGGCAAAGACGACGAGCGTGTTGTCGGCGAGGTCGCGCGCCTCGAGCTGATCGAGGATCTGTCCGATCTGCTTGTCCATCAGGCTGATCATGCCATAGTAGCAGCCGATGTCTCTGGCGAGCTCGTCCCGATCGTGGCGGTGTGAGCTGAACCCGTGCAGGCTCTGACCGCTCGCCTTCCATGAGCTGAAGTCCGGATTCTCCTCCTGGGTCAGCTGGAAATGGGGAGGATTCTTGTCGTGTTCCCCTGCGACGACCGCCGGGACCGTCAGCGATTCGGGATCGTACATGGTGTCCCACGGTTCCGGCACGAGATACTTTGGATGGGGATCGAAAAAACTCGACCACAGGAAGAACGCTTCATCATTCGACGCGTACTGATCGATGAGCGCGCACGAGCGCTCGGCGATCCAGCTGCCGTAGTGAAACTCCTCCGGAATGAGCCACTTGCGCTTCTGGTCTGCGTTGTTGCCGGTGGGGGGACGGAAATAATCTTTCCAGTTCGTCAGGCCTTTTTCTTCTAGCCAGATTGCGTAGTGCTGGCCGACGTGAGCTTCATCCGTGTGGTTGCGGGCGAGCTCGACGTGTTCGAAGCCGTAGAAGGGATCGTCGAACGAGCGCCAGAAGTCGAGATCCTGAAGAATCGGATACGCTTCGAGGGAGGGGAATTCGTCCGTTCCGTGCAGGGGCTGGAAGTGCGCCTTGCCGACGAGGGCGGTGCGGTAGCCGGCGGCCACGAAGTCCTCGCCAACCGTGTGCTCCGACTCCAGGAGTTTTGTCCCCAGCGAGTAGGCGCCGTGCTGACTGGGATATTTCCCGGTGATGATGGAGGCGCGCGTCGGCGTGCAGGTCGGGCTCGGGCAGTAGGCGCGCTGATAGAGTGTGCCCCTCGCGGCGAGGCGGTCCAGGTTGGGCGTGTTGACCTCCGAGCCTTGGCAGCTCAGGGTATCCCAGTGTTGCTGATCACTCGTAATCAACAGGATGTTCGTTCGGTCGCTCAAACCTTCCACCTGGCGATAGACTCCTCGGAAGGTGAATTAGTGTGTTCCCCCGGCGAATGCAAGCGGGGGCGACTCGTGGCTTTCCATGCGATCTCGCGACTAATATCGTATCATTCATACATCGAGCAGCCAACGCGCGTTTGTGCCGGTTCGTGGGGGGAGAATGCCGCAGCAGAGACAGCAGGTGATGATCCTGTACTTGGCCTATTCAGCTCTGGACAGTCCCGTGAAGGGGTGGACGATCTACGACGGCACCGGGAAGGAGCATCACACGACCGGCGACAGCACCGAGCCGCCGTACGAGAACGGCCTCGACGCCTTG
>CBDBIJ010000027.1:0-29783 GCA_965205655.1 Candidatus Latescibacterota bacterium
AGATCCAACGCCTCTTCCTGCGTCGTCACCCGCCCCTCGAGCTGCGCGTCCTCAATCCGCCCGAGAATCTCCTTGAACCTCAGCCCCGGCGCGTATCCCATCTCGATCAGGTCGTCGCCGCTCAACAGCCTCACAGGTCGCAATTCCCCCTCGCCGACCTCGCCCAGTTTCTGTCTGCAGAAATCGTATAGATCGAGCTTTCCGTGGCTCGCGGAGCAGTCGATTCTGTGCAACTCGAGCAACTCCATGAAGTGTGGCTCTCGCAGGAAGCGCTTGAGCTTGCTCTCCCGCATCTCCCGCACGTGCCTGAACCTCATGTGCTCCGCCGTCAGCTGGCTGATCTTCTGTGTCGCCTCGTTCGACATGCGCAGCCTGCGACAGATCTCTGCGGCCATCTGCGCACCGATTGCATCGTGACCATTGAAGCGGATTCTGTCCGCCACCGTATAGGTCGAGGGCTTGCCGATGTCGTGCAGCAGCACCCCCCACGCCAGGGTCTCGCTGGCATCCTCCTCGAGCTGTTGCAGCATCAGCTTCACGTGCGTCCACACGTCCCCTTCCGGATGGTGTTCCGGCGCTTGCGGCACCCCGTCCATGGCCGCGACCTCCGGCAAGAGATGCGCCATCAGCCCCGTATTCATCAGCAGCGCCATGCCGCGCGCGGCCCCTCCCTCCGTGAGAATGAGGGTCAGCTCATCTTTGATGCGCTCCGCGCTCGTGTGTCGAATATTCTCGGCGCTCGCCTGGATCGCCTCGAAGGTCGCCGCTTCGATCTCGAATCCGAGCCGGGCGGCGAAGCGCACTGCCCGCAGCATTCGCAGGTAATCCTCCTCGAACCGCTCGCCCGGCTCACCGATGGCCCGCACCAGCCGTGCCTCGATATCGCGGCGCCCGTCGACATAGTCGATGATGCCGGAAGCATCCAGGGAGTCGTCGCAGTTAATCTCATAAAACATCCCGTTGATGGTGAAGTCGCGGCGTTTTGCGTCCGCCTCCGGCTCGGCGAACTCCACCGATTCCGGGTGGCGCCCGTCGCGATACCGACCCTCGGTGCGGAAGCGCGCCACCTCGTACTGCCCGTCCCCCTCAACGATCACCGAGACGATGCCGAACTCGATTCCCACGGCCACCGTCCTCTCGAACAATTCCTGCACTTCCTCTGGCGCGGCGTCGGTGGCGATGTCGAAGTCCTTCGGCTCGAGCCCCATGATCAGATCGCGAACACAGCCGCCCGCCAGATACGCCACGTGCCCCTCGCGGCGCAGCGTCTGCACGATCTGGAGAGCACCTTCTCTTATCGCAGATCTATCCATTTCGTTGACAATTCGGGCACTGGTAAATACTCTGTACGTGCCCTTGAAAAAACGATTGGAGTAAGTAGATGACGAAAGCTCGCAGGGCCCTCATCAGCACTTCGGACCGAACCGCGCTCCCCGAATTCGCCCTCGGTCTCGACAACCTGGGGATCGAAATCCTCAGCACCGGCGGAACCGGCGCTTACATCCGGGAGCTGGAAATCACTGTCACCGAGGTCGCCGAAGTAACCGGCTTCCCGGAGATCATGGACGGGCGGGTGAAGACGCTGCACCCGCGTATTCACGGCGGCCTGCTCGCCGTGCGCTCGAATGCGGAGCACATGTCCACGATCGCCGAGCACGGCATCGAGCCGATCGACATCGTCTGCGTCAACCTCTACCCGTTCGAGGACACGATCGCGCGGCCCGATTGCATTCTGTCGGAAGCCATCGAGCAGATCGACATCGGGGGGCCCGCCATGTTGCGCTCGGCCGCCAAGAATTGCGAGTCCATCTACGTGATCAGCTCACCCACCCAGTACGAGGAGACGCTCCGGCGCCTTCGCGCCGACGACTGCGCCATCGACCCGGCCTACGGTCGCAGGCTCGCCCTCGAAGTCTACCGGCTCACGTCGCACTACGACGGCGCCATCAGCAACTATCTGGCGGGTCAGGTCTAGCAGCCCGTGGCTAAAGCCTCGTTTGGGAAGATTTGGGGTGGCCTGAGATTCGTGGTGCGAGTTGCCGCCAATGGCGACGAAAATCGAGCAGTGCCCGAGAGTTGAACCACGGGCGGCGACAAAGCGCGCCAAGGCGCGAAAACCTGAGTGATGAGAGACGAAATGAGGGAAAACGCCTCCCTCATACCCCTCGGAGTGCCCGCACCGAAGAGGGTGCGCATGAGGAGGCCGAAATTGCAGCCGCACACGTGAATGACGAGGCGTTTGAGGATGTTTTGTCGGCCCCGAAGAAACAGCCGTCGCATACCGCCGGTTTCGAACAGATGAGCATACGGGCGTTCGAGCAGCTCGCCGCGCTTACGCCGCAGCGCCTGCCCGCGGTTGCCGCGAATGCGTCGGCGATTGGCATACACCGCCTGTTGTGCTTCCGCTTTGTCCTTCCAATCTCGACGCCCGCGATCCGGTTCGGAAATGTAGCTGCGAATGGCACTGGCTTTGAGATCGACCAGCACCTCGTTGCTGTGATACCCCTTGTCGGTGACGACTTCCGACAACGGTTTGGGATGCAGATGCTTCCTGGCCTCGGGATCCTGCGACACGGCCTCCACGTTCAATTCGGTTCGCACCAGCATCCACGGCAGCGATTCGGTGTCGCCTTCATCGGCACTCGGCAGACTCACGGCGACGATCGCCTGGGTGTCCATGTCCACCGCCGTCTCCACCTTGTGCGCCAGATGGGTGCGACGATCCTTCGTCTTGGTAATGCGGGCATCCGGATCGTGCGGGTGTTCCCAGTCCTTATTGGACGCTTTCTTCGGGCGCTTCTTGTCGATTCTGGCCAGATCCTCTCGCGTTGGCGTCTCGATGCCCGAGGCCTTGGCCAACTTCGTGAGAAACTCCTCGTAACTTTCGCCCGTGTCCCGGCGCACGATGCTGCGCATGGCGGCGTTGGCATCCAGCGTCGTGGCGTCGACGCCCAGCGTCTTCCCCTTCAGCAGGTTCGATGTGGCCAGCACCTTCAACACCCACTCGAAGACCTCATGATGCGTCTGGAAGTCGATCAGCCGGCGCGTGCGAGACACCGTCGAATGATCGGGCGTAGCCTTGTCGAGCTCGTAGCCGAGGAATGCCCGCAACGACAGCGAATCGGCGACGCGCCAGGCGATCTCACGCTCCGAGTCGATGCCCTCGAAATAGCCGATCATGAGCAGGCGGAAATAGACCCCGGGCGGGATGCCGGGCCGACCGACGCCCTCGGCGTAAAACGTCGTGCACCGCTCTTCCACAAACTCGTCGAATCCGTGCTTGTCCAGCACCTCATTCAATCTCTTGTAAAAAGGATGTCCCGGAGCCCTCAGGTGCTGCGTCGCCACCCACAGCTGAGCTTGGCTCGCGCGCTTCCGTTTTCCCAACGCCATGACAGCATCTCCCCTGCAAGGTTGATGCTCAAAGGTAAGGAGAGGCTCCTCATCCGCGCCGCAAGAAAATCACCGACTTTCACCACATGCTGCTAGGACCTACAGAATATCCTCGGCGTGCTCGGCGAGGTGCTCTTCGAGCGCCGCCATGCCGGCGCTCGGATCGACTTTGACGCCCTGCTTGGCAACCGCCACACCGAGGGCGTGCAGCGTGCGGAACAAATTCGGCGCCCGGCACTGTTCCCCCATCTGACCGATGCGCACGATGTCGAGGCCGAAGGCCCCCGATATCTGCACCTTGAACATCCGCCGCATGTAGCTGCGCGTCTCCTCGCCGTCCACTCCCTCGGGAATATCGATCGCCACCACCGAGTTGAGTCGGTGCTCCGGCGGCACTGACAGCTTCAGTCCCAGTGCCGCGATGCCGGCCTGCAGCGCCAGCGGAGCTGTGCAGGTGACGCTCGAACCGCCGCTCCAGCGTCTCCTCGGAGATGAGCCGCAGCGCCTCGTGCAGCGCCAGCAGTCCCGGTACCGGCGCCGTATAGTGATACTCGTGTTCGCCCCAGAACCGCTGCGCCCGCATCACGTCCAGGCACCAGTGCGGCTTGATGCTCGGCCGCTCCTCGATGGCTCTCCACGCCGCATCCGAAAACGCGATCAGAGACACCCCCGGCAGCGATGACAGTCCCTTCTGACTGCCCGTCATCACCACCTCGATGCCCCACTCGTCCTTCTTGAGCGGCATCGTGCTGAGCGTGCACACCGCATCCACCACCGTCAGGGCACCGTGCTCCCTGCACAACTCGACGATCCGCCGCAACTCCGCCGTCAACACGCCGCACGACGTCTCCCCCTGCACCATGGTCACCAGATCGTAGCTCTTCTCGCGCAGGCGCTCCTCCACCATGGCGGCCGTGACAGGCTTTCCCTCGGGTGACTCGACGACGTCCACCGAGGCCCCCACACCCTCGGCCATTTCTGCGAAGCGGCCGCTGAAGTAGCCGTTCTTAAGCACCAGCGCCGACCTTCCCGGCCACAGCAGGTTGGCCATGGCCATCTCCATGGCCGCCGATGCCGGTCCCGACACTCCGAGAATCTTGTCGTCTCTGGTCTGGAAGGAGTAGCGCGTCATCTCCTTAATGTGTCGCAGCAGCATGTTCATGCTCTCGCCCACGTGGTCGATGACGAGGCCACCGGCTCGCGCCACCTCGGCCGGCACCGGGACGGGACCCGCCGTCATCAGAAGCAGCGGCTCGGCCGGCAGAAGCTGAGCCAGCGGCGGCATCGTGGGGTGCGGAATGCTGCGATCTATGGGGTTCACAGCGGCGCTTCCATGAAGTAGTAGCACGTCAGGTGCATGAGCACGGTGTGGATGTCCTCCACCCTGCCCATGTGATGGCTGGACGCAACGATCGCCACATCGACCATAGCCGCCAGCTCACCGCCGTCGAATCCGGTCCAGCCGATCGTCTTCATCCCCTTCTCACGGGCCACCGCCACGGCGTTGAGAACGTTGCGGCTGTTCCCCGACCCCGAGATGGCGATCAGCAGGTCGCCCGACTGCCCGAGGTTGCGCAGCTGCTCCGAAAAGATGGACTCGTAGTCGACGTCGTTCGCCAGCGCCGTCATCCACGCCACGTTGTCGGTGAGCGCCGTCACCCTGAACCGCTGATCTTGGGGACGTCCGTAGCTGGCGCCTTTGCCCAGATCGTTGGCCATGTGGCTGGCCGTCGCCGCGCTGCCGCCGTTGCCGCACAGAAAGATCTGCCGCCCGGCGCTCCGCGTCTCCTCCACCATGTCGCGGCACTTCACCACGAGCGACATATCGAGCCCGTCGAGCGCGCTCCTGAGATCCTGCATGTATTTCTGTGTGTGATCCACGAGTCGCTTTCAGATGTTTACCGCTTCACCGAACGCCACTCCCGCCGCTTCCATCACAGACTCGGACAACGTCGGATGGGAGTGGATGGTGTTGAGAAGCTCCTCGTAGGTCGCCTCCAGCGTCTTCGCCAGGCCGATCTCGGCGATCAGCTCGGTTGCCTCGGAGCCGATGATGGAGGCACCCAGGAGCTCGCCGTACTCGGCGCCGAACACGAGCTTTACCAGCCCCTCCGTTTCGCCGATAGCGCGCGCCTTGCCGCTCGCCGACATGGGGAAGCGCCCCACCTTCACGTCGTGCCCCGCCTCCTTGGCCTGCGTCTCCGTCAAGCCGACGCTGGCCACCTGTGGCTGGCAATAGGTGCAGCTCGGGATGTTGGCGTAGTCGATCTCGGGGCGTTCCTTGCCGGCCATGAACTCCACCGCCGCGATCGCCTCGGCCGAAGCCGCGTGAGCCAGCTGCGGCGCCCCCACCACGTCGCCGATGGCGTACACCCCCTTCACACTCGTCTCCATCCGCCCGTTCACCTCGACGCCTCCCTTGTGACACTTCACCGTAGCCGCCTCCAGGCCGAGGTCCTCGGTGTTTCCCACCACACCGACCGCCATCAGAACCTTGTCGGCGGAGATCGATTGACTCTTACCGCCGTTTTTCTCGATGGTCACGCTCATCTTCTTCCCCTTCGTTCCCACCTTCGACACCATCACCCCGGTGCGCACGTCGATTCCCTGCCCGCTCAGGCTCTCGGCCAGCAACCCGGCGACCTCCTCGTCCTCCCGTGGCAACACCTGATTCTCGCCTTCCAGCAGCGTAACCTTGCAGCCAAAACTGTTGAAGAAGTAGGCGAACTCGACCCCGATGGCGCCCGCCCCGATGATGGCCATCGACTTCGGCAGTTCGTCCAGCACCATCGCCTCCTTGCTCGAGATGACGTTTTCTCCGTCGATCTCGACTCCTGGAATCGACTGCGGCCGGCCGCCTGTGGCCAGCAGGACGTTCTTCGGGTTGAGCTTTTGCGTCATCGTGGCCGGTACGAACAGGTCCACCTGCTTGTCGAAGGTGACTCGCCCTCGCCCTTTCAGCACCTCCACCGAGTTCTTCGACATGAGGTACTCCACGCCGCTCGCCAGTCCCCCGGCGATCTCCCGGCTGCGAGCGACGATCTTGCCCCAGTCGAAGCTCACCTCCTTCGCCGACAGCCCGAACTCGTCAGCCCGTTGGAACAGCCGGTAGATCTCGGCCTGCTTGAGAAGGGCCTTCGTCGGAATGCAGCCCCAGTTCAGACAGACGCCGCCCAGATTCTCCGCTTCCTCCACGATCGCGACCTTCATGCCGAGCTGGGCCGCCCGTATCGCCGCCGTGTACCCGCCCGGACCGCTTCCGATTACTATGAGATCGTGTCTGCTGCTTGTCTGCGCCATCGATATCGTCCGCTCTGAGTATGAGTTGAATTGACAGCTGAATTGCAGGAACCTTAATGTAGGAAGAAGCTGTCTTATATCAATTTATACTACCCTATAACTGCCCTATTGACTGCCTCGGTAACGATCTACAGCGACGGCGCCTGTTCCGGCAACCCCGGCCCCGGGGGCTGGGCCGCCCGTATCCTCTACGAAGACGGTCGCATCTGCGAGCTGGGCGGGGACGCCCCCGACACCACCAACAATCGCATGGAGCTGCAGGCCGCCATCGAGGGCCTGAAGGCCGTCACGGAGGCGTCCGAAGTCCGCCTCGTCACCGACAGCGAGTATGTGCGCAAGGGAATAACCGAATGGATTCACGGCTGGAAGCACCGCAACTGGCGCACCGCCGCGAAGAAACCGGTTCTCAATCAGGATCTGTGGATGGAGCTCGACCGCCTCAGCGACAGCCGCGTGACCTGGAGGTACACGAAGGGGCACGACGGCGATCCCGACAACGAGCGCTGCGACGAGATCGCCCAGGCCTTTTCCCGAGGAGAGAGCCCCTTCCTCGAGGAGTGTTAGTCAGAGCCAGCCTCTGATCCAGTATACCACCCACCCCACGTATTCCTTCACCGCTCGCGACGAGTACTTCATCGCCTCGGCGCTGGGAAGAATTCTTTGCAGACCGAACGGTCTCGGGACTACCTCGATGTCGGCCGGTGCAGGCGTCACTGCGAAGCCCTGCTTTTCGAAGCAACCCACCGCCCGCCACATGTGACTGGCTGAAGTGACGAGGAGGATCCGCGAGGCCGCGTGTTTGTCCAGCCGTTGCTTCACGTACACCGCGTTCTCGAAGGTGTTTCTCGATTTCGACTCTACGAGCAGCTGCTGCTGATCGATGCCGCCGTATTCCCGCACCAGGTCGCGCAGCCGTTCACCCTCTGTGATTTCGGAGCCGGTCAACGACGGGATGGTACCGCCGCTGACGACGAGTATCGGCGCCTTGCCCGCCTTGTACAGCCTCATGCCTTCCAGCAACCTGTCGAACCCCGAATTGACGTCGGCGCTCTGACGCGGCGGAATCTTTGCGCCTGTGACGCCTCCCAGAACGACGATCGCTTCCGCTTCGTCGTATTCGGAGACCGGCTTGGCGGAGTGGTCGTTTTCCAGGGATCCCAGCATGGCGTCGGCGATGATCGGGTTGCTGCAGCTGACCACCACGGCGATGCCGGCCACGCCGCAGCGCATCGACCACGCGACTCGCTGGCGCCAGTAGAGCACGGCGGCGGCGATCCACAGCAGGCAACTCAGGCCCAGGGGTGAGATGAGAGGCGTGAGCGTCTTCGACAATACCGCGAACACTCGTCAGCCTCCGTACAGGACCTGCATATTCTCCTCCACTCTCCTCGTCCGCTCGGCTGCGGGCAGATCTTCGAGCGAGCCCATGGCGCGATAGAACTCCTCGCCGTACTCCCTCGTCTTTATGACCACCGGCATCGGCACCGCGTGCCCGATGATAAGGGCCTGCTGCTTCGAGTCCAGGCTCGCCAGTACGCTGCGCAGACCCTCGGTGCCGTTGACCCCCGTCAGCACGGCGCTGATATCCTTTTCGTCATTGAGCAAAGCCGTGATCCGTGTTCCGAGCTGGGACAGCACCTCGTCGTCGATTCCGGATGGGCGCTGATCGACGATCAGCAGGGACACGTAGTACTTGCGCATCTCCCTGGCGATCGTTCCGAAGATCGTCTGTTTCGCGGCGCTGGCGTTCAGGAATTTGTGCGCCTCCTCGATCGTGATCATCAGCTGACGCGGCTTGTCCTCCGGCCGCTGCGTGGCGTAGAATTTCTCGCTCTTCTTCACGTACATCTCGTGAATCCGTCGCGCGATGATATTCGCTACCAAAAGGTAACAGAGCATGCTCGTCTGCTGCCCGAATTCGAGCACGACATTCGTTCCTCGGTCGAGAAACTCCATGATGCGGTCCACCACATCGCCCCCCTCCGATTTCGCCACCATGAAGGGGAAGCTCTCAAGCCGCTTGAGCTTGCGGTGCAGGGCCACTAGCGATCCGGGATGGGCCCCGATCTCATTGGCGAACTCCTCTACATCGGGGCCGTCCAGACTCAGCAGCGTCCTCAGCCAGCGCTCCTTGTAGAGGGCGTACACCAGATAGGCCGACTCCACCGCCGTGGGGTTCAGCTTCAACTCTTCCTGGAGCGGGGCGATATCCTCCACCAGAATCTGGTCGTAGCCGATGTAGACCTCGAAGTCCGGTTGAATCCCACGGGCGCGTGTCGACTTCGGATCGAGGGAGAAGATAGCCACTCGTTCCCCGAAAAGCTGCTTCAGCCCCTTCACGAATGACGAATTCTCGCCCGCCGTCTCCTTCATCGCCTTGAAACCGTATTCGTTGTGCATGTCGAAGATGAGGTTGACGGCGCGGTCGAAGTGGATGAGACCGCACAGCGCCAGACGGGTGAGGAACGACTTGCCGGTCCCCGTCTTGCCGAAGATGCCGTTGCTGCGCTCGGCGAAGCGCAGCATATCGACGCACACCGGCGTCTCCATGTCGAGCGGACTGCCGAGATTGAAATAGCGCCGCTGGCCGTCCTCTTCGATGCCGAAAATTCTCCCCACGTCCTCCTCCTCGGCTTCCACAACCATCGAAAAGTGGCTGGGAATCGCCTTCACCGGCCGCGGCCCGTCGTCGGCCGCGGCGGCTCCCTCCCTCCCCATCCACTTGGGCATCATCAGCATCGGACGCATGGCCACGATGTTGTAGGTATTCGTGCCGTTCAACACCTGTCGCAGCAGGTCGTCGCCGCGCTCCGGAGGGTGCAGCAGGATCTCCTGATTCGTCGCGTCCAACCTCATGTCCGTCACCATGGAGAAGAAGTCGTTCTTGTCCCCTTCTATGACGACGAACTTGCCAGCCTTCATGTCCTCTACGCTGCGCGCCGGGTCGAGCTTCATCTCGAGCCCCTCCGCCAGCGACCCCCTGGTGATGACGCCCAGGCGGCCACCCCGCCCAGAGGTGCTCGCTCTCCTCTTCCCGTTGCTCTTGCTCCTCACGTCCGCCGCTT
Source organism: Candidatus Latescibacterota bacterium (assembly GCA_965205655.1). Classification (GTDB taxonomy): domain Bacteria; phylum Latescibacterota; class UBA2968; order UBA8231; family UBA8231; genus CBDBIJ01. The sequence continues at coordinate 9,759 of CBDBIJ010000027.1, forward strand.
CCCGAGGCTGCTCGACAGCCGCCTGATGAGCGATGTAAGCCGGTTGTAATCGTTGCACAGCAAGCGCGCCAGATCCTTGCCCATCCGCTCGAGGTAGTCGGAGCTCCCTCGAGCGTTCAGAGCGTGGCGCAGGGAGGCGATGATCAGGTCGTCTGTCGGCACCCCCGGTGCATCCAGAATGCTGCGCAGATACTCGCCGTTGGCCGTGAACTCCTTCACCGCATCGTCGTCGCATGAGTAGACGAAACTGTGGATGCGCGCCGGCTGCGGCGGTAGCGTATGCACCGCCTTTCCTGCGTCCACGTAGCCGATGACGAGGACCTGAAAGTGAGTGCGCAACAGCTCGAAGATCTGTGGCTGTTCGAGACGCAGCTGCTCCTCCGTCTTGCCGTAGGCCGTCGGTCGCCGGTTCGGCTCGATCGATTGGGTCGAGGCGTTGAAAACGATGCCGAAAACCGTCCTGTCCGATCTCACCTCGACGTAGCGGCCGAAGGCCGGGGCGCAGTTGAGCTCGTTCGCCTGAGCCACGAGCGCCGTCGTGCTCGCCTCCACCACTTCGCCAATATGATCGACTGCGGCGTGCGGCTCCGGGGCGGCCTCCTCCCGCATGAAACGGCTCAATGGTCGCGACGTCATCACACCACCGGCTGGCGCTTCCTGAGGCTCTTTGCCGAAAAGCTCGCTGTGATGTCGTTCTTCACCATCGTTTCCTCCAGAGAGCGGTAAAAGCTCTCCCTCTCCGCCCCCCTCACGACCGCCAGCTCGTGCGCCTCCGTCAGCGCCACCGGATAGCCGTCTCCCTTTTGGATCTGGTCGCCGACGACGCTGTGAACGAGGTCGAGCAAATCCTCATCGTCGGCCACCCATCCGGGAATTTCCACCCGGGCGACTTCATCGCCGGCGTCGAGGTAGAAGAAGGAGATGGCGTGGTCACCGTAGTCGCCGAGAATCTTTGAGCGGCTGTCGAAAACGGCTGAGCGCTCTCCCCGTCCGAGAGCACTCCGCATGAGGGCGGCATCCACGAGACCGCCGATGGTGGCACATGGCTCGTCCCCTTTCCATGGGCAGCGTTCGCAGTCGGCCGCCTCGAGCGGGCACAGGCCGATCCGCAGCGAATTGACCACGTCTCTGCTGCGCGGCCTGCTGATGTAACCGGCCACCGGGATCCGGCGCTCGCGCAGCTGATCGAATGCCTCCAGCAGCTTTTTGAGATAGGCGTTACGGAAATCTGTCGGAGTGCCCTCGAGGCTCCAGGGTATGAGGCTGCCGTCCGCGAGCGCTACGGTTTTGTGCCCCTCCTCGAGGGCCGCTGCGGAGAGCTCGGCCAACTCGGTGTGCTCGAGCAGTGATCGCCGAAAGCCGATGAGCTCGCGGTTTACCGACACCCAGCGCTCCGCCCAGGTATCGAGCAACTCATCTTCCTTGTAGAACAGCCTCGGCTTGCTGCTCAGGAGAGGGCGCTCGCCGCTGCCGTAGTGTAACAGCACGTAGCCGATGTTGATCAGGAAGCAGGAGGATACTTCATGGCGATCCGGAAAGATCTGAGAGCCGTCGGTGGCGGCGACGCTGATGCCCGGTGGGCGAGGTGGCACTCCCCGAGCCGAGCCCGGTTCCTCGCGGATGCCGGCCACGAGCCACGAGGTTCGGCTCTCGTCGACCTTCACCGCGAGCTCGTCAACGCGACCCGACCACGCCTCCAACGCCGCCAGTGCTGTGGTCAGTTTTTGCCGAAACTGCAGACCCTGCCGGCCTGCCCGGTCGGCCACCATGACGTCGATCTGTCTCTTCACCGACGACAGATCGAGCACGCCTCTTTTATTCCTTCCACGTCTCTCCGCCGTCGCTGGAAAATCGCGTCTGGCCCCGCCACTGCGCCAGATCTGCTTCTTCCCCGCGCTGCACGAATTCCACCGCCGTTATCGCCACCGTCAGGCCGACCTGCCCGCTGCCGTCAGCGCGGTTTGACTCCACCCGAATGCTCTCGAAGGCAACGTCGCCCTTCAGTGCTTCCAGCACGTCTCCCTGCACTGCCATCTGCCGGCGCTCCAGCGCTTCTTCGCTGATGTCCCTGACCCGAAAGCGCACGACGAGCTGTTTCAGGTCCTTGTCGAGGCTGACACCGTAGAATACGCCGTAGTCGGCTTCGACGATTTTCTTGACGCGGTCGACCTGCTCTCTCATCCGCAGCGCCGGACGCGGACTGCGGGACACCGCCGTTCGCACCTTCCACTCTTCTCCCTCTTCCTCTTCCTCCTCCTCATCGACGAATCCGTCCAGCGACGGCCCCCAGATCCAGCCTTCGACACGAAATTCCACCCACTTTCCATCCTGGCTCAGCTTCTCCACAGTGGCGCCGTGCAGGAGCGTGCCAATCTTTTCGCCATTCGGTTCGTCGCGGATGTTCTCCACTGGCTTGTCAATCGACAGACGCTCCCGGCCGCGCAGATTCACCGCTGTCACGGTGACGCTGTAGAGCACGACAGCGCCGACGATGAGATGGACGATGCTTGCTCTCTCGAATCTCATTATCGCCGACTTCCTCCGATTTCGAGTTCTTAGGTATCAGTTCGCCACAACCCTGTCAAGCGGATTATGTGACGTCCGCCTGGTCCTCTGCCACTCAATATACAGTAGTGCGAAAGTGCCGCTTTCACAGCATGTTGTGGTCGGCTGCCCGCCGTTCAACTGCGGGACGAAGTTGGACTCGACCCTGCCGATAAGAGAAGGGAGACAAACTCGAACGCATTTCTTTGTTTGTCCCCTAAGCTCGTTATATTATTGGCGCTTGGGGTGGCGGTGAGGCAGTCTACCCCAAGCGGGATCTTCTCCACGTGCCCGCCATGCGAAGCTATGGACCGACAGGAACTCGTCAAAGCCATACTCGATCTTGAAAACGATCGCGACGAACATGTCGCCGATCCGGAGATCGCCTACGACCTGGGTCATCACGTCAAGACCCACATCGACCAGCTCGTCGCCTTTCGCGCGGGCGGCGGAGTCGAGGTGTCCGGGAATGGCGCCGACACCAGTCTCAGCGTCGACGAGATTGCCGACCTCGCCGGCGCAGCCGGCGACGGCGAGGGGAAGCGCCGCAAGGGCAAGAAGGCCCGGTCCAAAAAGAAGAAGAAGGGCGTTGAGAGCCCGCCCGAGGATCTGCTCTCCCAGCCGCCAAACGAGCAGGCCAGGTGGATTTTCATGGAGAGGCATATCTCTCTCGAGAAGCACGAGGAGATCCTCCGCTACACGTTCGAACCGGATCAGTTCGCCGAGCACCAGGAGGCCTTCGACGCCACTCTCAAGACGCTCCTCCATCTCCCCCTCGCCGCCGAAGCCGTCGCCAACAACGACCTCCCGGCCCTGCAGAAGATGTTCGCCTCTTCCGTCCTGATATTCCGCAACCCTTTGATCGGCGACGACGATGGAAAACCAGTGCCCTGCACCTTCGAGCTGTTGAGGGAATATTTCCCATCCTATTTCTTCAAGCGAAAGAAGAAGCCCAACTGGTTCGAGAATAATGAGTTTTACACCGAGCCCCTTTCGGAAGCTCACTGGGTCCTGTGCGATTCGGAGTACTTGAACTGCACCCTGAGAAAGCCCGATCGAAAATTGCTTTCCTACGCCAGGGACTGGGACCTTCCCGGAGAGTACGTCCGCCAGAAGACGGTCGTCGAGGACATCTACGACCGCATCGTCTGCGGCGAAGCGCTCGAGGAGGACCTGTTCGCCCGGGGTTGCAATAGCCTGACCAGTACGACCTACAGGAGGGGCAAGAGAGCTGCGCGCACTGTCTACACGGTTCAAAGGGCCCGCAAAATCACCATCCACGGGAAGTCCGGCGTGCCCCACTGGAAGGCCTCGAAGCGCTTGTGGCCCGGCGTCTATCCTACTATGATTTTCCCTTGAGATGAATAGCGATTCCGATCAGAGTGGGACGCTCCAGGAGACCCTGGAGCAGGAGGAGAAAACAAAATTCCTCATGGAGAAGTACGCCTCCATGCTCCAGCTCGAGCTCGATGAGGATGGCACCGCTCAAAACGGCAACGGCCTTGACGACGAGACAGTCGAGTCGCTGCTGGTGGCGCGTTCCTATGTGGGCCCGAACCTGGCCAGCCAGATCGCCGAGCTCCTCTCCGCCGGCGGTCACGACATCGAGATGGAAGATGCCGGCGGCGACGAAGACTCGGCTGCCTCGGCCGACTCGGATGCTTCGGACGATGAGTCAGCGCTCGAACTCGACGAAGACCCTGAGGGCGATGCCGATGATCTTTTCGGAGAGAACGGCGAGGAAGACGCAAATGACGGAGAGGAGTCCGTCGCGACAGCGTCCGATGATGGCGAAGCGCCGGATGACGACGAAGCACTCGAAGATGCTGATGCAACCGAGGATGCTGATGAACTCGAAGGTGCTTCAGCACCCGAAGGGGATTCCGACGATTCCGAAGAAGTGGACGCCGGCGTTGAGGAATCGCTTGTCGATGATGACGGTGAGGGGGCCCTGTCTGCGGGCGACGAATCGGCCGATGCGGGCGGCGACGGCGGGGATGTCGACCTCTCCGACATCGAGGAATCCGACATGGAGGATGCCGCGGCCGCCATGTTTGGCGACAACGGAGATGGCGCCGAAACGGAGGCAGGAGAAGGGGAGGACGCCGACGAGCTTGAGGTTGCAGTGGCGGAAGAGGAGGACGGGGATGGCGTCGACGACGGATTGTTCGGTGAGGAGAGTGAGGACGGCGATGCCGACGACTCCACCGCAGCCGTCAACGACGATGAGGCCGACGCGACACCCGAAGCCGGGGAGGATGGTGATTCAGAAATCGACGACGGTTTGTTCGGCGAGGAGGAGGAGGGCGGCGCCGCGGTTGACGTAGATGATGAGACCGCCGTCGACGAGTCAGGGCAGGAGCTTCTCCCGGATGAGGGCGATGAAGAGGTCGCGGATCAGGCGGCAATGGCCTTGTCGGGTGAAGGGGATGCGGACGAGGACGCTGTCGCCGACGCGGATGTGGTCGAAGCCGAGGTGGGTGTCGATGGCGAAGAGGCTGAAGATGGGGACGGCGCCGCCGAAGCGGAGGATGACGAAGAGGCCGGCGTCCTGTTCGATCGCGATATCTATTCGGGCAACGAGGGGTCCGGGGCGGCGGAGGACGGTGAGGAAGGTGACGGTGAGGCGGGGGTAGCCGCAGCCGATTCAGAGGCGGGAGAAGAGGAAACCCCGGGGTTCACACCTACCGAAGGACACGAGGTCGAAGAAACTCCCGGATTCACGCCCACCGAAGGGCACGAGGTCGAGGAAACCCCGGGGTTCACACCTACCGAAGGACATGAGGTCGAGGAAACTCCAGGATTCACGCCCACCGAGGGGCACGAGGTCGAGGAAACTCCAGGATTCACGCCCACCGAGGGGCACGAGGTCAAAGAAACTCCAGGATTCACACCCACCGAGGGGCACGAGGTCGAGGAAACTCCAGGATTCACGCCCACCGAGGGGCACGAGGTCAAAGAAACTCCAGGATTCACACCCACCGAGGGGCACGAGGTCGAGGAAACTCCAGGATTCACGCCCACCGAGGGGCACGAGGTCAAAGAAACTCCAGGATTCACACCCACCGAGGGGCACGAGGTCGAGGAAACTCCAGGATTCACGCCCACCGAGGGGCACGAGGTCAAAGAAACTCCAGGATTCACACCCACCGAGGGGCACGAGGTCGAGGAAACTCCAGGATTCACGCCCACCGAGGGACACGAGGTCAAAGAAACTCCAGGATTCACGCCCACCGAGGGACACGAGGTAGAGGAAACTCCCGGGTTCACGCCAACCGAGGGACACGAGGTCGAGGAAACTCCCGGGTTCACGCCAACCGAGGGACACGAGGTCGAGGAAACTCCCGGATTCACGCCGGATGAAAAGGAGAAGAAGAAAAAGGCGGCTGCGGAGTTATTGAAAAAGAAGAAGCAGGAAGAAAAGAAGAAAAAGCCAAGCAGGAGAAACCGCAGCCGAAGGCCGAGCGCAAATTCATTTCTCCGAGCGAGCGGGCGGCGAAACTGAAGCAGGCTCAGGAAGAGCGGCGCGCCAGGCTAAAAAAGGCGCAGCAGCAGGATGAGGTCGCGGACGAAGAGGACGCAGACGAACTCGATATCGACGTCCTAAGCTACCAGATCTCTCTCGACGACCTCGAGCAGTACCTGGGAATTGCGGTCGTGCCCGACGACAAGGCGAAACTGGAACGCAAGTGGGCTCAGAAACTGAGCTAGGGTCAAATGGTGTGTAAACGACTCAGGCGGCGATCTTCTTCCTTTGCGCGATGGGTGATCCGTTTTCGTAGCACTCCCCGGCGTAGACGTCAGCCATGAGATGCGGTGCATTGAGTCGCCGGAATCGTTTACACACCATTTGACCCAAGCTCCAGAAACTGCGGGATCCGAGCCTCCGCCACCTGCTCGAAAACAAGAAGGAGATGCAGCACCCCTACGCCCTGATTCCGCGTCTGCACCGTTACTTCAAGAGCGGGCAGGCGGTTCAGACAAGCCTCGTCAATATGGTTCGTTCCTTCCCGCAGCTGTTCGACAACGTGGCCGAGACGATCAACAAGTACAAGACGGAGCGGTTCTTTGCGGCCGATTTCCCGGAGCTGGATTGGGCCGTCGTTTCCTGCGAGGCTATATCGGAGAGTCGCAACAAGAACTTCATGGAGCAGAAAACGGTGATCAAGCAATACGCCCAGAAATTCCAGGCGAACGAACGGAGAATCCAGCGCCGCAAGCTGATCGAGGCTCTCTACGACGTCATCGTAATCAACGCCATCACCAAAGAAAACATCCTCAGCAAGACCGTGGAGCTGACGTCGACGAGCGTCGGACGTCAGAATTTCGCCTGCATCAACTTTGGCGAGAAAGGCATCCGCATCAACGACGTCAGTCGCCAGCAGAAGCACGGCCAAATGGGAATCTGCCCAAGCTGGTAACCCCGCGACCCATCAGGAGAAGCGCTAGCTTCTCCGAGAGGTTGGGCTTCGAAGAAGGCCAAATTCATTTTTCGTTCAATCGCGAACACGACCTGCACCCCCACGTCCGAAAGATGACCACGCTTGCCGCGGCACCGTCGAGCAGATAAACTATCGCTTCGATAACCCTCATGTCTTTCTTCATCATTTCCCTCAGCATAGTAGCACTGATTTACGGATACTGCGGCTGGCGCATCATCGTTCCCCTCAGGCTCTCCGCGCCTAATGCCGTCGTTTTGTGGCTGGCCGTCGCCTTTCTCGCCCTGCTGCCTCATACGTTCATCCTGCTCCTGCGGCAGTCTGAAGCCGCCGAATGGATCCGCACTGTTTTGGCCTGGATGGCCTATCTCACGCTCGGATTCACGACGATCCTGTTCGCTGTCCTGGTGATCCGCGACCTCGCTTGGTTGATCGTTGACGGAATCGGCAAGCTGGCACTTTTGTTGGGCAGCTTCGGCCACGGGTCGGTGGCGGCGGATGCGATCGAGACCGCCGTCTCTCCCGACCCGGAGCGCCGCCGCTTTCTGCTCAACTCGCTCAACCTCGGCGCCCTGGCGCTGACCGGCCTCGCCACCGGAGTCGGCGTGTACGAGGCCAGGCGCCGGCCGGCAGTCGTCGAGGTGACCGTTCCCGTGCGCGACCTGCCGCCATCGCTCGACGGGTTCCGCATCGCCCAGATCTGCGACCTTCACGTCGGACCTACCATCGGCCGCTCGCACGTCGAATCCGTCGTCGACACCGTCAACCAGCTCGACGCGGACGTCGTCGCCCTCGTTGGCGATCTCGCCGACGGTAGCGTCGAGAGTCTCCGCCCCCACGTCGCCCCCCTTGCGGAGCTGCGTTCGGCTCACGGGACCTACTTCGTCACCGGCAATCACGAGTACTATTCCGGCGTCACTCAATGGGTTCGCGAGGTTGACCGATTGGGCATGGATGTCCTTCTCAACGAGCACCGGCTCATCCAGCATGGCGAGGGACGAATTCTGCTCGCCGGCGTGACCGACCACAGCGCCGACGAGGTCGTGCCCGGCATGCCCGAGCACGTTTCGGATCCCGCCGTCGCCGTCGAGGGCGCCCCTGCGGCCGACGTGCGCATCCTCCTCGCCCATCAGCCGCGCTCCGTCTTCGCTGCCAGGGGCATGTTCGACCTTCAGCTCTCCGGCCACACCCACGGCGGCCAGTTCGTGCCGTGGAAATACTTCGTTCCGCTGCAGCAACCCTACATTTCCGGTCTGCACGCCCTCGACCGATCCTCGTGGATCTACGTCTCCCGAGGAACAGGCTATTGGGGTCCACCCGTTCGCCTGCGAGCCCCTTCTGAGATCACGCACATTACGCTGCGGGCATCCGATGGATCGGATCTGCCCGCTTGAGGAAGATTGGTAGAAATGCCGCCGTCCGCTGACCGCCAGTCACTGGGGAGGCACGTCCTCGTTGATCTCTACGGGTGTTCGAAGGAGCTACTCGACGATGTGGCGTTCATCACAGAAGCCATGACGACGGCGGCGCTGGCCGGTGGCGCGACCATTATCGATTCCACCTTCCACCGCTTCTCCCCGTGCGGGATCACTGGCGTCGTCGCCATTCGTGAGAGTCACCTGGCGATCCACACCTGGCCCGAGCACGGCTACGCCGCCGTGGACCTGTTTACCTGTGGCGATGGAATCGACCCGTGGCGTGCCTACGAATCTCTGAAGGCCGCGCTCGGGGCAACTCGCGGCTCGACGGTTGAAATGGATCGCGGCCGCCTGGATCTATTGGAAGATGGGGCTTAGTCGGCGGCCTTCAGGTGGCTTGCACCCCATTCGTCGCCATCCAGCAGATCGTCGTGGCGAGTCTGGAACGACGCGATTCGCTCATCCACCACGGCCAGCAGCTGATGTAGCTCCTGCTGCCTCGCCTTCAGCTGTCGCCGCTTCAGTATCAGATCGCTCGACCAGCGCGGCACCGAACGGATCGCGGCGTCGCGCCCCGCCACTCCGTCAGGCTTGAGCGCCACAGAGGCTTCCGTCGTTGTCGTGACCCCCACCTGCGAAACGCCCGGCTCGCCCTTGCGGCTGTGCGTCGCCACCCACATGATGTCGACCATCCGGTCCTCATGCTCGAGCTTCGTCAGTCCTCTTTCGATTCTTCGGAGCTCCGAGCGGAAACGTTCGGCCGTTCCCTCGAGGTATTCGATTTTCTGCCGTATCTCGTCGGGGCCGTCGTCGTCGGTGATTTCCATCTCTCCTGAGAATCGCAAGTGGGCGCCAGCGATGTCGTCGCCGAGTGCCTGACGCTCCTCCTGGTAGATCTTGAGCTGGTGCAGCAAGCCGTCATCCGCAGTTTCAGCCAGCATTCCGAACAGGCGGCTGATCTGCCAGTCATACGCCTCCCGCAGGTGCTGGGTCACGGCGAGGCTGTCGGCGCTGATCCGGTGCAGGGCGCCGTCGATCCGGGCCATGCGCCTGACGAAGCTCATCGACTCGAGAAGGCACTCGGGTAGACCGAAGGCCCCGGCCATTTTCAAACTGTCTATTACGTTCGAGATGCTGTCCGCCTCCGCCTCTACGGCGGCCCTGGCCAGGAGCAGCGAGTCCCGCACTCCGCTCAAATGCCTCTGGTCGGACCTGAGCGCGCTGACCTCCGCGATCTGAGCCCAGGCTGAGGTCTGGAAGGTCAGCAGTGAAAGCAGAGTCAGGTTGTGCGCCAGCTGCTTCATTCGACTCCGTACTTGTCGAGCTTGTAATAGAGGGCGCTCGGCTTGATTCCAAGAATGTCGGCGGCCTGCGTTTTGACGCCGTCCGCATCCCTCATCGCCTTCGTAATCAGCTCCTTTTCTAGACGTTCGAGGCGATCGTTGAGGGCCAGACCGTCGTCGTGGCCATCCGCAGTGACGACATCGGCTGGGCGACTCTCAGCCCCCTCGCCCACCGCGAGTGGCAGGTCGGCGGCGTCTATCGTGTCTGCATCCACGAGGACGATGGTCCGTTCGATGATATTCTCCAGTTCACGCACGTTGCCGGGCCAGTGATATGCCTGCAACGCCACGATTGCCTCTGGGGTGAGACGCCTGAGCGGCAGATTCATTTCCCGCGATTTCTTGTCGAGGAAGTGCTCAACGAGCAGGGGGATGTCGTCGATCCGCTCTCGCAGAGGCGGCAGCTCGAGCGGTATGACGTCGAGCCGGTAGTACAGGTCCTCGCGGAACTCCCCCGACTCCATCATCTGCTTCAGCGGGCGGTTCGTCGCCGCCACCACTCGCACGTCGGCTTCGAGTGTGCGCTCTCCGCCGACTCGATCAAACTCCTTCTCCTGGAGCACGCGCAGCAGGTTCACCTGCGTTTCCGCCGGGATGTCGCCGATCTCGTCCAAAAATATCGTACCTCTCTCAGCGAGCTCGAACTTCCCCTTCTTCTGACGGACGGCGCCCGTAAAAGCCCCCTTCTCGTGTCCGAACAGCTCGCTCTCGACGAGCTCTCTGGGCATGGATCCGCAGTTCACCTTGACGAACGGTCCGGCGCTGCGACTGCCCCGATTATGGACTGCCCTGGCGACCAGTTCCTTGCCGGTGCCGCTCTCGCCGTAGATGAGCACCGACGAGTCGGTGGCGCTGACCTTGTCGACCGTCGCCAGTACTTCCTGGATTCTCTGGGATTCTCCGATAATCTCGCCGTAGCGGTCGCCGATCTCCTCTCGAAGATAGCGGTTCTCGTCGTCGAGCCGCTGTCGCTCGCGACGCTCCGCCCGATGGGTGAGGACCCGTTCGATCTTGAATCGCAGCGCCTCCGGAGGAAAGGGCTTGGTTATGAAGTCGGCGGCGCCATGCTGCATGGCCTCCACGGCGATCTCGATGGTGCCGTGGGCGGTGATGATCATGACGTCTGTCTCTGGATGCTGCTTCCTCACCGCCTCCAGCAGTTGCAGCCCGTCCATCTCGTCCATGCGGTAGTCGGTGACGACCAGATCGATCTCGCCGCCGCCGAAGCTGTTCAGCGCCTCGGCTCCGCTCGCCGCGGTGACGGCGTCGTGCTCCATGCGCTCCACCACGAGGGCTACTCCCGAGCGCATCGTCTCGTTGTCGTCGACGACGAGAATGCGACTCATCCGACGCCCTGGCTGGCGGAGGCGTGTTCGGCGCTTCCGTCCTTCATCGCGGCCTCAATCACCACCTCGTCCCTCGCGTCGTGCCAGCGCCCGTCGGCCGGCACGAACAGACTTACCGTCGTCCCCTCGCCGAGAGCGCTACTCATCTGCAGCCGGCCCCGGTTCCTCTCCAGAGCCTGCTGGACAATGGCCAGACCCAGTCCCGACCCCTTTTCGCGGGTGGTGAAAAATGGCTCGAACAACCTCGCTCTCGCCTCTGGTGGAATTCCCGGGCCGGTATCCGCGATATCGATCCTTACCTCCTGTCCGGCTTCGGCCGCCCTCAGCGTGAGGGTCCCGCCCCCCTCCATGGCTTGCACCGCATTCTTCATCAGATTGAAAAGCGCCCGCTTTATGTGCTCCGGGTCCACGTAGGCTTTCAATTCGGGTCCTACGTGCTTCTCGTAAATGACGCCGAACTCATCCATTTCCGGCGACAGCAAGAAGGCGGCATCCTCGACGAGCTGAGCCACGTGTAACAGCTGCGGTTCCGCTGCCGAGGGTCGGGCGAATTCGAGGAACTCCGAAATGACCGTGTTCAGGGTGCGCACCTCGCCGATCACCTTTTCGATGTGCTTCTTTCTCTGATCTCCCTCCGGCAACTCGGCGGCTATCAGACCGGCGTAGATTTCGATGCCCCCCAGCGGATTGCGGATCTCGTGGGCCACGCCGGCCAGCATCTGTCTCAGCTGCGCGTCCCTGGCCTGGAGCTTCTGCCGCATCTCCTCCATGGTGTCGCCGAGATAGCCGATCTCGTCGAGCGCGGAGGTGTCCACGGAGTGCTCGAGATTTCCGCGGCCTATCTCGCGCGCCGCCATCACCAGCCGATTGATCGGTCGCGTGATCGTGCGCGCCATGCCGAGGCCGACGATGAGAGTCAACAGCGCGCTGAGGCCGGCGAAAAGGTAGATGGAGCGCTTGAAGCCGTGAATAGCCGTCATGAACCCCGCGCCGATATCCAGACCCACTCCTGCCACCACCTCATCGCCGACGAACATAGGGGCGTATCCTGTCATGTAGTCGACGCCGGTCTCGGGGTCGGTGAAGCGTACAGTGTGTGCCTCTTTCCCCTGCCAGACCTGCTCGATCTCCATCCGGTCTCGTATCTTGAGCTCGGGAAAAAGCCGCCCGATCGAACTGCCGGGTTCGGTGTCGAGGAGACTCTTGCAGTCGCGGTCGAATACGAAGATGCGGCGGGCGCCGACGAGATCCTTGGCTTGCCGTATTCTCGCCGTGTAGCTGCGGTATAAATCGAATCGCTCGAACCCGGGACGCAGCCGAACCAGCACATCCACGTCCGCAAGTCCGTTGGCGAGGAGCCGTGCCTCGGCCAGCAGGTGGCTGCTCATCTGCTCCTCGAGGCTGTTGAGGGCTCGCTCGTACAGCACCCAGCCGCTGCCGCCAACCACGAGCATGGCCAGGGCGACAAAGCTCAGCACGAGCCTCGGTCCGATGCGGCCGCGGGGATGGGTGCGCCTGTCGGCTCCCAGCCACGAGTGCAGCCCGGGCCCGCCATACAGATGCCGATCCCGCTTCAGCTCCTGGTATCGGTTCGTCATCTCAATCCCCGTCGGACACCGTTGAGCGGGCTGCTGCGGGAATGGACGGCTCCGACGGCCTCGCCGCTAGGGTACCCTGCTGGATCTGCTCCTCCACCCACGACCGCCAGTAGCCGTCCAGTCGGCGGACGAATGCCGTCGGGCGCTCTGCGTAGATTCGCTGACCGAGAACGAGACACTCATTGTGGTACGAGGCGCGCCGTTCGGCGACCCGGTGCTCGAGCGCCCGGATGGTCGATGTCGCCTTCGCCCGCGGGAATTCCCCCCTCACGGTCTCCGACAGGATGGCGAGATCGTGATCCTTGCCGAGCAAATCTCCGAGTTGATCCAGCTCTTTCTCTGCCACCTCCATGAGCGCGGGCCAGGTATCCCGCAGAATCTGGGTGTGGTACCACTGATATTTGACGCGCTTGCGCCACTCGTGCATGACGGTGGCAGCCGGTCTCCACTGCACCTCGCCGTATTCCCTGCGTCCGCGGGCGTACACCTGGCGCAGGCCGCGCTCGAGTGCCTCGAAGCCGTCGCGTGAGAATGACCACGAGCCGAGGCGCTTTTCCGCGTCGCTCAGCGCTGACATCGCCCGTTCCTCGACCCGCACGTCGACCGGCCGACTCTGCCCGTATGCCTCGTCGCGGCGCCCGATCAACCAGCGGCGGATGTTGTCGAAGCGACTTCTCGGGGTTCGCGGGCCCAGCCATGCCAGCAACTCGTCCAGGGCCTCGATCAGAGCGGCGGCATTGCGCATTCCGGCGAGGATACTCGACACATCGCGAAAGCACTCGTTCTCTCTGCGGTATGTCTCGTCGCCGAGCTCGGCGCGAACGAGCCGAACGAGACCGCGCAGTCGCTTCATGCACTTGCGGCTCTCGTGGATGTGCTCCTCCCTGTCTCCGTCGGCATCGCCGAGGTGGTTGAGAGCCCGATGGATCTGCTCGATGGTTATGCGGCGAGTCCCCTCGGGAACGGTCTCACCACGTTCGAATCGGTAGGCCATGAGATCTTGTGAGCTCTCGAAACAATGAAGGATAACCGACAGCTGGACCTACTCGTGAAAGTATTCACCAGTGGTTCGGATGTCCAGTCATAAGCTCTAATAACTACTGGCACTTCCGTTGGTTTCCGACGATCAGTCGAATACTCCTACCATCGGTCCGAAGCTGTCCTGATAGGCCGATGCGTCGACCCGCGCGTCGATCAGCGTCGTCGAATCGGCCTCAACCGCGCGCTTCAATTCTTTCTCGAACTCCTCCGGTGTCTCCGCGGTCGCTCCCCTCAATACCGCAGGACCGCAGGCCCGCGCGACGTCGGCGAACTCCACCGGGTGCAGCCCCAGCTCGTATTCCGGCATGCCCCGCATCTTCTGCCTCGACTTCATCGTACCCAGGGCCTGGTCGTTGATGATGATGAGCGGCGCCGCCACGCCGGCGCGGGCGTAGACCTCGAGCTCTCCGAGCCTCATCAGCAGACTGCCGTCGGCGCCGATGCCGGCCATTGGCACCTCCGGTCTCGCCAGCTTGGCGCCGAGAAGAGCGGGCACGGTCAGCCCCATGGTTCGTCCCCCGGCGGTCCCGTAGTACATGCCGTACTCGTCCACCTGCCACATCGGCGTCTCGAGCATGGGAATGTAGATCCCCGTTTCAGAGATCAGGATCGTTTCGGGCGGTAGGACGCGGCGGGCGATTTCGAGGATATCGTGGGCGGCGAATCTCGCCTCCGCCGGTCGCTCGAAGTGTTTCATGCCTGCGTCGCGCACCTCGCGAATCTCGCCTTCACCGAATCCCGGCTGTTTCACCGACGACAGCGTCGCCAGCGTCGTCTTCAAATCGCCGTCCACCCGCACCGTCGGCGCCGTCAGCGTCTCGTACTCGGAGCGGGCCACGAGTTCGCACGTCGGCACCTCCGAACTCCAGGGGACGTGCGACATCATGGCGTCGACACCGGCGAGCAGCACCATGTCGGCTCTCTTCAGGAATTCTGTCTCGACCAGCTGCGACGGAGAGCCCGCCAGCACACATGCCCACCTGGCGTGAGATTCCGGGAACACGCCGCGGGCGTCCATGTTCACGATCACCGCCGCCTCGATGCCCTCTGCGAACCTCAGCAGCTCGGCGGTGGCGCCATCCCGCACCACGTCGGTCCCGGCTATGACCACCGGCTTGCCGGCACCCTCGATCATCGCCCGCGCCGCGGCGATATCGCCGTCGTCGGGAGCCGCTGATGCTTTCGGCGGTGTGGCGGCCAGCGGATCACCGCATTCGGCCGCTCCCTGGTCCGACGGCAGGTTGATCTGCACGGCGCCGGGACGGCCGTCCGTAGCGTGGAACACCGAATCCTGCACCGACTGCGCCGCCGTTTCTGCCCGCAACGTGCCCATGTGCTTCGCCACGCCGCCGAAGAGGCCGTCGTGTCCACAGTGCTGCACCAGATCTGTCTGTGTGAAACTGTCAGGCGACGACTCGCAGAGGCAGATGAGCGGCATGCGCTCGAAGTGGGAATTCACCGCGCCACCCACCAGATTCGCGGCGCCCACTCCCTGCACTGCCAGTGCCAGACCGGCCGTGCCGTGCATGATGCCGTTGTAGGCCGCCATGATACCCGCCGACGACTCGTGCGACACACTCACGAAATCGACGCCCCTCGTCCTGCCGGCCTCCATCATGTCGAGGGGAGATCCACCGCCGGGAATGCCGAAAAAATGCCTCAGCCCCCTGTCGCGAGCCTCGGCTATGATCATCTCGGCAATGTTCAAAATGTCACCTCGGCAATTCTCACGGCATTCGTATCGTTCGGCGCGGATCGGCGGAAGGTAGCCCCACCGGTTGCACTGGTCAACGAACTGGTTTCCATTAGGGGCGTTGACTTCCACCGAAACGAAACATTCCCGACGATCGTGAAGGCACTGGTCAAAAAGCAGCCGAGCCCCGGACTCTGGCTCGAAGATGTCCCAGAGCCCGATGTCGGTGTCGACGACGTCCTCATAAAGATCCACAAGACCGCCATCTGCGGCACCGATGTCCACATCTACAACTGGGATGAATGGGCCCGAAGGACTATTCCCACCCCGATGGTCATCGGGCATGAATTCGTCGGGTCCATCGAGGCGATCGGCGGCAACGTACACGACTTTGCCGTCGGCGACGTGGTGACAGGCGAGGGCCATCTCGTCTGCGGCCGCTGCCGAAACTGCCTGGCAGGTCGTCGTCATCTCTGCGCCCATACCAGTGGCGTAGGCGTGAATCGGTCCGGC
Source organism: Candidatus Latescibacterota bacterium (assembly GCA_965205655.1). GTDB lineage: Bacteria > Latescibacterota > UBA2968 > UBA8231 > UBA8231 > CBDBIJ01. Next base: position 25,694 of record CBDBIJ010000027.1, read on the forward strand.
GCCTTTGCGGATTATCTATCGATACCGGTTACCAATGTCTGGCACTGCGATCCCTCCATTCCCATGGATGTCCTCTGCTGCTTCGATCCCCTCGGCAACGCCGTCCATTCAGCGCTGTCCTTCGACGTCCTCGGAGAGGACGTGCTCATCACTGGCGCCGGTCCGATCGGCATTATGGCTATCGCCATTGCCAGACACGCTGGTGCCAGGCATGTCGTCGTCTCCGATCTGAACCCATATCGCCTGGAGCTGGCGCAGCGCATGGGGGCGACTCTCACGGTGGACATCAGCTCTGAAAAAATCGCCGACGCCATCGATCGACTCGGCATGAAGGAGGGGTTTGACGTCGGTTTGGAGATGTCCGGAAGTCGCGATGCCCTCAATGAGATGCTGCCCGTTATGTGTCACGGGGGCAAGATCGCCGTGCTCGGCATTCCGGAAGGGGATTCCGTCATAGACTGGAATGTCGTCGTCTTCAACGGACTCACCATCAAGGGTATATACGGGCGCGAGATGTACGAGACGTGGTACAAGCTGACGGTGATGATTCAGAGCGGGTTGGACATAGCTCCGGTCATAACCCACCACTTCCCACAACACTCTTTCGAGAAGGCCTTCGAGATCATGCGGTCCGGTCAGTCCGGCAAGGTCATTCTCGAATGGTTGCAGCAATAGAGGTCGGTGAAAAGATGAATGAGGCAATGAAATCGCACCTCGAGGATCAGATCGCCCAGATTGTGGCGAACGACCTGTTCAAGCAGGAACGCATCATCACGACTCCGCAGCGGGCGAGGATTGCCACCGAAGACGGCCGCGAGGTCGTCAATATGTGCGCCAACAACTATCTCGGCCTCGCGAACAATCCGGAGGTCATCGAGGCCGCGAAAGCCAGCTACGACACCTGGGGCTACGGTCTCTCGTCAGTGCGCTTCATCTGCGGAACTCAGGTGATTCACCGCCAGCTGGAACAAAAGCTGTCCCAATTCCTCGGCACCGACGACACCATCCTCTACACCTCCTGCTTCGACGCCAACGGCGGCCTCTTCGAGACCCTGCTCGATGCGGAAGATGCCGTCATCAGCGACGCGCTCAACCACGCCAGCATCATCGACGGCATCCGACTCTGCAAAGCGCAGCGATTTCGCTTCGAGCACGGGGACATGGACGATCTGGAGGCAAAGCTGAAGGAGGCCGGCGAGGCGCGCTTCCGGCTCATCGCTACCGACGGCGTGTTTTCGATGGACGGCCATTTTGCCGACCTGCGCAGCATCTGCGATCTGGCCGATCGCCACGACGCCCTCGTCATGGTGGACGACTCACACGCTGTCGGCTTCGTCGGAGCATCCGGAAAGGGCACCCACGAATACTGCGGCGTCGAAGACCGCATCGACATCATCACCGGCACCATGGGTAAGGCGCTCGGTGGGGCCAGCGGTGGTTACACGAGCGGCCGTGCCGAGATCATCGCTCTCCTGCGCCAGCATTCGCGACCCTACCTGTTTTCGAACACGGTGGCGCCCAGCATCGTGTCGGCCACGATGAAAGCGCTCGAGCTCATCACTGGCTCCGCCGACCTGCGCGAGAAACTCGAGCACAATACGCAGTTTTTCAGAAAGGGCCTGACCGACCTGGGTCTCGAGATCCGGCCCGGCACCCATCCGATCGTACCCATCATGCTCGGGGAGGCCTCGCTCGCCCAGGGCATGGCGGCTCGCATGCTGGAGAAGGGTGTCTACGTCGTCGGTTTCTTCTATCCCGTGGTGCCCCAGGGAACGGCGAGGATCCGCACTCAGGTTTCCGCCGCACATTCGAGAGAGGACCTCGAGTTCGCGCTGTCGAAGTTCGCTGAGGTGAAACAGGAGATAGGGATATAGGGCAGCCCGCGTTGCTACGCCATGAGATCGCCGCCGCTGATATCGAGACAGGCACCTGTGATGTAGCCCCCCTCGGCAACCAGAAAGACGGTCAGGTCAGCCACCTCCTCCGGACTGCCGAGCCGCTGTATCGGAAAGCTGTCGGCGTAGGCCCGCAGCTGCTCGGGGGAGCAGTTTTCCCGCACCATCTCCGTGTCGATCAGTCCCGGGCAGATGGCGTTCGACGTAATGCCGAAGGGACCGGTCTCTTTGGCGACCGCTCTGGTGAACCCGATAACCGCCGCTTTCGACGCGGTGTAGTGCGCCCCTCCCAGGGTGCTCACGCTGCGGCCCGCTGTGGATGATATGTTCACGATGCGGCCATAATGATTCTCCTTCATCCCGCCAAGAGTTGCCGCACAGCACAGAAAGGTGCCGTTCAGATTCACGTCGAGCACCTTGTCCCATTCCGCCTTCGTGATATCGCTGATCCTGGTGCGAAAGATGACGCCGGCACAGTTCACGAGAATGCCCACCGGACCGTGCTCGCTCACCGCACTCTGCACCATGGCCCCTACCTGAGCTTCGTCCGTCACGTCCGTACCAGTTGCCGTTGCCACACCGCCGCGCGAGACAATTTCGTCGGCCACGCGCTTCGCCCCCGCCTCGTTCAGGTCGACGAGCGCCACTGCCGCACCTTCCTCGGCCAGCCGTCTCGAGCACGCCGCTCCCATCCCCTGAGCGGCGCCGGTAACGATGGCGACCTGTCCCTCGAGCCTGTCACGCATAGATTCCACTCCGTCGCAGTGGCGAGAGTATAGTACGGTCTCCGCGGCCGGGGCAAACGGCAACAGGCAATTGTTGCGTGCATCCCGCCGCGTTACATTCCGCTCTCGACCTCGATTTGAACACGAGTTTCAACTAGGAGTCTACTTCATGCACGAAGGTGTGTTCGAGGGAATCGAGAAATTCAGGCGTCGCCTCACCGAGGGCGAAACTCTCATAGGTTCGGGCATAAGTCTTACAGATGCGCAGGTGACGGCGGTCAAGGCCCAGTTTCAGTTGAAACAAATCACAGGCTCGGGTGAGTGTGTCAGCCCATCATCGCGAGCTGTTTGATGCCGAGTTCGGCTTGTATGGCTTGCCGGAGCATCGGCAGATGGCGATAGCCCTTGACCCTGCGCAGACGTGGTTCGATGTCGAGCAGTGCCGTGGCTACCCAACGGTGACGCTGTGATGAGTTGGTCCAGCGTCGCACGTTGTGTGTGAGCTGCTCCAGGAGACTGTTGACGTTCTCGATGCAGTTGGTGGTGCGGAAGGAATCCTTGAGCATCGGCGTCAGTCCCAACCGATGGAGTGTGAGGGTCTCTTCCATGCCTTCCTCGAGGCTGTGTAGGGCGGACTGATTCATCAACTTCAAGCCCGGTTTGAGCGCGTCCAGTGCCGCCTTGGCCGCCTCGTATCTCGGTTTGCCGTAGGCCGCCTCCATCTTGCGACCCATACCGGACTGCTCGCTCTTGGACAGATACGACACGACGTTCTGGCGCTTGTGATACTGGCAGCGCTGCACGCAGGCATGTCCTTTGAGCACCGACATCACCGCCTTGTAAAGCCCCTTGGCGCCGTCGATGACGACCAACAGTCCGGCTTCGTACTGCATACCGCGTTCGACCAGATCGGACAGGAAGCGACGGCAGACGCGCTCGTTTTCCATGGCCGCCTGCACGAAGCCAAGAGGAATCTTCTGTCCGTCGAGGGTGACGCCCAGGGCGATGATGATCTCCTCGTCCGCGAAGCTCTTGCCGTCGAGGAATAGCGCCACCAGATCATATCCTTCCAGGGATCGCTCCTGGAATTCAGCCAGCTTTCGAGCCGTGCCTTTCACGTAACGACAGGACACCGATGAGGATGACAGACCAAAGGCCTCGGGTACGGCCTCAGCGCAGGCCTCGTAGTTGCGCGTGGCGATGCCCTTCAGCATCCGCAACAGCAGACCTTCGTCCATCTGTCGAGGCGTCTGCAGTGCCTGGTAAACATCCAGCGGGACCTCGGTATGGTTGGCCACGTTGCGCACCCGCGGCACATCGACGGGTAGTTTCTGGTCGGCCAGGTACACCGACCCGAGCTGAGACCCCCAGCGGCGTAACGGCTGATCCGACCCCTTGCGCTGATACCGCGGCCCAGCCAACTCAACGACCGCTCTTTGCAGCTCCTCCGCGACCGCCTGCAGCCCCAAG
>CBDBIJ010000028.1:0-29615 GCA_965205655.1 Candidatus Latescibacterota bacterium
CTGGCCACCAACCTACCTTTCGATGCAAAATCGCTCTGGCGCTTCATGGGTGGTCGCGGCCTACACGAAAAAGCCATCGGCGAACTCAAGACGGGGCTGGCCTTCGACGCCATTCCCACGGATGACTACCGGGCCAACAGCGTCTGGCAACAATTTGTCGTGCTGGCGCACAATCTCCTAGCCAATTTCCAGATCGAATCCGGGCTAATAAAGCGCCACCGAACCAGGAAGAATACCGCCCGCTGGGCCCTGAAATCCGTGCGCACGCTACGTTTCGAGCTGTTCAACCGCGCCGGACACTTGATGCACCCGGAAGGACGAGCCACTTTGCGTCTGCAACGCAACAAGAAGGCCGAAAAACAGTTCCGAAAAATCAGCGCAGCTCTACGAAAAGTCGCCTGATTTTTGCCGAATCAAGGCTAACTGCGGTCACCGAGCAGTACGAATCGTTGTTCCAGAACCAGGCGATGATGTACTATTTCTACGAGATGCCGGCGAACTTTGACGTGGAAGATTTCATCGCCAGCTGGAACGGATCGCGTTGACGGAGGCGGGCAGAATGAAATCGACCATCGAAGAGCAAACAGCACAGTTGATGGAGTCGGGGTACGTCATTGTCCGCGACCTGATCCCACCAGACGAGCTCCAGCGGCTGCGCAGAAGCGTCGATCTCATGGCCGAGCGGGCTCCGTGAGAGCCGGTTCATGACGACCGAGTGGGTTGATGGCGAGACCGCCGACGCGGTGGAATTCTGTTTCGACGAACGCACCCTCGGCGTCAGTCTGCAATTGATGAATGCACCCGCCGTGACGACGTTGGGAATGTTAGTGCTGTCTACTTCGGGCACAGGTTGGCATCGCGACATCGTCCCTATCGACATGGGTCCTCTCGATGGACTGCAGGAAGACTTGAGGATCAACGGCCCCCACTATCTGCAGTGGAACGTCCCGCTGTATGACGACAGCTTTTCTGCATTTCATTCCGGGAAGCCACCTGCGGCGGAACAATGCCGAGGAGCGCAAGATCGAGCGCCGAATGGGGGTCGTGCCGTTGCCGGGAGCGATCGCGGTCGATCTGAAGGCCGGTGATGCGGTCGTCTATCTCAACATCTGCCTCCACAGTTCCGCGCCCAACGGTGAGATCAAGCGGCGCACGATGATCATGGGATACGGGGCTTTCGGCAACAGGGGATTCACCCACTACCTGCACGAGCCCATAGGCGTCGATTTCATCGAACACCTTTCGCCACAAGGCGCCGAGCAATGCAAGCAGTTCGCGGGGCTGCACGCGCAAAGGCACGACGAGATCGTCGCAACCTTCAAGGCTGTTCTACAGAAAGACCGCGATGCATTTGTGGGGGCGTTCGAGACTCTTCATCCGAGTGAGCACAACCGCATGACGTCACTGATCGTGCTGTCGAAGATCGCCTACAAGCTTCGCAAGTACAAAGATTCGGATTCGGATGATTGGCAATACACCGGCGAGGTCAAAATCCTTGGCGCGCGCTTCACCGCGGATGAACTGGATCTGCTCTGGGATCGATTCGGAGCCCTTGAGGACGCACTGACAGCAGACACTGAGCAGTACGAGTCATTGTTCCAGAACCAGGCGATGAAGTACCATTTCTACGAGATGCCAGCGAGTTTTGGCGTTGCCGATTTCATCGCCAGCTGGGACGGTTCAAGGTGATCTATTTTTGCAGCGGCACCAGCTCGAAACCAGTCTCGACGAGGTTGCTCGGGTTGCCGGCCCTGTCCCGCGAGAAAAACATGAAGGTATAAGTTCCTAACAGCGCGTCCTTCGTGATTTTGAAGTTCCACGAAAAGCGACCGTCCCCCTTCTCCACCTCGCCGATATCGGGATCGCCGTCGTCGAAGAGAGGGTAGCGGACGCCGCCGGGTACGCCCGGTTTGCCCGGTTCCCCTTCTCCCCCCCCCAGCTGCCGTCCGGCTTCCGGAATTTGAAGTAGACCGAATCGATATCGCCCAACCCTTGCCGGTCCGAGACCGAAATGCGCACCTGAACCGGATCGCCGGTCTGGCGCTCCAGCGTATCGGCGTGTCGGCCTCGAATAGAATGGGCGCTTCGTTTTCCAGATATATCTCCTTCGTCAACATCTTCGACCCGCCGGCACTGGCATCCACGGCCTGAAACTGGAGCGTCTGATTCCCCAGGAATCCCGCCGCCAGAGTCGAGTCGAACATCGCGCCGAATCGGGCGGTATTGGCGCTGACCGAATCCTGCCGGGACAGAGTCCAAACTTCATCGCCCCGCCGCAGACGCATCGCGACCTCGATCTGGCCGGCAAACTGATTGGAGTCCTGTACTGTCGCGGCAAACATCACCGGCTGACTGCCTGAAAACAGGGTATCCGGAGCCTCGACCGCGACTACCACGAGCGAGGTATTATTCTCTTCGAATATCGGCCCGTCGTTTCTGTTTTCCGCCTCGCCGGAGGAATTGTCGCCAACGCCGGTGGGACTGCTGTCGCCGCCGCAGGCACTCATCAGGCACAGCGCCACCAGGGTGAAGAGCCACTGCGCCATCTGGCGATCTCCTGATATATTTTCTTCCGAATAAATCGTTGCCATATCGCCGTCGCGTCACTTCCTTCTAGATACTCCTATGTAGATTGGAAAGGCGCGAATACCTGGAACATACTCACGCACCCCGTGTCAACGGAATCAGTTGATGCCCGCTATCCGCCCCTTCGCCGCGCTCCTGATTCTCGCCCTGCTCACGGCCCCTTTCATTTCCCCCGCCACCGCTGGCACCGGCAAGATCGCCGCACCGTGATCGACGCGGCCAGCGGCGCTTCTCTGCCCTTTGCCACCATCATTCTGGTCGGCGATCGGCTGGGCACCACCGCCGACGACGAGGGCCATTTCTTCATCCTCAACCTCGCCCCCGGCACCTACACCCTCCAGGCCACCCACGTCGGCTACTCCCCCTACACCCTGGAAAACGTGTACGTCTCGGCCGACCTGACCACCACCGTGGAACTCGAGCCCGCCCCGGCCGATATCCAACTCGAGGCCGTCGTCGTCCGAGCCGCGCGTCCCCTCGTCGACAAGAACGCCACCAATGCCGTGCGCATCGTCGACGGCGCTGACCTGGAGCACTTGCCCGTCCGCGGCGTTCCAGATGTCCTCGCGCTGCAGGCCGGGGTCGTCGAGGACGAGGGTCGTTTCCACGTGCGCGGCTCGCGTAGCGACGAGGTGGGCTACTACGTCGAAGGCGGCAGCGTGCGCAATCCCATCACCGGCGCCAGCGCCGTCACCCTCATCGATGAGGCCGTCCAGGAAATCCAGCTCCAGGCCGGTGGCTTCAACGCCGAGTACGGCGGCGCCAATGGCGGTCTCGTGTTGCAGGAATTGCGCACCGGCGGCCCCGAGTGGAAGGTCGCCTTCCTCGCCGAGACCGACCGTTTCACCTCCCGCTATGACCGCCGCTTCAATACCTATTCCTACGGCCACAGCAACCAGGTAATTACCCTTGGCGGCCCCGTGGCCGGCCGGCGCTCGATCCGCGCCTTCGCCGCCTTGCAGCGCCGGGCGCGCGATTCGCGCGCCGTCTTCTGGGACGGCTTTGCTTTCTCAGACCTGGTCGATTCCGGCGACCGGGGAGGACGCGTCCACTGGACCGATCCCAGCACCCCCGATACGGTCGGCGCCCTGATCATGCGCCCCGGCAACATCGACCACACCGGCCGCGAGGCCTACGACTTCAACGGCACGCTGCTGTTCAACAACACTCCGGTCCAGGTGCGCCTCGCCGCCCTCCTCTCCGTCGACGACCTCGAACTCAACCAGGCGCCGGTGCGCAACATGCTCAACCTGGAGCGCCAGCCCGAAGCCCGGCGCACCTCCGCGCTCTTGAACGTGAGGGCCACCCACATCCTCGACCCTTCCATGTTCTACCAGGTGAACCTGAGTCTTTACGACCAGGACCGGCGATTCTTCGACCCGATCTTTGAGGACAATTTCATCGTTTACAACGACAGCGTGGCGGTTGCCCGCGCCAGTGACGCCTTCATTTCCTACCCCAGCCAGGGCACCGTCCCACGCCCCTACGACCTCAGCGGCTTCCCATTCACCCGCCCCGGTACGCCCACTGCCTTTGGCAACGGCTCAGAGCGCGCCAGCTTTTTCGCGATCGAAGAGGACAACTATCTCGGCCTTGCCGCCGGGCTTACCAAGCAGACCCGTATCCATCAGCTCAAACTCGGCTTCGACTACCAGCGCTGGACCTCACGGCGCTACCTGGTGGTGCTCAACTCCATCCGCGCCGCCATCCACAACACCTATCCCAACCTGGAGGCCGTCTACCAGCGCTACTACGACGGCGCCATCGGCCAGGACGCCCTCCTCGACGAGCTGCTCGCGGCGGCCTCGAGCGCGCCGGAGGATGAGGGGGACCTGAGTGATTTCAAGAACCTCATTCGCCAGAACAGCCAGGCCGACTTCTACGGCTTCGACGAATTCGGCCGGCGGGACGAGGCAGCGGGACTGGAAGCCCCGCGCCATCCCGTGCTGGCCGCTGCTTACCTCCAGGACAAAGTCGAATACCGCGACCTGGTCCTCAACGCCGGCATGCGCTGGGACTACTTCGACGTCGACAGCTTCCGCTTCACCGATCCGGCCGCACCGGTCCGCCTCGCGGAACAGACGACCGTCGACCTGACCTCCATGCGCCCCACCCGCACCTTCCTCGAATTCAGCCCGCGCCTGGGCCTCTCCTTCCCCGTGTCGGCGCGCACCGTGTTCCACATCCAGTACGGGCGCTTCGCCCAAATGCCTCGCCTGCGCGACATGTTCACCGGAGGTGCCGCCCTTGCCCTCGAAGTGGCCGGCGGCAACTTCATCCGCTTTCCCACTGCGTTCGACGTCGAGCCCATCCGCACTACTCAGTACGAGATCGGTCTCGGGCACCAGTTCGCCACGACCGCCTCCTTCGACCTGAGCGGCTTTTACCGCGACGTCAAGGGCCAGCTGCAGGTGCGGCGCCAGCAAGTGACTCAGAGCGCCGTCGACGCCGGGGCCTACAACTACCTTGCCAACGCCGACTTCGCCACGACCAAGGGGGTGGAACTGGTCTTCAAACTCAGCCGTATCCGCCGTCTTCAGGCCCAGTTCAACTACACCCTCTCCGACGCCCGGGGCACCGGCTCCACCGTCAACTCCGGCATTGCCGGCATTGAGAACAACGCCAACTTGCCCACTGTCGTCTCGCCCCTCGACTTCAACCAGACCCACCGCGGCAGCGCCTACCTGGACTACCGCTTCGGGCCCGACGAAGGCGGCGCTGTGCTGGAGCGACTGGGCCTCAACCTGCTCCTCCGCTTCACCAGCGGTCACAACTACACGCTGGCCACCGGGTCCGTCGGCCAGCGCGGTCGGGAGCTGGGCGCCATCCTCTCCAGCGACGACCCCCGCGCCCGCCAACCCCTCGAACCCATCAACCGCTCCACCACCCCCTGGACCTTCGCCGCCGACCTGCGGGTGGACAAGGCATTCCCTCTCCTCGGGGTCAGGGCCTGGGCCTACGTGTACATTCAGAACCTCTTCAACCGCCGCAACGTCATCAACGTCTACAACCGCACCGGCAACGATCAGGACGACGGCTTCCTCACCGATCCCGAGCTGAGCGGCAAAATCGTCGAGGCCAGCGGCGGCGAGCAGTACCGACAACTCTACGAGCAGATCAACCTGATCAATCGCCAGCACTACTGGTTCACCGAGGGCGGCGATCTCTACGGGGAACCACGCCAGCTCCGTTTCGGTCTGAAATACGAGCTGTGAACGGTGCCTTGCATGAGCCGAACGCGTAACTTCCACTTTCTCTTCTCGGCGCTGATCCTGACACTCGCCCTCGGCGCCATTCCGGCCCGCGGCGCCTTTCCGGCCCGCGGCCGCCCTGCCCTTTCTCTCACCAGCGCCGCCAAAGTGACCCAGGACCTGAGCCTGGGCCGGCGCGCCCTGATCAACGTCAACAATATCTCGATGTGGTTCGCCCGGGACGGTTTCTCGGGCCACAATCCCCTGACCGACACCCCCGGCACCATCTTCCCGCGCTCCACCTCCAACATCGTCTTCCAGGATGGTCTGGTCTGGGGCGGACGCGTCTTCGACGGTGACTCCCAGCAAGTGCGCGTCGGTGGCCAGACCTTCCGTATCGGCACTGTACCCGGCCGCATCCTCCCCGGGGGCACGGCCCAGGATCCCGGTGACCCACTAAACCGCATCTATCGCATCCGTTCGGACTACCGCCGTGCCGACCTGCGCCTGGACACAGCCGAGCTTTTGGGACAAGACGAAGTCTCGGAGGCAGACATCGAGCGCGTGCGCGCCCAGTACGAGAAGGATTGGCGCGAGTGGCCCTGGGAGTGGGGAGCCCCCTTCTACGATCGGGACGGCGACGGCGCCTACGACCCGCAAGTCGACGAGCCCTCTTTCCGCGCCGCCGACTGCGGTCAGACGCCCGATCTGTGCGTCAGCCGCGCCGACCAGGTGGCCTTCTTCATCTTCAACGACCTGGACGAGGCCGCCACCATTTCGTTCCACGGCTCCCGTCCCATCGGACTCGAAGTGCAGGTGACGCTGTGGGCCTACGCCCGCACTGACCCTCTGGGCGACGCGCTCTTCAAAAAGTTCACCATCCTCTACAAGGGCGCGGCCTCCACTCCGGACGACGCCCGCATCGAGGACCTCTACTTCGCCCAGTGGGCCGACACCGATATCGGCGACTTCAGCGACGACTTCGCCGGCGCCGACACCACGCTAAGCCTGGGCTACGGTTACAACGCCGAAGAGGAAGATCCCCGCTACCGGGCCTTCGACCTGCCGCCGCCGGCCGTGGGCTATGACTTCCTCCAGGGACCCATCGTCCCCCACGCGGCGGGCGAGGCCGTCTTCAACTTCCGCCGCCGCCCCGGCTATCGTAACCTGCCCATGACTTCTTTCGTCTACTTCGCCTCTGGCAGCGGCATCGACGATCCCCAGTTGGGCGCCTATGTCGGCACCGAGGAGTGGTACAACCTGCTGCGCGGCTTCCAGCCCCAGCCCGACGTCGACAGACCCGTGCCCTACACCAACCCCCTCACCGGCGAGGACACCTTCTTCGCCCTCGACGGCGATCCGCGCCGCGACAGCGGCTGGACTGACGGCATCTCCCTTCCAGCCGGGGACCGCCGTATTGTTCTGAGCACTGGCCCGGTCGCCATGGCCCTGGGCGACACTCAGAAAGTAGTCGTCGCCCTCCTCGGCGCCCTTGGTGGCGACCGGCTGCGCAGCATTTCCCGGCTAAAATTCAACGACCGTTTCGTCCAGGACGCCTACGATCGCGGCTTCGACGTGGGCGCCCCGCCCGCCCCGCCCAGGGTGCGCGCGGCGACCGAAGACCAGACCATCGTTCTCGACTGGGGCCACGACCTGGAGGCAGTTCGCGCCACCGAGGAAGGTGTGACGCCCCCCTTCCGCTTCCAGGGCTACAATCTCTACCAGTTCCCCACGGCGAGCCCCGACCTTTCCCGAGCCCGAAAACTCGCCACCTACGACGTCGTCGACGGAGTCACTGCCATCCTCGGCCCCCAGTTGGACGAGGCCTCCGGCCTGATTGTGCACACGCCGCTGCAAATCGGCCGCGACTCGGGCTTGCGCTGGGTCGCTCGCATCGCGCGCGACGCCTTGCGCAACGCGCCTCTGTTCAACGGCCAGCCCTACCACTTCGCCGTCACCGCCTACAGCCACAACGCCGATCCGGAGGCACTGACCGCTGCGCTGGAATCGGCACCCCAGCGCCTCACGGTTGTGCCGCAGCACCCATCGCCGGGTTTCCGTCGCTCGGCGGAGTTCGATACCCACCTGCCGGTCGTCCACACTCGTGGCTTCGGCGACGTCGTAGTCCAGCCCATTGTCGTCGATCCCGACCAGCTCGTCGACGCCACCTACACCCTCAGCTTCAACGAGGACCGCTCCTGGAACCTGGCGCGCGACGGCGTGCCCATGCTCGAAAACCAGCGCAACCTATCTCTTGACGAAAGCTACCTGGCCGTCGATGGCGTCCAGCTCAAAGTCGGTGATCCGGTATTCACCGCTCCCGCCACCTTTACCAGCGCCGCCGTGGTCGTCGACGCCGACCCGGCCGACGGCGACCTCGACTTCTGGGGCGACGCCATCGTATTCGACTATCCCGACGGTCGCGCCGCCACCTTCTGGGAAGGCGGCGGCACCGACGATCCTTTGCTGTTGGGCCGCGATCTCGAGATCCGCTTCACCGGTGTGTGGAACGAGGATGCCACCGAAATCGTCGCCGGCGGTTCCGTCGCCACCCTCGCCGGCGTCAGTCCCGGTTCGGCCGGGCGCGAGCTCGACGCCCATCCCTTCCGCCCGCCTGACGCCCCCGCAAGCGGCCCGTTTCTCCAGCGCGTGCCGTTCGAGATCTGGGATGTGGAGGATCCGGCGCGCCCGCGCCAGCTCAACGCTGCCATCTTCGACCGCGGCGCCGACGGCTCGCGCAACGAGGGCCGCGAGGCCTACCACCGGACCTACAACATGGCCGGGCGCGACTACATCACCGCGATCGCCACCGACTACGATCCGGAGCGCACTAACACTCTGACCGATCCCAACACCACCTGGCTGCTCGTATTCAGGCAAGGCGGCGCCTCGGTCTGGTCGACCGGAGACGTGCTGCGCCTCAACTACCCCGGCCCGATCGTGCCGGGCGAGGACGAGTTTCAATTCACCACCGCGGCCCCGGTCTTCTCCGCCGTCCACGCACGCGAGGACATCGAAAGAATCAATGTCTTCCCCAATCCCTACTACGGCGTCAACGAGGCCGAGACCAGCCGCCACAACCGCTTCGTCACTTTCAGCCACCTGCCGCCAAGAGCTGTCATCCGACTCTTCGATGTGTCGGGCAATCTGGTGCGGACCCTGCGGAAAGACGATCCCGACCCGTTCTTCCAGTGGGATCTCAACAACGACAACGCCCTGCCGATCGCCAGCGGTTTCTACATCGCCCACATCGAAATGCCGGAGATCGGCGCCGCCAGAGTGCTGAAACTGGCTATCGTTCAGGAACAGCAGTTCCTGGAAAACTTCTGAGTCTCTTGCGATGGTCAATGGTATAAGTCGCCCCCTCCACCTGCCCGCCCTCTTTCTGGTCGCCCTGATCTGGGCAGCTGAACTGCAGGCCGGCGGCCAGGAGCGCGCCGGCACGGCTGCCGCCCCCGAACTGCTCATCCCGGTGGGCGCCCGCGACATGGCTCTGGGCGGTGCCGCCATCGCCACCAGCGCCGGCATCGGTGCCCTCCACTGGAATCCCGCCGGCCTGGCCCGGGCCGGCTCCGATGCCGAGCTGCAGCTCTCGACCATGTCCTACCTGGCCGGTATCCGGGTTCACTACGCGGCGGTCGGCGGCCACTTCCGACGCTTGGGCGCCCTGGCCCTCAGTCTCAAGGCCCTCGACTTCGGCGCCATTCCCATCACCACTTCGAGTCATCCCGACGGCACCGGCGCCACCTATTCGCCCACCTTCCTGACCACTGGCCTGAGCTGGGCTCGCCCCCTCTCCGACCGCATCGTCCTGGGCGGCACCATGCACTATATCTTCAACCGCATCGAGCGCGTCTCCGCCACCGGCCTCTCCTTCAACGCCGGCCTGCAATACGCCGACCTTGGCGACGTCGGTGGCCTGGACTTGGGAGTTGTCATCAAGCACATCGGCTCGCGCCAGCAGTACGACGGCCCGGCCTTGCTGCGCCCCGGCCGCCTCGACGACCTGCGCCGCCCCGACGCGATCTACAAAGTCGAGGCCAGCTCCGCCGACCTGCCCTCCACCTTCGAGATCGGCCTGGGCTACCGCTACAATCCCGCCGCCTCGGGCCGGGCCGAACTCTCCCTCGCCTTCCAGCACCACAACTTCGCCAACGACCGGTGGAAATTCGGCTCTGAATATGTGTACCGGGATTTCTTCGCCGCCCGCGGCGGCTTGGACTACTCCGACGACGGGGCCGACAACGCCCACATCTTCGGCACCAGCTTCGGCTTCGGCCTGCAGTTGGACCTGGGGGGGTTGGAGGACGTGCAGCTGGACTACGCCTACACTACCGTCGACTTTTTCGACCCGCTCAACACCTTCACCTTCCGGGTCGGTTTCTGAGTCGATATGTCCGAACCTTACAAAACATGCCTGGTCGGCTGTGGCCGCATGGGCGGCACCATAGACGACGAAATGCTGGGCCGCCCTTACCACGTTCCGCCCCACACCCACGCCGGCGCCTGCAAGGTCGTGGATCAAGTCGATCTCGTGGCGGCGTCCGATGTCGTGCCCGAGAAAATCGAAACCCTGTGCGAGCGCTACGACGTGGCCAACGGCTACGATGACTACCGCGTGATGATCGAGCGGGAGGATCCCGCCATCGTCTGCATCGCCACGCGTCCGAACAACCACGCAGAGATCACCGTCTTCGCCGTCGAGCACGGCGTCCGCGCCATTTATCGCGACAAACCATTGTGTGGCTCGATGGCCGAGGCCGACGCGATGCTGGCCGCGTGCAGCCGCCATGGAGTCAAGTTCAACTACGGCACCAATCGTCGCTTCGTGCCGATGTTCAACACCATGCGCCGGATCATCGACGAAGGCGGGATCGGAGAGCTCGAGTCGGTCACGGCGCTCAGCAGCAGCGTCGCGCAATGGGGCCTAACCCATGCCGCCGACCTGCTCCTCTACCTCGCGCAGGACGCGGAGATCGATTTCGTTCAGGGCCATATCACGTGCGACGAAGGGGACTTCGATGGCGAGCACCTGATGACAGACCCGATGGTGCACATGGGTTATGTCCAGTTTGCCAACGACGTGCGCGGCTATGTCGTGACCGGGATCGGGTACGAATTCGAAATCAGCGGCAGCGAAGGGCGATTGCGCACCGTGAACGACATCGAGGCGCTGATCCATCGCCGGGAGGGAAATCACCGGGAGTTGAGCGAAATGCCGCGGCCGCCCTACGAGCGCGTGAGCGGTACCGTCAACGCGATCGCTGATCTGGTGCGGGCCCTGAACACCGATAGCGACACGATGGGCAATCTGACGCTGGCCTGTCGCAGCCAGGAGATGGTCATCGGTTTCTGCGAGTCACACCGGCAGGAGGGCGCGCGCGTCTCGCTGCCGCTGGCGAACCGCGAACTCTACGTGGGGAAATGGTGAGAGCTGTGGTTGAATCCGAGCAAGGACGGTGCTAGGAGATACGACATGGCCGAATACACCTTTCCGGATTTACGAGGCCTGGATACGGACTACGACCGGGATGGCTATGCCATCATCCGCAATGTGTTGGATGCCGAACTGGTTCAGGAGTTGAATCGGCACGTAGACTGGCTGATGGAAAAGCACCCCGAGCTGCGGCCGGAAGGGCTCGGACACACGCTGATTGCGCAGGATCCCTTCTGGGTTCGTTTCTTGAGCGATCCGAATCTGCTGGATGTGGCCGAGGCTCTGGTGGGTCGCAATGTCGCCCTTTTTGCCGCCGACTACATCTGCAAGCCTCCTCAAGAGGGAATGGCTGTTCAGTGGCATCAGGACGGTCACTACTGGCCGCTCGAACCGATGGAGGTGGTCACACTGTCTGGTTTGCGGCGACGCGATGGGTAAAGGCCAACGGCTGCGTTCGGTTTATCCCGGACAGCCATCGCCTGGATCTCCAACAACACGCGGCGGAGACAGTTGAGAACAAGCTGCTCCGTGAGGTTGATCCTGCCGTACTCGATGAAAGCCTGGCTGTCGATATCGAGCTCGAGGCTGGTGATATTTCAGTGCATCACCCGCACATGCTGCACGGATCCGAGCCCAACACCAGCGGAGAATGGCGGCGCGGCGGGTCGATTCAGTACATGCCTGCCACGACCCGGGTCACAGCCCCGGACTGGCCGTGCCTGTTTCTGTTCCGGGGCGAGGCGGTCGAGGGCGTCAACGCATACCGTCCACTCCCCAAATACATCGAAGGTGAGCATATGCCGTTTCACGACTGTGAGGCGTGGCAGTAACGCACCGCGCTCGAACCAGACTTCAATCGAAAGCCGGCCGCGCGTACGTCGGCCGGTGCGCCAGCCGTTTCAGTCCGATCCGCAGTCGCACCTGCGCCGCCGGTCCCAGCCGCACCCGCACGTGGCGCTCATCGACGGCTGTGGGCGCCGCGTCTCCATCGTCACTGCGCAACTCGCCGAACTCGTGCTCGGCACACCCGCCGGCTTGCAAGATCAATTCCCGTGATTCCAGAATGTCCGTGTTCACCAGGTGCACGCGTATGTGGTCGGTCTCGACCTCATCGACCAGAGCAGCCACGTGCGGGGGCAGTCCCGGCCGCCGTGCCACCGGGTCGAAATAGCGCAGCGCGGCGTGCACCATGCCGCCGTGATACACCGCCGTTGGCGTTCCCATGGCCATCTGCATCATGCCCTCGGGAATCACCGGGTTGATCTCCTGCCAGTGATGAACGTCCTGATAGTCTGGCACCTCGCGCCAGGTCGTCCAGTCCAAAGTCTCCGAATCGATGCGGTCGAGGCGCCGGCGCATCTCGGCGTGAGTGATTTCCAGAGCCCGCTCCGGAAACGCCGGGTTGCAACCGACGATGTACTCAAACCAGTCGTGGATGTAGAAGCTGCCCGACTTGCCGCACTCGGGCAGGGGCAGGTCTCGGGGCAAAGGCCGGTCGCCGTACTGCTCCTCGATACGGTCGAGGTCCTGCTGCTGGCGGCCGACGGCGTAGGCGTGCATCAGCAGCCGCAGGGTGTTGCTCGAGGCGTGCGGGGCGTATTCGAACCAACCCTGTTCGCCGTGTTTGTTGGGGATCATGACCTGTGCGTCTTCCTCGCGCCGCATTTCCCACAGTTTGTCAGCCTGAGAGCGGAACAGGTCGAGCCAAGAGGGGTCGCCGGTCAGCATGGTGGCGTTGCAGCCGGCGTTGCACATGGCTTCGAGCATGACCCAGCCACCATGGGGCCAGCGCCAGCCGTAGTAGCCGCCCCACCACTTGCCGTTCATGCGCTCGCCGATCTTGCCCGTGGGACCGACGTTGTCGGGAATGAGCCCGCCGTTCGCCTCGGTGCGGTCCATCCAGGCCTGGATGTAGTCGAGGACCCACTGAGTGTATTTGTCGTCGCCCGTATACATGTAGGCGTTGGAAATCAGGCTGGTGGCGTTGAGGTTGAACGGAACATCGCCGGGTACCATGCGTTCGTTCATGCGCTTGAGGATCTCGGCAAATATCTCATCATCGGTCCAGTCCATCTGGCAGAAGGGGTCCGAGCTGTCGAAGCCGGGAATGTCCTCGTACGGTGCGAGGTAGAGCGACAAGTTGAGGCGGTGGGTGTGCCAGTCCTCGGCCGTCATCTCGAAGCACGGACCGGCGCCGCCGGTGATCGGCGAGCGGATGATCTTGTGTTCCTGGTCCCAGTTGCAGACTTCGGGGTCTTCACCCATGTACCAGGCGGCGAACTTGAGGGTGCGCTGGCGGTCGACATGACAGTCTGGATCGGCCAGGCCGAAGTAATGCAGGAAGGTGCCGGACTCCCCGTGATGCATCCAATCGTAGTACTTGGCGAACTCGCGAGTCACGGTGCCGTATTCGGTGAACTGCCGGGTCACCGCCGACCACAGCCGCCGCGCCATTGCGTGAATCTCCTCGCTGCCGCCGAGCATGTAGAACAGGGGGAAGGAGAGAAAACTCTCGTAGCCGTCGTCGGAGCCATCCATCCCCGGCCACTCGTCGCGCCAGATCAAGGTGCCGTCGGGCCGCGTGTAGCGCTCGACGAACTTCGGTGCGGCGCGGTTCATCAGGTCGAACAGGTGGCGTTGGCGTATCGCCCATTCGGGGGGTGTGCTGCGGCCGTCGAACTCGATCGTCTTCATGGTCATTTCACATCGTAACTCCCGTTGCGCGTTCATCGACATCCGGCGCGAAATGTAACTAATTTCTTTTTCGATGTGACAGCTCGAAGCGCTATGCATTTCCGTTTCGGATCTGAACCCGAAGGGCGACGACGATGAACTACGACTTGCCTCGGACAACACTCGGTCGCACCGGACTGAAAGTGACCCGCCTGGGAATCGGCGGCGCCTACTGCGAGACCGTCGATGGCTACCGTCAGGCTCTGGACACCGGCGTCAACTACGTGGATACGGCCCGCGCCTACCGCAACGGCGAGGACGAGAAATGTATCGGCGAAGCCATCCAGGGTCGTCGGCACCAGTTGGTTGTGGCCACCAAGACCGGAGCTCGCGACGCGAAGGGACTGCGGGCGGACCTGGAGACCTCGCTTCGTCTGTTGCGGACGGATTGCGTCGATGTCTACCAGCTACATCATCTTAATACGCAGGGGGAGCGCGAGCGGGCCCTGGCTCCCGGCGGTGCGCTGGAAGCGGCGCACCGCGCCCGCGAGCAGGGCTTGATTCGCTTCATCGGTGTGACCGGTCACGACTGGACGCAGGTTCAGCACGCGGTGTCGAGCGGTCATTTCGACACCGTCTTGTGCTGGTACAACTGCGCCATGAAAGAGCCCGAGGAGACAGTGTTGCCGGCTGCCCGCGCCCACGACACCGGTGTCGTGATCATGAACGCCGGCCGCAACGACAAGCTGTTTCTGGAGCCGGACTCTCCCGCTCCCGAGCTTTTCTACCGCTACGTTCTGGGCAACCCTTGCGTCCACCTCACCATCATGGGATTGCGGGATGTGCCCCGGTTTGTGAAGGTGGCAGCGGCTTTGGCGGAACGCGATCGCGCAGAGGAGCGGGAACGCATGGAGCTGGAGGAATACGGCGCCATGATGCGGTCCGCGGGCAAGCTGGATTAGAAGCGGCGCTCAACCCCCCCATTTCTGACCTGTTAGCGTGGGTCGAAGCCGACTCATGATCAGGGCGCTCGTCCCCAGCAGCGCCGTGCCCAGCAGAAAAACGGGTGTGAAGGAATCGACGGGCAGTGCCAGCCATCGACCTGACGTTCCCTCAAAGGTATCGAGGAGAACGCCCCCCACGATCGGCCCGAGCCCTCCGAGCAATCCCATCCAGGCGTGAAACACGGCAGTGTACTCCGTCTTCTTCTCGGGGGGGATGAGGTTCACGTAGAGCAGGCGCTGCTCGCTCACTGCCCACCCCGTACTCAGGATACCCCAGAGAAGGGCGATCACCATTCCCGCGGCGAAGCTCCAGGCGTGGTGGCGGGGCATCACCCACCAGCACAGGGGAAGGATGACCATCAGGCCGAGTGCCCACATCACCACCGGCTTACTGCCATAACGGTCGGCCGCCCATCCCCACAGATAGCAGGAGAGCAAGCCGGCGCAGTAGCTGCTTACCTGAAGTAGCAGGATCTCACCCTCCGCTGTGTCCTACCTGCTCCTTCATGAAGAGGGGGACGAAGGCGAACACCATGCTGTATCCACCCATCATCGTCAGGCCCGTGGCGGCGAGGTAGATCCGGAATCCCCTGTCACCCACAGCCGAGCGCATGGCACGGCTGTGCGCCATCTGCCTCCTCTGTGCCGGCGCTCCCCCGGGAATGGGCAGCGCGCAGAGGACGGAGGCGAATCCGGCAAGGACGCCGGCGCCGATGACGGCGATGTAGCCGTCGATCCCCGGCACGTGGTCGATTGTGTAGCTTGCCGCGGCCAGACCGATCCCGGCCGCGAGCAGGGTGAAGAGACTGGAGACGCCGCTGAACCGCCCGCGAATGGCAGCGGGAATCATCTCCTGGAACCAGGGAAAGAAGGCGGTCTTCCCGATGGCGCGAAGGATCGCGAAACTCATCACCAGCGTCGCGACGAAGGCGAACGTGGTGTCGACGCCGTGGCGACTGACCACCCACGGCACCATTAGGAAAAGCGCGGTCACAGCCGTGCGCAGGGTCCAGCTTACCAGGTAGATCCGCTTGACGCCGACCCGGGCCACGGCTGGAGCCACGAAGAGGGCCAGAGCGCCGCAGAAAGGAAGCAGCGAGAGCAGGAAGCCGATGCGCGTCTTGGGCAATCCCAGCTCGCTGAGGAACAGCACGAAGACCGGCCCCGAAATAGGTCAGCGTGGCAAACATGCTGTTCAGGGTATCGTGCATGATGATCCAGGGGAGGTGGCGAGGCCGTCCCCGAGATTGACCGGTGGCAGCCCGACCAGTGTCAGACGGCGGCATGTGAAGCATAGAGTGCGAACAGCCTGGCGCGGTCGAGGTAGACTTTGACCTTGAGGCCCCCACGTCCCTGTGCGGCCATCTTCTCTTCGAGCCCACCGGCTTTGGTCCCGTCTGCGCCCTGCGGATCGTTTCTCCATTCTACCCGGTAATCTGTTTCATTCGCTTTGTCCCGATCTTAGTTGAAACAGCACAGGCTCCAATCGTTACGTTTTGATACGAGAAGCCCGTTGGAAGAAGTCTCGCATCGGTAACAAAAGGAGCCTGCAATGAGCAAGCTAGTAGCACGGAAGAAGGGCGTCAAACGAACGGTGAGCATCGGCAAGGTAGCACCCGAGACTGCAGAGCAAGTAGAGGACCTGGATGGCCGGATCGAGGCGATCCAATGGCTGATTCCCTTGGGCTGCAGGCGGTCGCGGAGGAGCTGCAAAGAGCGGTCGTTGAGTTGGCTGGGCCGCGGTATCAGCGCAAGGGGTCGGATCAGCCGTTACGCCGCTGGGGGTCTCAGCTCGGGTCGGTGTACCTGGCCGACCAGAAACTACCCGTCGATGTGCCGCGGGTGCGCAACGTGGCCAACCATACCGAGGTCCCGCTGGATGTTTACCAGGCACTGCAGACGCCTCGACAGAATGGACGAAGGTCTGCTGTTGCGGATGCTGAAGGGCATCGCCACGCGCAACTACGAGGCCTGCGCTGAGGCCGTACCCGAGGCCTTTGGTCTGTCATCCTCATCGGTGTCCCGTCGTTACGTGAAAGGCACGGCTCGAAAGCTGGCTGAATTCCAGGAGCGATCCCTGGAAGGATATGATCTGGTGGCGCTATTCCTCGACGGCAAGAGCTTCGCGGACGAGGAGATCATCATCGCCCTGGGCGTCACCCTCGACGGACAGAAGATTCCTCTTGGCTTCGTGCAGGCGGCCACGGAAAACGAGCGCGTCTGCCGTCGCTTCCTGTCCGATCTGGTCGAACGCGGTATGCAGTACGAAGCCGGACTGTTGGTCGTCATCGACGGCGCCAAGGGGCTTTACAAGGCGGTGATGTCGGTGCTCAAAGGACATGCCTGCGTGCAGCGCTGCCAGTATCACAAGCGCCAGAACGTCGTGTCGTATCTGTCCAAAAGCGAGCAGTCCGGTATCGCAAGATGGAGGCGGCCTACGGCAAACCGAGATACGAGGCGGCCAAGGCGGCACTGGACGCGCTCAAACCGGGCTTGAAGTTGATGAATCAGTCCGCCCTACACAGCCTCGAGGAAGGCATGGAAGAGACCCTCACACTCCATCGGTTGGGACTGACGCCGATGCTCAAGGATTCCTTCCGCACCACCAACTGCATCGAGAACGTCAACAGTCTCCTGGAGCAGCTCACACACAACGTGCGACGCTGGACCAACTCATCACAGCGTCACCGTTGGGTAGCCACGGCACTGCTCGACATCGAACCACGTCTGCGCAGGGTCAAGGGCTATCGCCATCTGCCGATGCTCCGGCAAGCCATACAAGCCGAACTCGGCATCAAACAGCTCGCGATGATGGGCCGACACACTCACCCGAGCCTGTGATTTGTTTCAACTGAAACTGGACCTTGACCGTTTCATTCGCCGAGAAGGGTATGCAGTCGTCTTTGCCGAACCCCGGCACGATCCGGTCAAACGGATCGACTATCTCTACCCGCAGTGACCCGCCGGACGCGTCGGCGTTGATCCACAATGCGTTGGGATCGATACTCAGCGGGTCCGTGGTGACAACCCCATCCCCGTCCGACTTCAGGCAGACCAGCCGGTCCTTTTGGATCTTCGCCAGATTGATTCCCTTCCGGGACTCCTCGCCATGTCGCGGCGGCTCGCCGTGCAGACAGTTCGAGGCGCTGTGATAGACCCATATCTCCTCGTCGCGGAGCTAGGGTCAAATGGTGTGTAAACGACTCAGGCGGCGATCTTCTTCCTTTGCGCGATGGGTGATCCGTTTTCGTAGCACTCCCCGGCGTAGACGTCAGCCATGAGATGCGGTGCATTGAGTCGCCGGAATCGTTTCTCGGCCACCATCAGTACCCGCCAAATGAGGGCGGTGGCATTGGCCACCTTCCTGTATCGTTTGGCCGCATTGGTTCGCAACCGTACCGAAGCGAAGGGACTTTCGACGACGTTGGTGGTGCGCAGGTGTTGCCAGTGGGCCTCGGGAAAGTCGTAGAATGTCACCATACGGTCCCAATCGCGCTCAAGGATATCGACGGCGTCTGGACACTCGCGGCGAAACCGTTTGGCGAATTGATCGCGACGTTTCGTCGCTTCCTGACGGGTCGGCGCGTACGGGAGCTGTGTCAGCAGGTGCCGCCCTTCGACCTGCACGCGTTTTGGCAGCTTATCCAGCACGTTCAGGATGCGGTGATTCCAGCATCGCTGTTCAGCCGTCTCCGGCCAGACCTCTGCCAGGGCCGCCCAGATACCCAGGTGCCCATCCGCCACCAACAACTTCGCCACGCTCAGTCCGCGGTCACGCAGATCGCGCAGTACGCCCGCCCACGACTCCTGTCGATTCGCGATAGCCCGGGACAATCGTCAGGACTTCTTTGCGCCCATCGCTCATCGCGCCGATGACCACCAGGAGAGCGGCTTTTTGCTTCTCGAGACCGGCTTTGACGTAGATCCCGTCCGCCCAGGCGTAGACGAGCTCGCGGTCATCCAGTCGTCCAGTCGTCGGCTGCGCCAGGCGTTGTATTCGACGATCCACTTCTCACGCAAACGAGCGATCGAGGACGCCGACAAAGGCGCTCCCTTGCCCAGCAGGCCGCGCAGCGCCAGCTCGAAGTCGCCCTGAGACAAACCGTGCAGGTAAAGCTCTGGCAGCAGCTGACCTGTTTCTTGGGTGCGCCGGGCGAACAGCGGCAGTACCGCACTCTCAAATCGCTCTTCCAGACCCCGCACCCGAGGGCGTTTCACCTCGATCGTGCCCGAGGTCAAGGACAGTCGCCGCCGCTTCCCGTACCCATTGCGGTAGCCGCCGGCTGCGTCCAACGGTGCCTGTCGCTCGTACCGTGACCGTCCCAGCGCATGGGTGACTTCTTCATCCAGAACCGACTGCATCAGCGACTGAATCTGCGAGCGTGTCCACTCTTCCAGCGTTTCGAACGTGGGCATGGACATTTCCGTCGTGCTCGGCTTAGGTTGTGCCATGGCGATTCTCCTCTTCCTGCCGGGATAGCCCCGGCGTTTGTGATGGCTAATTACAAAGGAAGGGTAGGATCGCCGTCTGTCTATTTCCACACCTTCTGATTATAGCTCTCGTCGCGGACAAAATGGGCGTGCGGGGGATAGACACTACCGCAGTCATAGCTGCCGCGGGGGCCGCATGTCAGGATCGGTTCGCGGTTGCCGGCCCGATGCCATGTCCGGCCGTCCTTCGAATAGGTCAACTGAATGTCCATCTGGTTCATCCACTCGGGCATCCAGTCTTCGATCTCGTTCTCGACGATCCACCTTTCGTAAAGGGTGTGGAATACGGACAGGAAGCCGATGCGAAAGTCGCGATAGGCGAGCGAGCTCATGCCGTAAAACTCGTGGTCTTGCGGGGGGTCGCGCTCATCGGGTGCGACGATGATCTCGCGCGGCGTCCAGTCTTCGAAATCGTCACTCTCGGCCATGCAGATGATGCGCACATTGGGCCGGCCTCGCAGAAAGACGACGTAGCGGTGGATCTTTGCATCCCAATAGGCGACGAGGTGGGTGTCGGAACCCTGGGGAATGACCGGGTTGACCCAGTATGGGGGCACGTCCCAATGAATCCCGTCGGCGGAATACGCCACGCAGACCGGCTGGACGATGCCGGCGAAAATCATGTCTCCGGTCTGGAACATGAAGAGCATCTTGTAACGCTTGGCCGGGTCGGTTTCGATGGGGTCTTTCATGACGCTTGTTCCGGCGCCCCACCTGAACAATGGAAAGACCAGGTTGTTCTCCTTGCTGCCGCCGTCCTCGACGAGGTTGAGGACCGGTTTTTCCCAGTGGATCCCGTCCTGCGACACGGCGTAGGCCAGTCCGTCCGCGCTCTCGCGGGCCGCACTCAAGTTTCGGCTCACGCCGTACCACATCTTGAAGATGTTTTCTTCGTCGTCGTAGATGACGTTGACGTAGGTGCCGATCATCCACTCGTCTTCCCAGGCTCGATCCTTCTCGATCAGCGGCTGTTGCGAAACCTTCTCTGCGGCAACGACGCCTTTCACGACGCCCTCGAGGCTTTCGATATACGTATCATCGATGAACAGGAATGCCGATTTTTCGTCAGTCATGTGGTTTCTCCTCGTTCGATAAAAGGACCATTGCCGATACTGGGTCAAGACCACGATCGGTCGACATGCGCGCCGCCAGTTCCTATCATACTGGCCGCCGAAAGTCAGTTGCGCGTTGAATCATTCCCCTGGGGGGATGAACCGCCGGTGTCCTGAGACATGCCCTCTACTACTCCGTTGCAACCGCACATAGGCGCGCTAATCGAAGACATCGATATCGCCGCGCCGATCGACGATGACACCTTCGCCGGGCTGCGAAAGGCGTTGGCCACTCATTCCGTGCTCGTGTTTCGCGGTCGCGAGATCACGGACGAGCAGCACGTCGCCTTCACCGAGGGCTTCGGCCGCATCGAGCCCACGATGCCGAGCGACCCTATCGGCGACGGCGGCCCGATCGGCGTCTTCACCAACGTCGACGACAGCGGCGAGATCATACCGCCTGACGACGACCGCATGCTGTACCAGAAAGGCAATGACCTCTGGCATTCGGACGGCTCCTTCCGGCCAGTGCCTTTGCGCGGATCGCTCCTGTCCGCCAAGGCGGTCCCCCCCGAAGGGGGAGAGGACCGAATACGCCAGCGTGCGCGCGGCCTACGCAGCCCTGTCCGACGACAGGAAAAGGCTGCTCGAAGACCTGAGCGCCGAGCACTCCCTC
This sequence comes from Candidatus Latescibacterota bacterium, assembly GCA_965205655.1. Lineage (GTDB taxonomy): Bacteria > Latescibacterota > UBA2968 > UBA8231 > UBA8231 > CBDBIJ01. Next base: position 21,111 of record CBDBIJ010000028.1, read on the forward strand.
GCGCATTCGCGGGCGCAGATCGCTCCCGATCTGGTCAGCGATGATTTCCTCAAAGACACGCCGCCTTCCGTTCATCCCCTTGTTCGTTCGATACCGGAGACCGGCGACAAGGCCCTCCTCGTCGGTTCGTTCGCCTCCCGGGTCGTCGGCTGGCCGCTCGAGAAGGGCAGGGTGCTCTTGCGGGAGCTCCTCGAGGAGGCGACGCAGCCGCAATTCGTCTACCGTCACGAATGGCAACTGCACGACCTGGTGATGTGGGACAATTTCGGCTGTCTGCACCGCGGGCGAGAATTTGACCGGGGCAGGCACCGACGGGTCATGCACCGCACGACCCTCGCAGGCGACTGACGCCACCGGCGTCCTGCTGATGGCGGCTGGTCTTTTGCGTTAGCATGGACCATTTTTCTCGCAACCTGTACACGGAAACGTCCATGCCCCGCATAGAAGACCGCGACTGGAGCCAGCTCTCTCTCGGCGATCGAGTTCAACATCTCGAGGTGGAGGGCTACGTCATGCTTCCCGATCGGCTGAGCGCCAGTCACATTGTAGAGCTCAAGGAGCAGACGGCTCAATTCGAAACCATCCACGTCGACTACAGCGTTCATCAGCGCAGTAGGGGCGACATTCAGTTTGCCGGCGGCGCTATCACCGAGCTGATCGCCAACCCGCCGACGATCGAGTTCCTCGAAATGTTGTGCGGCGACATCGTCGCCATGTCGTACGACTACACCCGCTCCGAGCCGGGGCACCCCGGCATCAGCCTCCACTGTGACGGTCAGCCCTGGGGCTCCGAGATTTTCGCAGCCGAATACACCTGTCCCAAGCTGATTCGAGTGCTCTACTATCTCGACGACCTCATCCCCGAAGTCTCGCCCTTCCGCGTGGTACCGCGCACGCACTTGAGCTTCCACAACGAGGCCAACCCCTACTTGCGTTACGAAGAGCACCCGGAGGAAGTGATGGTGACCTGCAAGGCCGGTTCGGCGTTGCTGTTCAACAACAATGTCTTTCACGGCAACTATCCCAACACGGGATCCTACGCGCGCGAATCGCTGCAGATCTCCTACCGCCCTACATGGGCCGGACCGGCCGAACCCATCGAGCCGTGGGATGCCGCCGAGGTGGCCAAGCTCTCACCGGCCGTGCGTCGACTCATGGGCGACCGTAGCAGCCGTATCTGGATTCCCGAGGCTGGCAACAAGCCGCCGGACATGCCGCGGGAAGCGCCCGGAATCAACCCGAGTCGCTGGAAGCGTCAGTGATAACCAGGTTGGATTACAACTCGTAGCCCAGGAGAGGATTCCCTATGAAAATCGCCCTCGGTCTCGGCCCGGAACCCGATGCAGCGTCGGCTTTCGGCACCCAGTGCGGCGTCGAGCACGCCGTCGGCTTCTTCGGCCTTGGCCCCAAACCAGACCTCGCCATAGACGACGACGAGCAGCCATTCAGTCGCCAGTCGCTGGCCGCTACCAAGGCGGCCTACGAAAGCAACGGCTACCAGCTCTCGGTGATCGAGTCCCGGCCGCCGCGGGAGAAGATCATGCTCGCGCAGCCCGGGCGCGACGAAGAAATCGAGGTCGTCTGCGAGTTCATCCGCAACATGGGCGCCGTCGGTATCCCCGTGTGGTGCCCGGCCTGGATGCCCGTCCACTTCGTCATTCGCACGTCTGAGGTCACGCCAACCCGCGGCGGAGCGAAAGTAACGGCTTTCGATCTTGAGGAGTTCAATCGAACCGCCCCGCCTCACGAGCACGGCGAGGTCACCGAAGAGGATCAGTGGGACAACCTTAAATATTTTCTCGAGCGCGTCGTGCCCGTCGCCGAAGAGGCCGGGGTGAAGCTCGCCATGCACCCCGACGATCCGCCACTCTCGCCGATTCAGGGCGTCGCCCGCATCATCAGCAGCGTCGACAACTACCAGAAGATGCTCGACCTCGTCCCCAGCCCTGCCAACGGCATCGGCCTGTGCCAAGGCAACTTCGGCTTGATGACCGACGACCTGCCCGGCGTCATTCGCCACTTCGGAGAGCAGCAGAAGATCCACTTCGTCCACTTCCGCGACATCCGGGGCACACCCGAAAAGTTCGACGAGGCCTTCCACGACGACGGCAAGCACGACATGGCCGAGTGTGTCCGCGCCTACCGCGACGTCGGCTACCAAGGCGTCGCGCGGCCGGATCACTTCCCGCGCATGACGTATGCGGACTTCGAGGACGAGCACGAAATCGAGCGCCTCTTCGCCATCGGCTACATGAAGGGGTTGATCGAAGCGGTTTACAGCGAGCTGGACTGAGAAGTCCGCCAGCTATTTTGCGCATCCTTACCGAATTCGACCTCGATTTTTTCCGTCACAACGAATATGTCGTTCGCACTGACCTCGTAACGCCCGACGAAGTGCGGGAGTTCGTTGAGCTCTTCAGCGCCGACCGCAAGATCGTGCCGCTTCGATGGGCTCGCCGCGGCACCCAGGACGGCAACTACGACGCCCTCGTCACCTCGCCTCAATTCGATACAGTCATCCGCCATCCCCTCATCCTGCAGGCCGTTGAAGAGCTCATGGGGGGGGCCGTCTGCTTCGGTGAAATCGGCATCCGCTTCATGGGCCCGTACGACGGCGAACTGAAACAGTCCTGGCACCGGGACAAGCTACACTGGCCCGAGCATCCCTTTCGCATGGACTACATCCAGCTCATGCTCTACCTTGCGGACGTTGACGAGACGACCCACTGCTTCTCAGTGTCTCCCGAGTCTGTCGATGAACCGATTCTGGAGGATACGGCGAAACAGCTCGAACGCGGCGGCGGCGTTGACATCCACGGCCCTGCCGGAACAGTCTGTCTCTTCAACGTATCGGTGTTGCACACTGCCACGACGCGACCTACGCAGAGCGAGCGCTTGTCCGTGCAGGTCTACTACGGACACCGAGCGCGCGCCTACCTGGCCGACGACTCGGTAATTCCCCCTATGTTTTGGAAGGACCACCCCGACCCCGAAGTGCGAGCCTTCTACGGCAACATCAACGAGATCACTCGCATTTACTTGCCCGCATTCGGGATGGATGAGCCGACGTGATCTCGGGCTTGGTGTCCGGCGAAAGGGCGCCTTCGAATCCTTGCTGGTGGGAGAGGATGTCTGATCCGGAACCTGATTCGGATTCCCGCCCGTTACCTGCCCGGGTGAACCGTGGGTTCCCGACGGGGATCGGCTGCCACCTCGGAGTAAAACAGGCGCTGGGCGGGCGTCATACGCTCTAGCGCTTCCTTCGGTGGCCAGTAAGCTCGCCACTTCATGCCTGCGTGGTTGTATTTGTAGAACAGATTCACGCGCTCGCGGTCGCTGTTCCAGGGAACCGCGCCGTGGGCCAGCGCCTCGGTGAAGATGACGACCGAACCGGCCTTGCACGGCACCGAACGCAGCGCCGAGTTGTCGAGCTTGCCATCCTTGAACTCACGCATATCGCTTGGGGTGGGAAAGTGCGCGTTGTGGCTGCCCGGGACGCAGACGAATCCGCCTTCCTCCTCGCTCACGTCCGTCAGGTTGAAGGACACGACAGTGTGGCCGGCGAAGATCTGCCCGTTGAAATGGTGGTACATGAAGTTCGGGTCTACGCCGCCGCCGCCGCCGTGCAGGTTCAGGCCGCCAAAACCCTTGCGTCGAATGCGGGCATAGGTGACTTCGAGCCGCAATTGAGGACTGATGATCTCGGAGAGGATGCCGATGACTGGTGGCAGGTCGATCAAGTCTGCAAACATCGGGCCTATGCTGGTCAGGTCTCCGACGCCGATCTCGCCGGGCTCGGGTTCGTAATGGGAAACCCCAGTGGGTAGCTGATCTCGGGGAGTGTCGATTAGCTCATGGAGGGCGTCGATCAGCCGTTCGCAGTCGTCGCCTGCGAGCACATCCTCGACGACGAGGTAGCCGGCAACATCAAAGAGATATTTCTCCCCGTCGGTCATTATCATTCCTCATTCTTGGAGTGGATCGGGAATTTTCCGATTCTGGTGCAGAATAGAGCGGCTGAACCGATGGCCGCGGAGATTTAATATACTTACGGGTCTGGTTTTCCGCTTTTCTTGAGCGCGAATTGTCACGCAATCAAACTGTGAATCGGAGGTGTCAGAATGGCTCATGTTGGCTCTTCTTCAGATTCGGTGACGGTCCCCGGATTGGTCGAGGTCAAAGCGACACAGGTTTCGCCGCCCCCCGGATGGGCTCTTCTGGAACGCCAGTTGATGAAACTCATGGAGGGCGCCGTTCAGCCGATGGTGGACAAATACGCTGAAAAGGGCGGGGCCTTCTACTTCGCCGACGACGTCGACGACCTCTACGAAAGGGTATACAACTGGGGCCTGTTCTACGCCATGGGGGCAGATAGACAGGTGCTCGACCTGGCGCTGCAGCAGTGGAATGCGACCACCCGCTTCTTCGCCGACGATATCGTCAGCCGTATCCACAAGCGCTTCCAGTCGCAGATCCACAACGAATACTACAATCAGGAGGTCCCCGGTGCGAGTGAATGGCATCACCAGGGCGAGGGCAACATGGCCTTCTACCATTTCGGCCTGGCCGATCCGACGATTTCGGAGAACGTCCGCCGTGCCAAACGGTTTGCTGCGATGTTCATAGGCGAAGATCCCGAGGCCCCCAACTACGATCCCGAACACCGGATCTTCCGCAGCCCGATCCAGACCAGCGTCGGACCGTACGTCCACAGCAGCCTCCAGCACGCGACCGAAAGGCTTCAGGGGGGGATACCGAGCATCGGCGAGGTATACCGCTGGTACGGCGTGCGGGCCACCCTCTATCCGGTCGTCAAAGACCTGGAGCCGGACTGGACGGAAAACCCGCAGCGTCGGGACGAGATCCTGAAGCTGTTCGATCAGGTTGTCCTCAACGGCGATGTGGCCAACAGCCTGGGCGCGACTGCTCTCGTCACGAACGCCTACCTCTACACCGGCGAAGACAAGTACAGGCAGTGGGTTCTCGATTATACCGAAGCCTGGATGGAGCGCATGCGGCGCAACGACGGCATCATGCCGGACAACGTCGGACCTACCGGGCAGATCGGCGAGAACCGGCAGGGCCAGTGGTGGGGTGGGATCTACGGCTGGAACAGCTTCATGGGCTACGGCATCATGTTCAGCTCGCTGACGATTGCCGCCGAATGCGCCGTCCTGCTCACTGGTGATTTCAGCTACCTGGAATTGCTGCGCTCGCAGATCAAGGTCCTCATGGACAATGCCACCATCCGTGAGGACGGGCACCTCACCCCGCCGGCCCGCTATGGCCCCGACGGCTGGGAGTACCATATGGGCCATCCCGACCCTTTGAAGGGGAGAACCCAGCCGTTCCGCCTGCAGGAACTGACTCACCTCTACCACATCTCGATGGCCAGCGAAGATTACGACCTCATCGCCAGAATACGGGAGACCGACAAAGAGCGCGATTGGAATCACGTGCCGGTCGTCGGTGAGAAGAACTGCGGTGACACCGAACTGGCCCGCTTCCAGTACTACGACGGCAAGAATCCGGACTGGCCGATGAAGATTCTGCAGGCCGAGTACGAGAACGCCCAGACTGCCGTCGACAAGATACAGAACGAGACCCGCGATGCATTTGCTCTGATCGCCGATAACCCCGGTTCCCCCAATCCGGTTTACACCAAGGGCTTGACCCAGGTGATGATGGGCGCACCGCATTCGGTCTACACCGGTGGGCTGCTGCGTGCGACCGTGCGCTACTACGATTCAGACCGCGCCCGGCCCGGCCTGCCAAGAGACGTGGCCGCCCTGGTCGACAAACTGGACGCCGATGGCGCCGGGGTTCATCTGGTCAACTTGAACACGAGCGAGACGCGAAACCTCATCGTGCAGGCCGGCGCTTTTGGCGAGCACGAGTTTGTCGAGGTGACCCATGCAGGGCAGACCGTCCCCGTGGAGTCGAAGTACTTCGCCGTCCAACTACCACCCGCTGCATCCATCCGCTTGGACGTGGGCATGAAGCGCTTCACCAACCGTCCCACCTATGCCCTTCCCTGGCACGGGGACGAGATACCGGTGCCGTTCCCGTAGTGAACCCGCAGCTGCACTGTGTCCAAAATGAGAGGCGTCTGCATTGAATCGTCTCGTTTGCTCACCATCAGCTCGACCTTGTTGTCTCCGCGCATGACCTGAGCGGGATTGAGCCGGCATTCGAGCCATTGCCCCCCGGATTCCTGCGCAGGGCCGGCCGGCTCAAGGCCATCGAGAGGCTGATCATTGAGCTTCGCGACGATGTCGTCATTGGGCGCAAAATCCCAGAAGTGCAGGCGGAACAGCAACTCGGGGACATTGCCCGACTCGATATCCTCGCCCACCTGAAACTCCGTACTGACAAGCTCCCCTTGCGGCAGTTCCACTTCGCGCACGTCCGCGAAGCTGGAATCGCCCCCGAAGCGGTCCACGCCGAACATCTTGTCCTTTTGTGCCATCGTTTCGAGATCGCCAAGCTCCCGAAAGGGATCAATACTGGCGTCGACAAAACTATTGAAGAGGTAAATTCCATCCGGATCGGCATTCCACAAATTCACGGCGGCGCCGCGCCATGCCGCCATTCTTCCTTCCCATGAATTGAGCGCCACGAAATTAGGCGTCTTCTCACTGCGCAGTGCTTTGGTCCACAGCTCGCGTGTCCTGTTCTCTCCCGCTCCGTTGTCGAGAAAGGCCCACTGCTGCCAGAAACCCCACCCGATACAGGGATACACTGGCACATCGTACTGGTGTCCCAGGTCGACGCTCTTGCGAAACGACTGAGTCATTTTCGACTCCTGGAGACCGCCCGGTATCCAGATGTCGATGAGATCTTCCTGTAGCCACTTTTCTATATCGAGACCGACAAATCTCGAATCCTCGACGGAAAACGGCGTGCGCGCCGCCAGCAGAAGCGGACGCCCCCTTTGCCGGCTCGCTTCGCCGGCCATCGTGCTCACGCGCCGCACCAGGTCGGTCATGGCATCCAGGTGCTCCTCCTCGACCGGAAGTTCATCCAGAGTCGGCAGGAAATACCTGGGGGATCGGAGGAAATCCAGCTCCACTCCATCCACGTCGTATCCGTGGCACACTTCCTGGATCAACGAGAATATGTGCTCCCGGACCTCTGGATAGCTGAAATCAACAGAAGACCAGACCTTGCTCTCGGGATCCTTCTCCCGGTCGCCTGCCTGACCCAACAAGAATTCCGGATGGTCCCGCTTGAAGGGAGCCAGACCATCTACTAGGAAGTTCGAACCTCCGGGCCAGGAGTCGTGGGTGTCGTTCATGCGCAGTGACCAGAATCCCTCCCTATCCTGTTCGCGACAGAAGTCGAGCTGGATCTGCAGGTTGTCGCGCCCGTACTCGTCGATGAGCTGCTGCGGAACTCCCTTGCCGTGAAATCCACCCAATTTCGTGTGGTGTGTGAACGTGAGTCCTGACATGCAGGTGGCATACCAGAAGCTGTCCACCTGGGTCTCCATCAGCGGCGCGGTACGTGCCTGGAGAAAGTCATCGATCAGCTCACCGTCGCTGCGGGTCATCAGTCCCGTCATGACGCCATACCCGTCGCTCGTCTCGATTATGTCGTCTCCGTCATTGTTGTAAATTATGCGCCGCTTTCTCGAGCGTGCGGCTTTCCTCTCTTCGTCCATGAGGCTACTCCTCATCCAGGATTGTTCACATCATTGCTGATTCATACCTGCATATTCCACATAAGGGTACTCTAAACCATGAAAATCGCCATTGCCCAGATCTGGCAGGAAACGAACACCTTCTCTCCCGTCCTTTGTGGGCTCGAGGACTTCGAGGCTTACCGCCTCCATGTCGGGGAGGAGGTCATCCTCAACTGCGGCGATGGGCAGGAGATCGGTGGCTTTGTCGCTGCGGCTGAAGCTGCGGATCGCCTCGAGCTCGTGCCCATCCTGGCGGCCGGTGCCTGGCCTGGCGGCACGGTGACCGCTCAACTCATGAGTCACCTGGAGGAGATCCTCTTGAACGGGTTGGCCGCGGCACTGCCCGTGGACGGGGTCCTGCTGTCGCTCCACGGCTCGATGGTCACCGAGACCATTGACGACGTAGAAGGTCACCTCTTGAGCGAGATCAGAAGGCGCGTTGGTCCGCAGGTGCCGATAGCCATCTCCCTGGACCATCACGCCAACATCACGCGGCGGATGATGGACAACTGCCAGATCCTGGTCGGTTATCGGTCACTGCCTCACATCGACATGTACGAAACCGGCAAACGGGCAGCCGAACTTCTCCTGGCACATCTTCGACTGGAGATCACGCCGACTATGGGATGGCGCAAGATCCCCATGATAACACCGGCAGATTTGTTTTTTACGACGATGGAGCCGATGAAGACATGGTTCGATGCAGCGCGGGAGGTGGAAGCGCGACCCGAGGTCGTTTCAGTATCCCTGTTCCCCGTGCAACCCTGGCTCGATGTTCCCGAGTTGGGCTGGACCACAGTTGTCGTCACCGACGGAGACAC
>CBDBIJ010000029.1:0-128765 GCA_965205655.1 Candidatus Latescibacterota bacterium
GGCGAAGTCTTGCGGGTAGTAGCCGATGGCGCGGCGGCCGTGGTCCATGTCGTATAGCGGCCAGTTGCTGTCGGAAACACCGAAGACCACTTCGTACTTGACGCCCGGGTGGGTGACGGCCTGTTCAAAGACGCGGACCGCGTCGCCGTGGCTTAAATGGTGCGGGTGCTCGGGCTGGTCGCGGTCGGGGTTAAAGTTGCCGATGCGGACCGAGACCACTTCCATGTCATAGCGATGCGCGAACATGTAGCCCATGCTTTCGCCGAAGATCTTGGAGATGTCGTAGGTGCTGCGCGGCAGCGGGTGCATGTCCATGGTACGAGTCTGGTCTTCAGGGTGGGAGCCCAACAGCCCGGCGCGCGAGGCAAAGGCGACCCGGCGGACCTTGTTCTGGCGAGCCGCCTCAAAGACCTTGTAGGTGCCGTCGTAATTGGTTTCAAGCATCAATTCCCATTCCCGCTCGCCGCCGAAACTGCCCAGGTGAATGACGGCGTCCATATCCCTGGCTGCTAACAGCAAGGCGTCCAGGTCGGCGACGCTGCCGACCACGGCGTCTTCCAACGCGGGCATGGGCTCGCGGTCAAAGCCGCGAATCTGGTGGCGTTGCTTAAGCCCGGCGGCGACGATGCGGCCGACGCGGCCGGCGGCGCCGGTGACAAGGATGCGCATGGATGATCTCCTTTGAAACTTCTATAGTTATGGATTCAGTAGCGATTTTGACTATCATAATGCCCGCTTATCATTTAACCGCAACCTACCCTCTGGGGTCAGGCAGAGGCTTTGTTTCCGAGGGAGGTCAAGGCCCAGTTTCAGTTGAAACAAATCACAGGATCGGGTGAGTGTGTCAGCCCATCATCGCGAGCTGTTTGATGCCGAGTTCGGCTTGTATGGCTTGCCGGAGCATCGGCAGATGGCGATAGCCCTTGACCCTGCGCAGACGTGGTTCGATGTCGAGCAGTGCCGTGGCTACCCAACGGTGACGCTGTGATGAGTTGGTCCAGCGTCGCACGTTGTGTGTGAGCTGCTCCAGGAGACTGTTGACGTTCTCGATGCAGTTGGTGGTGCGGAAGGAATCCTTGAGCATCGGCGTCAGTCCCAACCGATGGAGTGTGAGGGTCTCTTCCATGCCTTCCTCGAGGCTGTGTAGGGCGGACTGATTCATCAACTTCAAGCCCGGTTTGAGCGCGTCCAGTGCCGCCTTGGCCGCCTCGTATCTCGGTTTGCCGTAGGCCGCCTCCATCTTGCGACCCATACCGGACTGCTCGCTCTTGGACAGATACGACACGACGTTCTGGCGCTTGTGATACTGGCAGCGCTGCACGCAGGCATGTCCTTTGAGCACCGACATCACCGCCTTGTAAAGCCCCTTGGCGCCGTCGATGACGACCAACAGTCCGGCTTCGTACTGCATACCGCGTTCGACCAGATCGGACAGGAAGCGACGGCAGACGCGCTCGTTTTCCGTGGCCGCCTGCACGAAGCCAAGAGGAATCTTCTGTCCGTCGAGGGTGACGCCCAGGGCGATGATGATCTCCTCGTCCGCGAAGCTCTTGCCGTCGAGGAATAGCGCCACCAGATCATATCCTTCCAGGGATCGCTCCTGGAATTCAGCCAGCTTTCGAGCCGTGCCTTTCACGTAACGACGGGACACCGATGAGGATGACAGACCAAAGGCCTCGGGTACGGCCTCAGCGCAGGCCTCGTAGTTGCGCGTGGCGATGCCCTTCAGCATCCGCAACAGCAGACCTTCGTCCATCTGTCGAGGCGTCTGCAGTGCCTGGTAAACATCCAGCGGGACCTCGGTATGGTTGGCCACGTTGCGCACCCGCGGCACATCGACGGGTAGTTTCTGGTCGGCCAGGTACACCGACCCGAGCTGAGACCCCCAGCGGCGTAACGGCTGATCCGACCCCTTGCGCTGATACCGCGGCCCAGCCAACTCAACGACCGCTCTTTGCAGCTCCTCCGCGACCGCCTGCAGCCCCAAGGGAATCAGCCATTGGATCGCCTCGATCCGGCCATCCAGGTCCTCTACTTGCTCTGCAGTCTCGGGTGCTACCTTGCCGATGCTCACCGTTCGTTTGACGCCCTTCTTCCGTGCTACCAGCTTGCTCATTGCAGGCTCCCCATCGTTACCGATGCGAGACTTCTTCCAACGGGCTTCTCGTATCAAAACGTAACGATTGGAGCCTGTGCTGTTTCAACTAAGATCGGGACAAAGCGCCGAGGGAACTTAGAACGGAGGAACGACGATGAAAATGGGTCGAACCGTCGATGCAGCCAATCTGGCCGATGAGCGTTTCCAGAGCGTTTTCGGTATTCCCCAGCCTGGGCGTATTGTGGGATGCAGTGCTCGGAGATATTTGGATGCATGTGCGCCGCTGGATGGACAGTCAGGAGGTGATGATCGAGTTTACGAGCTTACTGTTCGATCAGGGCGATGTTGAACGGCAACGAGAGCTAAACCACGAAGGACGGAAAGGTGCGCGGGAATGATCAAGATTGGCAGTAATCATCTCAGTTTGAAGGACACGAGCATCGAGGACTTCATCAAAGTGGCCTATGATCTGAATCTGGATTGTGTCGATTTCCACGAGCGGAATTTCGAGGACCGGAACCCGGCAACCCTGAGCAGCATCAAGATGCTCTGTCTCCGGCACGGACTCCCGATCGGGTACATCGGTATTAGCATGACGTTCGTCGGAAACAGCGAGGAGAGGGCAGCGGGCGTGCAAAAGTGCAAAGATGCCATCGACCTCGCCGCCTTCCTCGGTTCAACCCCATCATCCGCGTGTTCTGCGGCAGAATGCCGGAGAAGAACGGCGACGGTGATGACCCGTGGCCGCCGATGATCAGCAGTTACCAGGAGGTTGCCGATTACGCGGCGGAAAAAGGCATTCACGTGGGCCTGCAGAACCATCCGTCCACCGGCGACGACATGATGCGGATCCGCAGTGAAACGGACAGGCCGAATTTCGATTTCATCGTGGACACCGGACAGTGGATCGGGTCCTACGGCGCCTACCAGGGCGACGACACGCCCGATGTCGATTTCTACAAGGCCATCGAGCTGACCATGCCACACGCCATGTACCTGCGCACGAAGTTCTACGAGATCGAGTCTGGTGTAGAGAAGCTCCTCGATTACGAACGCATCGTCCCGATCATCAAGAAGAACAACTACAACGGCTGTATCTCCATCGTCTACGAGGGCAAAGCAGAAGACCGCATCAGACCAGGTGCGCAAGGCGGCGAAGTACCTGCGCGAGTTGCTGAAGGACTGACCCTCGTCAAAAGCTGTCAGAATGGGTGGCGTAGATGGTCGACGATACATCCTTCACCAGCATCATTCCGGTGCTGAGCGTGCGGAGTGTCGACGGGAGCATCGAGTACTACACGACCGTGCTCGGCTTCGACAAGGATTGGGAATGGCCCTTCGGGGAAGGGGAGAAGACGTTCGGGTCCGTATCGCACGGGGCGGTCACCGTCTTCTTCAACAAGAGAAAGGACCAAGAGGCGCGGCCATTCTGCGTTTACTACTACGTCAAGGACGTCGACAAACTGAACGAGGTCTACAAGACGGCGGGCGCGAACATCACGGAGGAACCCACCGACAAGCCGTGGCGTATGCGGGAAATGCTGGTCACGGACCCGGATGGCCACGTGTTGCGAATAGGCTCACCTCTCGAGCATGAGCACGAGCATGAAGACGGAGGGGAGGATCATTGATCGCGCCGGGAGCCGAAGCCATCTCAGGTGTTCGTCTTGATGAATCTGGACGAAACCCAACCCTCGACCTCCGTTCGCACCTTGTACCATCCGTCCTCCTCATCGAGGATGACGACCTTCTGGTCGTTCTTTAACGGGTCTGCAGTATATTCAATTGGTCAATGCAACATTCTCCCCACTAATCTAATCATAGGAGATGTTGCACATGGCTCAAATGGGACGACCAGGATTGTCCGCGTCACAGAAGTTGGAGGTATGGCGTCGATGGAAGAGCGGCCAGTCGCATAGCGATATTGGTCGGGCGCTCGGGAAGCATCCGGCGTCGATTCATGGTGTCATCACCGCCAATGGGGGCATCGTACCAATGCCGCGTCGACGCTCTCGATGGGCTCTTGCCTGGGAAGAGCGTGAAGAGATCTCTCGAGGTATCGCTGCGGGAAAATCGATACGAATAATTGCGGCCGCTGTTGAGCGTGCACCCTCGACGGTTAGCCGAGAGATTGCCCGCAATGGCGGGCGGCAAAGGTACCGAGCAAACGTCGCCGACCAAGCAGCCTGGACGCGCGCCAGCCGGCCGAAATGCTGCCGACTCGCATCCAATCTTCGTTTGCGGCGAGTCGTGGCGGACAAGCTACGCCTGAAGTGGTCACCTGAGCAGATATCGGGATGGCTGAAGCGGGAGTATGCGCTTTTAGGAAATATGCAGATATCCCACGAAACGATCTATCGAACTCTCTTCATCCAGGCACGCGGGGCACTCAACAAGGACCTCATTGCGCATCTGCGGACGCGAAGGATGATGCGGCGATCCAAGAAGGCAAGCACACGCGATCAGCCGAGAGGCCGGATCGTCGACGCCGTATCCATCAGCGAGCGGCCTGCCGAGATCGAGGACCGCGCCGTTCCCGGCCACTGGGAGGGAGACTTGATCTCGGGGTCGAACAACACGCACATCGCCACGTTGGTGGAGCGGCAGTCTCGGTTCACGATGCTCGTGAAGCTCAACGGCAAAGACACCGAGACCGTTGTCAGAGCGCTGATCAGCCAGGTGAAACGACTCCCCTCCGCGGTGCGGTTGTCCCTTACCTGGGATCGAGGAATGGAGCTAGCTCGGCACAAGGAGTTCTCGATCGCAACTGACGTCGAGGTGTATTTCTGTGATCCTCAGAGTCCCTGGCAACGAGGCACAAATGAGAACACGAATCGCCTTCTTCGACAGTACTTCCCGAGGAAGACCGATCTGTCGCTATTCTCCCAAGCCGACCTGAACAGAGTCGCTCTTCAACTGAACCAGCGCCCGCGGAAGACGTTGGGGTTCGTTTCACCCGCAGAACGCTTCAATGAAGGTGTTGCGTTGACGAAGGTGTTGCGTTGACTGGTTGAACTCGCGTGCCACCTTCTCGCTCCCGGCATCGGGGCGGGCGCGGATATTCAAGGTCGTGCTCACGGTCACCGTGCCGTTGACGGGGAACTCGTCATCCTCGTCTTCCAGCTGATTGCGGCCAGCCGCTAGAACCTCATTCCTGAGCTTGTCCAGCGGAAACGCCGGACCCGGATCTTGTTTGCGACCGGGCGATACCTCTTCGTGCCCCAGAATGTGCTCTATGTCGTATTCGGCCACGAGCGTTTCGCAGAGACGCTCGACGGATTCAATCTGCTCCCTGGTGTATCGGTGCCAGAATCTTTGGGTCGTTTCCTGATTTCTGTGCGTCGCCTCGACTACATTTCGAGGGACGACCTCCTGGTCAAACCAGGTCGTATAGATGTCGCCGACTCCGGTTAGCCAGCCTGGATTGTCCATCTCGACACCGATCGAATACCGGTTGAACCACTTCCGCCCTTTGTATTCGCTCTTGCCGGCGTGCCAGCCAACCAGATTGAAATCGAGTAATTGTGCGATCTTGCCGTCTCTGCCTACGACGATATGCGCCGAGGCCTGCTTGTCAGACTCGGCCAGAGTTCTGATCGCCGCCTCCATACCGCGTGAGCCTGTATAGTGAATGAGAATCGTGTCGGGCATGGAATCCGAAAATGGGCCGCTATGCTTTTGGGTGGATCTGTGATCTACGTCTGGGTCTGTAAGACGGTGATTGCTGATGTCCATGCTGCCTCCTGTATTTCCTGAGCCGCTGCTCTAAGGGCGCCGGAATCTGCAGCGAGCAATTGCCACACGTTCATCTACGCGGGCAGGTCATGGATCGAGCACACTCCGTATCACGCTAAGCGGGAAGTTACGGCTTTGTTGGAGGTGGGGACACAGTATCCGCTGAGCGCTCGCGCCGCTGCATAATGACTGACGGCCCGGTCTGCCGTCATCCCTCCGGCCCCCTTGTCCGCCCCCCGCAGATGTCTTACATCTTCAGTTTGATGCACCCTTGAGACCGGGAGATCACCTACCAATAGGGGAGGGTACCATGCCACAGCCTCGCGCGTTGAGGTGTCTCGCCAGGGAGCGGGCGCCCACTTCATCCAGGGGGTGGATGAGATGGGCCGCCGTCGCACTGCTGGCGGTTTTTGCACTACCAGGGTCGGCGTCCGCCGACGGACTCGACAGCGGCGACACAGCCTGGATGCTGACATCCACGGCCCTCGTGTTGTTCATGACCATTCCGGGTCTGTCCCTGTTCTACGCGGGCCTCGTCCGGGTCAAGAACGTGCTGTCGGTGCTGATGCAGTGCTTCGCCATCACCGCCATCATGACCATAGTCTGGGTCCTCTGGGGCTACAGCCTCGCCTTCGACACGACCGGGATGGAGGCGGGCGTCATGAACCTCAGTTCCTTCGTCGGCGGCTTCGGCATGGCGTTCATGCGTGGCATCGGAGCGGATTCCATGTCGGGGACGATTCCGGAGACCGTCTTCATCACCTTCCAGATGACTTTCGCCATCATCACGCCGGCTCTGATCGTGGGTGCTTTCGCCGAGCGCATGAAGTTCTCGGCCACCGTCCTGTTCATGATCATCTGGTCGACTGTCGTCTATGCCCCGATCTGTCACATGGCCTGGTCCGGTGACGGCTCGCTGTTCGGCGACCTCTGGGGTTCGCTGGACTTCGCCGGCGGCACGGTCGTCCACATCAACGCCGGCGTCGCCGCCCTGGTGGCGTGCCTGATGGTGGGCAAGCGCAGGGGGTATCCCGAGCAACCTATCCCGCCTCACAGCCTCACACTCACCTTCGTGGGAGCCTGTATGCTGTGGGTCGGCTGGTTCGGCTTCAACGCCGGCAGCGCCGTGGCAGCCGATGGCGCCGCCGGCATGGCGATGCTGGTGACTCAGGTTGCCACCGCCACCGCCGCCGTCGCCTGGATGCTCGTCGAGTGGATGAAGCACGGCAAGCCAAGCGTTCTCGGCATTGCCACCGGCGCCGTGGCCGGCCTCGTGGCCATCACCCCGGCTTCGGGCAGCGTCGGCCCAATGGGCGCGCTCATCGTCGGTGCAGCGGCGGGTGTCATCTGCTTCTGGGCCGCCACCAGTCTCAAGCAGGCTCTCGGATACGACGATTCCCTCGATGCCTTCGGCGTGCACGCTGTCGGTGGCGTCGTCGGCGCTCTGCTGACCGGCATCCTCGTCGCCGAAGGGTGGGGAGGAATGGGTCTCGGCGAGGGCGTGTCGATCGGACAGCAGTTCTGGGCCCAGGTCAAGGCCGTCGTCTTTACCATCGTCTATTGCGGCGTGCTTTCCTTCATCATCCTGAAAATCGTGGATGCCATCGTGGGTCTGCGGGTCGACGAGGAGGAGGAGGAGCAGGGACTGGACGTGTCACTGCACAACGAGCAGGGCTACTACCTCGATCGGCAGTAACCCCTGACAACCAGCTAGCGATCTGCTGACATAAAAGGAGACAGCAATGAAACTGCTCAAGTGCGTCGTCCGGCCCAATGCGCTGGACAAGGTAAAAGAGGCGCTGAGCTCGCTGGGTGTCATGGGAATGACGGTCAGCGAGGTGAAAGGCTTCGGCCGCCAGAAGGGACACAAGGAAGTGTACCGCGGAGCCGAGTACAACATCGACTTCACGCCGAAGCTGGAAATCGAAGTCGTCGTCGGCGACGAAATATCCGACAAGGCGATCGATGCGGTAAAGGAAGCGGCCGGCACCGGCAACATCGGCGACGGCAAGATTTTCGTCATCGCAGTCGACGAGGTCGTGCGTATCCGAACCGGGGAGACCGGGGACGCCGCCGTCTGAGGTTCGGCGTCTGGCAAATCCGCTAACGGCTGCATCCCGATGGGGTGCAGCCGTTTCCTTTCACCCTCCACCGAATCGCGACTCCATTGTCTCTCAAGCTCCTCAGGCAGGGCCTCAGCGGCCGGCCGCCGAAGCGGATGTGGCACTCACACCCGCTCAAGGACCGCTACGACGTCGTCATCGTCGGCGGCGGCGCACACGGACTCGCCTGTGCCTACTACCTGGCCGCCGAGCACGGCATCACGGATGTAGCGGTGCTCGAGAAGAGCTACATCGGCGCCGGCGGCAGCGGCCGCAACACCGCCATCATCCGCTCGAACTACCTCACCGCCGAGGGCACCAGATTCTACGACGAAAGCGTCCGTCTGTATGAGCGCCTTGCGCTCGAGCTCGACTTCAACGTCATGTTCAGCCAGCGCGGCCACCTGACGCTGGCTCACACGGATGGCTCGGTGCGGACGATGAGGCGAAGGGCCGAGGTCAACCGACTCCAGGGTGTTCAGTCCCACCTGATCTGGCCCGAGGAGATCGGCCGCCTCTGCCCCCAGCTCGATCTGAGCGATGAGCCGCGATATCCGATTCTGGCGGCGCTCTATCATCCCCCCGGCGGCATCATCCGCCACGACGCCGTCGTCTGGGGCTACGCCCATCAGGCCGACGCCCGCGGTGTCCACATTCATCAACAAACGGAGGTGACGGCAATTCAGACACAGCGAGGAGGGGTCACCTCCGTACAGACGAGCAGGGGGCGCATTGCCACGGAAACCGTGCTGAACGCAACCGCCGGCTGGGCTTCCACCATAGCCTCGATGGCCGGGCTCGAGCTGCCGCTGGAGACTTTCCCGCTCCAGGCCTGCGTCACTGAGCCGCTCAAGCCGTTCCTCGATGTCGTCATCGTGTCCGGTAGTCTGCACACCTACGTGAGTCAATCGGATCGCGGCGAGCTGGTGATGGGAGCGAGCGTCGATGCCTTCACCTCGTATTCGATGAACTCGTCGCTCGATTTTCTGGAGGGGATCGCCGGCCATGTGCTGGAACTTTTTCCCTTTCTCGCCAAGGTGCGGGTATTGCGGCAGTGGGCCGGGCTGTGTGAGCTGCCGCCCGATTTCTCACCACTGATGGGATTCACCCCGGTGAAGGGGTTTCTCTTGGATGTCGGTTGGGGGACCTACGGCTTCAAGGCCTCCCCGATCTGCGGCAAGACCATGGCGGAGGTGATCGCCACCGGCCGTACCCCCGCTCTCATCGAACCGTTCAGACTGTCGCGCTTCGACGAGTTCGATCTCGTCGGCGAAAAAGCCGCGGCGTCGGTGGGGAACTGAACGATGCTGCTGTTGAGCTGTCCCAACTGCGGCGAGCGCAACGTGAGCGAGTTCCGCTACGGCGGCGAATACAACCCCCGACCGCCAAGCCCTCTGGTGACGAGTCACGAGGAGTGGGTGCGCTACCTCTACTCCCGTCGCAATCCTTCAGGACCCGAGGAAGAGTGGTGGTTTCACCAGGCCGGTTGCGAGCTGTGGTTTCTGGCGCAGCGTCACAGGAAGACGAATGAGGTGATCAAGACCTTCGTGTGGGACGAACGGAGGGCGCCGGCTGAATGAAGTCGTCACCGAGTCGAGTTCCCACACCTGCGGCAGCGGAAGTGGTCGATCGCAGCAGGACTCTCTCATTCCGCTTCGACGGAAGGTCAGTCTCAGCCCATCCCGGGGATACGATCGCCTCCGCCCTCGCCGCCGCGGGGGTGAACATCATCAGTCGTTCATTCAAGTACCACCGGCCGCGCGGCCTGCTTTGCTGTGCGGGACATTGCCCGAACTGTCTCGTCCAGGTGGGAGACGAACCGAATGTGCGCGCCTGTCAGCGGCCGGCCGAACACGGCATGAACGTCAGCTCGCAGAACGCGTGGCCCTCGCGTCGGCTCGATCTCCTGTCGCTGGCCGGCAAAGCGTCGCGCTTCATGCCGGTTGGTTTCTACTACAAAACCTTCATGCGGCCGCCGTCGCTGTGGCCGCTCTACGAAGGTGTCCTGCGTCGCGCCGCCGGATTGGGGACGGTTGACGAGCACTGCGGACATGATGACGGTGGAGACAAGCAGTACCTCCACGGTGATGTCGCCGTTGTGGGGGGAGGTCCAGCCGGGATCGGCGCCGCGCTGGCGGCCGCTCAGGCCGGAGCCCGCACCCTGCTCTTCGACGAGAATCCGACACTCGGAGGGCACCGGCGCTACAGCCGGGGAGGCGTTGGCGGGAGCAGGCCGCTCGAGTCGCAGATCGCATCGCTGTCGGACATGGAGGAGATCCAGCTGTTCACCGACACGGCCGTCGTCGGACTCTACGAGGGTAACTGGCTGGCGGCGGTGCGCGATAATCGGCTGTTCAAGGTTCGGGCCAAGGCCGTCGTGGTCGCCACCGGGGCGAACGAGGTGCCGCTCGTTTTCGATGAGAACGACCTGCCGGGCGTCATGCTCGCGGGCGCCGTGCAGCGCCTCGTGCATTTGTACGGCGTCGCGCCGGGACGACGAGCAGTCGTGGTCACGGCCAATGACGACGGCTGGCAGGTGGCGGCCGATCTCATCGCCGCCGGTGTGCGAGTAGAGGCAGTGGCTGACGAACGCGGAGCAGATGCCGTCGGCGCGCCCGGCACAGACCTTGCGAACGAGGGTGTGAAATGCCTCTTCGGACACACGATACGGGCGGCCAGAGGTCCTGGCCGTGTCCGCGGCGCCGTGTTGACGCCCGTGCCCGATGCCGATGGGAACATCTCCCCGTCGCCGCTGATGAGAATCGACTGCGATCTCATTGCTATCAGCGTCGGCTGGGCACCCCTGCTGGACCTGGCCTACATGGCCGGCGGGCGCGGGAGTTTCGATGACGGCAGCGGCGAGGCGCGGCTCGAGTCGCATCCGGCCGGTATTTTCACTGCCGGCCGCTGCACTGGAACCCACGACCCCGGCCGCGGGCTGGAGGAGGGAGAGCTGGCCGGCGAAGCAGCGGCGGCATACGGACTGGCGTGGCCAGGCGAAAGTGAGCCGCGCCAGCACCGGACACAGACCTCCTCTCCTGTTCGGCGCACCTCAACCCGGGTCAGGGTACCGGGGACGGGAAAGCAGTTCGTCTGTCTGTGCGAGGACGTGACCGACGTCGACATCGAGACGGCGATGGCGGAAGGCTACGACAGCATCGAGCTGCTCAAGCGCTACAGCACCATCACGATGGGACCGTGTCAGGGTCGGATGTGCTCGACGAACAGCATCCATCTGTGCGCCCGCGGCAATGACACGACTGTCCAAACGATCGGCAAGACCACCTCGAGACCCCCCGTGAGTCCCGTCAGCCTCGGGGCCCTCGCCGGTCAGAAGATGGAGCCCGAGCAGGTATCGCCGCTGCACGCATGGCACCTGGCGCAGGGCGCGAGCATGATGGTGGCGGGGCTGTGGCTGCGGCCCGAGCACTACGGCAATGCCACAGCTGAAGTGAAGGCCGTTCGCGAAGGGGTCGGTGTCATCGACGTGAGCCCACTCGGCAAGTTTCATCTCTCCGGGCCGGGAGTGCCCGATCTGCTGGAGCGGATGTACGTCAACCACTGGCGCAGGCTGCGTCGCGGCCGGGTGCGCTACGGTATTATGTGCAATGACGAGGGGGTCGTCCTCGACGACGGAGTGTGTGCCCGCACCGGGGAAGAGTCATGGTACATGAGCACGACCTCGACCGGAGCCAGCGGCATCGGGCAATGGCTCGAGTGGTGGATGCAATCCGGCTGGGGGGACGGAGTTCACTTGCTCGACCTCACAGAGACGAACGCCGCCTTCAACCTGGCGGGGCCGCGATCGCGCCAGGTCCTGCAGGAGCTCACGGACCGAGATGTGTCGAACGAGAAGTTTCCCTACATGAGAGTTCGCAACGCCGACGTCGCCGGCGTTCCCTGCAGGATCCTGCGCCTCGGTTTCACAGGGGAGTTGTCCTACGAAATTCACTGCCCCGCCGGCTACGGCCTCAACCTCTGGGAGGAATTGATGCGAGCTGGCGAAGGGCTCGGCATTCGGCCTTTCGGCGTCGAGGCGCAGCGGGTTCTGCGTCTGGAAAAGGCCCACATCATCGTGGGGCAGGACACGGACGTCCTCTCCGATGCAATCGCCGCCAACGCGGCCTGGGCGGTGAAGCTGGACAAGCCCGACTTCCTGGGAAAACGCGAGCTGTTGAGGATATCGAAAGCGGGCCCATCGCAGCGTCTGGTGGGATTCCGCATGGTCAACCCCGAGCACACCCCCGAAGAAGGGATGCAGATCGTTCAGGCAGACAGGAGCAACGCCCGCTCGATAATCGGATGGGTGACTTCGAGCCGGTTCAGTCCGACCTTGAACGAGTCGATCGGGCTGTGCTGGTTGCCGGCCACGATCGCATCCCAACAGTCCGCTTCCCTTTACATCTATATGGACGGTCGGCTCGAAGAGGCGCGGGTTCACCACGGAGCGTTCTTCGATCCTGAAGGGGCGCGGGTGCAGATGTGACTGGCGTCGATCCGATCGCGCGATCGCCCGTGGCGGAGCGTTTCGAGGCACAGCGGGCCGAGATGGAGACGCAGTCCGGGTGGCTGGTGGCTCGAAGCTTCGGCTCGCCGGAGAGGGAGGCGGCAGCGGCACGCGACAGTGTGGCCATCGCCGACGAGTCTCACAACGGCAAGGTCATCATTCGGGGTACCGAAGCCGAGCCACTATTCGAGGAGGTGTTCGGAGAATCGCCCGCCATCGGCGCCGGCGTCCAGCTCGCTGAAGGAGCCGCGCTGCGGATGCTGTTTCGGCTTCGGGGCGACATCTTCTTCGGTCGCACCGCACCGGGCGAGGAGGGGAAGAGCGCCTTGGCCGGGCTGCGGCAGGGCGCCAAGGAGGCCGGCTTTGTCACCATTACGGACATCACTCATGGGCGCAGTGAGTTTAGGCTCGTCGGGCCTTCTTGCACCGAGCTGTTGAGTAAGGTATGCGGCCTCGATTTCCACGCGGCCCGATTTCCCGACCTGGGCGCCCGGGAAACGAGTCTGGCAAAGACGAAACAGCTCCTCATCCGCAACGATGTCGAGACGAATTCCGGCGGCCAACTACGCTCTTTTTGCATCATCGGCGGCAGGGCCCTGGGTACCTATGTTTGGGATACTCTCGTGGAAGCGGGAGCGGAATTCGGAATGAGGCCCATCGGAACGGCGGGTGTGGGGCTGATGAAAACAGGCTAACCAACACAGGAGCTGAAAATGACGATCGACCAAGTACGAGAGCTGGTAGCGGGAAAGGGAATCGAGTTTTTCCTCTGCTCTTTCGTCGAAATGGCCGGGGCGCCGAAGGCGAAACTGGTGCCGGCGACACATCTCGACGACATGGCGGAGGAGGGTGCGGGATTCGCCGGCTTTGCCGCCGGAAACATGGGTCAGGGACCCCACGACCCGGACATGCTCAACATTCCCGACTTCGATTCGCTCACAGTGGTGCCCTGGAGACCGAACATGGCCTGGGTGGCGGGTAACATCCAGGTGGAGGGGGAGCCATTCGACTACTGCCCCCGCACCATCCTCCAGCGTCAACTCGAAAAGGCGCGGGACAAGGGCTATCTCTTCAACGTCGGCGTCGAGGCCGAGTTCATGCTGTTGAGAAAGGGGGAGGACGGCAGCTATGTACCGAACGACCCCCTCGACATTCTGGACAAACCATGCTACGACCTGGTGACGCTGAACAGGAATCTCGATCTGATGACTACCCTCATCCGGCACATGCAGGATCTGGGATGGGGACCGTACGCCAACGATCACGAAGACGCCAACTGCCAGTTCGAGATCAACTGGCACTATTCGGAAGCGCTGAGAACGGCGGATCGGCAGACGTTCTTTCGCTGGATGGTGAAAGTCATCGCCGAGGAGCACGGGCTGCTGGCCACCTTCATGCCCAAACCCTTCGCCCACCTGACGGGCAGCGGGGCCCACTACCACATGAGCCTGTGGGACGAGGCCAACGAAACCAACCTGTTCGAGGACGAAAAAGACGCGAGCGGCCTGTCGAAAATGGCCTACCACTTCATGGGAGGCATCCTCGCCCACGCCCGCGCCCTGGTGGCGGTCACCGCTCCATTGGTGAACAGCTACAAGCGGCTCATCCGCGGGGCGCCGAGATCGGGAGCCAGTTGGGCACCGGTCTACGTGACCTACGGCGGTTCGAACCGCACTCAGATGGTGCGCATTCCCGGTCCGGGCCGGATCGAGAACCGTTCGGTGGACGGCGCTGCCAATCCGTACCTTGCCTGCGCTGCCATGCTGGCCGCGGGCCTCGACGGGATAGAGCGCAAGATCGATCCCGGCCAGCGCAACGACGACAATCTTTACGAGGTGCCCGAGGAGGAGCTGCGCGAGCGGGACATCCACTTCCTGCCGTCGACCCTGCGCGAGGCGTGCCAGTGGTTCGAGGGCGACGAGGTGGTGCGGGAGGCGCTCGGCCTCGAGTACGCCGACTACTACCTCGAGTGCAAACGCGAGGAGTGGCGTAGCTACCACACCGCTGTGAGTCGATGGGAGACTGACAATTACCTGCCGATTTACTAGCGGAGGCAACACCGGAGTTCGACGACCCGTCACGGGCGAGGTGGGCGGCAGTCGACCGACCCGGAGGAAGTGAGTGGCGGGGGTGTGCAGGTTTCGCGGCGGGCTTTATATTCTGTCTCTGCCTTCAGATGGATCGACTACCTCTCCCCAGAAACCGCCCCGAACAGTTTGCTGCATGTGAGCGCTCATGACGGATGAGGTCCGCCACAACTGCGGGTTCTGTGTAGCCCATACGCTGCACGACGCCTACTCGTTCATCCGCTCCCTGCAGCACCGGGGCAGAGAGGCGGCGGGCATCGCGGCGGTCGGTGAGGGTCGTATCGACGTCATCAAATGGGAGGGGGGCGTCGACCGCTTCGACATAACCGACCTGCACAAGATTTTCCCCAGTCCGAACTACCACTCCTACATGGCCCACGTGCGCTACGCCACGCGGGGCAGAAAAGACCAGATCCTCGAGGACGCTCATCCCCACACCCTCGGGGGCCAGGCCGAGACGCGGGGAAACCACATTCTCATCCGCGAGTGCGAAATGGTGGCGGTCCACAACGGTCAGGTGGATTGGTCTCACTTCGAGGGACTCGACGTCTCCGGGCTCAAGTCGCAGTGCGACACGGAGGCGCTGTTGTATCTCTACCGCCACGCCGGCGAGCAGGCCTTCATGCGCACCGTCACCGGCGCCTATACCATGGCGATCGCCGACTACCGCAAGCGAGACGTGATCGTCATGAGGGATCGGACTGGAATAAAACCGGGAGTGCTCGGCTGGAAGGACGGCAAGTACGGCGTAGCCTCCGAGGATATCGCCTTCCGGAAGAACGGCGGGGACTTCGTCGAGGACCTCGATCCGGGTGCGATATACTATCTCACTCCAGAAGGGGAATACACCAAGGAACTGCTCGTCGATCCCGAGCCGGCTCACTGTTTCTTCGAGTGGAACTACATCACCGATGTGGACTCAATCGTCGACGGCGTCAGCGCCCGCCGCATCAGGGAGTCGCTTGGCGAGTTGTTGGCCGAGGAATTCCACCCGGAGGATATCGATCTGGTCACCTTCCTGCCGCGCTGCCCGGAAGTCGCCGCTCGCAGCTACGCCAAGAAGCTGGGAGCTCCCTTCCGTCCCATCTTCTACAAGATGCGAGGCGAACGCTCGTTCCAGGGCACGACGGCTGACGACCGCAAGAGGTCGATCGACGAGAATCTGCACGTGCTGCCGGGGTTGCGCTCACTATTGCAGGGCAAAACCGTCGTCCTCATCGACGACAGCATCATTCGGGGCAACAATTCGAAGCGGGCGCGTGACCTCCTCTACGACGAGCTCGGGGTAAAGAAGGCCTATCTGGTGAGTTACACGCCCCCAATCGGCATCATCGGCGACGATGGCATTCCGCGCGGGTGCATGTTCGGCGTGGACATGCCGCCCGACCCACCTGCTGGAGATGAATTCATCGCCCGTGGCCGGGATGAGTCGCAGATCGGCGAGAAGATGGGAATGCCGGTGACTTACCTGCCTAGGCAGCGGATGCTGGAGGCGTTTGCGCGAGCCGGCATGGCCGAGAGCAGCCTGTGCACCTACTGCATCGGCGGCTCGAGTCCCTTCGCGAAGTGCAACGGCGGTGCTCGACCTGCGGTCAATCAGCTCGACTTGCTTGAAGAGACATAAAAAAGTCCCTGGTCAACACCGTCGACCAGGGACTGCATTGTCAACAATCTACTCTGATAATCAGAGCCTTGCCTGAAGTCTCTCGTTGCCCGGAATCACCGAATCTCAAAGGAGATTCATAATCTCAAAGGAGATTCATAATCTCCTCGTTCTCCGGAAACCGCTCTTCTGCAAGCTTGGAAAACGCCAGCTCACCATCGATCGTGACTTCGAAGCGCCCGCCGTCTGAGGGGACAATCGTCATGCGGTTGAGGTCCATTTTCTTTTCGTCGAGGATTTCTCCCGCCAAACTGACGGCTCTGGTTAGATAGCCTCACGACGAGCAGTACTGAATCTCGATCTCTTTCGCCATTTTGCCCTCCTTTTCATCTCAATATACGCGGCGCGCCATCGGCCGGACAAGAGTCAGTCTGTCTTGCGAAGCAGCGAGTACATGACCATGTCGACGAACCGGCCTTTTAGAAACTCGTAATCCCTCAGCACTCCCTCGCGCTCGAAGCGGAGCTTTTCGAGAAGCCGATGGGACGCCACGTTCTCCACGAATACCACCGCCTCGATGCGGTTGAGACCCATTCGCTCGAATCCGAACTCGATAACCGCTTCGAGCGCTTCCGTCATGATCCCCCGACGCCAGTAGGGGCGCGACAGGTCGTAGCCGATCACGGCACGGGCGCTGGGCTGGATCCAGATGTTATAGCCACAAGTCCCAACGACGACCTCGGGCCGTTCGCATTCGACAATCGCCCAGCGCAGCCCGATACCGTTGTCGAAGCGCCGCTTGAAACGGTCGACGAGCTCCTCTGCCTGGCTCGCGTCGCTGAAGGTATCGAGGTCGTAGTAGCGAGTGACCTCCTCGTCGGAGAAAATTCGAAAGATGTGAGGCGCGTCGTCGGGGCTCAGATCTCACAGCATAAGCCTCCCGGTCTGCAACTGCGGAAAGCGGGAGAAGACATCGGCCGTCATCGTGTCTCGATCAGCTTCGCAGAGACGCAGCTCACGTGAAAGAAATGTGTCGGTATCAGTCGGAAAGGAACCTGAATAGCCGTCGAAGAGCTGCCGCTCTATCCGGGTGCCGTCGGCCTTCGAGCAGGGCAGGAGGGAGAGGCTCGAGGGTCGGCAGCCGGTCGCGAAATCGTGCCACCCCGGCGTCGACGTCAACACCGGGCATCTGCAGATGGGCGGGAAGGCCGGAGAGAGTGACTCGTTCGTTCAGACGCCCAACGCAGTCGGAGGCTTCCCCGAGTAACTCGGCGTACCGCGTCGTGGCGACATCGACCTGCTGATTGTAGGCCCGAACCTTCGCCTTCCTGCGACACGGCCTCGGCGAGCATGTCGTCGGGCGTGCGCGCTTCTCGGCTCCCGTCGGGGCGGCGTCGTTTCGGCTTGCCGGACATGGGCGCCCTCAAACTCAGTGGAACGGGATCAGTTGTCGGATTCGAAATTGCCCACGGCGATGAGGGCCTCGGGCCGCGACGCGAGATCGTCGGGGACGCTCCCTTCGATCGTCTGCCCGCGACGACAATTGGGGCAGACCATTGCCATGCGGTGGACGCGGCTGCGGCAGTGGAGGCAGACTTTGCCCGAATACCACGCGCCAAGCCAGCTAAAGGGCCCGATGACGAGACCGAGGACGAACCATTTGAGCCGCCCTTCCCCGTGATTGCGGGCAATCAAAGAGGCTCCCCAGGCAAACAGCAGCCAGGCGGGAAACAGCGCTAGAGCGGGCCAGAGCAGGGAATAGTGTTGGTCCATGGGGCTCCCAGAAGCTCCGGCGGGGCCATTGCTCGGGGATGGCAGTCGGCGCGGCCGGCACGTTCGGCGGCACCCAAGATAAGCAATGGGGTCGGCCTCACCAAGCGGCGCACGATCAGCGCCCGGTTCAACACTCGGCACCGCGCACGTCGCCTCCGAAAAGCAGCATTCGCTCCTCGGTAGCGATCTTGGCGGCGTCCTCCGGCGCGTAGTGCAGCTGCAGGGCTCTACGCCTCGAATCGGAGTGATTCGGGGGGCTGCCATGGTGCGTGAGGCCGTGCCAGAACAGAACGCCGCCCGGCTCCATCGGCACGGCCACGTCTCTGTCGCTGGGAACATCTGTGTCGCACATCTGCCAGTCACGCCTCTTGAAGTGATTGCGCGGCCCATCGAGGTGCGAACCCGAAATGACGTGGAGGCAGCCGTTTTCCATCGTGGCCGGATCGAGCGCGATCCAGGCCGCCACGACGGGTGTTCCGAGGGCAAAATCGAAATAGGCGCAGTCCTGATGCCACGGTTTCTCGCGGCCGATGCGGGGCGGCTTCATCAGACCCATATCCTGGAACAGCACCGGCTTCGAGCCGATCAGCTCTTCGAGAATGGCGAGCAACTGAGGGTCCTCGGCCATCGACATCAGGCGTTCGTCGAACTCGACGAAGCTCATGATCTTGCGCACCGACAGGCGACGCTGCTGCGTCGAAAGCCCTTTCTTGTCGCCGACACCGGGCTCGAACTGCACGCCTCGAAAGTCCGGTCTTGCACCATCGATGAGGTCGTCCATGGCCCGGGCGGCGGCTTCGACCTGTTCCAGCGGGAAGAAGTGCTCGATGGCGAGGTAGCCGTTGTCGGCAAAGTATCGCGCCTGCTCGGCGTTGAAGTCGGTCACCGAGTCCAGTCGCGGGGCGATCCGTGTGTGTGCGTAGAGGCCGGGAGGATGGGCGGGTATTGAGGGGTCCGCGGGGATTTCCTCAGACTTCGAGGCACTGCTTGTCACCGCGGCGTTATTTGCCGCCAACGTCGCTGCCTTTCAGCTCCTCCAGTTGGGGCTCGACGATATTGGTGTAGCAATCGGGGCAGATTCCGTGGCTGAATGAGACATCGGCGTGGGCCTCGATGTAGCCCTCCACCTGCTGCCAGTAGTTGTCGTCGTTGCGCACCTTCTTGCAGTAGGAGCAGATGGGGAGCAGGCCCTGCAGCGTCTTCTCGCGGGCGAGGGATGCCTCGAGTTCCTCGATGCGATGAGCCAGCTCCGACTGGAGCTCGATAATGCGGCTGCCGACCTCGATGCGCGCCTGCAGCTCCCTGCGCCTGAAAGGCTTCGTAACGTAGTCGCCGGCCCCTGCCTCGAGGCCCTTTACGATGTCGTCTTCGCTGTCCAGGGTCGTCAGCATGATGACGTAGAGCTGCCGCAGTCCGGGAATGCGGCGGGCCCAGCGGCACACCTCGACGCCGTCCATCTCCGGCATCATCCAGTCGAGGATGGCGAGCTTCGGCGGATCATCCTCCTTGAGGATGTCACAGGCCTGTTGGCCATCCTCCGTCACCATCACCTCGTGTCCCCACTGCTGCAGGGTCCTCTCGAGGAGCAGCCTGTTCGTGGCCTCGTCTTCTGCTATCAGGATGCGCACGGAGATGATCGTCGGGTGGTTAGCCCCGCTCAGGCCCCGCCGCTCTGTCTTTGAGCAGAATGGCCATGGGTATGAGAACACAATATCCGAGGATGAGCAGAATGGGGGCCATAGTCAGAGACCAGAATCCGTCAGCAGGCGGGATGCTCAGCAACACATAGCCGACGACGATGACACACAGGCCGACGGCGAAGAGGGTCCAATTCTTGCGCGTGAAGGGAAACTGCTTGCGCTCTTCGACTGTACTCACGGGTTATCCCTCGGCGATCTCAAATCGCTGGCGAGCGCTCAGCGTTTCTCCTTGATGCGAGCGGCGCGTCCCTTGCGCTCGCGCAGGTAAAAGAGACGGGCGCGCCGAACCTTACCGCGGCGAATGGGCTCTATTTTGGCGATCCTCGGGGAATGGAGAGGGAAGATGCGCTCCACGGCTACTCCCTGTGTCACCTTGCGGACCGTGAATGTCTCGTGAATGCCGCCACCCTTTCGCTGGATGACGTCCCCCTCGAAGATCTGGACGCGCTCCTTTTCGCCCTCGATGACCCGCACGTGCACCCTGAGTGTGTCCCCTGGGCCAAACTCCGGAAGGTCCGTCTTCAGCTGATCCGCCGTTATTTCATTCAATAACGCCATGTCCATGATACGATCCTATCCCTTTAAGTTGCTTCGGCTGTGGCCAACTGCGGCGAGCGCCTCCAGCGCTCCACCAGCTGACGCTCCTCATCGTCGAGCTCGATGTCGCTGAGCAAATCCGGTCGACGCTCGAATGTCCTCCTCAAAGCCTCGCGTCTGCGCCAGGCCTTCACCTCGTCGTGGTTGCCGCTGGTGAGCACCTCCGGTACGCGCTTCCCGCGGAAGTCGGCCGGCCGCGTATACCACGGGCAGTCCAGCAGGCCTTCGTGGAACGAATCCTCCATGGCGGAGCTGAAGTCGCCGAGCACTCCGGGGATGAGTCGAGTGACGGCGTCGGCCACCACGAGCGCAGCCGGCTCGCCGCCGGTGAGTACGTAGTCCCCGATGGAAATCTCCTCGTCCACCAGGTCGCGGCGGGTCCGCTCGTCCACCCCCTTGTAGTGGCCACACAGCAGGACGAGATGCTGCTCCAGCGACAGCCTCGCGGCCAGGCTCTGGGTGAAAGGCTGGCCATCGGCAGTCAGATAGATGCAGCGGCTGCCGTCAAGCTCGAGGGACTCCCACGCCGACGCCATCGGCTCGGGCTTGAGCACCATGCCGCCGCCGCCGCCAAAGGGTGCATCGTCGACCGTGCGATGCCGATCATCGGCGAACTCTCTCAAGTCGTGCACGTCGACCTCGACGAGTCCGGCGTCGATGGCCCGGGCGACCATGCTCGTGGCCAGCGGCGCCGTGAAGAAGTGGGGGAAGACGGTGACGATATCGATCTTCATTTCATTTCACATTCACGAGTGACTCGATTTCAGACACGACGACGCGTTTCTCCGCAATGGATATGTGCCGCACGAATTTCCGCACGGCGGGAATCATCACATCGCCGTCGCGATGCCGAACGACATACACATCCGCGGAGGGCATCTCCACAACATCGATGATCTCGCCGACAGTCTCGCCGGACTCATCCTCTACCTCACAGCCTATGAGTTCGAAGACGTAGTAGGTGTCCTCCGGAAGGGGAGCCACCTGTCCCCGCGGAATCGTCAGATAGCCCTTCGCCAGCTTTTCGCGCGCCGTTTCGGGCTCGTCGATGCCGGCGAATTTCAACAAGATGCCGGGCTGGTCGAAGCGCCAGCTCTCGATCTGCAACTTCAGGTCGGGACAGCCTTCGCGTTCGAGGACGACCTCGTCGAGTTCCTCGAACCGATCGATCGAGTGGGTCAGGGGTTCCACCCTCACCTCGCCCCGCAGCCCTTTGGCCCTGACCACGTAGCCGACAGCGACGCGGTCGGAGCTTGGCGCTTCCGGCGAAGCGGGCGCTTCTGCCGCGGGCACTTCTATGGAAGCTGACGTCGTCACAGAGGCGGGCATTTTTCCAGTGCTCGCACGGAAAGTGGCTACTCGTTCTCGGAGGCGTCGTCTGCGGCAGCGTCTTCGCCCGCGCCGCCGTCATCCGTGGCGGCGTTCTCAGGCGGTGTTTCCTCTGCCTCGGAATCCTGCGGAGGCGAGGTGGCCTGACCCTCAGACTCCGTAGTTGGCGCCTCAGCAGTCGCCTCCGCAGGTGCGGCGGTCCCCTCCTCTGCTTCGCTCTCGGCGTCTGCGGGCGCCGGCACAACGGCCAATTTCTTCCGCCGCTTCGGCTTGTCTCTCAGCAGAGCACCCTCGCGGATCTTGCCATCGAAGCCTCGCCAGCGCGCCAGGATCCCCTGATTCTTGAACAGGTCATGGACGGTCTCCGTCATCTGTGCCCCATCGTTGAGCCAGCGCACGGCCGACTCTTCGTCGACGCTGAACCTGGCGTGGATGGGGTCGTAGGTTCCCAGCTCACCCAGCACCTGGCCATCCCGGGGGGCATTCACATCCACGACGACGATGCGGTAAAAGGGTCGCTTCTTGCGCCCCATTCTCTTGAGTCGAAGCTTGACCAAATTACAATCTCCTCAGTTGTGTAGGTACATCGCCAAAGGCGAATACAGATTTCAGGGTCCGGTCAGGCAACAGACAGGGGCATCCCCTTCATTTTGCCGCCCGGCTTCATACGCGCCATCTGCCGCATCATTTTCTGCATCATCTGAAACTGCTTGAAGAGGCGGTTTACGTCCTGAATCGTGGTGCCGCTTCCCCTGGCGATTCTCTTGCGACGGCTACCGTTGAGAATCTGCGGCCGCAGCCGCTCCCGGGGAGTCATCGAGCTGATAATCGCCTCCACCTGCCCCAACCCCTTGTCGTCCACCTGGACACCTTTCAGGGCCTTGCCAGCCCCCGGAATCATGCCCACGAGCTGATCCAATGGACCCATGTTGCGCACAGCTTGCAGCTGTTCGCGAAAGTCGACGAAAGTGAACGTTTCCTTGCGGAGTCGAGCCTCCATCTTCTCCGCGTTTTCCCGATCGAAGGCGCGCTCGGCCTTCTCTGCGAGCGACAGCACATCTCCCATACCCAAGATGCGGGACGCCATGCGCTCTGGGTGAAAGGGCTCCAGCGCGTCGAGCTTCTCCCCGATGCCGATGAACTTGATCGGCTCGCCGGTGATCTCGACGATCGACAGAGCGGCGCCACCACGGGCATCGCCGTCCAACTTCGTCAGCGCTATGCCGGTGAACGCGAGGCGCTCGTGGAAGCGGTGCGCCGTCTCCACCGCATCCTGCCCGAGCATACTGTCGGCGACGAAGAGAATCTCCGACGGGTCGGTGAGCGCCCGAATCTCTGCCAGCTCATCCATCATTTCATCGTCGATCGCCAAACGCCCCGCCGTGTCGAGCACGACGAGGCTCCGATTCGTCGCTCGGGCCTCGTCCACGCCGCGCCGGCAAACCTCGGGAGCGTCGGCGTCGGAGCCCACGGACCCGGGGCCGAAGACGGGCACATCGATGGAGGCCCCCAGCGTCACGAGTTGCTCGACCGCGGCCGGCCGCTGCAGGTCGGCGGCGACGAGAAGAGGGAGGCGGCCATGGCTTTTGAAATGACAGGCGAGTTTCGCCGCTACCGTCGTCTTGCCGCACCCCTGCAGACCGACAAGAAGGATCACGCTCGGTGCTTTCTCGGAGAGGACGACGGGGCTGCTCCTGCCGCCCAACAGGGTTACGAGCTCGTCGTGAACGATCTTGACGATTTGCTGGCCCGGCGTGAGGCTGCGGAGCACCTGCTGTCCGATCGCCTTGTCGCGAACACGAGCGAGGAAATCCTTGGCGACTTGAAAGCTCACATCCGCCTCGAGCAGAGCTCGGCGAAGCTCTCGCAGAGAAGCATCGAGATCTCGTTCGCCGACGCGGCCCTGGCCGCGCAGCTTTCGGAAGACCTCGTCGAGGCGATCGGCAAGACGATCGAACATGACGCAAGAGCCCCTGATTTGTTTTCCGGGAGACTATTAAATGGAAGTTAGTGAATTGAATATAGAAGAGGCCTCTCGAACAGGCAATTGAGACACTCTGGCCGAGTGGCGGTGCTGGACCGGCGCCAGACTGCGGAGCCGGTGGGGGCGTGCTACGCTCTATCCCCGCAACGCCGAGATGGCGCCAGCGGCGTCAGCAGCGCCGAATACGGAGGAACCGGCGACCAGCAGACTAACTCCTGCGTCGCGACAGGCGGCGGCGTTGTCGGGGGTGACGCCGCCGTCGATCTGCACCGGCACGTCGATGCCGCTGCTTTCCATCCAGGACCGGACCGCCCGCACCTTGTCGAGAACCTCCGGCATGAATTTCTGTCCACCGAAGCCCGGCGCGACCGACATGATGAGGACGAGGTCCAACTCGCCGATGCACGGCAGGAGGCCGTCTACGGGAGTCGCCGGATTCACCGCAAGCCCGCACTCGAGCTCCACCGACCGGATCTGCTCGATGGCGCGGGAGGGTTCGTCCTCCACCACCTCGAGATGGATGGTCAGGGAGTCGGCGCCAGCGTCTCGGAAGGGACCGGCGTATTCTACCGGGTTGGCCAGCATCAGGTGGGTGTCGAGCTTGAGCTTCGTGACCCTCCGAATAGCCTCGACAACCGGTATGCCGAAACTCAGGTTCGGCACAAAATGGCCGTCCATGATGTCCAGATGGAGCAGG
This sequence comes from Candidatus Latescibacterota bacterium, assembly GCA_965205655.1. GTDB lineage: Bacteria > Latescibacterota > UBA2968 > UBA8231 > UBA8231 > CBDBIJ01. The sequence continues at coordinate 24,213 of CBDBIJ010000029.1, forward strand.
TCCGCTCCGGCCTCCTCGACGCGGTGAACCTCATCCGCCAGACGGGAGAAATCGGCGGCCAGTACCGACGGTGCGATGAGGACGCGGGCGGGTGAATTCGGACTCATCCGGAACCTCTCAGCGAATGGGCTCTATCGTATCGGGCCGTACGACCCGTCGTCGTCGCGCACGCTGATCACGAGCTCGATCCGGGTGTGGCGCATGACGCGGTCATCCGGTGCCGGGCTCTGTTTCAGAACAGTGCCCGGAGGTTGCGTGTTGTCGATCTGCTCGCGGATCGGTCCCCGTCGCATCTCATACTTTCGAAGACTGTCCTCGACGACGTCGTTCGACAGGCCCAGAAGATCCGGGACTCGCTTGCGCGCGAATGGCGAGCCGCTGCTCACCTTCAGGTCCACCGCGCCACCTCCGGGCAAACTCGTGCCGGCGACCGGAATCTGTGAAATGACGGCTCCTTCGGGAATCGACCCGGATGAAACATAGCTGAACTTACGGATGTGCAGCTGATTGCCGCGCAGTTGCAGCTTCGCTTCGCGCAGACTCCGCTCCCGGACATCCGGCACCGTGTAGAATCGCCGCCCACGGCTGGTGTCGACGAAGACGCGCCTGGCCTTCTTCATGAACCGCCCCGGCTTTGGCGTCTGATCCACAATGCGGCCGGCCTCGACGCGCTCGTCGTAAACGCTGTCGAGCACCTCCAGCCGAAGTCCACGTCGGCGCAGCCGGCGCTCGGCCTCGGACACCGTCTGCCCGATGATCTGGGGTACGCGCACGCGCTCGACGTCGACGATGTAGGGCATGATGACGTTATCCAGCACGATGAGAAAGAGGACGACGCTGCCGATGATCGCCACCAGGGCGAGGGCGCCGCGGCGGACCGATCCTCTCATGCCGCCACCTTGCGTATGCGGGCTGAGAAACTGCCGTCGCCGCGCTCGCGGCCAGGCAGGGTCAGGACAAAACGGTCCGCCCAGGGCACCCCTGGGAAGCGGCTCCGGGCGGGTTCGACGATGGCGGCTGGCGTCGATTCCACGAAGCGGTCGACGACGCCTTCGTTTTCTTCCTCTTCCAGGCTGCAGGTGCTGTAGACGAGAACACCGTCCGGCCTGAGTCGATCGAATGCCCGGCGCAGAATGGCGAGTTGCAGCTCGGCGAGCTCTCGCAGCTTCGCCGGCGACCGGCGCCAGCGGGCATCCGGACGACGGCACAGAACACCGGTGCTGCTACAAGGCACATCCACGAGCACGCGGTCAAAGGTGAGCCCCCTCCCCGCCAGCGCGCTCGGCAGGGTCGCATCCTCGGCGACCTCGCAGATGTTTCCCAGACCGAGCCGCCGCGCATTGACACGAAGCCTGCGCAGCCGACTCACAGATTTGTCCGCTGCGACGACGCGAGCCCGGCCACTCGTCGCGATGGCGATCTGAACCGTCTTGCCGCCGGGTGCGCTGCAGGTATCGAGGATGCGGTCGCGCGCTGCGGGTTCGAGCAAGCCGACAGCGAGGCCGGCGTTCATATCCTGAACGTAGAACAGGCCGCGATCATAGGCCGCCGAGGCAAAGATGCCGTCGTGTTGAATCAACTCCAGCGAGTCGCGCAGTGGCCCGGTGGCCCCTGATACAGTATGGCCGTCGGGAAGAGCGGCTTCGAAGGCGGCGATGTCGGCCCGGAGCTTGTTGAGTCGAATGTAGAGCCGCGGGTTTTCGTTGTTGACACGCAACATCTCCTCAGTCCGGCACTCCCCCCAGCGATTCAGCCAGCGCTCGACCATCCACAGCGGGTGCGAGTAGAACACGGAGAGATGTCGTCCCGGTTCGCTGCATCGGTCGGGATAGCGAACGCGATCCCCCTCCTCTGCGACGCGGCGAAGGACCGCGTTGACGAGGCTGGCAACGCCTCGATGGGTATGCCGCTTCGCCAGCTCTACGGAGGAATGGACGGCGGCGCGCGAAGGCACGCGATCGAGCCACATAAGCTGATACGTTCCAATGCGGAGTATATGGCGCGCAGTTGGGGAGAGGGTTTTCACAGATTGCCTGGAGAATTGATCCACGATCCAGTCGATACGGTCCCGCCATTTGACGCAACCGAGGACGAGCTGTCTGACGAAGCGAGCGTCTCGCGACTGCGCGGTCGACGCAGCGTCCCTTTCGTCGCCTGGGGCTGCCGAGGTCAGCGGCGCAGTGGAGGCTCGCTCGTCCAGGAGCGTCTCCAGGGGCGCGTCGTGAAGCTCGAGTTCGGCGAGGATGTCCAGCGCGGCGGCCCGCGCCGGGTCGTTTCCTTTCATGAAGGCGCAATCTAAGGAAGAGGCCCGACCCATCAAAGATTCCCCATCTCCCCGGCGCCCCTGTTGCAGGGGTACCACGGCTCGGATATATTGACCACGCCTCCCCCCCAAACCGCGGTCCTCTCCCCACCTTCCGGCACCACCTATGCGGCTCTACCCCGTTTGGGACATACTGCACGAGGGCGGCTACGATTCCGTATACGACGCTCTGCTGCAAAGTCGCAACCTGACGAGCGATGACCTGGCAGTCGGCGCCGACGGTCTCCATTCACCCCGGCTTCTCGCCGACCTCGAACGGGCGGTTGGGCGAATGGCGCATTCCATCCGCGCCGGTGAGAAGATCGTCGTGTTCGGGGACTACGACGCGGACGGCATCACGAGCACGGCCCTGATGCTCGATTTCCTGGACAGGGTCGGCGCCAGCTATGACCACCTGCTGCCCGATCGCCACAAAGACGGTTACGGCATGAAACCGGAGGGAGTCAGCCGGGCGCTGCAGATGGGAGCGGAGCTCCTCGTGACCGTAGACAACGGTATTTCCGCCCATGAGGGCATAGAACACGCCCGGCGCTGCGGTCTCGACGTCGTCGTTATCGATCATCACAAACAGGTCGAAGAGCTGCCACCGGCGCACAGCGTCGTCAACCCGAATCGAAAGGACAGCACCTATCCGTTCAAGGGGCTCGCCGCCGTCGGAGTCACATTCAAGGTCGTTCAGGTCCTGAGCGATGAATTCATTCAGGGACAGGAGCGACGGGCTTATCTGAACAGTCTCCTCGACCTCGTCGCCCTCGGGTCGGTGGCGGATGTAGCGCCGGTACTGGACGAAAACCGGGTGCTCATTCGCCACGGTATGAAGGTATTGGAACGCTCCGAGCGTCCCGGTCTGCGGCAGTTGAAGGAGGTGGCCCGTTGCGCCGAGGGCCGCATCAGCACAACGGCGATCGGATTCTATCTCGGACCGCGACTCAATTCGGCCGGGCGCCTGGCGTCTCCGGAGCTGGCTCTGAGCCTGCTGCGCACAGACGACGAGGAGGAAGCGCGCCAGCTTGCAGCAGAGCTCGACGCCCTGAACGGACGCAGGCGCGATCTGCAGCGGGCGGCGGTGAGGGAGGCCCGCGCGCTCGTCTCGCCGGAGGATCTGGAGACGGATCGAATCCTCATCGTCCTCGGCGAGGCCTGGAATCCCGGCATCATCGGACTGATAGCCAGCGATCTGGCCGAGACCTTCCAGCGTCCGGCTGTGGTGGCGACGGACGCCCGCCGCGACGGCATCTATGTGGGGTCCGCCCGCAGCATCGAGGCCTATGACATCACCGAGGGGATCAGCAGCGGTGCCTCGTACCTTACCACCTACGGCGGACATAAACTAGCCGCCGGGTTTTCCATGCCCGGGGACAAGTTCGAGGCCTTTCGCTCGGCCCTCATCGACCACGCGAATGACAGACTCACAGCTGACGACCTGCGCGCCACACTGAAAATCGACATGATGTTGAACCTTCGGGATCTCAATGAGAGCACCGTCGACGACCTGTCGCGGATGGAGCCTTTCGGCAGCGGCAACGAAGTACCGCTATTCGCTGCGAACGATCTTCAGATCGAGGCGACGAGACGGGTCGGCGCCGGTGGCGAGCACCTCAAGGTGGTCTTCAAGGTCGATGGCAGGAGCTGTTCCGGTGTGTGGTGGCGGCAAGGTCCGCGCGCCCGTGATCTTTCGCAGGGAGACCGAGTGGCCGCAGCTTTCGAGCTGGAGGAGGACAGCTACAGCGGGTTCCGCGGCATTCAGATGGTTATTCGGGACATGTACCCCACGAGCGCGGACGCGGCCCCGCCAGATCAGGCCACAAGCCGAATGGACGAGCTGGCGGAGATCGCCGAGGCGTCGGTTGAGCACGCTGCTTCGTAGTCGATGATCAGTTCGGATTACATCAGCGGCCTGCTCGTGCGCGAAAGCGACACCAAGATCCTGCTCATGGTGTTGGACGGCCTGGGAGGACTGCCTCATCCGCGGACGGGCAAATCGGAGCTGGAAACGGCGGCCCTGCCAAATCTCGACGCGCTGGCCGCCTGCGGCAGTCGCGGTCTTCTCTCGCCTCTCGGTCCGGGCTTCACGCCGGGGAGCGGGCCCGCACACCTCGCCCTGTTCGGATACGATCCGTGGCGCAGCACGATAGGTCGTGGTGCTCTGTCGGCACTCGGACTGGGAGTCGACTTCGGACCCGGCGACGTGGCGTCGCGGATCAACTTCTGCACTGTCGATGAGGCAGGTCGCGTAACGGACCGACGAGCCGGCCGCATTCCCACAGAGAAATGCCGCGAGCTGTGCCGTATTCTCGAAGGCGTTCGCGTCCCCGCGGTACAGATCTCCATCACACCGGAGATGGAACACAGGGCCGTTGTCGTCTTTCGGAGTGAGGGGCTCGCAGACGGGGTCACCGACTCCGATCCGCTAATAACGGGCGTGGCTCCGAGGGCGCTGGAGATTCGACCGGCCGAGTCCAATCGCCCGGGGTCGGCCCGAACTGTGGAGGTGGCCGAGTCCTTTCTGAATCAGGCCGCAACCCTGCTTCGCGGCAAAACACCGGCCAACATGGTTCTCATTCGCGGTTTCGGACGCTATCCGCAACTGCCCCAGATGGGCGAGATCTACGGCCTGCGGGCCGCTGCGATCGCCGGGTATCCGATGTATCGCGGCGTCGCCCGCGCCGTGGGGATGGAGGCGGTGCCGTCCGATGCGGACCTGGCCTCGGAAATTGCCGCCCTGACGGCGTGCTGGAAGGATTTCGATTTCTTTTACGTCCACGTAAAAAAGACCGACAGCGCCGGCGAGGACGGAGACTTCGACGGCAAAGTTCGACTGCTTGAGGAGGTCGATGCGCACATCCCCGAAATCCGCGGCCTTGAGCCAGACGTCGTCGTCGTAACTGGAGATCACAGCACCCCGGCCATCATGGGGAGCCACAGCTGGCACCCAGTGCCGATCGTCATATCCAGTCGCTGGAGCCGGCGCGATCCCGAGCCCGCCGAATTCACCGAGAAGGGCTGCCTGACAGGCAGCATCGGCCAGATTCCCTCGACGTCACTCATGGCCCTGGCCCTGGCCCACGCGCGCCGGTTGAATAAATTCGGGGCATAGGTCGGTCTTTCATGAGAATCTCCTCAAAACAGTGATCCATCCACTCCGCATAGCCCATCGAGGGGCATCCGGCCGCGGTCTGGCGCCGGAGAACACGCTCGCAGCCATCGAACGGGCCATTCAAACAGGCGTCGATGCTGTGGAGATCGACGTTCACGGAACGGCGGATGGCGCCGTTGTCGTCATTCACGATTCGACGCTGGCCCGCACCACAGACTGTCAAGGCGCCGTGAGGGATTTGACTCTGGCCGAAATCCGCCGGGCGGACGCGGGCAGCTGGTTCGACCCTTCCTTCGAAGGGGAGCGGGTTCCGACTCTCGAGGAGGTCCTCGATCTCGCCCGGCACCGAGCACTCGTACTGATCGAAGTAAAGTCGGACTATCTGGCCGAAAAGGTGCTGCAAATCATCGACAGCATGGACGCCGTCAGCCAGGTGATGGTCCAATCCTTCAATCCACAAACCGTGCACCGCACGAAGCTTCTGAGCCCGGGCTTGCCCGCGGCACTCGTGGTGGGAAAGCTGCCGACCCAACCGTCTCGCGTGCGCGCCCGAAAGATGGTGCGAGAGCTGCTCGAGGTCGGCGCCAACGCCCTGTCGATCTGGCACACGGTACTGACGCCGCAATTCTTCGAGGAGATGCGCCGGCGCGGGGTCTCGGTATGGACATGGACCGTCGACGACCAGATCGTCATGCGGGACCTCGTCCACATGGGCGTACAGGGAATCGTCACGAACTATCCGAACCGTCTCAACGAGACCCTGGGGGAGCTGGAGGCCGAGGGGTTGATCCAGGTTCCAATCGGTCGCCGGCAGCGTTTGAAAAAAAGTCGGTGGAGTCGCCGCCATCGCCTGAAAAAGCTCAAGAGGCGAACGGCCTGAACCGATCATTCCGGTTCGACAGATCAACTCGCCGGACCACCTTGACCACCTTCCTCAGACAGGCGTATATTGCGTAGAGACAAGAAGATACATCATCCAACCCCCGGTGAATTCGGACTCTGCCAGGCATGAACGACGTCGAGCTGTTGCAGCACTCGCCCCTGCTGGCTGGACTGACCCCGGATGAGGCGAAAGCGCTTCTCGAAATCGCCGAAGCCCGCACCTACTCGCCCGACGAGGTTCTCGTCGAAGAGGGAGCCGCGAGTGACTGCCTCTTCATCCTCAAGACGGGCTTGCTGAAAGTGGAGCGGCGGCAGGCCTCCTCGAGAGTCGAGCTGGCGTCGTTCGAGAATCCGGGTGATTTCTTCGGCGAGATGTCGTTGGTCGATATACTACCGAGATCGGCTGATATCCGCGCCGTCGAAACCGCCGAGGTTCTCGCCTTCCCCAAGAAGGAACTGACGAGCTTCTTTACCCAGTCGCCTCGGGTTCAGATGACGATGATTCTGAATATTTCCCGCAATCTCTCTCTGCGCCTGAGAGAGGCCGACACCCGCATAGTCGAGCTCGCGAGCGCAGGATAGATCGAGCAACAGGGAATGGCACAGCCTGATCGCGGCTTCTTGAAGGAGTCGCCACTGTTCGAGAATCTCGGTGAAGGGGAGATCAGCCGACTCGTCGAGATGGCGCAGATCAGGGAGTTCGACAGCGGCGGCACCATCGTGGAAGAGGGGACAACTGGAGATTCCATTTTTCTCCTGTACGACGGCTCGGTGTCGATTGGCATGAGCGACAACTCGGGCGGGCAGATTTCACTGGCTTCCTTGGACACACGCGGCGCCTTCTTTGGAGAGATCGGAGTGATCGATCCCGGGCCGCGGTCAGCGACAGTGAAGGCCGAGTCTCATGCCGTCCTCCTCGAACTGACCGTGGCCGGCCTGGAAGACTTCTTCGGCGAGCACTCTGACGCCGAAGCAGTCGTCATGAGGAACATTGCCCGGGTGCTGGCTCAACGGCTCCGCGGCTCAAACCTACTGATGGCCTCGCGGTAGCTGTCGGTACTTCGACGCCTCATTGCCTTGACCAAGAGACGGATGACCATATCACTCCTTTTCGCAGCTGTGTTGATTGTCGTTCTGGTCGCGAAATACGCGCTGCCGAAGCGTGAGCGCTGCCCGCAGTGCTTGGCGCGGCGCGACCCCGATCATCCGCTATGCCGTGACTGTGGCTGGATCTACGATGTGCCCGGCGAGGAAGACGACGATTACGGCGAGCTCGAAAAAGTAGCCCCCTGAGCGGGTCGTTTCCGCAGCGCATGGAATGGGTCATCGCACTTCTTGGAGTCGGCTGCGTGTTCTTTGCGGCTCAGGTGGTCGTCGACTTCATCAAGTACCGAAAAGCCATCGAGCCGAAAATGGCGCACCTGGAGGAGGCAAAAACGGAGCTTCGATCGAAGATTGCGACCACCGAGGCGGAGCTCGAGAAGACCCGCGGCGAGCTCGAGCCGTCGAAAGCGGACGTCGACCGCCTGGAGAGGGAGTACGACGAAGTCCAGCGCGAGGTCGATGAGGAGGCAGCAAAGCAGCGACCGCCCGATCAATCGTAGCGCGGCAGATGAATTAGCTTGACAAGCAGTTTAAGAGGTTTTACTTTGTTTTTATTCTATTTAGGGCTATTCTTCGCACCAGAAATTTTGGAGGTCAGGACATGAAAGGTCGGTTCATGCCCCTCGTCGGCGGGCTGCTGAGCGTCGCCCTTCTCGCATGCGGAGGCGATCCACCCAAGGCTTCATTGGATGCGGCTGGCAAGGCGTTGCAGGATGCGAAAGCGGCAGGGGCTGAGAAGTATGCCGCGAGCCAGCTGTCGGCGGCTCAGGGCGTCTACGACAAGGCCGAAGGTGCATACAACGCCGAGCTGGACAACTTTTTCAAGAGCTGGGATCAAGTAGTGCCTCTCTTAAACGAGGCGAAGAGCAAGGCTGACCAGGCGAGGTCTGCCGCCACGCAGGCGAAGTCCAGGGCCAAGAGTGGCGCCGAGTCAGCCATCGCCGCGGCCTCGGGTTCGATCGACGGTGCCCGTGGCAGCCTCGATGCCGCCCCCGCGGGGAAGGGCACGCAGGGAGATATCGATCAGTTGCGCTCCGATATAGGCGGCGCCGCGGCCGATCTTGGTGGCGCCAAATCTGCAGCGGCCCGCGAGGATTACGAAGGGGCGACTTCAAAGGCGAACAACGCCAAGTCGGCCGCTGACAGGGTTTCTGACGGTGTCGCCGCGGCAGTAGCCGCCTACAGCGAACTGGTGGAGAAGAACACGCCCTGGTACATGAAGATGTAATACGACCTCCCATCGGGGAGCGAGGGGCGGCCTGATGGCCGAAGCCCTCGAAAAGAAAGATCGCGGCCGGTGAAGGGGAACCCTTCCCGGCCGTTTTTTCGTAGCAACGACTATGGAAACGCACTTGTGCCAGGTAGCACGAGCCACGTCGTGCCTGCTCCTGACGGCTTCATCGTTCGTCTCGGCTGGAAGTGACGATCTGCGAGCGCTGAAATCGGAGCGAGATCAACTCCTGGAGCGATTGAAGCGGGCCGAGCAAGAGACGCCCTACATCGTTATCGATACCCGGGACAACGAGTTGATCCTCAGGGATGCCGATCACCGCACCCTGCGCAACGCCGTGTGCGCCACCGGGGCTGCGCGCAAACTCGAGGGGCCGAAGACCTGGAAGCACAAGTGGGAGTTCTCCACTCCCACCGGCCGATTTTCGCTGCTGCGCAAGGTAGCCGACCCCATATGGACGAAGCCAGAGTGGTTCTTCGTGGAGGCAAGCGAGGAGATCCCCATCTTCGCGGAGGACCCTCGGCGGTTTCAACGGGGAGTCCTCGGTGAATACGCTCTCTACTTCGCCAAGGACTACATGATTCACGGCACTCTCTACGAGATCAACCTTGGCAAGAGCATCACTCACGGCTGCGTCAGAGTGAGCTCGTCCGATCTCACCTACCTCTACCGCGAAGTGGATGTAGGCTGGCCGGTCTATATCTACTAGTGCCATGCTGGCCCTATGGCTGGAAGACGCGGATCTGAGTCTCCTTCATCTGCCGGTACCGACACCACCTGAAAACGAGGCGCTGATTTACGAGCGCTACCCTCTTGGGCGCGCTCTGGAAGCCTTTTCAAAGGCGGCGGAGCCGGGAGCTCTCAAGGTTCTGCTCGATGTCGAGACGGAGTAGGCGGACGTGAGAATGGCACTCGCTACAAATCGACTGCTGCGGCTGCTCCTGTGGACCGTGTCGGCCGGCGCCATAGAGATGGCAGACCCCGCTCCGGCAGCGGGCGCCCAGGTCGCAACCGGCGTTGACGACGAGCTTCGGCGCGCCGGGCTGAAACGCATCAACGCGGCACTCAAAGTGTGGCTGCAGGCGATCGAGACTGAGTCGCCGTACCTTCTCCTCGACCGTGAAGAGGGTGTCCTGCATCTGCAGCAGGGCCGCGCCGTGCTACGCACCTGTCCGACTCTGCGCGATTCCGCGGGTCGAGCCCCGCCGGTTCGTCAGCTCCTCTCTCGTCATCTGCGGAGATACCGGCGCAGCCACCCCTACTCGCCGCCGCAGCCTGGACCGTTTGACTGGGAGTACTATCTGGTAGGGGAGGCGACAGTGGAGTGCGCCATTGCCTTCTCAGACGGTCTACTGTTGCACGCGTCGGATCTGTGGAGAGAGACCAAGGCTCCGTTCGTCGAGATCGAGCCTGACGACGCCCGGGCGCTCTACAACGCGTTGAAACCGGACACCCCCCTCATCATTCTCCCGGCGGGCTGGCACGGGACTGGCGCGGCTCGATGACGCAGTTGCGCGCAGGTTGGGCTGCTGCCGACATCACTCCCCACGTGGGCATTCACATGGGGGGGTACCTCGGCCGGACATCGGGCGCGACGGAGGTATCCGATCCGCTTGCGGCGCGGGCCCTCGTGTTTGCCGGGGACGTCGACACGATGGCGCTGCTGACCCTCGACCTCGTGGGACTGGACGCCGGCGACGTCGATAAGATCAGGCAGCGAGTGAGGGAGCAGTCGGGCATCCGGCCCGACGCTATCATGGTATGCTGCTCCCACACGCACGCCGGCCCTCTCAGCTTTCCATACCGCGGCATGGGTGAGATCGATGAGGCGTATCTCGAAAAGGTGAGAAGGATGGCAGCGACCGTCGTCGGTGACGCCGTTCGAAGGTTGCGGCCCGCCGCCGTGAGCTACGGCAAGGTGGCGGTCAGAATAGGGGTGAACCGTCGTGAGGACCTGAACGGGCGCGTCGTGATAGGGCGCAATCCGAGTGGGCCGGTGGCCGACCACGCCCACGTGGTCCGGGTTGAGTGCGACGACGGCGTCTGCATTCTCTTCAGCCACGCCTGTCACCCGAACGTGCTGGGCCCTGGCAATTGCGCCATAAGCGCCGATTTCGTCGGCGCGGCAATCGAGTATGTGGAGAGCCGGACAGGGGCCATGGCGATGTTCGCAAACGGTGCGTGCGGCGATGTCAACCCCAGAATCAAGGGGGTCCGGGAAGGCGTGACCGAACTCGGCGCCGAGCTGGGCGCGGCGGTCGTGGCGGGTGCGCGAGAGGCTTGCCCGCTGATCGGTTGCGAACGACTGTCCTTTCGCAGTTCCATCCTGGATCTGCCGCTGATCGATCCACCTCCGAGGGCACACACTGCGGCCGAGAAGCTGGTGCTGAAACTGCGGATGGGGCTGATGAAACTCGGTCGCGGAGATTACTGGTCGCAGCTGGCACTTCGGGGCCAGCTCGGGTGGGCCGAGCAGATGCTGGCCCTCGTTCACTCAGGCGGCGAGCGCACGCAACGTTTCGAAGTCCAGGGCCTCAAGCTCGGTTCAATGGTACTGCTGGGCATGGAGGGGGAGATGTTCGCGCGTTTCCAGCTCGAACTCGAAGGCGCCGCGCCCACACAGCCGACCATCCTGTGCGGCTACGCCAACGGCTGCATCGGCTACGTGCCGACGGCGGATGAATACGTCCGTGGCGGCTACGAGGTGGGCGCCGGCAACTACAACTTTCGGATCAACGCAGGTGTGGAGGCGTACCGCATCTACCCGAGCGTGCAGATGATCGCTCCGGAGAGCGAGCAGGTTATCGTAGAGGGGGCGCGATCGCTGCTGACCGCACTCTGTCGCTGAGACGGTCATGAGCCAGGCGCTTGCGAGCCGGCGCTCTGCCAGCGGGCATTCCGTCACTTCTCAATGAGCGTCAAAGAAGCGGGAGTCAGTACCGCCGGGGCCGATCTTGACCTCGACGCGCTTGCCACAACTCGGGCAGCCGCCGGTATACGCGGTCTTTTCGCGGTTCATGTAGGCACGCGCGTAGACGTTGCAACACTTGTAGTGGACGCCGAGAAACTTTCGCTTTTTTTCCACATCTCCCTCTGTTCCATATATAGTCGCGGCCATTTTGAGCGTCAAGCGAGCGAGCGGATGCCCAGCAGACCGCAGAATCTTTTTGCCAAGACCATCGGCTTTTGGCATTATTTGGAAAAGAACACCCCAACAGAAGGTGAGCATGTCCGAGCCTAGACAAGAGTCCAACCTACCCTCCGGCGCCCTTGCGGTCGATACCGCCGACGTTTCCAAGATTCCCGGACTGGCTTCAGAGCTGGAGGAGATGTACGAGCAGGTGCCATCCACCTGCTGCGCCAATTCCGGGGAGTGCTGCGTCCTCACAGAGAAGGAAATCGAGGAGGGATACGCCACCATGTTCCCTCTGTATCGAGCCGAGTACGTCAACATCGTCGACTACGTGCGCGCCAACTTCTCACAGGAGCGCCAACAACACCTTCTCAGTCTCACTTCCGAGCGGCCGCAGCGATGTCCCTTTCTCGCTCGTGACAATCGCTGCACCATCTATCCCGTGCGTCCGCTCATCTGCCGCACCTACGCCGTGATGAACGAGAACACTATCGCAGAGGCGGCCCAACGCCACAAAGGCGAGGTCCCCGAGCACTGGATCCGCAGCTTCGCGATGAGGGAGGGCAACATGGTTTGCCCGCGGGTAACCGTGTTGCAGCCGGAGAAACTCGTGCGCCACGCCCACAACCTGCTGACGCTGACCTATGAGCGAACACTCACGAGGCTGAGCCGCAAAGTCGAACTGGCGACAGGCAACCGCAAAAAGCTCATCCGCGACACCATACGGCGGCGCTCCTGGCCCGTACGCTGGACCTGGGGAGGGTTCAATGCGCTCCGCTTTGCGCCGATCGATTGGCTGCAATCGACTCTGAAGTCGTACTGGCAGCGCGCCGAGCTGAGTGAGGCCGACTGATTTCCCCCACCGCCATGCAAAATATCCCGGTAGGTCAGGCGAGCATCGGCGATGTGATCGCCGAGCCCATCGTCAACGACGAGGGTCGCGTGTTGCTGCCGAAGGGCGCGAAGCTGTCGGCAGCCGTCCTGTCCAGACTTCAGGGGTGGGGGGTCCATCAGCTCAAAGTCGAGGGCGAGGAGGTCGTGGGCGAGGAGGTCGTGGGCGAGGAGGTCGTGGGCGAGGAGGTCGTGGGCGAGGAGGTCGTGGGCGAGGAGGGGGAGGCGACGGATTCTGCCGACCTGCTGGAAGAGCTCGAGCACCGCTTCGGCGACTGGGAGGGTGACGAGCTGATGATGGAGATCAAACGAATCGCCCAGGGTCACCTGCGGCGACGAAGGTGAGAGAGGAGTGGAAGGGGGGAGGCAATCCACATGGGTGAGGTACGCATTCGCAACACGACCCAAGACGAATCGGAATCGAAGAAGCGAGAGGTTCGCGCTCGCATCGAGCAGTCGAAGAACCTTCCCACGCTTCCGGATGTCGTCGTCCGCATCGTGGAGATGGTGGACAGTCCCCAGACAACCGGACGCGAGCTGGCCGCAGAGATCGCCAAAGACCAGGTTGTCTCCGCCAAGGTTCTGAAGCTGGTCAACTCGGGGTTTTACGGGTTTTCGCAGCCGATTTCCACGATCCCTCACGCTGTGACCATGCTCGGCTTCGATGCGGTGAAAAGCCTCATCCTCAGTTCCTCAGTACTGGAAACAATGGACCAGGCCCTGCCCGGCCTGTGGCGACACTCGCTGGCGTGCGCTCGCACGAGCACCTTTATCGCCGAACACCTCGATCTGGCGGAGCCAGAGGAAATCGGGGTTGTGGGGCTGCTTCACGATCTGGGCAAAGTGATTCTGTATCAAACGCTCGAGGTCGAATTCGGCCAGGTATCGAGACGGGTCGACAAGAAGGACATGCTGTTCTACCTCGCAGAGAAGGAGGTGATGGGCTGCCACCACGCTGACATCGCCGGGTGGCTGCTCGAGAAATGGGCCCTGCCCGCCAAGGTCATCGAGCCGATCGCGGATCATCACGATTTTCGTCCGAACCGCGACCACGCCCAGCGCACGGCGATCGTTCACTTCGCCGATGTTCTGGCGCGTGCTGAAGGGTTCGGCAGCGGGGCAGACCGCAAGATTCCGCGACTGGATCCCCGGGCGCTCGAAACTCTGTCGATGACGGTTGACGATGCAAAGGCGATAATGAACCGCATGAACGCGGAGCTCGCCGACGCCATCTAAGACACTCCTCAATACTTCCGTGGATTCACAGCTCTCATCATTCCCCATGCCGCTAATGGTCGTCAATGGCGCGCTTGAGGTAGTTGACTACAGCTACCGGGTCCTGGCAGCTCTCGATCTGACTACCGACACCGGTGCGGGTGTCGACACAGAGGCCTGCGGGAGAGGGGGAGATGCGCGCGCCGATCTGACCGGCTTCCTATCGGGCGACGCCGCGCTCGGCGACAATCTGGCGCTGGCCACAGCGAGGCTCACCAGGCCGGCCGATGAGGAGAGCTTCCGCTGGACGCGGCACGGACGCACCTACGACGTGACGATTTGCGCCCAGCAACAAGAGAATAGCTTCCTGGTAGTGTTCGCCGACACCACCGATCAGCTGATGACGGAGGAAATTCAGCTGAACGCCCGGCACTACCTGGAGCAAGTCCTGGGCGACATTCCCGTCGGCGTGATTGTATTGAATGATCAACTGCGAATCACCTCAGTCAATCGCCACATGCTGGAGTTGCTGGGGCAGACGGGCGTCGAAATGGATCTCGTCGGCGCAATCGGCGCAACCCTGACCGAATCGCTGCCCCCCGACACTGGCGCGCGTCTGCGGGAAATGTGTGCGGACGTGCCGCGGACCGGCGAGCGCTCCGCGGGATGGGAGCACCAGCACTCCACCGCGGCCGGCGATTTGGTGCTCACTACGGAGGTGACACCGCTGCGCGACCAGGCCTCAGGGGTGGTCGGAGCCATCGTTATTTCGAGCGACGTCACCGAGCGCCGGCGTTTGGAGCAGGAGCTGGTGCGCATGGAGAAGCTCGCCACTGTGGGTGAGATGGTGGTGACGGTGAATCACGAAATCAACAATCCTCTCAGCATTATCTCCACCAACGCCCAGGCTCTCAGACTACTGAATCGCGATCTCGACGAAAAAGCGACGAAGAAACTCCTCAGCATCGAAGAGCAGGTGAAGAGGATCTCGGAGGTGACGGAGCGATTGCGGTCGATGGACGAAGTCGCCTCTCAGGAGTACATAGCCGACGGCCCTCAGATGATCGACGTGTGGAAGCGCTCAGCCGCACAGGATGACGGGGAGGACGAGGAGTAGATGATGGCGATCCTGAAGGATGGGCGCGTCGGCGGGAAATGAATCGCTTTCTCAGACTACTCAACCTGCGGCGCACGGAAATCCGGCGCCTGTCGCTTGCGGCCGCCATCTTCATCCTCGTTGCGGTCAACGATGGCATCGTCAAGAGCGTCGCCGCCGGTGTGTTCAATATCCGCGCCGGCGTGGATCGCCTCCCGGAGATGTACACGTGGATCGCCTGGCTGTTCTCGCTAACGATGATCCTGCTGTCGTACCTGTCGACGAAGGTGCAACGGCAGCGGCGGCTGCTCGGTTTTCTCGGTTTTCTCGGCTTCGTCCTGCTGATCAACACCATCGTCCTCTGGTTCGAGCATACGCGCTCGATCGATCTGACGGGGACGGGATTCTACCCGTTCCTGTTCGTATCCTCCGAGCTCGTGCGCAATATGGCGAACTTCCAGATCTGGATAGCCGCCGGCGGCATATGCTACACGTCGCGGGCGAAGGTGTCCAGCGCCCCAGGGTTTTCTTGGACACATTAGAGGGTCCACATGGACCTGAAAGGAGTGTTCGAGATGACTAAGCAGAAGAAGGGTGTTCGGGTCGGCCGATTCTCCGCTCGTCGAAAGCAGGAGGCGGTGTTGCGCCTGCTGCGTGGGGAGGACCTGGAGGTCCTGTCCCGGGAGTTGGGTGTGATGGCAGCCACGCTGAGTGAGTGGCGCGAGCAGTTCCTGGGTGGGGGTGAGTCAGCTCTGCACAGCCGTACCCGTGATGAGCGGGATGAACAGATCGCCCGCCTGAAAGCGAAGGTGGGGGATTTGACGATGGACAACGAGTTGCTGGAGTCCAAGATCCATCGCCTGGAGGATGGACTCCCTTTGGCATCCCGGAGGTCGAAGCGATGAGCCAGACCCAGTCGCCCTCCAGGAAGCGGCCGTACAGGCTGCAGCGTGTGTGTCGGGTCTGGCAGTTTCCTCGCTCCACCGTCCACGAGCATCGGCGTCGGGCGGCTCTGCGTCCGGAGGAGCGTCTTGAGCGGAAGAAACGAGGTCCCCAAGGGCCGTGTACCGACGATGAGCTAGCTGAGAAGATTCGCGAGTTGCTGAAGGCGTCCCCCTTTCACGGGGAAGGCTACCGCAAGATGTGGGCCCAGCTGCGGGCGCAGGACATCCGCACCTCGAAGGAACGCGTACGCCGTGTGATGCGCGAGCACGGCCTGCAGGTGCCGCAACGCGCCGGCCAGCCAAGGGGCCCGCAAGCACACGACGGGACGATCACCACCGAGCGACCAGACCAGATGTGGGGAACCGACTTGACCACCACCGTGACCACCGGCGAAGGCACAGCTACGGTCTTCGTGGCTGTCGACCACTGCAGCTCGGAGTGCATCGGCATTCATGCAGCGGCCACAGGCGACCGTTTCGAGGCCCTGGAGCCGATCCACCAGGGAGTCCGCGAACACTTCGGCGGCGGCGACAAGGGTATCGCCGGGGGGCTGCAGCTGCGCCACGATCATGGCTCTGCGTACATGTCCGACCACTTCCAGAAACAGATCGACTTCCTGGGCATCGAGTCGTCGCCCAGCTTCGTGCGTGCCCCGGAGGGCAATGGCTGCTCCGAGCGATTCATCCGCACCCTCAAGGAGAATCTCCTGTGGGTCCGATACTTTGCCACGGTCGAAGAGCTCCGTCTTGCCCTGCTCGAATTCAAGAGAGTCTACAACGAGAAGTGGCTCCTCGAGCGACACAACTATCAGACGCCAAACCAGGTGCGCCGGAGCTTCCAGCAGGAGTTGTCCAAGGCGGCCTGACCATCCGCCAAATCAGTGTCCAGAAACCCAGGGCTTTACAGGTGCTGTTTCCGCTACTGGCCGCCAGCACTACCCTCGGGGACATCGCGGGCGGTTTTCTCGTCAAGCTTTTGGGGCTGATCCTGGCGTCGTATCAGACCTACGGTCTGTCCGTCATAAACATGATTGTCGTCATCGCCCTGATGAGACCGCTCGTGAGACGGTATTTCGTGGCACCGACCGGTGCCGGCGGGGAGGAGGAGGCAGCCAGTCTTCCCGAAAATCTGCGCTACTTCGGCCGCTCCACTTACCTGAAGCTGCTCTTTGTACTCTCCATCGCGATTTTCGCCCTCTACACGGCCATCCATTACGCTTTCAACGTCATCGCCCGGCAACACTACGCCTCGGAAGGGGACATCACCGCCTTCTTCGGGTTGTTCTTCGGCTTCGCGGGCGTCGCCACCCTCGTAGTAACGACCATGGCGCTGCGGCATATCCTGCGCCTGCTCGGGGCCGGTAACGTCTACGCCTGGGTTTGTGTCGTTCACCTGGCCATCGCCGCCGTCCTGATGTCGGTGTTTCGCGACATCCTGCCGCTGCCGGTGGTGGGGGCCATTTTCGCCCTCAACATTCTCAACTACGTCCTCCTCGACAGCGTCATCGCTCCGACCTATCAGGTGCTCATCAAGCTCGTTCCGCAACGTAACAGCGACGGCACGCGCATGATCATGGAAGGGTGGGTTCATGCTCGTAGGAGGGCTTCTTGGGGCGGCGGTTACGGCGCTGCACGCCCGCGATTTTCTCACCATGGAGCAGTTCTTCGCCGTCCTCGCAGGAGTCAGCGCGCTGATGGTCATCGCCGGCTGGCGGCTCAAACGCAGCTACACGGAGGTTCTCGTACGAGCCGTGCGCGAGCAAAACTTCGCTGTAGATGACGAACAGGCCATGCAGTCGATGAAGGAGGTAATCGGTCGCTCGCCTGAATTTCCCCGAGGGCTGCTACTGCACAGCGATGACGGCGTACGGGAGATGGGGATAGAGATCCTGCGACAGAACGCGGAGGTGGCCGCCGGCGTTTGTCTGCCTCTCGCATCTCACGAAAATCCGAGAATACGGAGCGCCGCCCTCGATGCCTTGAGCGGCGCCAGGGCCGACGAGGAGTCGCTGGCGCCGGTGCTACCGCTGTTCGACGATGACGACGGGAGGTTCGACTGAGCGCGGCGCGGCTGGTGGGGCGCGCCATAGAGAGGACGGCTGACCCTGGCTCCGTTCACAGCAACGGTCCGCTGGCTGGCGATTTGCGGCGCCGGGTCATTGACGCCGTAGCACCAAGACTCCTGCCGGACGCCGAGAATGCAGCCCTGCAGGCCGAGTTTCTTTTTATCCTGGAAAAATTGAGCGACGAGAATACGATAGCGGCTCGGGAGATCATGCTGCGGGATCTCCTGGACAGCGAGGATGCTCAGGAGATCACCGCGGGCATCCAGGCGGCGACTCGTATGTCGGAGGCTGGAAGTCATCCGCAGGTGTTCGACCACCTCGAACACCCGCATCCTGGCGTGCGCGAAGCGGCCGTTCACGGGGTGGAGATCCTCGGGCACCCGGATATTTTCGAAGCGTTGCTACGCCTGCTCGGGGATCCCGATCCAGATGTGGTCGAGGCGGCTGTCGGCGCCCTGGCGCGGACATCTTCGAGCGATCATCGCGAACTCATGTTCGGAGCGCTGCGCTCGAGGCCCGTCAAAGAATGGGAAGGCCTGGTGGCGGCCCTCGCTCAGCAGGAGGATGACGCCGTCATGTCGCAGCTTCTGGAGTCGTGCAGGCAGCGGTTGCGAGAGGCGAACAGCTACATCGTCGTCGACGCAACTGCCAGATCGCAGTTCCCCGGATCCGCTACCGAGCTGCTCGGCGATCAGCTACAGCTCGAGTGCCGACGGGTGCAGAACGGGGTGATTCGGCTCTTGGGCCACCTCGGCGACGTCGATGTCGTCCTCGACCTCGTGGAGAGACTCAGCGAGGAGAATCTTGCAGCTCGGGAGAATGCGATAGAGCTTCTGGAAAACATCGGCGATCGCTCCCTTATGGAAATGCTGCTGCCGTTGCTCACCGACGACGAGGAGGAGCGACTGACGCGGGCGAGGGAGATCAGCGGATTCGAGAGTCTGGCCCCGGACACAGCACTTGAATTCGCCCTGAATTCAACAGATACCTGGACTCAGATGGCCGCCGCGTGGGCGGCGGTCTCGGCGGACAGGGGATCGCTTCTCGAGCAGTTGCCGTCGCAAGTGGAGGGGCCGGTACAGGAAATCACCGAGCTGCTCCGAGTGAAAGGTGAAAGAGAGATAACAATGACCGAAGACCAACCACTGACGAGTATGGAGAAGATAACATTCCTGAAGGAGTCGCCGTTCTTCGCGGCACTGCCCCTCGAAGAGCTCTACTACATCGCTCTGTCGGTGCAGGAAGAGACCGTCAAACAAGGCACGACGGTGATCAAGCAGGGGACACTGGGCGACAAGATGTACATCGTTGTGAGAGGCCAGCTGGAGGTTCGGGTTTTCGGGGAGGACGACACAGAGGGTCAGCAGGTTGCCGTCACCGGCGAAAAGCAGGTTTTCGGGGACATGGCACTGCTGGATGACGAGCCCCGCTCGGCCTCCGTCATCGCCCTCGAGGACTCTCGTCTGCTATCGCTGCAGCGGGGCGATCTCGAGCGCATCCTGAGACGTTACTCTTCAATCGCCTTCAGCATGATGCGCATCCTATCGAGTCGCTTGCGAGAAAGCATGGCGGCGTGAGATGGCGCAGCGACTGGTCGCCGGCGAGGACGACTCAACTAGTGCCGTGTCCGTGACACGGCACTAGTCATTGTCAGCAGGTCGGGCTCGGCCAGCTTTTCGAAGAGCATGCAATATCCCCTCTGTCCTCGTTCGAAACTGCTGAGGCGAAAGAACTCATCCGGGGAGTGAGCGTTTTCGTCTTCGAGCGCAAAGGCGAAAACCACCGTGTAGACATCGAGCAGGTCGAGAAACAGACTGCACACCGGCAGCGTTCCTCCCAGCTTCGCGTAGTAGGGGGGATATCCGTACAGATCCTCCAGTACGGCGTGGGCGGCGCGGTTCCCCGGATGATCGGCCGGCATGACATACGCTGTGGCAGCAGCCGGTTCGGGTCTGGCACTCACGTGCACGCCCGGGGGCGTGTGCGTCTCGATATGCGCCCTCACCAGAGACAGTATGCTCTCGGGTTCCTGGTCCGGCACGAGTCGGCAGGTGATCTTGCCGTGCGCCTCACTGGGAATCACAGTCTTTGTGCCCTCTCCCTGAAAGCCACCCCATATACCGTTGACTTCGAGCGTCGGCCGCACCCATGAACGTTCAAACGTGCTGTAGCCCGGTTCGCCGAACAACTCCTTCACGCCCAGCTGCTTTTTGAACGTCACCTCGTCATACGGGACCGCATCGATCAATGCGCGCTCGCCGGCGGTGAGCGGCGTCACGTTGTCGTAGAACCCGTCCACGAGGACCCTGCCATCGGCACTGTGCATCGAGCTCAACACGTCCGCCAGTGCGTGGATCGGGTTCTGGACCGCGCCGCCGTAGATGCCCGAGTGCAGGTCCATGCCCGGGCCCGTCACATCGACCTGCATGGCGCACAGCCCCTTAAAACCGATGAGGAGGGAGGGGCGCTCTTCGCTGCTCTGCGTACCATCGGCACTCAGCACGAGGTCACAGGTCAACCGAGAGCGCTGCTCGCGTATCAGTGTTTCCATATTCGGACTGCCGATTTCCTCCTCCCCCTCGAACAGGAGCTTCACGTTGATCGGCAGCGACCCCTGTGCCTCGAGCATCGCCTCGAGGGCGAGAATGGGGATGAGCATGTTGCCCTTGTCGTCTGACGAGCCGCGGGCGTAGACCCGCTCATCGCGGATGGTCGGCTCGAAGGGGGGATTCGTCCACAGGTGCTCCGGGTCGACTGGCTGGGTATCGAAATGCCCGTAGATGAGCACGGTCGGCTTTCCCGGCGCGCCGAGCCATTCACCGTAGACGGACGGATGTCCCCCCGTCTCGAGGGTCTCGACGTTGTCCATCCCCGCCGAGCGCAGGCGCCCGGCTACCCACTCTGCCGCGCACCTCACGTCGCCGGCGTGCTCGGACAGCGACGAGACGCTGGGAATGCTGAGGAACTGGGATCATCTCGTCTACAAAGCGCCTGCGGCTCTGCTCCAGACAGGCCTGCCATGCGGGCATCGTCTTCTCCTATCAATCATTCGCTCGCCGCAGCGACTCGCAGCATGGTGAGGTTTTCGATATCGTCCTGCAAATCTTCATCCTTCGGTGTCTCGATGACCATCGGGATGTCTTCTAGGCGTGAATCGTTGACGACGTTGTCGAAGCCATCGCGACCGATCTGTCCCCGTCCGATGTGTTCGTGTCGGTCGACGCGGGAACCGAGCTCTCGCACGCTGTCGTTGAGGTGCATGGATCGCGAGTCTGTCGAAACCGACGACGTCGTCGAATGCTTTCATGGTCCCTTCGTACTCACCGGGCTCGATGACGGGGTAACCGGCGGCGAAAATGTGACAGGTGTCGAGGCAGACGCCCATCTGTGCCTCGTTGTCGACGCCGTCGATGATGTGAGCGAGCTGTTCGAAGGTGTAGCCGAGGTTGCTGCCCTGTCCCGCAGTCGCCTCGAGGCACAGTGTCACGTCGTTGTCAGGAAGCTCATCGAAAACCCGGTTCAGGTTTTGCGGCGATTCTGTCCAATCCGACAGCCTCTCCCGATCCCACATGGGACCCTGGATGAAAGACGAGATTCGGAATGCGCAGGCGATTGCAGCGCCTCACCTCCTCCTCGAAGGAGTTGCAGGACTTTTCACTCAGAGCGGTGTCCGGAGAGGCGAGGTTTATGAGATAGCTGTCTGTGTGAGCAGACGACGGAGATCCCCGTCTCTTCCTGCTGCTTGAAGTACTCGTCGATTTCCCCGCTGGACAGTTTCTTGGCGCGCCATTGATTGTTCGATTTGTTGAATATCTGCACCACATCGCAGGTCGCTTTCTGGGCCCGTGTTATGGCGTTGAAGAGGCCACCGGCAATCGATTCGTGGGCTCCGAACAGCATCGGTACTATACCGGTTTGACCACGACGAGCACGACGATGACGATCATCAGCACCGTGGGAACTTCATTGAATAGCCGGTAAAACCGCTCGCTCCTCTCGTTTTCTCCCCGCTCGAACTGCTTGCGGAACTTTGCCATCATGGCCGTGGGCGGCGCCGAGGCCGAGGACGAACAACAGCTTGCGTGCATCCAGTGAGCCCGTGCCGGGCGCTCCTGCCTTGGTGACGATGATGAGGAGGATGCCCAGTCGCGAAAACGACGACACCCGAAGGATTGATGATCACCCGCAGCAATCGCCGCTCCATGACCTCAAACTTCTGCGCCGCCTCGGACTCGAATCCCACCTGGCAGTGATAGACGAACAGCCGCGGCAGATACAGCAGGCCGGCCATCCAGGTGATGACGAAAATGACGTGGACGGCCTTCAACCAGAGGTACTGATCGACCAGAAATTCGCTCATTCTAATTCTCGTCCTTCCGGATTGCCAGGCGGCATTTGCTCGTAGTAGACCCTGTGAGCGGGATAGGCCAGCGCTATGCCCTCCCGTCGCAAATGGTCGAGCACGCGCCGCGGACAATGGTGTTTCGCGCCTTCGCCGGCGAAACATGGCGTGGGATGATGTAGTAGCGGATTTCGTACTCCACACCCATAGAGGTGGTGCCGTTGACCCGGACCTTCGCCGCGGGCTCTGCGAGTGGTCCCTCATCAGTGCCGGAAACCGCGTCGAGGGCTTTTCTCATTTCCCCGACAACGCGCTCTGAATCGAAGGTGTAATCGGCGTAGAAGAGAAGCTCGAAACGACTGACCTCGTCAGGCTTCATGAAGTTCGTTACCGTCTTCTCGGCGATGACGCTGTTCGGGATGACGACGACGCAGTTTGCGGTGGTCTCGAGTCGCGTGGTGCGCCAGTTGATATCGACGACTCGCCCCGATGACGCTTTCTTCGGGGAGGGGGGTGCGGCCGTGAACCATGATCCAGTCGCCGATGCGGAACGGGCGCTCGAGGTTGAGAGCGATGCCTGAGAATATGTTCGAGATGTTGATCTGGACCGCCAGGCCGATGATCATGGCGATGACTCCGGACGTGGCCAGCAGGCTGGTCAGTTTCTGATCGAACACGAACCCGACGATGCCGAAAATCGCCAGAAGGTAGATGGCCACTACCACGAAGCGCTTGAGAATGGTGGGGATGCTCTGTCCGGTGCGGCGTTCGAGGGGCTGCCAGACGAAACGGCGGACGGCGATGACGACGAGAAAGGCGGGCGCCATCCACCATAGGATGTCGAATATGCGGGTGAAAATGCCCATGTGAAAGGCGCCGAGGCGAGCCGACAGCCAGTTTCCCAGCAGCGTCTCCGCGGTTGCCAACACGGCGAGAAAGAAAACGGTCTGCACCACCCAGAGCGACTTGGCGAAACGGTGGAAGGTGGGAGCACGCGATGCCACAGCGAGCAGGAGGGAAATCAGCAGGCCGACGACGAGCACAGCGGCGGCGCGATCGCCGCCGACAAGCCCGCGCAAGCTGAAGGCGCTCTTCTCGATGAAGATTCCGACGTTGAACCTGGAGAACTCGCGCTGCGCCGAGCTGTCGAGGTAGTCGGGATGTCCAAGAGCGTGCTCGGCGACAACGTCCTGGAAGAAGACGCGACGACTGACGCGCCAGTCGTACAGCCCTTCCATAGCATCTTCTCCGTCGCTCGTTGAACCGAACTCAGGCGACATGCCGGTGAGATCGATGGCATAGACGAGGTTGTTGCGGGTCAACTGCCGATGGCGAAAACTGAGGCCGAGAAAATGTTGCCCGTACGGAGGAGCGATGGTGTTTGCCCTGAAGGTTCCCTTGATTCGATAGGCCCGATAGGCCATGCCGTCGCGTGCGGTGTCGGAAACCGGATCGGACAGCAGAATGGGCTCGACTGCGTTCTCGAAGACGACATCCTCAGCCTTGAATTCATCGCTATTCCTGAACCAGAGATAGAATTCGAGACTGAAGATGCCCGAGCGCAGGTCGATATCGGTGATCTGAATCGGCTCGATGCCCGTGTAGACGACATCCGTTCTATACAAACGCTTCCCGTCGACGACGACGAGTCGCTGTAGGTCAAATTCGGCCTGCCGAATCGAGAAATCACCGGGGTGGGGATGAACCATCTGCAGCTGCGTCAGCGCCGACACTGTTTGATTGTTGCGATAGACGGCCATGGAGATCGGTCGCGGGGCGTCGCCGTTTTCGTCGAAGTAGATCGGTCCGGTAACTCCCTCGACGGCTCTCGCCGGATCGCGCAGGCCGGCCAGGTAGTCCCTGATCTTCCGGCGGTCGGCCTCAAGGCTCACCGGCTCAGAGCCGATCCCGCTATGCTCGATGGCATTCACGATCGTCGCGGCGGCGTCGTGCGCGCAGGCCCCGGGCCAGCCGGCTGATTCGCCGAAGCGGTCGGAGTAGTCCGCCGCGAAGCGATGCACCCGCTCAGAGGCGACGTCGAAGAGCAGTGGCGAAGAGGTGAGGATGCCGTCCGTGTAGTAGCCGCTACTGGCCCGCTCCATCGGAAGGGAGGCGAAAGAGCGCGGAAAGGTCTCGTGTGAAAAAGCGTGCGGGGCGATTATCGGCGCCGCGATTCCAGCGTCCTTCATGAGCGCGACGAGGCGGACACCCTCCGGCAGGTGCGTGGCAAGGAGGATCGGACCCGACTCCTCGTCATCCCGAATATTGGCGACGATCGCGCGCAGCGACTCGTCGAGCTGCGGATCGCCGACGCGGAAGCTCCAGGTGTTTCTGACCGACGCGCCCAGCCGCTCCGACGCCTCTGCGAAAACCGCCGCGATGCCGGCTCCGTAAGGGAGATCTTCGTGAACGACAGTGACCGCATCTCGCCCCAGAATCGCGGCGACGTAGTGCGCCAAGAACCTGCCCTGGAATTCGTCGTCGAAGATGACTCTGAAATGCCAGTCGTTGCCACGCGTGACATTTACGTTCGAGGACACCGCGGTGACTGCCGGTACCCCGCGTTGTCGATACACCTCGCCGCCGCTGACTGAGCAGGAACTGTAGAGGTGACCGATGACGGCGAGCACGCCGTCGTCATCGGCGATTTCGGTGGCGCGCAGGCGGGCGATCCGAGGGTCGTTTTCATCGTCGAATATTTTCAGCGAGATCTCTTTGCCACCGACGCCCCCCGTCTCATTGACCGAAGCGAGCAGCATTTCGATTCCCTTGATGATCGCCTGGCCGTCGCCGCCCGTTCCCCCGGCGTAGGCGATTTCGAGAGTATCTTTCGGATAGGCCCGCACCGCGCTGGCCAAGGCGCAGAGAGCAAGAAGAGCGCGGATCATGACGGCGGCGGTAGGATCTGTTCCCCTTCGCGCACGCCTGTCTGATTTCCGAGCTTCGTATAGTCTGTTCCAGACCGGCCGTTCCAGTCCCATACAACCTCCCCGTCCATAATCGTCATCTCACACAACAGTCGCTGCTGTCCGGCCAACGTGCCGCCGAAGGCGTCCATATACCCGAACTCCCCCTTCACTATATTCAGCAGCGCTATGTCCGCCGCTGCCCCGACGGTGAGGTGGCCGTGCTGAGGCCGGTTGATGACCTTCGCCGCGTTGCTGGTGGACAGTCGAATCACATCGTTCAGCGGCATGCCCATCACGAGGAACTTCGACATAGTCGTAGCCATGTCGAGCATACCCACGTTCATGCTGCTCGTGTGCAGGTCGGTGGAGATAGAATCGGGGTACCACCCCTGCTGAACGCACTGCACCGCATTGCGAAAGACGAAACTGCCGGCGCCATGACCGACGTCGAAGAGGATGCCGCGCTCGCGGGCGTCCCTCAGGTATCGGTAGACGACGCCGTCTTCATCGATACACGGCACCGGGCCTCGATACATGTGGGTGCTGATGTCGCCGGGCCGCAAGCGCTGACCGACGAGCTCATAGAACGGCCGCTCGGGGAGGAAATACCCGAAGTCAACCATGACCGGCAACGCGGCGAGCTCGCCAGCTTCGATAGTGCGGTCCACGGAGACCCACTCAGGGCCGATGAAATGAGCCGTCTTGATGCCGACGACGATATCGGCGTGCTCGCGGGCAGAGTCCGCCGTGACAGCCGGGTCCATATCGGAGACGTTCTGCTCCGTCGTCTGAGTGGCCATGCCGAGACCGACGATATTTACGAAGGCATAGGTTCGTGTGGCGAACCGATCGATGACGCGCTCGCGAAAATCTCCGAGGTTGCGCCATCCAGCCGAGCCGGTATCGACCATAGTCGTGACGCCGCTGCGGAAGCTGAAGCCGTCCGGGAGAATACTATTGTCGCCGGCCCAGGCGTCGGCGTTTCCCGGAGTCGCATACATGTGAGTGTGGATATCGACGAGACCAGGCGTCACCAGCAGCCCGGAGACGTCGATCGTGCGCGACGCCCCCGAGGCCGGAATGTCGGCTGCGACGCTGGCGACGACACCGTCTTTGACCGCCACATCCATGGCGGCGTCGATACCATTCTCCGGGTCGATGACGTGTCCTCCTTTCAGGAGGAGGTCGATTCCCGCCATGTCGTTCCTCGCTTCAGGGGGTCCTATTCCCCGTTCGGCACGATGGTCGCTTTGACGCACTCCATGGCCATAGCGGTTCGCGTTGCCGCGCCGATGCCCGCTTCGGAAAACTCGAAGGCCATCTGCATCCTATTCCACGGATATCTGGTCTCTGCGCGTCGCAGCATGTCAATACCGAGCGGCATGTCATTCGCGGTTAAGCCCCAGCTGCCGATCAGTAGAAGGTCCTTGGCGCAGATGCGGTGCCAGTTCGTGTCGATGGAGCCGGCGTCGGTGAACTGTCCCATCTCCAGATAAGTCCCGCCGTCCCGCAGCATCTCGATGCCCTCGGGGCCCGCCGATGGGTGCCCGCTGCAATCGACGACGAGGTCTGCGCCGAATCCCCCGACGATTTCACCCACTGCCGCTATTCTGTCGGCCGCGGTCTCGCACGTCTCGATGGAGACGGTGGCCTCGGCGCCAAACTCGCGACACAGAGCCAGCCGCGGGTCCTCCGGTGCTCCGATGACGATGACCCGACCCGCGCCCATCTCCGCCGCCGCAGCGACCATGAGCATGCCGATGGGCCCGGATCCCTGTATGACGACGGTGTCGCCGGCGCGAAACCCGTTCGCCGTCACGGCGCGGTTGAGCGCCCGAATGCAGCACGCCAGCGGCTCTGACAACGAGCCGAGCATGCAGCTCATATCGTCGGGCAAACGATAGATTTTCGTGGCCGGCAGCATGTCGAGATCGACGTAGACCATCTCGGCCCAGCCACCCCACAGATGTGGCGGCTTGTCGAACGGGAGGTAGCGGCCGTAGTAGGTGGGCTGCAGGCATTTGTTAGCGTGATCGGGGTAGCGGCGACAGTAGTGACACTGGCCGCACGGCATGAGCGGCGGCAGCGCCACTTTGCTGCCCACACTCAGCGGCTGGCCGGTGTAGTCCTCGGTCAGGTCCGGGCCCTTGTCGACGATGACGCCGGCGACCTCGTGACCGAGAGTAAACGGCCAGGGCAGCGGTTTTGGCCAATGGCCCTTGAGAATGTGGAGATCGGTGCCACACACGCCGCAGGCCTCGACGCGAATGAGTGCGGCCCTTGAAGGCACGTCAGGGTAGGGGACGGACTGGATCTGCGGCGCAGAGCCGGGACCGTCAAAGGTGGCGACGCGAATATTCTTCATTCACAGTGGGAGCGGCAGGGCCTCGCTGCGGCGATCACCATTCCGTAATGACGTTGAAACCGACGGTGTTGAAGTCGCTCATAGAGAGCAGGACGTCGCTCGCCTTCTCGACCGGAATCGTCTGAGAGACGAGCCTGTTCGGGTCCAGTGTTTCGTTGACGATAGAAGTGAGCAGCCCGGGGTAGCTCGTAGTCGGGCAACCGACGCTTCCCACGATGGTGATCTCATTGACCGTTATCATGTCCATCGGCATGCCCACGATCCCCTCATCGGAAGCGTCCGACATGCCCAGCTGGAGATGGCGGCCGCCCTTGCGCAGGGATTTGACCGCCGGCTGCGTCGTCACGGCGCCGCCGAGAGCGTCGACGGAGACGTGGCTGCCACCCCCGGTGATTTCCTTCACTGCCTCCACAGCGTCGACCTCAGCTGCGTTGATGGTCGCCACGGCGCCTTCCGCTTCTGCCAGCTTCAGCTTCTCGTTGTCGATGTCGACGGCGATGGCCTGGGCGCCTCGCATCGAGGCAATCTGCACGACCGACAGGCCGATGCCGCCGAGGCCGAACACGCAGATCCATTCGGCTGGCCGCACCTGAGCGCGGTCGACGACGCCGTGGTAGGCTGTCATAAAACGGCAGCCGGCCGCCGCCGCGCTGACGAAATCCATTTCGTCGGGCAAGTGCACGAGGTTGACATCCGCCGCTGGCACGTTCGCCAGCTCGCCGAAGCCGCCGTTGAAATCCTTGCCGATCACGCCGTGAGCCTTGCAGATGTTGGTGCGACCTGAGTTGCAGTACTCGCACCTGCCGCAGGCCATATGAAACGGCAGGGTGACGCGATCGCCAGTCTTGAATGCGGTCACATTGTTGCCGACCGACTCGACTGTGCCGCCGAGCTCGTGACCCAGAACGAGCGGCAATTGGAGCTCGACGCCCAGCCAGGTCCACTCGCCCTGCCAAAAATGCCAGTCGCTGCGACAGACACCGCAGGCCCCGACGCGAACGACGGCGTCTGCGGGACCGGGCGAGGGATCGGGGAGTTCGCGAATTTCCAGCGGCTCCTTGAACCCGGTCATGACTGCTGCTTTCATCGCAATCTCTGTTGTCTCTCAGTGTGGGCGCCGAGTATACCGTGGTGGTATGGGACCGTCAAGAACGCCGACGAGCACCTAGCAGCCTGTGGTGAAAGTCGGTGATTTTCTTGCGGCGCGGATGAGGAGCCTCTCCTTACCTTTGAGCATCAACCTTGCAGGGGAGATGCTGTCATGGCGTTGGGAAAACGGAAGCGCGCGAGCCAAGCTCAGCTGTGGGTGGCGACGCAGCACCTGAGGGCTCCGGGACATCCTTTTTACAAGAGATTGAATGAGGTGCTGGACAAGCACGGATTCGACGAGTTTGTGGAAGAGCGGTGCACGACGTTTTACGCCGAGGGCGCCGGTCGGCCCGGCATCCCGCCCGGGGTCTATTTCCGCCTGCTCATGATCGGCTATTTCGAGGGCATCGACTCGGAGCGTGAGATCGCCTGGCGCGTCGCCGATTCGCTGTCGTTGCGGGCATTCCTCGGCTACGAGCTCGACAAGGCTACGCCCGATCATTCGACGGTGTCTCGCACGCGCCGGCTGATCGACTTCCAGACGCATCATGAGGTCTTCGAGTGGGTGTTGAAGGTGCTGGCCACATCGAACCTGCTGAAGGGGAAGACGCTGGGCGTCGACGCCACGACGCTGGATGCCAACGCCGCCATGCGCAGCATCGTGCGCCGGGACACGGGCGAAAGTTACGAGGAGTTTCTCACGAAGTTGGCCAAGGCCTCGGGCATCGAGACGCCAACGCGAGAGGATCTGGCCAGAATCGACAAGAAGCGCCCGAAGAAAGCGTCCAATAAGGACTGGGAACACCCGCACGATCCGGATGCCCGCATTACCAAGACGAAGGATCGTCGCACCCATCTGGCGCACAAGGTGGAGACGGCGGTGGACATGGACACCCAGGCGATCGTCGCCGTGAGTCTGCCGAGTGCCGATGAAGGCGACACCGAATCGCTGCCGTGGATGCTGGTGCGAACCGAATTGAACGTGGAGGCCGTGTCGCAGGATCCCGAGGCCAGGAAGCATCTGCATCCCAAACCGTTGTCGGAAGTCGTCACCGACAAGGGGTATCACAGCAACGAGGTGCTGGTCGATCTCAAAGCCAGTGCCATTCGCAGCTACATTTCCGAACCGGATCGCGGGCGTCGAGATTGGAAGGACAAAGCGGAAGCACAACAGGCGGTGTATGCCAATCGCCGACGCATTCGCGGCAACCGCGGGCAGGCGCTGCGGCGTAAGCGCGGCGAGCTGCTCGAACGCCCGTATGCTCATCTGTTCGAAACCGGCGGTATGCGACGGCTGTTTCTTCGGGGCCGACAAAACATCCTCAAACGCCTCGTCATTCACGTGTGCGGCTGCAATTTCGGCCTCCTCATGCGCACCCTCTTCGGTGCGGGCACTCCGAGGGGTATGAGGGAGGCGTTTTCCCTCATTTCGTCTCTCATCACTCAGGTTTTCGCGCCTTGGCGCGCTTTGTCGCCGCCCGTGGTTCAACTCTCGGGCACTGCTCGATTTTCGTCGCCATTGGCGGCAACTCGCACCACGAATCTCAGGCCACCCCAAATCTTCCCAAACGAGGCTTTAGCCACGGGCTGCTAGCGCCGAATCCAGCCCTCGTCGATTTCCATGCCGAATCCGGGGGCATGCAGGCGGAGATGAATCGATACACCGGCAGTTCCAGCAGTCGAATTTCGACAATCTCCACGGTCGCCATTCCGTCGATGGTGGGTGGCGGCTTGAGAAAAGTGTCTATTGGCCGCATTATTAGAGAACCGAATTTCCGCACGGGAGACTGACAATGCAACTCAGCGCCAGGCAAATCGAACAGTTTGAAGAAAGCGGATTCCTCATCGTCGAGAACGCCCTCGACGACGCCGACATCGATCCTGTGATCGCCGACTACGAGGAACACATCGATCGTCGCGCCCGCGAGCTGCTGGCCGAAGGGAAGATCACCCAGCTCCACGAAGGGGCGCCTTTCGACAAGCGACTGGCACTCATCTGCGAGGAGAGCACGGACATCTACCCCGAGATGGATATCTATCAGCTTCGAGCCAAGGCAGCCTTCGAATTCCTGGGGAACGAGCGCTTGCTCGACATCGTAGAGGGGATCGTGGGGCCGGAGATCTCCTGTAACCCGGCCCAGCACCTGCGGGCCAAGCTACCCACGCGCCTGATGCCGGGTCCCGTGGGCCACGTGGCTGGCTGGCATCAGGACATGGGTGTCGTCCTCGACGAATCAGACCCGCATTTCATTCTCACGGTGTGGCTGCCGATGACTGACGCGACTGTGGAGAACGGCTGCCTGCAGATCCTGCCGCGCACCCACGGCAAGGGCCTCCTGGATCACGTCAGGATCACGGGAACGGGAACCATCATCGCCGACGATGAGATGCCAGACGTCGAGCCGCTCGTTCTCGAGATGGAGAAGGGCTCATTGCTGCTGATGCACAAGCAGATTCCCCACCGCTCAACCGAGAACCGTTCGAGCGGCATACGATGGAGTATGGACCTGCGTTATCAGAAGACGGGAACCCCCTCTGGCAGGCCCTTCTACCCGGACTTCGTCGTCCGCAGTCGGTCCGATCCGGACTCCGCGCTGACCGATCACGGCGAGTGGGTGCGGATGTGGGAGGAAGCACTGGACGCCGAAGCGCTGGCGGCAAAGGAAGGCCGGAAAGTAGAGCACCACCGCTGGCAAGAGGAACCGGCCGCGGCCCACTGACTTCTCCTGCGATAGACGATCCTGCCTTACCTGGTTTTCAGTTCCCGCTCCAACAGTCTCGCCTCTTCCGCCGTGAATCCGTATAGCGTCATCTTGTCGTCGGTCCGCGCCAGCATCGGGCTGAAGTCCGCCCACCGTCCGTTGATCTGGGTGGCGAGCGGTTTCTTGACGTTTGTCGAATCAGAGCTGAAGACCCCCATCTTCTGTCTCGCGTACTCGTTGAGGAGCGCGATCACGGCGACGCTGCCGTCGGCCTGAGATGCCGTTCGAAAGGCGAGGATGTTCCAATCAGTTATGAGCGGCTCCTCGGCCACGTAGTATTCCCCCGCGGCGGCCCGTGGATCTCCCTCGAAGGTCACAGCGCGCCATCCCGGCTGCAGCTCGACCTTCTCTATTTCCCGCACCGCGGGAAAGACCTGAATCGAGATGCCCTCGTCCCGCTCGCACGAGACGAGGCTCAGCGCCAACGCGCACACCGCGATCAAGATAGCTAACATCAATCGGTTCCTCCCCAGGCCAGACTGTCCGCCTCGGTTGCCGACAGGGTGAGGTCGGCTTCCGGAGAATCGCAGCTCTCGCTTGCCCGCCAGCGATCGAGAAGCTGCAGCATGTCATCCAGAGACTGGGTCGTCAACAGCTCACGCCGCCTGGCGGTATCGCGCCCCAGTTCCTTGAAGTAGAGGGCGAGGTGCTTTCTGGATTCGAGCACACCGACGCGCTCGCCCTTGTATCGGGCCATCAAGCGGAGTTGCTCGGCTGCCAGGTCGATGCGCTCTGTCGCCGTGGCTCCGTCGCGACCGGCGAAGATCCAGGGATTGGCCATGGCGGCACGGCCGATCATCACGCCGTCGCATCCGGTGTGTCGCCGCATGGCGAGGGTATCTTCGTAGCTGCAGATATCCCCGTTGCCGAAAACGGGGATTGAAGCGCCATCCTTCGCTTTTGCGATCCAATCCCAGTCTGCTTGGCCTTTGTACCTCTGCACGACCGTGCGTCCGTGGATGGCAATCGCCAGGGCGCCGGCATCTTCGACGCGCCGCACGACCTCCAGAATGTTGATCGAGGCGTCGTCCCAGCCTATCCGGGTTTTGACCATCACAGGGACGTCGACGGCCTCCACAGTCTCGCGGACCGCTCGATAAAGCAAATCCAGATCCTTGAGATAGGCTGCGCCACACCCTTTGCGCAGGATCTGAGGCACGGAGCAGCCGAAGTTGATGTCGACGATCTGGGCGCCACGGCGCTCGAGCTCGGCAGCCCCAGCTGCGATCAAGCCGATGTCGTTGCCGTAGATCTGCGCCGCGAGCAGGGAGTCGCCGTTGTCCACATAGATAGGGGCGTCGGAGAAATCGAGGAGTCGCTCGCTCCTTCTCGAACCCTCTGGAATCACACGGCAGTTGATGAACTCGACTCCGACCACGCGCGCGCCGAGACGGGCACAGATGAGCCGAAAGACCCAGTTGCCCACGCCCGCGAGCGGAGCAAGGGCGAGAATCGGCATGCCGGGTCTGAGTGGCCTGAGCAGATAGGGACCGAGCTCAAAGCCCGCATGGTCAGCCGACAAGGTACTCGGATACGCAGTTATGGAAGCGATTTCAGTCATGTCACAGCGACAGAGAATCAGCCCGAACTACGCTGCTGGATTTCAGCGGCCGTCGCCTTTTCGGCTTCGGCCTCGGCAATCATACCCTTGCGCTGGTAGATGATGGAGAGACTGGTGTGGGTGAGAAAATCGTCCGGGTTGCACTCGGCCGCCCGCTTCGCCGCCTCGAGGGCGGAATCATAGTCGCCCAGCTTTTCGTAGGCGTGGGCCAGAGACTGGTGCACATCGCCGAAATCCGGATCGATTTCAAGGGCTCGCTGAAAGTCGGCGATCGAAGCCTCGAACTCCTGCTGAACGAATTTCGCCATGCCGCTCTTGTAGAGAGACATCCTGTCCTCCGCCTCGCCACCCACGTCAGTTTGCCCTGGTAAGGGATTCGAGCTGCTGAACGATGTCCTCAAACACGGCATCGGGAGAGGCCGTGCCGTCGACGAGGACGAGCTGCTTCAGGGAGGCAAAATGCCCGATTACTGCATCCGTTTCTTGGTGGAAGATGCTGAGGCGCTTGAGCACCACATCGTCGCGGTCATCACCCCGCTGCTGGAGCCGGGCGAGGATCTCGGGAGCGGGTGTGTCGCCGTCGAAGTTGAGGTTGTAGGTCCGGCCCGTTTCCGGATCGAGGCGGCGGCCGGAAAGACGGGTTATGACGACCTCGTCCGGTACCCGGATCAGGATTATCCCGTCCAGAGTGAGCTCCTTTGTCGCCATGATGTCGTCGAAGGACTCCATCTGTCGCTTCGTCCTCGGGTAACCGTCCATCATGAACCCGTTCTTCGCATCATCTCTCGAAAGACGCTCTTCGACGAGCGAGGTGACATGGTGGTCCGGCACGAGTCGGCCGGCTCCCAGGTAGTGTTTCCACGAGCTGACCGAGGTCGGTGCGGGCGGCCACGGCCTCGCGCAGCATCTCTCCGGTCGAGATGTGGGCGAGGTGATAGTGGTTCTCAAGGCGCGCCGCCTGGGTCCCCTTGCCGGAACCAGGTGCGCCGAGCAGAATCAGATGCAAGAATCGTCCCCCATAGTGAAACCACGAATTTCAATATGTAACCAATACCCGAAGGTTTCGCAAGTTCATGTCTGCACTGTACATTCTGATCACCGTCGCCCGGCGCCCAGTGGATGGATCTGCGACAGATGGCGCCGTAGATTTTCAAGGCGCGCCGGCCCCTTCGCGATGCTCGCCGTTGCCGAGGGCGCCGACAGCCTAGCTCACCAATGGAGAGATGATTGTGAGCCCCACTTTCCTCACCCTGACCGCGGCGCTCCTGCTGGCGGTCCCGGCCTGGGCCCAGCTCATCGAGCGTCTCGTCGACATAGAGCCACTCAGCTACGTGGCCTACCGTGCCCTTTCCCGGATCGAGGTCGACGGGCGTCTCGACGAACCCTCGTGGCAGCGGGTTCCGTGGACGGGGGAGTTCATCGACATAGAAGGGGCCGACGAAGCGCCCGCACCGCCTTTGCGCACGCGCGCGAAAATGATCTGGGACGACGACTATTTCTATGTCGCCGCCGACATCGAGGAACCCCAGCTGTGGGGCTTCGGTGACCGAACGCGACGATTTCATTTACCACGACAACGATTTCGAGGTCTTCATCGATCCCGATGGGGACACGCACGAATACTACGAATACGAGATCAACGCCTTCGGCACATCCTGGGATCTGTTCCTCGTCAAGCCGTATCGGGACGGCGGTCCCTTCATGAGCGCCTGGGACATTAAGGGTATGAAAAAGGCGGTTCAGGTGTGGGGCACCGTCAACGATCCCAGGGATGAGGACGAGGGCTGGACCGTCGAGCTCGCTTTTCCGTGGTCGGTTCTCAAGGAGTGCGCCCACCGGCCGGCTCCCCCCAGGGACGGCGACCAGTGGCGCGTCAATCTGATACGCGTCCAGTGGCCGCTGGAGTCCGAACAGGACCTCGAAGGCTACGCCAAGATCGACGGAGCGAAAGCGGCGCTCTGGGTGTGGTCACCCCAGGGGTTGATGGATATGCATTATCCCGAGCAATGGGGGTTCGTGCAGTTCTTGAGCCAGCGTTCAGGGAGTGCTCGAGTGAGCTTCGAACCGCCACCCGAGCGGGAGGCGCGGCGGTTGCTGCGCGAAATCTACTACCGTCAGCGCCAATTTCATCAACGCACTGGAGCCTACGCCGACAGCCTGGCCGAGCTCGGGATCGGTCATCGCATTCTCAGGGATTTCCTGTGGCCGCCCGAGATGCAGGCGACAGACCACATGTTCGAAGCATCGCTCGAGGAGGTCGTTGACCTGAATGAGGACGGCAAAATCAGCCGCTGGTTGATCCGCCACGACTCGAAAGCGTGGAAGGAGGAGGCAGGGGGACGCCGACCACAGGGCACGGACCAGTAGGACGATCAAGCGCCGGCCGGTTCAGGCTCGGCGGCGGCCCGACCCCTGCGGGCGTGGAGAATGACCATGAGCGACGAAACGTCGGCCGGCGAGACCCCGGAGATCCTCGATGCCTGGCCCAGGGTTCGCGGCCTCACAGCCCTCAGTTTCTGGCGCGCCTCTGTGGACAGCTGGCCAGCCTCGGCGTCGTAGTCGAAGTCATGTGGCAGGGCCAGCGACTCCAATCGTTTCAGCTTCTCGACCATCGTCCCCTGGCGCTCGATGTAGCCGGCGTATTTGATCTCCGCCTCAAGATGCTCGGCGGCGTCCGCGGAGACAGCGATCGCCGGCGGTGAGAGCTGCGCCACATCCCCATAGCTCAACTCGGGCCTTCTGAGCAGGTCGACGAGCAATGCGGACTCTTTGAGGGGCGCTGTGCCGCGGCGGCGCAGCAGCTCATTCGTGCGCTCGCCGGCGCTGACGCGGGCGGCACTGAGTCGGCTGAGCTCCGCATCCACCGCCCTCTTCTTGGCGCCGAACGCCGTCCACATCTCGTCATCCACGAGCCCGAAGCGGCGACCCTGCTCCATGAGTCGAAAGTCGGCATTGTCTTCCCGAAGCAGGAGTCGAAACTCCGCCCTCGAAGTGAAAATTCGGTAGGGCTCCTCGGTGCCCTTCGTCACCAGATCGTCGATGAGGACGCCGATGTAGGCCTGCGACCGGTCGAGCACAAAGGGCTCCTCACCGCGGGCCTTGAGCGCGGCGTTGATCCCGGCCATCAAACCCTGCGATCCAGCCTCTTCGTAACCGGTGGTGCCGTTGATTTGGCCGGCGAAGAACAGGCTGGCGACCCTCTTCGTCTCCAGCCATGAATACAGCTGCGTCGGCGGTGCGAAATCATACTCCACGGCATACGCGGCCCGCATGATCTCGGCTCGCTCGAGGCCGGGGATGGTGCGCAGGATGGTGAGTTGCACCTCCTCGGGCAGGCTCATCGACAGCCCGTTGATGTAAAACTCGAGGGTGCGCACGCCCTCCGGTTCCACGAAAATCTGATGGCGATCCCGCTCGCCGAACTTCACCACTTTGTCCTCGATCGAGGGACAGTAGCGCGGCCCGATGCCCTCGATCCGACCGCTATACATGGCGGAGCGTGACAGGTTGTCGCGTATGAGCTCGTGGGTGCGCTCGTTCGTATAGGTGATCCAGCAGGGAAGCTGTGGCAGCACAGGCGCTTCCATCTTGTACGAGAATAGCCGCGGCGGTTCGTCGCCGCGCTGCTCTTCGAGGCGGTCGAAGGCGATGGTCCTGCCGTTGACCCGCGGCGGGGTGCCGGTTTTCAGTCGGCCGATTTCGAAACCTATCCCCGCCAGCCCGGCAGCGGCTTTGTCGGCGGCGCCCTCGCCGGCTCGTCCCGCCACGTACGAGAAATCCCCCACGTGGACCTTGCCGCGCAAGAAGGTTCCGGTTGTGAGAACGACTGCCCGGCCGCCGTAGCAGGTCCCGCCCTTGACCGCCACACCCGTGACGCGGCCGCTTTCGACGATGAGCTGTTCCATGAGCCCCTGGCGCAGGTCGAGGTGCTCCTGCTGCTCGCAGACGTACTTCAGCTCGAATTGGTAGGTCTTCTTGTCGCACTGCGCCCGCGTCGCTCGCACCGCCGGGCCTTTGCTCGTATTGAGGCGCCGGAACTGAATGCCGCTGCGATCGGTGTTGAGCGCCATCTGCCCACCGAGGGCGTCGATCTCCTTCACCATATGACCCTTGCCGATGCCGCCGATGGCGGGGTTGCAGGACATCTGGCCAATGGTGTCGAGATTCATGGTGAGCAGCAGGGTCTCGGCACCCATGCGGGCGGCTGCGAGGGCGGCCTCGGTGCCGGCGTGACCGCCACCGACGACGATGACGTCATACGACTTGTGATAGGGGGTAGTGGACATGCTCTCAGGTACTTTCACCGCCACGCCTGTCGAATTTCTCCTCGAGCTCTCGCACCAGCGTGTCGAGAAGCTCCTGAGGCTCGCCGTCGCGTTCGAGTTTGTCGGTCCAGCGCCACTGGTCGAGGTAGTCGTCCGAGCCCTCGAGGCCCTCCTCCATGGCGACCCGGTCGATCTCCAGTTGAAACTTGCCGGGCATGGGTTTCGAGAGCGGCCTGCGGCCGTCGAAGACGCGAACCTGCGCGGGGATTTCCCTCCAGTAGAGGATCTGGTACTCGGCCATGATCAGTTCGTTCCGGTTGTGTCTGCGGCGATCGCGTCGCGAAAGGAACGGATGTGTTCCGGCCTCGTTCCACAGCAACCGCCGATGACGGAAGCCCCAGCGCCGACCAGGTCGGGTACGAGGGCAGCCATCTCCTCCGGAGACTGATCGTACACCGTGAGCTGACGCTTGTCGAGGCGCGGCATGCCGGCGTTCGGATACGCCATCAGGAACTTGCCGGAAACCCCCCTCTCATCGAGAGCCTGTTTGAGTTGCTCGATGCCGCTCACGGCGTACGGCATGCCGGTGTGTTCCGGCCGGCGTTGCTCGGCGCCGCAGTTCAGGCCGAGGATGTGAACGTCGTCAACCAGGTTATCACCCTGAGAAAATTCGCCAGAGGACAGAATGTCGATCATGTCAGCAGCCGAGTGACCCCAGTCGGTGCGGTAGACGATTTCGCCGGTGGCGCGATCTGCGGTGAACTTGTAGGTCAGGTTGAGGGCTATGGGGACGTCGAACTGACGCGCCACATCGACGGCGAGGGCCGCTTCTTTGGCGGAGAACATGGTTTCGAGGCAGAGCAGGTCGACGCCGCCATCCACCAGGATAGCGGCGACCCGCTCGTGTGCCCGCCGTGCCTTCTCGTTGGCAATGCCGAATTCGGTATCGCCGCTGTCGGCCTCGATGGCCCCCGGCGACGGTCCGAGGGAACCGGCGATGTAGACTTCACGCTCGCTACGCGCACACGCGGCCCGAGCTCGCTCGACGGCCAGAGCGACAATGTGCTCCACTTCGTCACCTTCCTTGCCGGCCATCTCGAGATGGAGCGGTGAGGCGACGAAGGTGTTCGTCTGCACGATGTCGGCGCCCGCCTCGATATAGTCATGCGTGGCCCCGACGACCACATCGCCGTGGGACTCGTTGGCCAACGAGCTGTTGGCCAGCTCCACGCCCCGGGCGAAGAGCTCGCTGCCGAACCCGCCGTCGTAGAGCATCGGCTCTCCCGAGGCCAGTCTTTCGAGAAAGGGTTTCACTTCGCAGTCGGTTCAGCTCGGGCTTTGTTCTTTTTCCTGCGACGGGGTTGTGGCCCATAGTCGCCGAGCTCGCCCTGGCGCCAGGCGCCTATGTAGTTGGCGCAGTGCTCGTCCCTGCCCATGAGCACATCTTCGGCCAGCTCATACGGACGCGACTGGCGGTCGAGCGCAAAGACTTCATCCGGCCGGCTGGTCACCGGGTCGATGATACCGCTATTGGCGCCGGCCTCAACGGCCAGAATCATGAAGACGTCATTGATCATCTTGCGGCTGGGGATTCCGAAAGAGACGTTGCTCATGCCGCCGCTGATATGGATGGCCGGGCCGTATTTCGCTCTGAGCTGTCGAATGGCATCGAAAGCGTGGAGCCCGAATTGGCTGTCGACGGAGATGGGGAAGTAGAGGGGATCGACGAACACGTCCTCCAGGGCGATCCCCTTCTCCAGGGCCGTGTCGATGACGCTTGAGGCGTTGTCGATGCGCTCCTCCGCGCTCTGGGGCATGCCGCTGTCGCCGGAAGCGGTGACGACGACGCGGGCGTCGTTCGAGACCGCCAGATCGAGCACATCGAGACGCTCGAGGGATGCCGAGTTGAGGAGTGGACGGCCCCTGCCTCCATCGACGGTCGCTTCGATACCCACCCGAAGTACATCGGCATTCGACGAGTCGACGGAAACGGGAACATCCGTCATCTCCTGAACGATTTTCACGAGCCAGATCATGGCCGTCTCCTGATCCTTGGGCTTCAAGGAGATCTCGTCCACGTTCAGGTCGAGAAAATCGGCGCCAGCCTGCTCCTGCCGTTGCACCTGGCGGCGGAGGTAGGCCATTCCCTCCGCGCTCGCTGCTCCGTCCTCCGACATGGCCGCCTGGATGGCGATCTTCATGTGCTTCACCCGGCCTTCTTCGTAGTCCTGCGTTTTCTTGAACTCTTCTGGGATGGGGAGGAAGCGCGGCTCTCCGTCGGTCGATCTGTAGCGAATGGCATCGGTGCCATCGTCGGTCGTGGTGACCAGTTTGCCGCGGCGCATGACTACGCGAGTGGTGTGGATGTTTTCACCGATGATGACGAAATCGATATCGGGGGCCCGCAGTTTCATCCTATGGCGCTACTTTCTGGCGCCCGGCTTCCTCGGTGCCCTGTGGTGGGTCGGTGTCCCGAGCGGGAGTCGGCTCTTTCGCAGGGGCAGAATCCTTCTCCGTTGTTTTCGCGCCGCCGCAAACGCCATCGAGTCCATCGGCGCTGTGGGCGTGATGGTCCCGGTCCAAGAAGGCGTTGCCCCAGGCGCTCGTACCCTTGAGGGCGCCGTCGCGAAATACGACCGGGCGGTCGAGCATCTGCTCCTCTTCACCGTACGCCTTGAGTCGATCATAGGCCAGTGCCCAGATGCAGTCTTTCTCGCCGACTTCGCACTTGCCTTCCCTGGTGCCTCCGCATGGACCGTTGCGCTGGTTCTTGACGCACTGGGACTCGGGACACAGAAAGGCGATGTCCGGAAGGGAGCAGTCGCCGCAGTCGCGGCAGTCAAAGGCCGGCATCTTCAATGCCTGTTCGACGGCATGCATGGTCTTTCGCACCCCAGATCCGGCGTTGTCGGCCGCTTCGTACAGCTTGACGCCGATCGCGTGGGCGACGTGACCCGGTTCGAACACCCTGTCGTGAAGTCTGCGATTGAGCTTGTAGGAGAAGGGGACACGGCGGCGTAGAGCTCGCCGCTCCTTCGGGTTCCTCGAGTCGAGGTAGCGCTGGTCGATGCAGGTCGAGCTGAGGCCGGTGGTCGGGTCCGGCTCAAAAAAATAGAACTCGTCGGGCAGGTCGTAGGCGAACTCGCCGGCGAACTGCTTCCAGTCGTCGTCGGAGAAACTGTCCGTCCGCTCGAGAATGCGCTCGTAGTCCTCGTACTGCAGATGCCCCCCGAGGTAGGCGCCGCGATATCCCAAGCCCTTCGCAACGGCACACTGCTTGGCGGCGAATTCGAGAAAGAAGGCCTTGCCCTTGTCGCGATCGCCGCCCCGTTTTTCGGTGAGCGCGAAGAGCTCGTCTGTGACTACGACCCCGGGAATATTGCCGCCGTGAAAATACCGCGCCGCCGGCGCGCTCAGCACGTAGACGTTGGCGATGGTGGGGATGTCGTCCATTCCTTTCAACGACATGTATTTGAGGAGCTCATCCTGCTTGCGCGAGTTGTAGCCGATCTGATTGATGACGAAAGCCGCCCCCGCCTCGACCTTCTTGGCCAATTTGAAATACTGGGGCATGACTTCGCGCTCGTGGCGCTTGAAATTGTTGACCACCGTCCCAAGGAAGAAGCTTGTCCGCTTCATTCTGGAGATGCGGCCCTTCGGCGTCTTTGCCTGCAAACCGGCGTTCATGTCCGACAGCATCTTGAGCAGGCCAGCGGAATCGATGTCGAACACACCGGACGCGGTTCCCTGAAACCCGGCGATGGGGTAGTCGCCGGAGAGAGTCAGAATGTTGTCAAACCCCTCGCTGGCCAGCTGCCAGGCCTTGCTCTGCAGGCCGTTGCGGTTCCAGTCCTTGCACGACAGGTGAATGATGACGTCCTGGCCACGCGACAGCAGGTCGGTTCCCAGCGTGTCGGCGCTGAGGACGGCGTTGCCGCCGGGATTGTCGGTGATGCTCAGCCCGTGAACGCCCGGGTGCTGCGCCAAAGCCCTCGCCACCTGCATGACGCGGCGGCCGCTGCGCTCCGTGATGAGGCCGCGCGAGTTGACGAGCTCCACCATGTTGACGAAGGTGTCTGTTCGCTCGAGGAGATGGCGCAAGGTGCGCTTCTGCCAGGCGCTGAAAGGGGTGGTTTTCTCACTCATGATCCTGAGACGGCTGCGCTTTCGCGAGCGGCCGTGGCCGCAGCGGCAGCTGCTGTTGGATCCGGAGGGATCTGCCGCGGCATGGGTTTGAACTGACAGCCTTCGACGAAGACCTCGAAGAAGTCAGGCGTCGTTTCGAGCTCGATGTGGTCAATCTCCTTTACTGCCTCCTCGATGGCGCTGCGAGCTGTGCGGCTCATGAGAGCCTCCCGGGCCCCCTGCACGGCAGCATTCCCGACCTTTTCGATCCGATCCTCCGGTACCGGGGCGAGAAAGCCGATATCGATGGCATTGCGAATGTCGATGTAGTTGGCGAATCCACCGGCCAGGTAGAGCTTGGAGACATCAACGGGGTCGACGCCGAAGGCGCGCAGGGCGATGTACTGGCCGCAGAAGTTGGCCGCTTTGGCCTGGGCGAGATTGCTGGCATCCTCTCTGGAAAAGGTGATGCCGTGCTCGGGAATGAGCATCATCTCGAACTGCTTCTTGTCCTCGAACACGCCCTTCTCCGTCATCCGTCTCCGCCCTCGCAGCTCGGCGAGCAAGTCGATCAGGCCTGAGCCGCAGATCCCCTGCGGTTTCACGTCGCCGATAGTGGCGTACTCGATGTCGCCGGAAGCGGCGATGCGTATCGATTCGATAGCGCCTTCGTAGCCGGGCATGCCGTAGCGCACCGCGCCGCCGCCTTCGAAAGCGGGGCCCGCCGGACAGGAAGCGGCGAGAATGCGGCCCGCCCCGGCGATGACGACTTCAGTGTTTGTACCGACGTCGACGAGCATTTTTATTTCGTCGGAGTCGGCGGACATGTCGAGGGCAAGGAGATCGGCCGCCGTGTCGGCGCCCACATGGCTGGCGATGAGCGGCAATCCGTAGAGCCTCGTCTTGATATTCGCCCGCAAGCCCAGACGTCGGGCGAGCTGCACGAGTGCGGTCGTATCGCGCTCACCGGCGCGGTACTCGTGCTCGACGAGTGACTTGTACGGTCTCTGGCCGATGCTCTGCACGTCGAGCTTGAAAAGGATGTCCCGCATGGTGGAGTTGCCGGCGACGACGATTTCGTAGATCTCCTGCCGTTGAAATCCGTAGTGGCTGGCCAGATCCAGGATTTCGTGACTGATCGCATTCGTCACCGCCTTGCGCAACTCACCACGATGCTCGCTCCCGTCGTACGAAATGCGATTCATGACATCACTGCCGCCGAAGCGCTGCGGGTTTTCGAAGGAGCTCACGTGCACGCATTCGCCCGTCTCCAGGTCGAGGAGTTCCATCACCACCGTCGTCGTGCCCAGATCGATGGCGAGGCCGAGCATGTGGCCGCGGTAGCCGTCGATGACCTCTCCGTCGTAGAGCACGTCGTCATCCCGCCTGGTCACGAATGGGTCCAGCGCGACCTCCTTCTCCTGGGTTAGAGAGAGAATTTTGGGCTTTCGTCGCAGAGGGGTGAATTCGATATCGACATCGTCTCGATCGATGACGGCCTGACAGGCGAGGCGATAGCTATCCCGCAGGAACGACT
Source organism: Candidatus Latescibacterota bacterium (assembly GCA_965205655.1). Taxonomy (GTDB): domain Bacteria; phylum Latescibacterota; class UBA2968; order UBA8231; family UBA8231; genus CBDBIJ01. The sequence goes on from CBDBIJ010000029.1 coordinate 67,150, forward strand.
CTGCATCGGTCGGTGGCCGAAGGGCCTCCATGCCCCTGGTGATGTCTACGATGCACTCGTGACAGTTGCCGGTGCGATAGCAGGAAGTTGGCACCTGAACCGCGAGGTCGTCGGCATAGTCGAAGATCGTTTTGCCGGGCGATAGCGGGCGCTCTTCACCGTCGTGGGAAATCGTCGCCATCGTCTCAGTCGGTGGAATCGTGGTCAGTACGCCGGCGGGCCGCCTGATTCTTGATCTTTTCGATCTTGGCCTTCGCCTTGTCGTAGGATTGAGGGTCCGACTCCCAGGCCTCGCGATAATCGAAGCGGCCGTCGTGGCCGCACATCAACTCGTCACCCCCTGAAGTGGGGGGTTGCTGGTTGTGGCAGTGAAACTTCGCCGTGCACTGGTCGAAACGGTTCCGGTACGGGCAGCGGCTGTTGGCCTGCTCGTCGGCATGGGTGACCATACCGGCGAACAGCTCTGTAATCCGGTCGAGTCTCTTCTGGAGTTCCTCTTTGGCGATCTCCGCCATCCGTTAAGCGCCGACGCCGGCGAGCTGCTTGGCGAGAGCGACGCAGGCCAGGGCGTCCTTGCCGTAGCCGTCGGCCCCCATGTCGTCGGCGAACTCCTGGGTCACCGGGGCGCCGCCGACCATGATCTGCACATCATCCCTGAGATCGGCATCGATGAACGCCTCGATGGTCTTGCCCATGTTCGGCATCGTCGTCGTCAGCAATGCCGACATGCCCATGAGCGGCGCGCTGTGCTCCTCCACGGCCTCCATGAACTCATCCTCCGAGGTGTCGACACCGAGGTCGACGACCTCGAAGCCGGCGCCGTTCAGCATCATGATGCACAGGTTCTTGCCGATGTCGTGGAGGTCTCCTTTCACGGTTCCCATGACCACGGTGCTGAGCTTCTCGACGCCGGATGCCGACAGGATGGGCTCGATATGGGCCATGCCCGCCTTCATGGCGCGGGCGCAGGCGAGGACTTCCGGTACGAAGATGAAGTTCTCGCGGAACTTGATACCCACGATTCCCATTCCGGCGATGAGACCGTCGTCCATGATCTCGAGCGCTTCCACGCCTTCCTCGAGGGCCTGCCTGGTCAACTTATCCACCGTGCCGTGATCGCCTTCGATGAGGGCGGCGGCGGCGTTCTGCATCAGAGGGCGCGCCCTGGCGAAGATTTCGATGCTGCGCTCGATCTCCTCGGGGCGCTCGACGTATTCCTCGATCTCGTCGCGAATCGTCTCGTTCTGAATGTCCGATAGCTCAGCCATGTTCAGTTCTTCGATACGTGCTCGGCGTGCCAGTCGCGCACCGCCCTGGGGATCTCTTTCAGGTTATCGATGGAAGTCTGCAGGGGAATGGCGCACTCCGGACCCACGAGATCGACGCCGGCATCGAGGTTCTTGTAGACTTCCTGTCTCACCGTCTCCGGTCCTTTCGAGAACAGGGTCTCCGGGTTGTTGATGTTCCCCACAAGGGAGATGCGATTCTTGACGATGTCCATCGACTCTGCCGGCTCGTTCTTCGAATCGTAGTGGAATGCCGCCATGCCGGTCTGGGCGATGTATTCCATGCGATCGACGGTGCGGCCGCAGATGTGCAGAATCAGGGGAATAGGTATGCGCTCGCAGAATTCGATGTGCATTTCGCGCAGGTAGCGCTCGTAGTACTCGCCGCTCACCAGATCGCCGGTGGCGTGGTCGGGCAAGGTGAGGCCGTCGGCGCCAGCCTCGATCTGGGCGACCCCGAAATCGATCGTCACCTTCTTCAGCTTTTCGAGAATCCGCTTCGTGTGATCGGGATCGTCCAGCGACAGTAGCAGAAAAGGCTCGACTCCGAAGGTGTGATAGGCCAGCGACCAGGGGCCCATGGTCTTGCCGATGATGGCCACTTCGTCGCCGTATTCCCTTTTGAGAATCTCGATCGCTCTCAGGACACAGCTCGTGTCCTGGTGCGTCAGCAGGTCGGGAGGGATGACGATATCGTCGGCGGTTTCGTAGATCGGCTCCCGCATTTTCACGGTGGGCCAGTTATCCTTCTGCTCCCACTGAATCTTGCATCCCAGGGCGGATGACTCCTGGATGATGGTGAAGACAGGCATGATGGAATCGAAACCGAGCTCGGTGTATCCGGTGGCGGCGAGTCGAGCCATGAGTTCGGGATCACGGTTGGCGTCGGGGAAGGGGGCATCGACGAGATCCATCAGCTCCACAGTGGCAACCGAGGTGGGGTTGCACACCGGCGTTCTGTCCACGGCCTCTCGCTTGAAGGCAGCCAGGACCCTCTGGCGTCCACTCATTGCTTTCGGTGTCCGATCGCTCATAGCTCTTCCTCACCTCTGTTGGCTCGGGGCGGCGAGAACGCCGCCGCCCGATTGGTCCTGCTCTCTCATGGCGGCACGCACGTTCGGCGCGCGCACGAGCAACAACCCCGCGAGTGCGTGATGGTCACAGGCGCAGTCGAAGGCGACGATGTTGTCGGCCTCCGACTCCAGCGTCATTTCGCCCAGTTTGACGAGGCCGCCGGAGATGGCGGAGACTCGCCGACTGTTGTCGTCGTCGTCCCCTTCAGCGGTGACCTGATATCTTCCATCCCCCGTGGCGACGACGGTGACGTCCCTGTCCGCCTTCTTATCGAAGATGGTCAGCGGCCTGGGCTCGAGCGTGCCGCCGGTTACCAGCTTGCAGGCTTCGAGGAACACCCTCTTGCACGCCTTGAAATGCCCGGATCCGCAGGGGAAGCGGAGCGTGTGCTCGCTCTCTGTGCGCTCCATACCGCCGAGCACCGTCATCGCCTCAGCGACAAAATCGATGCGGACCGCAGCGTTATCCTTCGAGCTGTAGGTATGAACGAGAAATTCGGAGCCGCCCTCCCCATCCTGCTCGTAGAGAGCGATGGATATGTCGCCAAAGTGCGAATCGATGGGCAGGAGCTCGATCCGCCTGCCGAGATCAAGGGTCAAGCCCATATCCAACTCCCTCTCCCTCTGCGAGTAAAATCGCTTGACACAGCGTGGCCGGTCCGTTATGAATGGTAATATGACTGATGGTCAGACCTTTGGCAAGGAAAAAGCGCTTCCGCCCCCAGAGGCCGTCGACGAGCTTCGGCCGATCCCTCGTAGCTCGGTGAGCGACGCCATCGTTGACCAACTCATCGACCTCATCACCCGGGAAGTGCTCAAGCCAGGCGATCGTCTGCCGTCAGAGCGCGAACTCTGCAAACGATTCGGCGTCGGGCGCACATCGGTCCGGGAAGCTCTGCGTTCACTCGCCGTCATGGGGATCCTCGACGGCAGGGTGGGGGACGGGACCTTCGTGTCCGACAACCGCCGATACCTCGAGCGGACTCTCCAATGGGGACTGCTCCTAGACCCCAAGAAGGTCGACGATCTCATAGAGACCCGTCTCATGCTCGAGTCGAACACGGCCTGTTGGGCAGCCGAACGAGCCGTCGAAGAGAATCTCACGCAGATGCGTGGATCCCTCGATGGCATGGAACGATCGATCGGTGAACCCGAGCGCTTTCTGGAATTCGATCTCCAGTTCCATCTCGAGATCGCGCTCGCGAGTCACAACTCCATCCTCCACAATCTCGTGAGCATGATCCGGGGCTATTTGCAGGAGTGGATCGAGGGAAGCCTGAAAACGCCCTCTTCCGCAGCGACGGAGCGGGCGCGCCTCTCCGTGTCACAGCACCGTTCCATCGTCGCCGCCATCGCTGATCGAGATGGCGATCTGGCGCGTCGGGAGATGAGCGGCCACATCCTCTCGAGCAGTCGCGACCTCCGGGATCACATCGGGGTCGATTCGGATAATGATTCGGATAATGGTTGAGTGAGCTAGTGTATTGTCGTATAAATAACTTGTACTAGTACAGTTGTGTGGTTAAGTTTCATCCAGACCTATTCCACAAACAAGGAACGGAGGAAACTCATGCCACGCGGACGCTTTCTTCCACCTCTCGAAATGACGGGGCAAACTCGGCAGCAATTGGAATCAATGGCCAAATCTCGATCCCTGCCGCACGGTTTGGTGCGACGCGCCGAGATCGTGTTGCTGGCCGCCGAGGGATGGCCCAACAAGGCCATCGGCGAAGCTGTGGGGCTGTCACAAGTGACCGTCGGCAAGTGGCGTCGTCGCTTCGTGGAAAACGGCCTCAACGGGTTGTACGACGAGCTGCGACCCGGTGCGCCCCGATCGATCTCGGACGAACAAGTGGCCGAGGTGGTATACAAGACACTGAAGACCAAGCCGGAGGACAAAACCCAGTGGACGGTGCGCTCCATGGGCGAGGAGACCGGCCTGACCAAGGACGCGGTCCATCGCATCTGGCGCACATTCGGCTTACAGCCGCACCGGACCCAGAATTTCAAGCTGTCCACTGATCCTTTCTTCGTGGATAAGGTGCGCGATGTTGTGGGCTTGTATCTCAACCCGCCCGACCATGCCGTCGTCCTGTGCGTTGACGAGAAGAGCCAAGTGCAGGCTCTGGAGCGCAGTCAGCCGTTGCTGCCGCTGGGCCTGGGCTACGCGGAGGGCGTCACCCACGACTACAAGCGACACGGCACCACAACGCTGTTTGCCGCTCTGGATGTGGCCACCGGTGAAGTCCTGACTCAGTGCAAGCCTCGTCATCGCCATCAGGAGTTTTTGCAGTTCCTACGCCATATCGACGCGAACGTGCCTGCGGATCTGGACGTTCACTTGATCGTCGACAACTACGGCACCCACAAGTACGCCAGCGTCAAGAAGTGGTTGGCCAGCCGGCCCCGATTCCACCTCCACTTTACTCCGACCTACGCCTCGTGGCTCAACCAGGTCGAGATCTGGTTCAACATCATCACGCGGCGAGCCATCCGGCGTGGCTCATTCCGCAAGGTCAAAGAGCTCATTCAGAGGATCGAGCGCTACACCGACAAATGGAACGCCAACGCCCATCCCTTTGTGTGGACGGCCACGGCCGACTCGATCCTTGCCAAGGTCAAACGACTATGTCAATGTATTTCTGCGACGGAACACTAGGAACCATGACTGTTGAAGAAATCCTGTCGCGCCTGCAGACCGACGGCTGGTGCACGGTCGAGGGGGTGATCCCCGCCGACAGGATAGGTCCCGTTCGCGCGGAGGTAGAGGCGGTGACCGCCGCCCATGGTGTGAGCAAGACCTACGAAGGATTGCGCAGTGGCTGGGGTATTATCGGTTCCATCCCCTCCTTCGTACCCCACGTAGCGGACGAGCGCGTCTTCGGTGTGGCGCAGAGGTGGTTCGGCCCGCACGTGCGGATTTCCTACACCTATTCCATGGTCACGACGCCGGGCAACGCCCGTGGCGGCTGGCACGCGGACTGGCCCTATGCCCAGAACAAGGCCGGCCATATTCCGGCGCCCTACCCGGACTTTTCGGTGCAGCTTTCGAGCCTGTGGCTGATCTCCGACTTCACCATAGAAAACGGCGGCACCTGGATCGTGCCCGGCAGTCACCGGCAGCGCAACAACCCCACCGGCGACATGGGCGTCGACCGCTTCGAACCCGACCCGACCGAGATGCAGGTCACCGGGCCGGCCGGCAGCGTCCTCGTCTTCGACAGCCGCCTGTGGCATGCCACGGCGAGCAACGACAGCACTGAGCCGCGAGTGGCGGTGGTGGTGCGCTATGTCCCCTGGTGGCTCAATCTGGAGGTGTTGATGCCCGGTTCGGATGAACGCAAGCGCATGGTGGAGGAGCCGGGCCTGTTGGAAAACGAGGTACCGGCGGTGACGCCCGATGAGTACGCGGCCCTGCCGGATGAGGTCAAACCCCTCTACCGGCACTGGGTAAGAGGGTGAGACGTGAATCTCATTCGCTACATAGACAATGTCCGCAACAGATAATAGCACAGGAGATTGAGTCATGGATGCAGAACGACACAAGGCGCGCTGGCGCAAACGCCGGATCATCTACAACAACGACGGCGACGACGTCATAGAAGCGCGCTCCGGCATGGAAAACGAACACGATGTAGCCGAAGGCCTGATGGTGCGCCGGACAGGAGATACGGTCCAGGATTTCCTCGATACCCGCAGCACACCACTGATCGGCTCGCAGGTAGACAGCAACTGGTTCGCCAGCGCCATGGCCGGCGTCACCTTTTCCCACCACACCAAGCTCGGCGGTTTTTACGGCGAGGGGGTCCCCTTGGAACTGGTGGAGAAGTACGGTCGCGACGCGCTCCAGGTCCAGCTGGACTTCAGCCACGAAAACGGCATGGAGGCGGCGTGGGCTTTGCGCATGAACGACGTTCACGACTCATATCCACCTGGAAGCCGCCGTTGGAACTATGGTTTGGCAAAGTTCAAGCGAGATAACCCGGAATACATGATGCGCGAAGAGCCTGACTGGGATAACCTGGAACATCCCGAAAATGTGCCGTCGTGGTCGGGATTGGATTTCGCCATTCCACAGGTCCGGGATCACATCTTCGCCATCATCGAGGAGGTGGCGGAGAACTACGACGTCGACCTCATCGGCATGGAGTTCTTCAAGTACTTCCCGTTCTTCCGCGAATCGCTGGACGGCAGCCCCGTCGAGCCCGAGCACCTCGAGATGATGAACGATCTCCTGCGCCGAATTCGCCGCATGGCCGACGACGTTGCCAGCCGTCGCGGCCGCCCACTGCTGCTGGCCGCCCACACCCCGTTCAGCCTGGAGGATTCCGTCCACGTCGGCGTAGACCTGGAAACATGGCTCAAGGAAGGACTGATCGACCAGTTTTGCCCCGGCGGCAATATGGAGTCCGTCTTCCGCGATTCCTACACCGACATCATCGCATTGGGACACAAGTACGAGGTCCCGGTCTATCCATGCGTGTCGTGGGCGTTTTGGGATCGCTGGGTATTCCTGGGGCACAGCGAGGGCAAATACAGGGATTACCGCGAATGGTTGGAAACCCTCTACGGGGGGCAGCCCGATCGCCTCGGCAAACCGACGTATATCCTGGTGTTCAATCGGTGGGAGGGCGCATTCCCGGCCTGGCGCGGCGCTGCCATGAACATGTTGAATGCCGGCGCCGACGGACTCTACATCTTCAACCCCGGATTGGGAGATCCGCGGTGGTGGCGGGAGATCGGCGAGGTGGCGACCATGGCGGGAAAAGACAGACTCTACGGCATCGACCGTTTCGAAGGAGCGACCAGCTTCAGCCACCTCAAGGAGGTAACACTCGAGCCGGACGCCCCCCTGTCGGTGAGCTTTCAGGTGGGTGAGGACGTGGGGGCCGCAGGCGCCAGGAGTCTGGATTTCAGCCTGCATCTGTGGGACCATGTTCCGAGTGATGACCTCTCCGTGAAACTCAACGGCGCATCTGTCGAGGGATTGGAACCGGCAGACCCGGACCGCAACCCACAGGAAGGCCAGTGGCTGCAGGCCAATCTCGATGCCAGACAGATCGAGCGAGGCGAGAACTTGCTCGAAGTGGCGGTAAAAGAACGGGGCGCCTCCGCCTCATCTCCGGTTGTGCTGGATACCGTGCAGCTGCGCGTGCGCTGCGAATCCTAGTATGACCACGCGCTCGAGCGCACTCCGGCCTGACCCGTCGTCGGTGCAGACCGATGCGCCCTTGACCGAGGACCTCCAGAACCGGTAACTGATTTCAGAAGGAGAAACCGAGATGGCAGACAATCTGGAACTGATGAGCGACGAGGCCATGCAGGAGTTCATCCGCAAAGGGTTCGTCAGTTTTCAGGCCGACATGCCCGCCGGCTTCCACCACTCACTCTACGAGCGGACGGCGGAGCTGATGGAAGAGGCCGGCAATCCGGGAAACAACATCGTGCCGGTGTTGCCGGAGCTGCAACAGGTCCTGGACCATCCAAAGGTCGCCGGCACTCTCACCAGCGTTCTGGGAGCCGGATACCATGAGCACGCGCACCGCTACTGCCACCGCCGCGAGCTCGGGGCCGAAAGGGGATACCCCGCGCACAAGGACGGAGACAGCCGCCATCATCACCGCACCCGCTGGTGCATGGCCTTCTACTACCCACAGGACACGACCCTGGAGTTGGGCCCGACCTCCGTGGTGCCCGGGTCACACTACTACAACCAGGAGCCCGACTCCGAGGTGGGGGACGAGATGCCCGTCTGTGGAGCCGGCGGCACCGTCACTATCGTTCATTACGATTTATGGCATCGCCGCACCGAGAAACCGGGCGATGGCCACCGCTTCATGTACAAGTTCCTTTTTGCCCGCATGGAGGAACCGACCTCGCCGACCTGGGATTCCAACGATCTCAGCTGGCCCGAGGCAGACGACCGCCGCAATCTCATGTGGAGAGCCATGTGGGAGTGGAGCGCTGGCCGCAGCGACAACGGCCCTCAAAGTGCCGACGACGGCGACGTCGGCGAGCTGCTCGGACGACTCGAAGATGCCAATGAGACCACCTCCTTTCAGGCAGCCTATTCGTTGGCTACCATGGGCGAGCAGGCAGTGCCTCAGCTGATCACACGGTTGTCATCCGACAGTGAAGACGTGCGGCGCAACGCCGGCTACGGCCTCTCGTCGGCCGGCCAGGCCGCGGTGCCGGCACTCGAGGAAGCTGCTGGTGCCGAGCGCGCCGAGACCAGAGCTGCCGCCGTCGATGCCCTGGCCCACATGGGCCACCCTGCCGCACCGGCGACCGGGACACTGCAGGCAGCTCTCAAGGATGAGGACGACGATGTCCGCAAGTACGCCTCCTACGCCCTCTGCAATGTCGGTGACGCGGCGGCAACCGCCGTCCCGTCCCTCATCGACGCACTCGACGATTCTGAGGTCTGGGTAGTCCGCAACTCTTCGCTGGCACTGGCAAGGCTGGGTGCAAAGGCTGCCGAAGCCGTGCCGGCGCTTGCCCGCAACCTGCACCACGAGAATCGCTACGTTCAGGGGAAGGCGGTGTTGGCGTTGAGACGCATCGGCACCCGGGAAGCGACCGATGTGTTGATCGAGCACCTAACGACGGCGAGGTGGTGTCCGCTCACGAGCTCGAAGAGCCAATATTGACGTCCGCTGCGCTGTTGTGATTAGGTCGCGCAGTGGGCCCTTTCACCGAAGGCTGGAGCCCAAAATCTCGGCCAACCTCGGCCTCATCCCCTCGGCCATCCGGGCAAAACCGAGGTCGTTCGGGTGTCCCCCGTCAACCGCGCCATCCGTAAAATCGGCCCCCAGATAATCCGCGGCCTCAAGCACATAGACCCCCCGATCACCCTCCTGCTTCTGGGCTTGAACCGCCGCACGGATAATGTCCCGCTTCTCCCCTACCGTCTGCTGAAACTCTTCTGACCAGAGTTCTTGATTGTAGAAAATCGGTGTGGTCGCCAGAAGCGGCGTCTGTGGCTGGGCCTCACGCAGGATATTCAAAAAGGGTTTGAAGCGTTCGCGGAGTTGCTCAGGGCTCGTATTCTGTCCCACGTCCAGCACCCAACAACAAGCCTCGACCTCGGCTAGAGCCTCTGCCACCTCCAGGTCGCACCGCCCCTTCCCGGCAAAACCGAAATTGGCATAATCCAGGTTGAGGTCGCGGGCGAGCATGGCCTGATAGCTCAGCCCGGGGCGGGAAGCGCACCCCCCCTGGGTAATGGACGTACCGTAGAACACGACCGGTTTCTCAACCGCAAACGGCGCAGGCAGCTCAAACCCAGCGCCCTCATCCACGCCAATTGCGAGCACCTCCACCGGCCCGTAGAGGGGCAGGTACACACACACATCCCGCATCTGCCGGGGCACTCCGTCGAACAGGGACAGCTCTGCCTCCCCGCCTTCCGCGCCCGGAATCCTGGCCGACCAGCAGCGGCCGTCCACGTAGGTGGAAATCCCGTGCGAAGCATACTGCGTCATGTTCGGGTGAATTGAAAATCCGGGAAACCGGGCCTTCACGGAAAGCGATCCCGTATCGGTACGAAATCGCAGGCGGCCACCGGCAGTCTGCCGCCCGGCCTCAAAAAGCCACCTGGGCAGGCGCTCCTTCATGCGTTCGGGGAATCGCCACAGCATCGGCGCGGTCTCTGAGAACCAGGGAAACCCGCAGACCTGACAGTTCGGATCGGGAAAAGACAACCACTGCATAAAACTTCCTCATCGTCCCGGATGAAAGCCGGGATCTGACCGGAGGGTGGATCGCGTTTATTGCCGCTCCCATGTCTCGGACGAAGCCAGTATCGTCGATGATGACTGTCAGCCGGTCGCTGTGATCATGTAATCACCAGAGGATGTGATGGTTTCACCTCCCATAGTAGTAGCAATGATCAACTTGCCTCCTGCGATTTCCAACGTGGCCTCCACCGAGTCCACATTTCCGATTTCCACGGAGATTGTGTACGTCCCATCGGCACGTATCACCATGGTGGTGGCCTGCATGAACTCTTCAGAAACATCAGGATCGCTTGAGGATACTCCAACCCAAGTGCCCACAAGCTCGTTTCCGGGTCCCGTCGGAGTGTCATCGCCGCACCCGATGATGGCGGCAAAAAGGCACAGCGGAAGCAACCATCTCATCATCAATACCCCATTCCGGACTATTTGCTCTGAGACCGACAATCTCAGCCAACTTCGGCCTGGCGGCCAATATCCATAGATTTAATACTGTTGTGAATCACGACTATCGAGAAAAGGAGTGAACTGTGTCGCAAGCGAAAACACTCAGACAACGCATGAAAGACGGCGAAGTGCTGGTTGCCCTACGCGGCTCGATACTGACGAGCAAAAACGAGCTGGCCGATATATGGTCGACAGGCAATTACGACTATGTCTGGATAGACGGTCAGCATACCGCCTTTCGCGAAGAACAGCTGGTCCAGTATTGCGCCGCTGCCGAAGAATTGGGCATCGACGTGCAATTGCGCATCCCCCACACCCGCCATGCCTATCTGGTCGGGCGCTTTCTGGACTTCGGATTCACCGCGGTGCTAATCCCCGAAGTGATGGAACCCGAGACGGTGGATGACGCCATCGCCTATGCCTATTACGGACCGATAGGACGACGCAGTTGGGGCGGTCTCGCCCGCCGGGGCCTGGCCCTGCGGCCTGATCGGCTCGATTATGCGGCCTGGTGGAACGACTATGTGATTTTAGCTCTTCAGATAGAATCCGCCGAAGCGGTGACCAATATTCGCAAGCTGGCCAAACCCGGGGTAAGCGTCGTCACCTTTGGACCGAACGACCTCACATTCAGCTTGGAGGGCCATCCGGAATATCCGCTGCAAAACGTCGAAGATTGTATGCGCAATGTGGCCGCGCAACTGGCAGGCACCGGCATACGTCTGGCCATGGGCACGCCAACAGAGCCGGAAGAGCGCGATAGGTACCTGGAGATGGGGGTCACACTCTTTATGCAAACCGCGCCGGCCTAGCGCTGCCCGGCAGGGGCGGCGTCCGCCGCATGAGGACGAGGATGACGGCGATGAGGACGAGGGACGCTGCACCCAGCGATGGGAAAACGGCGTCGAGGCCGAGCCTGACCTCAATGACGCCGAGAATCTGTACCGCGGCGGCGCCCACACCAAAGGTGAGAACGAACTTGGCACCGAAGGCGGCGTGGTGCAGCCTCTTCGGAGTGAGCCGGGCGACGAGAGTGTTCTCGATCGGCTGCATGCCGAACAGGAAAAAGAAGTAAGCCACCGCGAGCAGAACGAGCCCTGTCTCGGCGGCCAGAGACATGAGGAAGGTGAACAAGGCCACCAAAACCTAGTGTTCCGTCGCAGAAATACAGTGACATATTCGTTTGACCTTGGCAAGGATCGAGTCGGCCGTGGCCGTCCACCCAAAGGGATGGGCGTTGGCGTTCCATTTGTCGGTGTAGCGCTCGATCCTCTGAATGAGCTCTTTGACCTTGCGGAATGAGCCACGCCGGATGGCTCGCCGCGTGATGATGTTGAACCAGATCTCGACCTGGTTGAGCCACGAGGCGTAGGTCGGAGTAAAGTGGAGGTGGAATCGGGGCCGGCTGGCCAACCACTTCTTGACGCTGGCGTACTTGTGGGTGCCGTAGTTGTCGACGATCAAGTGAACGTCCAGATCCGCAGGCACGTTCGCGTCGATATGGCGTAGGAACTGCAAAAACTCCTGATGGCGATGACGAGGCTTGCACTGAGTCAGGACTTCACCGGTGGCCACATCCAGAGCGGCAAACAGCGTTGTGGTGCCGTGTCGCTTGTAGTCGTGGGTGACGCCCTCCGCGTAGCCCAGGCCCAGCGGCAGCAACGGCTGACTGCGCTCCAGAGCCTGCACTTGGCTCTTCTCGTCAACGCACAGGACGACGGCATGGTCGGGCGGGTTGAGATACAAGCCCACAACATCGCGTACCTTATCCACGAAGAAAGGATCAGTGGACAGCTTGAAATTCTGGGTCCGGTGCGGCTGTAAGCCGAATGTGCGCCAGATGCGATGGACCGCGTCCTTGGTCAGGCCGGTCTCCTCGCCCATGGAGCGCACCGTCCACTGGGTTTTGTCCTCCGGCTTGGTCTTCAGTGTCTTGTATACCACCTCGGCCACTTGTTCGTCCGAGATCGATCGGGGCGCACCGGGTCGCAGCTCGTCGTACAACCCGTTGAGGCCGTTTTCCACGAAGCGACGACGCCACTTGCCGACGGTCACTTGTGACAGCCCCACAGCTTCGCCGATGGCCTTGTTGGGCCATCCCTCGGCGGCCAGCAACACGATCTCGGCGCGTCGCACCAAACCGTGCGGCAGGGATCGAGATTTGGCCATTGATTCCAATTGCTGCCGAGTTTGCCCCGTCATTTCGAGAGGTGGAAGAAAGCGTCCGCGTGGCATGAGTTTCCTCCGTTCCTTGTTTGTGGAATAGGTCTGGATGAAACTTAACCACACAACTGTACTAGTACAAGTTATTTGTACGACAATACACTAGGTACCCGCGCTTCAACTCGAAGCGCTCGGCCACACGTCCACCGGTGTACTGCCCGAATATCCCGACGGCGAAGACGAGTGAGGCGATGGCGGTGGCGGCCACGTTCTCGGAAACGCCGCCAGCCCAGGCGGCCAGCTGCTCGAAGATGCGGTGGCTCTCCACTTCGAAGTATGCCGGCAGTATGACGGTGGCGCCGCGGTAGACGAGTCCCCCCAACATCATGGCCACCAGCAAAATGAGGAAGGGACCGAGCATACCTCCGTCCCGCTCGGCGCCATCGTCGGCGGCGTCCCCATCCTTTTCCCGCGGCGAGAGCAGGACAGACAGGGCTCCCACAACATTGAGGCCGGCCACGGCGACGTAGGCCATCTCCGGACCCCACAGGTAGTTGAGGATGCCGGCCAGCAGCGGGGCCACGGCGATGCCGAGGTTGCCGAACATGCCGTTGTAGCCGAGGCCGATACTGACGCGTTCCAGGCGTCTGGAGATCCAGCCGAGCCCGGCCGGATGGTAGATGCCGGAGAACAGACCCAGAGCTGCCAGGGCCAGAGAAAGCCTGGTGGGATCATCGATCCACAGGGCGGCGGCCACACAGCTGAGGGCGGCGCCGGTGTGATACAGGAAGAGGAGGCACGGGGCCCCCCACCGGTCAGTCAGCATCCCCCACGGCAGGGCGGTGACACCGAAGAGGAGGTACATCCAGAAGGATATCGCCAGCACGGCTGCCATCGATAGCTCGAGACGGGCGGCCAGCGGCAGAACGAGCGCCGGGAACACGAGCATGTTGACGTGGCTGAGAAAGTGTCCGAAACAGGTGACGACGAGAATGCGGCGGTCACTGGAACGCATAGATACAGGCTCAGGGTTGAGTCGCGCGGTGGAGTGTGGCTCACATCACAGCAGTGATGGTCGGCCAAGAGTGGCTAAACTGGCAACCCTTATGCCTGTAGCGCCACCCGACGACTCGAGCATGACGTACGCTACGAATACTCAACCAGCGGAGGAATAATAGGATGACGATCGAGTGGAAATTGGCTTTCGAACAAGACAGTGAGCTTGTGACCGTGAGCGGCAGCGCCGCCGCTGTCGCCGATGCCGTCCGACGGGGCGCCGATCTGCGACTCTACATGACGACGCCGACGTATGAGGAGACTCTCTACTTCCAACAGACATACGCCGGCGAGGGTGACGCGTTCGCCGGATTGATGAGCCACCATCACTCCTATGTATGGGACGGAAAGCCGTTCGGTGAACCCTACGTCTGTCTGTTTAGATACGACGCCTCGGGGGGCTTTTCCATGGTTAAGTGGCTACTGGGGGATCGAGCCGAGGATCACAGCTCGGCCGGTGCCTATGGTGTCTATCGCTGGTTCGTCTGTGACCGCTGGAAGCCGGTCTACGAGCATGACGCACACGGCAATTCCGTGGCCGGCAATTTGAGTGATCTAATGGAGGCGGTCCGAGCCGGTCTGTCCATCCGTGTCGGGGTGCGCCAGCTGTTCGGGTTGAGGAGCTATAATCAGAAGGTGTGGAAATAGACAGACGGCGATCCTACCCTTCCTTTGTAATTAGCCATCACAAACGCCGGGGCTATCCCGGCAGGAAGAGGAGAATCGCCATGGCACAACCTAAGCCGAGCACGACGGAAATGTCCATGCCCACGTTCGAAACGCTGGAAGAGTGGACACGCTCGCAGATTCAGTCGCTGATGCAGTCGGTTCTGGATGAAGAAGTCACCCATGCGCTGGGACGGTCACGGTACGAGCGACAGGCACCGTTGGACGCAGCCGGCGGCTACCGCAATGGGTACGGGAAGCGGCGGCGACTGTCCTTGACCTCGGGCACGATCGAGGTGAAACGCCCTTGGGTGCGGGGTCTGGAAGAGCGATTTGAGAGTGCGGTACTGCCGCTGTTCGCCCGGCGCACCCAAGAAATAGGTCAGCTGCTGCCAGAGCTTTACCTGCACGGTTTGTCTCAGGGCGACTTCGAGCTGGCGCTGCGCGGCCTGCTGGGCAAGGGAGCGCCTTTGTCGGCGTCCTCGATCGCTCGTTTGCGTGAGAAGTGGATCGTCGAATACAACGCCTGGCGCAGCGACTGGACGACTGGATGACCGCGAGCTCGTCTACGCCTGGGCGGACGGGATCTACGTCAAAGCCGGTCTCGAGAAGCAAAAAGCCGCTCTCCTGGTGGTCATCGGCCGCGATGAGCGATGGGCGCAAAGAAGTCCTGACGATTGTCCCGGGCTATCGCGAATCGACAGAGTCGTGGCGGCGTACTGCGCGATCTGCGTGACCGCGGACTGAGCGTGGCGAAGTTGTTGGTGGCGGATGGGCACCTGGGTATCTGGGCGCCCTGGCAGAGGTCTGGCCGGAGACGGCTGAACAGCGATGCTGGAATCACCGCATCCTGAACGTGCTGGATAAGCTGCCAAAACGCGTGCAGGTCGAAGGGCGGCACCTGCTGACACAGATCCCGTACGCGCCGACCCGTCAGGGAAGCGACGAAACGTCGCGATCAATTCGCCAAACGGTTTCGCCGCGAGTGTCCAGACGCCGTCGATATCCTTGAGCGCGATTGGGACCGTATGGTGACATTCTACGACTTTCCCGAGGCCCACTGGCAACACCTGCGCACCACCAACGTCGTCGAAAGTCCCTTCGCTTCGGGTACGGTTGCGAAACCAATGCGGCCAAACGATACAGGAAGGTGGCCAATGCCACCGCCCTCATTTGGCGGGTACTGATGGTGGCCGAGAAACGATTCCGGCGACTCAATGCACCGCATCTCATGGCTGACGTCTACGCCGGGGAGTGCTACGAAAACGGATCACCCATCGCGCAAAGGAAGAAGATCGCCGCCTGAGTCGTTTACACACCATTTGACCCTAGCTCGAGGCGAGCGACGATAGCGTGCAATCGACTCCCCTCGATACGAGTCAACCGGTCGATGAGGCTGGCCAGATACCATCAGAAGCCTCAGCCGAAGACGGCGGAGAGGGGAAGGCTCGGCCGCCCACAGACGCGAGCTGACTCACAACGGCAGTGCGGCGCTGTTCACTTCCTCATTTCTTGACAGAGAGTAATAGCTCACAGTTACCCTAGCTTCAGTTGATGATACGCCGCTTTAGCTCAGTTGGTAGAGCATCTGATTTGTAATCAGACGGTCCCCGGTTCGAAGTCCGGGAGGCGGCTCCATATAACACATACAGAACGAGCGGTTGCAAGGCTCCCGGCCATTGCAACCGCTTTTGGTTGTTGTGTTGAACCGGTCCTCAGTCTCGCATTCCGCTCCTGAAAGCGCGTCGTGAAACAGTTTTCGCATCCAACGGCGTGCCTTTTATCCCCGACTGCAGGAGGAGTAGCGGCAATATGAGAATTACGGAAAAGCTGCTGCTCGTCTTTATCCCCACATTCATGCTCTCGGTGGTGACGATGACCTTGTTCTCCAAGCGAGCGGCCCAGCAGGCCCTGGTACACGACGTCGTCAGAAGCGGCCTGGCGATCAGTCTCAACCTGGCGCAAAGTCGCGGCATGGTGCACAGCTTCGAGAACGGCGACGAGAGGTTTCTCCTGCCAACACTGCAGAGAATCATGGAAAACACGGGCGCATTGTATGGGATGGTACTCGATCCACAAGGCTTGGTGCTGGCGCACACGAACGTGGGGGAGAAGGGTAGAAGATATGACGACGCCATCACATCGAGAGCTGTGGAGTCCGACGAGCCGGTGTACGAGTCGCTCAATGTTGACGGCCACGCGGTGATGGACATCGCCTTCCCGGCGTGGGAGCTGGAGCGCAGTCAGACGGATGAAGAGTACCTCCTGCTCGGAAGGCAGGACCTGCGCGCCAAGCGACGCCTCGGAACGATACGCCTCGGTTTGCCGCTCGAAGAAAGCCTGAAAACGGCTGACCGGATCTCCGGCCGCGTGTTCTGGATCGTAACCCTCGTCAACGTCGTCGCTATGGGACTGAGCCTGTTCTACGTGCGCAGCATCCTGCGACCACTGCGGCTCATGGCTGCGGCCACGCAGAAAATCGGCGCGTGGCGAACTGGGCGAAACGGTGAGTGTGCAGTCGCGAGACGAGATGGGGGACCTGGCGCACAGTTTCAACCGCATGAGTCGCGACCTGGCAGCCACGACCGTATCCAAGGATCTACTCGATAGCATTCTGTCGAACATGCGAGATGTTCTCGTGGTGACGAATCCAGACGGGACCGTAAGGCTGCTGAACCAGCGCATTCTCGAACTGCTCGACCATCGTGAGGAGGATGTCGTCGGTCGTAGTGCCGCTCACCTGTTCGCGCCAGAAGAAGATCTCTTCCGGCCGCCGGGACTGATCGAGCTCGCCAAACTGGGAGCGATCAGCAGGGAATCGGCCCTCATCAAACGATCGGGAGAAAGAATTCCCGTCCTAGTCAGGGTCGCGGGTTTTCGGGGCAGGGGCGGAGACCTCGAGGGATTCATCGTCACCGCCACTGACATCGCCGAGCGCATCGAAGCGGAAGAGAGGATCAGGGAGTCTCTTCAGGAGAAGGAGATGCTGCTGAAGGAGATCCACCACCGAGTGAAGAACAACCCTGCAGATCATCTCCAGTCTGTTGAATCTGCAGTCGCTCGGCCTGGACGATGTCCGAGCCCTCGACATACTCGATGAGAGTCAGAACCGAGTGAAGTCGATGGCTCTCATCCACGAGAAGTTGTATCAGTCGGAGGACATGACGAAGGTCGATTTCAAGGAGTATATCCAGTCGGCTGGCAGCGAGCCTGTTCCAGTCTTACCAGACATCCTCCAACATCCGCCTTGAGCGTAGTCGTCGACGATGTTCTGCTGGGAATTGACCAGGCCATTCCATGCGGATTGATCATCAACGAGCTGGTGTCGAATTCGCTGAAACACGGCTTCAGTGACGGCCGGGACGGTGAGGTGTCCGTCCATTTCGGCAAGGCGGATGACCGCGTCGCCCTCACCGTCAAAGACGACGGTGTCGGTCTTCCTGAGACCGTGGACATTCGCACCACGGAGTCTCTGGGCTTGAAGCTGGTCAATATTCTTGTCGAGCAGCTGGACGGGGAGATAGAGCTGACCGGAAACTCAGGAACGGAGGTCCGAATCGCGTTCGACCCGGATGCGAAGACCCCGGCGAACTGACGCCGATCACGGAGATTCGAGGACGCGGCGAATGGTGTGCAGAAATCGAGCGGTGTCGAAGGGCTTCAACAGTACCTCCGCCGCGCCCTTCCAGAGTCCGCGCATCGGGTGGCCGGTAACGACGACGATCTTCGCTGCCGGATCGATATTGAGCAGCTCTGCGAAAGCTTCCTGGCTGGACATGCCCGGAGCAGACAGCTCCAGCACGACGAGGTCGATATCGGGGACATGCCTGAACAGGTTCAGGCCATCCCGGCCATCCAGTCCCAGGTGGACATTGTAGCCGTGTTTCTCGAGCATGAGATCGATAATCTTGCGAGAGCGATCAACGTCGGCGATGACGAGTATGGACTCCGCACCTCTCAGTGAGGCTAAATTCTGCCAGATTTGAATAGCCGCCGTCGCCTCCAGTAGGAGGATCGTCGTTCGGCTTAGCACTCTCCGCCACCGGTAAGTAGATCGATACCGTTGTCCCTTCGGGCCAGCTTACTGTCGCATTCGATCCAGCCGCCGTAGTCCCTGACGATACCGTAGACGACGGCGAGACCCAGTCCGTTTGGGCCGTCCGGATTTCTTGGTGGTAAAGAAGGGTTCGAACATGTGGGTTTGGGTGTTGTCGTCCATTCCAACGCCGTTGTCGCTCACAGAGACGCACACGTACCGGCCCATCGCCGTCCGGGTGGATTCTACGCCGTCAGAAGACCTCGCGGCATCTGACTGATCGGCTTTTTTCTGTGGGAATTCGATCAAACCCGAGGAAATGCGAATCGCCGGAATCCGTCCCGTGGGCCTCCTCGAGCACGGCATCTCTGGCGTTCGTGCAGAGATTGACCAGACTCTGCCTCAACTGATCCCGATTGCCGGAAACGGTGGGCACGCCCGAGTCGCCATCCACCGTGATGGAGATCTTCGCCGAAAAAATCTCGCGGCACATGCTCGCCACCTCAACGATGACGCCGTTGACGTCGATGCCGCTGTGCTCAATCTGCTCCTGCCTATAGAGCTGCATGAGCTGTGACATCAGCTTTGCAGCCGCCGTCGCGTCATATGCGGCGTCTTCGAGGAACGGTCTCAATTCATCAGGGGCCTGCATCGAGGCGAGGTCGAGATTGCCGATGACCCCGTGAAGCATGTTGTTGAAGTTGTATGCCAGTCCCGCCGAGAGTTGACCAATCGCCTCCATCTTTTCGGATTGTTTGAGACGTTCTTCGAGTCTGGCTTTCTCATTTTCGGTACCACGCTTGTAAAGAGCTATTTCAACGGCAGCGTAGAGCTCGCGCTCCTCGAATGGTTTCAAGAGGTAACCCATCGGCTCGGCCATTTTGGCCCGCTCGAGCGTGTTCTCGTCCGAGTACGCAGTCAGATAGATGACTGGAATCTGGAGCTGTCTGTTGATCTGTGTAGCCGCTTCTACTCCATCGACGTCGCCTTCTAGCTGAATGTCCATGAGGATGAGGTCTGGACGAATCTGCCCAGCCTTGTGGATTGCGTCCGCCGCCGACGCCACCACGGCCGGCACTTCGTAACCGAGGCCTTCGAGTTTGCTCTGGATGTCGAGGGCGACGATACCTTCGTCCTCGACCACCATAATGCGCGCGCTCACCGATCCCTCCTTCGTAGCAGGCCCAGAATCTACTTTGCGCATGCTGCCGGCGCTACCCGAGTTCGCGCCTCCTGGTTCGCATGCAATCAGTCTTTCCCCGTTCTTAGAGAGTCGGCGTGACATCGTCATTGGCGTTTAGCGTCTGTGAGTATGATATGACTCGTCGAGAATCTTAGAGGAGAGAGCTTCTTGAAGGGTGTCGTCAAATATGAGCGCGGCCACGGCTTCGTCGAGCTGAGGGACGTGGAGGAGAGACCGCCAGCGCCGAACCAGGTGAAGATCGAGGTGAAGGCCGCGGGAATCTGTGGTTCCGACCTACACATCTTCCACGACACGATCGACTACGCCATCCGTACTCCCGTCGTCATCGGACACGAATTCAGCGGTGTGGTCGCCGAAAAAGGTGCCGACGTGGGGGAAGGGGTTTGCATAGGTGACCGGGTTACGGCAGAGGCGACGATAACCGCGTGTGGGCAATGCGACTTCTGCCGCACTGAATACTACAATCTGTGTCCGGAGCGGAGGGTTTTCGGCTACTACTACGACGGCTGCTTCGCCGGGTTCTGCAATGCCGTCCACGTGCACACGCTTCCGGACAACGTCAGCTTCGAGGCAGGCGCGCTCACAGAGCTACTCGCTTGCTGCGTGCACTCCGTCATCGAACAGACTTCTGTATCTGCCGGCGACTTCGTCGTCGTTCTCGGCCCCGGCCCCGTCGGCGTGTTTGCGGCGCTCGTGGCCCAGGCCGAGGGCGGATCGGTCATGCTGTGCGGCACCTCGCGAGACCAAGACAGATTGCGTATCGCCCGAGAGGCAGCGGGAATCGAGCACACTGTGAATATCGAGGAAAGCGATCCTGTCGAGATGACGCACCAGATGACGGGAGGCTATGGCGCCGATGTCGTGATCGAGTGTTCGGGAGCAGCGCCGGCAGTGAATCAGGCTCTCGACATGGTCCGCAGACAGGGCAAGGTGACGCAGATGGGACTGTTCGGTCGACCAGTAGAAGTCGATTTTGAGAAGATCGCCTACAAGGAGCTCGTCGTCAGCGGCGGCATCGCGCACCGACGACCCTCCTGGATGCGTGCCCTCAGACTGATGGAACAGGGGGTGATCCAACCTGAGAAGCTGATCACCCACGAGTTGCCGCTGGATGAGTGGTCCACCGGCTTCGAGCTCCTGGAGCGACAGGAAGCTATGAAGGTTCTACTGCGGCCCTGAAGGTGAGATCACGGGGGGGACCAAATGACAGGGGGGCTTCGGTTTTCACCTGGGCCCCTGTCGTCGTCGTCACCGGGTGTCTACACCGACTCAGGTCGATCAATCGACTACCTCGAAGTCCGCGTCGACCGCATTGCCGTCCTTCTTCTTGCCAACGCCCCTTTGCGTCTGCGGGTCCCCGCTCGGATGTCCGTTTCCCGCGGCAGGCCCCGCACCTGGAGGCGGTGGTGCGGCCCCTCCCGGGGGGGCGGCCTCACCCTGGGCGTCGGCTTGCTGCTGGGCTGTCTGGTAGATGATTTCGGCGAGTTTGTGGGAGGCTGTTTTGAGTTTGTCCATGGCTGCCTCGAGGGCCGTATCGTTCATGCCGCTGCCATCGTCGCCGGCCGCCTCGAGGATCTTCTTCAACTCCTCGAGGGCGTCTGCCACCTCAGCCCGCTCTTGTTCGGGCAGCTGCTCGCCGTGCTCGGCCAGCGTCTTCTCGGTGCTGTAGACGAGCTGGTCGGCTTCATTGCATTTGTCCACCCGCTGTCGACGCTGTTGGTCTTCCTTAGCATGAACCTCGGCGTCTTTCTGCATCTGATCGATCTCCTCTGGAGACAGACCCGACGAGGCCTCGATACGGATCGACTGCTCCTTGGCCGTGCCCTTGTCCTGTGCCGACACGTTCAGAATCCCGTTGGCGTCGATGTCGAAGGTCACCTCGATCTGCGGCATGCCGCGAGGCGCCGAGGGGATGCCGTCGAGGTGAAACCGACCCAGGGTGCGGTTGTCCCGGGCAAACTCGCGCTCGCCCTGCAACGCGTGCACCTCCACCGAAGGCTGACTGTCCGCCGCCGTCGAGAAAATCTGGCTCTTCTTCGTGGGAATCGTCGTGTTGCGCTCGATCAGATGGGTCATCACCCCACCCAACGTCTCGATGCCCAATGACAACGGCGTCACGTCCAACAGCAGCACGTCGTCCACCTCACCAGCCAACACCCCCGCCTGGATCGCCGCCCCCATGGCCACCACCTCGTCCGGGTTCACCCCCCGATGCGGCTCCCGGCCGAACAGGTCCGCCACCAGAGCCTGCACCTTCGGCATGCGCGTCGAGCCGCCCACCAGAATGACCTCGTCGATGTCCGAGGCGCTCACATCCGCATCGGCCAACGCCTGCTCGCACGGACGACGGGTGCGCTCCACCAAATCGTCGACGAGCTGCTCGAACTTCGCCCGGCTCACACTCTGCTGCAGATGCTTGGGACCAGTCTGGTCCGCCGTCACGAACGGCAGGTTGATCTCCGTTTGACCAGACGACGACAACTCGCACTTCGCCTTCTCGGCGGCTTCCTTCAACCGCTGCAGCGCCATCGGGTCCTTGCGCACATCGATGCCCTCGGCCCGCTCGAACTCCTCCGCCAGCCAGTCGATGATGCGCTGATCAAAATCGTCACCGCCCAGATGGGTGTCCCCGTTCGTCGACTTCACCTCGAACACCCCGTCGCCCAACTCCAATATCGAAATGTCGAACGTGCCGCCACCTAAATCATACACCGCGATCTTCTCCGAATGACCGGCCCCCTTGTCCAGCCCATACGCCAACGCCGCCGCCGTCGGCTCGTTGACGATGCGCAACACATCCAACCCGGCAATCTGGCCGGTGTCCTTCGTCGCCTGACGCTGGGCGTCGTTGAAATACGCCGGCACCGTGATCACCGCCTGTGACACCGGCTCACCCAGATAATCCTCGGCCGTCTGCTTCATCTTCTGAAGCACCATCGCCGAAATCTCCGGCGGCGTATACTCACCACCACCAACCTGCGCCACCGCCAGATCGCGAGGACCCGTCGACACCTCGAACGGCACCTCGGTAATCTCCTGAGACACCTCCTCATACCGACGACCCATAAATCGCTTGATCGAAAACACCGTGTTCGTCGGGTTCGTCACCGCCTGACGCTTCGCCGTCTGACCCACCAGACGCTCACCGTCCTTGGCAAACGCCACCATCGACGGCGTCGTTCGGCCTCCCTCCGAGTTGGCGATCACCTCCGGCTCCTTCCCCTCCATCACCGCCACACACGAGTTCGTCGTACCCAAGTCTATGCCGATTACCTTCGCCATCGCCTTACTCCCTCTTCGACTACGTAGATTTCAGGAATCTCTAAACAATGCAGTTGGAAAAGCAAGCCCGGTACCACGTTGGACCGATTATTTACAACTATTATAATAACAATAAATTACGTCTACTAAGCGAAACGCAAAATTAGTAGGCCTATGCTGTCGAGACATGAATGTCTGCCAAAATGGCACTGAATGTGCTCGGTACATCGCCGACTCTATCGAATTGACAGCGTTTTGTGGCTCCGGTTAGATTTGAGACGAGTGCGAAAGGAAAGGAAATGTCCTTCAGACTAAACTCGGAGTACAAGCCAACAGGGGATCAGCCCAGGGCCATCGAAGAGCTGGTAGAGGGGCTTGGCGAGGGCCGGGAATATCAAACCCTTCTCGGAGTAACCGGGAGCGGCAAGACCTTTACCATGGCCAATGTGATCGAGCGACTCGACCGGCCAATCCTCGTCATCTCCCACAACAAGACGCTGGCGGCGCAGCTCTACGGCGAGTTCAGAGGCTACTTTCCAGACAATGCGGTTGAGTATTTCGTCAGCTACTACGATTACTACCAGCCCGAGGCCTACCGACCGAGCACGGACACCTACATCGAAAAGGAAATCGACCTCAACGAGGAGATCGAACGGCTGCGGCTCAAGGCCATGAGCTCGCTGCTCGAGCGCCGGGACGTGCTCATCGTGGCAACCGTTTCCTGCATCTACGGCCTCGGCTCGCCCCAGGAATTCGCCGAGCAGAGGGTGAGACTGAAGGTGGGTGAGGAGATCGAGAGAGACGAAATTCTGCGTCGGCTCATCAACATTTACTACAGTCGAAACGACCTGGAGCTGCAGCCCGGCCGCTTTCGGGTTCGCGGCGACATTATCGAAGTGGTGCCCGCCTCAGGTGACAAGGCAATCCGAATTGAGTTGTTCGGGGACGAGGTGGAGTCCCTGGCGCTGGTGGACGTCGTCTCCGGCAACGTCGTCGAGAAGGTGGAGCAGGCGCAATTCTACCCGGCCAAGGAGTACGTGACAGACGACGACAAGACCGAGCGAGCGTGCGAGGGAATTCTGATGGAGCTCGAGCCCCGCCGCCTCGATCTGCAAGAGCAGGAAAAGCTCGTGGAGGCACACCGTCTCGAAACGCGAACGAAATACGATGTGGAGATGATCCGGGAGATCGGTTACTGTCCCGGAATAGAGAATTACTCGCGCTACATGGACGGGCGTGAACCTGGCGCGGCTCCGTACGTGCTGCTGGACTACTTCCCCGATGATTTTCTCCTCTTCATCGACGAGTCACATCAGACCATCCCACAGTTGCGGGCCATGTGGCGCGGTGACCGGTCGCGCAAGGACATGCTCGTGGACTACGGGTTCAGGTTGCCGTCCGCCTACGACAATCGTCCGTTGTATTTCGAAGAATTCGAGTCGCACGTGCAGCAAGTCATCTTCGTCTCGGCGACTCCGGGCAAGTACGAGCTGGAGAAATCGGAGGGCGTCATCGTCGAACAGGTGATCCGTCCGACTGGGTTGGTCGATCCGGTCATCGAGGTGAGACCGCTGGGCAATCAGGTGGACGACCTGATGGAGGAGATCCGCACGAGGGCGGAAAAACAGGAAAGGGTCTTGGTGACGACGCTGACGAAGCGGATGGCCGAAAAGCTGACCGACTACCTCGCCCAGAATGGCTCGCGGGTCAGGTATCTCCATTCGGAAATCAACACCCTCGATCGCGTCAGCATCCTCAGAGATCTTCGTCTGGGCGAATTCGATGTGCTCGTAGGGGTCAATCTGCTGCGCGAGGGGCTGGACCTGCCGGAGGTCTCGCTCGTGGCGATCTTGGACGCCGACAAAGAGGGCTTTCTGCGCTCGGAGCAGTCACTGATACAAACGGTGGGAAGGGCGGCCAGAAACGAGTCCGGCCTCGTCATCTTCTATGCCGATAAGATGACGAATTCGATGGGTCGGACGATCGAGGAGACGAGCCGACGCCGGAAACTACAGCGTGATTACAACGATGAACACGGCATCGTACCGAAAACCATCTACCGAAGTCGAGAAGAGATCATGCAGACGACGTCCGTGCTGGAGCGGGCGAAGGAACTCGGTGATTTCGACTCTGTCGCCGAAGAGGCGGAGCGGGCTTATGGCGAGGGGGAAGGGATGACCGACGTGGAGGACCTCGTGGCCGAGCTAGAGAAGAAGATGCGGGATGCGGCAGCGGCGCTGGAATTCGAAAACGCCGCCCGCTTCCGAGACGAGATCAACCGCCTGCGAGGGAAAAAAAAGAAGGTGGGGTGACGGCAGGAGCGAAAAGCTCCTGCGGATCCTCGGCTGGAGTGAGCCTCGGCTCCTCTTTCAATTCACCGCGTGGGCGCGGCGCATGACCATCTTGATCCGCGCCGCGAGCTCCTCCAGGTCGAAGGGTTTTTCGACGTAGTCGTCGGCGCCGTACTCCATCCCCTTGATCTTCTGTGGGGTGGCGTTGAGAGCGGTGATCATGATGATGGGAATGACAGCTGTGATCGGGTTTCCCTTTAGGGTCTGGCACACCTGATAGCCGTCGACTTTGGGCAGTCTGAGGTCGAGCAGGATCAGGTCCGGCTTTTCCGTGAAAGCCTTTGCGAGCGCCTCTTCGCCGTCACCTGCATCGACGACGGCATACCCCTGATTGCCGAGAAACTCTGCGAGATTGCTGCGAACGTCTTCCTCATCATCGACGACGAGCACCTTGACCGGTCTACTCGGATCGGGTGGCATGCCGATTGGGTTGCTGCCCGCTGCTGCCGCGACACCGATTTCCTGACGGGCTGCGGCGAGCTGATCGGCGATTTGCGATAGCGACAGACCCTTGAGTCTGAGGTCGCGAAGACGCTCGCGAATCTTGAGGATCTCCTCTCGGTCGAACAGATCCTTGTTGCCGCGCTTATCGGTAACCCGGATTATGCCGAAGTTCTTATACTTTCGTATGGACTCGACGGACTTGCCGAGTGTCTCTGCAACTTCTCTAATATCAATCAGTTGATCGCTTTCGGGCATCTGTTTGTCTCCTCCACACTTCCGGTTCCCAGGGAGCCAGGACCACCGAAGCGAGAGCGCTATCAGTAGGCGCTCTGATATAATGTACAATCACGTGGGTACGATTATACTATATAGTAGCGTTTAACGTCAAGTCATTGCTCGTAGATATTATCGGCATGTCATGGGGGTTGTTTAGTTTTTGCAACTATTTAAAGGCGTGTCGGCTCCCGCTCTGCGAGAAACCTCGATGGATTGACTGGCCCGCGATACATCTGTACATTGAACCTCCCTTTTTGGGCAAGGCGAGAATACGTTTCACCCAAATCTCTGGCCGCCTAACTTTGCAACTGTAACCGGCGCTTTGTCCCGATCTTAGTTGAAACAGCACAGGCTCCAATCGTTACGTTTTGATACGAGAAGCCCGTTGGAAGAAGTCTCGCATCGGTAACGATGGGGAGCCTGCAATGAGCAAGCTAGTAGCACGGAAGAAGGGCGCCAAACGAACGGTGAGCATCGGCAAGGTAGCACCCGAGACTGCAGAGCAAGTAGAGGACCTGGATGGCCGGATCGAGGCGATCCAATGGCTGATTCCCTTGGGGCTGCAGGCGGTCGCGGAGGAGCTGCAAAGAGCGGTCGTTGAGTTGGCTGGGCCGCGGTATCAGCGCAAGGGGTCGGATCAGCCGTTACGCCGCTGGGGGTCTCAGCTTGGGTCGGTGTACCTGGCCGACCAGAAACTACCCGTCGATGTGCCGCGGGTGCGCAACGTGGCCAACCATACCGAGGTCCCGCTGGATGTTTACCAGGCACTGCAGACGCCTCGACAGATGGACGAAGGTCTGCTGTTGCGGATGCTGAAGGGCATCGCCACGCGCAACTACGAGGCCTGCGCTGAGGCCGTACCCGAGGCCTTTGGTCTGTCATCCTCATCGGTGTCCTGTCGTTACGTGAAAGGCACGGCTCGAAAGCTGGCTGAATTCCAGGAGCGATCCCTGGAAGGATATGATCTGGTGGCGCTATTCCTCGACGGCAAGAGCTTCGCGGACGAGGAGATCATCATCGCCCTGGGCGTCACCCTCGACGGACAGAAGATTCCTCTTGGCTTCGTGCAGGCGGCCACGGAAAACGAGCGCGTCTGCCGTCGCTTCCTGTCCGATCTGGTCGAACGCGGTATGCAGTACGAAGCCGGACTGTTGGTCGTCATCGACGGCGCCAAGGGGCTTTACAAGGCGGTGATGTCGGTGCTCAAAGGACATGCCTGCGTGCAGCGCTGCCAGTATCACAAGCGCCAGAACGTCGTGTCGTATCTGTCCAAGAGCGAGCAGTCCGGTATGGGTCGCAAGATGGAGGCGGCCTACGGCAAACCGAGATACGAGGCGGCCAAGGCGGCACTGGACGCGCTCAAACCGGGCTTGAAGTTGATGAATCAGTCCGCCCTACACAGCCTCGAGGAAGGCATGGAAGAGACCCTCACACTCCATCGGTTGGGACTGACGCCGATGCTCAAGGATTCCTTCCGCACCACCAACTGCATCGAGAACGTCAACAGTCTCCTGGAGCAGCTCACACACAACGTGCGACGCTGGACCAACTCATCACAGCGTCACCGTTGGGTAGCCACGGCACTGCTCGACATCGAACCACGTCTGCGCAGGGTCAAGGGCTATCGCCATCTGCCGATGCTCCGGCAAGCCATACAAGCCGAACTCGGCATCAAACAGCTCGCGATGATGGGCTGACACACTCACCCGAGCCTGTGGTTTGTTTCAACTGAAACTGGGCCTTGACAGTAACCGGATTAAAATCAGATAGTTATGGCGAAGACGAACGGTAGCGTGATCGTCGCTGTGCGCGATGTCACTATGGTTTACAATGCCAAGAACAAGGACGAGTCGACCCACGTCCACGCTCTGCGAGGGCTAACGATGGACGTGGAGGAAAGGGAATTTTTTGCCATCATGGGACCCTCGGGGTCTGGAAAGAGCACTCTGTTCAACCAGATAGGGGCATTGCAGACGCCGACATCAGGTGAGGTGTTGATCGAGGGAACAAACTTGGCGAGCCTGTCTCCACGGCAGCTGGCCGCCGTCCGCTGCTTCGAGCTCGGCTACATCTTTCAGACCTACAATTTGCTGCCGATCATGAGCGCTTTGATGAACGTGGCGCTGCCGACGATTTTCGCGGGGATGTCGACGGTGGAAGGAGAGGAGCGGGCTCTGGAGTGTCTCACTATCGTGGGACTGCATGACAGGGCCCACCACCTCCCGTCGGAGCTGAGTGGCGGCCAGCAGCAGCGTGTCGCCATCGCCAGGGCCTTCGTCAACAAGCCCCGAATCATCCTGGCCGATGAGCCCACGGGCAACCTTGATAGCAACACAGGCCAGGAGATCATCGACTACATGCGAAATCTGAATTCGGAAATGGGCACGACGATCATCGCCGTCACGCACGACGACAAGATGCTGACGGCGGCCGATCGCGTGGCCTGGATCCGCGATGGCCGGCTCGAGCGGATCGCCAACAGGGAGGACCTGGAGATCCGCATGGGCAGTATCAAAGAGCACTCATAGCTCGACCAGCCAAACCCGCACCCAGTCCCTTCAATCCAAGCTGTGCTTCCGTCCGGAGTTCTGCCTCCGCCGGAACCCCTCCTGCAGAAACAACTCCTGATTCGGAAATCCGTTGATGAGCGTGAAACCCCCGTCTACGGCGATCATCTGTCCCGTCATGTAGGGAATGTGGGCGAAGGAATACGCCGCCTCGCCGATATCCTCGGGTGTGCCAATGCGAGGGATCGGCTGTGATCCGCCCTTAGCCATGACCCCGTAGGTCTCCGAGACCAGCAGTTCGTCGCCGCTGTCCGGATCGGTGACACCGGAAGGCCGGGCCGTCATGGGGGTAGCGACGACGCCGGGCCTGAGGGCGTTGACGGTGACGTTGTACCTGCCCCCTTCAACGGCGGCGCCGAGGACGACGTGGTTGAGCCCTGCTTTGCTGACGCCGTAGGGTATCCGGAACGAGTCGGGGGCCACATCGGACACGGACGAGATAACGAGGATGCTGCGGTGAAGAGCCTCGCCGCCTCCCTCGCTCTCATGCCTGGCTTGCTGGATCATGTGGTGTAGCGACCGCTGAACGAGACGGTAGGCGCCCATCAAATTGAGACTGAGGACGCGTTCCATTTCCGCATCCAGATGCTCAGCGGGAGTCTCGTGAAAGCGGTAGCGCACCAACTCGCCGGAGGCGTCGCGAATGAGGTTCGACACGGCGCTGTTGCTGATCGCCACGTCGAGCCGGCCGAAGTGTTCGTAGGTCGCGTCGACGAGCCGAAAGGGCTCTTCCGTGCGAGACAGGTCGGCGCCGACGGTCAGGACGGTCACCTCGCAGTCGCGGCGCAGCTGTGCCGCGATTTCCTCGGCGCGGTCCCTGCCCGAGTTGTAATGGACGACCACGTCATAGCCCCGGGCCGCGAAGGACCGCACGATGGCGGCCCCGATACCACTGCTCGACCCGGAAACGAGGCAGACGGGGCTCGACAAGGCCTATTTCAAATTTCTCTGGGACTTGACTGTGGCGACGACACGGGCCGCATCGGGGATGGTGGGCATCTCGAGCGTCGGACTGAATGGGACGGGCAGCTCTGCCGCTCCGATTCTTTCTACCGGCGCATCGAGATAGTCGAAGGCGCTTTCAGTGATGACGGAGGCGAGCTCGGCAGTGGCGCCGAAGCGTCTCACCGCCTCGTCGACGACGACGGCGTAGCCGGTCTTGCGGACGGAGTTGACGATCGTATCCGCGTCGAGCGGAAACAAGGTGCGGGGGTCGACGACCTCCGCCTCGATGCCCGATTCGGCGAGCACCTCGGCCGCCTCCAGACAGACACCGACCATGCTGGAGGTCGCCACGAGCGAGACGTCGGAGCCCTCGCGTTTGACCTCGGCTTCACCGAAGGGGATGGTGAAATCCTCTGTCGGAACGGGGCCGGTATCGTTGTACATCATTTTGTCTTCGAGCACGACGCATGGATTGTCGTCGCGGATCGCGGTCTTGAGCAGTCCCTTCGCGTCCCGCGGGCAGGAGGGGATGGCGACTTTCAGACCCGGGATGTGCGCGAAGATGGCCTGGAAGGACTGGGAGTGCTGCGCCGCCGAGGAGCGGCCGGCCCCAATGGTTGTGCGCAGGGTCATCGGCACTGAGCACTGGCCGCCGGTCATGTAGCGGATCTTGGCGGCCTGATTGACGAGCTGGTCCATCGTCATGAGGGAAAAGTCGTTGAACATGAGCTCGGTGATAGGCCGCATCCCCGTCATGGCGGCGCCCACGCTCATGCCGACGAAGCCGACCTCGGAAATGGGTGAATCGATGACGCGCTCGGGGCCGAACTCGTCGAGCATCCCCTCGCTGCACTTGAAGATGCCACCGGACGCGCCGACATCCTCGCCGATGAGGAAGACGGACTCGTCGCGCCGCATCTCCTCACTCATGGCCATGGTGACGGCTTCCCGAAATGCGATCTCGACGTCAGGCATACAGGTCCTCGTAGGCTTGTTCAGCGGGAGGAAGTGGCGCCTCGCGTCCGAACTCGACGGCGTCAACGACCTCCTGCTCGACTTGCTGATCCAGCTCTTCCAGCTGTGCTTTCGTGGCCACTTTCCGACTGATCATGTGGTTGGCCAGGAGTCGGATCGGGTCCTTGTTCTCCATCCACCAATCGAGCTCCTCTTTGGTGCGGTAGGCGCCGCCGTCGCCGACGTGATGGCCGCGGAAGCGGTAGGTGACCGCCTCCACGAACGTCGGCCCGCCCCCCCGACGCGCCTTGGCGACCGCTTTCGAGATCACATCGTACATCTCCAGAACATCCGAGCCTTCGGCGCGCACGCCTTCGAGACCTAGGCCGCTGGCGCGGTCGACGATTTTTTCGACGCCGGTCACCGACCGGTACGACGTATGCTCCCCATATTGGTTGTTTTCGCACACATAGATGGCCGGCAGATCCCAGATCACGGCCATGTTCACGGTCTCGAGGAGAATGCCCTGATTGGCGGCACCGTCACCGAAGAAGCAGACGGCGACCTGATCGCTGCCTCGAAGCTTGGCGGAAAGGGCGGCGCCGGTAGAGATGCCGAAGCCACCTCCGACGATGCCGTTGGCTCCCAGATTGCCGCCAGTCATGTCGGCGATGTGCATGGACCCACCCTTGCCGCGGCAGTATCCCGCTTCCTTGCCCATGATCTCGGCCATCATGCGATCGAGGTTGGCCCCTTTGGCGAGGCAGTGGCCATGCCCCCGGTGAGTACTGGTGATGTAGTCGTCCTGTCGCAGCGCCGTACACGTGCCCACGGCGACACCCTCCTCGCCGATGTAGAGGTGGGCGAGTCCTGGCATGAGGCCGCGAGTGTACACGTCCCACACATGCTCTTCGAAGAAACGGATCTCCGTCATCTTGCGATACATGAACCGGAGAGTGTCGGAATCCAACGACGACGTCTTTCCAGGCGCCGCTTTGCCAGGCCGCTTGCCGTCCAGTTTCGGCTTCCCAGGTTTCTTTTTCGGCGCGGTCCTTTTCGGTCTTTTCTGCTTCTTCGCCATGATATGAGTCGTTGGGTTTAAGTTTCAGCTTTCGTGGATCAGCTCAAGGCAGGAAGGAGGAGAAGATAGGTCTCCGGTCGTGACCGTCAAGACGGGTCAAAAAAAAGCAGCGACGACTGTCGCTGCCGGTTGACTGACCCCTGCGCTGACTTCGAGTAGGGGTTACTTGTCCTTGAAGTACTGGGCGTTGATCTCGATGTACTTATTCCACTCCTCGGGTAGGTCCTCCTCGGCGAAAATGGCTTCCACCGGGCATTCGGGCTCGCACGCTCCGCAATCGATGCACTCGTCCGGATCGATGTAGAGCATTTTAACCCCCTCTCCATCGGTCGGATGAATACAGTCGACGGGGCAAACCTCAACGCAGGACTTGTCCTTCACATCGACGCAAGGCTCGGCGATGATGTACGTCATCTCCTCCTCCTCAAGAAACTCTCAGCTGCGCACAACGTCTCCCTTGTACCGGTGCGGCAACGATTTCGTACATACGGCCCGCCTTCCGACCTTGTCAAGCGGTGAGCTCTACAGGTTTTGCAGCAGAGCCGAGATATCGAAACGACCTTCGGCACTGATGCGCAGATTGAAGCGCTGCCTCGGATTCGGGTCGCGGTCTAGCTCTGTCTGCGCGCCCTGGTACAGCTCTCCGAGAACCTCGTCGAGATGGGGTTTGAGCGCCGCCAGCGTGTCATCGGAGTTCGGCGATTCGAGCCTGTCGTTGACGACGAGGAGCAACTCCTCACCCCTGAATTTCACCTTGCCGCCGAGATCCGGCTCGCCTTCAAGTCGCCGACATGCAGTCAGAGTGGCACCAAGGGCCAGACGCAGTTTCTCCGGGGTGCTGCCGTCCATCGGCTGCCTGCGGGCGTAGAGCAATCCGAAGCGATGGTCGGTGTTGTCGAGGCTGTAGCTGGCTTCGTGGCCCACCAGCAGTGTCTGCGGCCCGGCCGGCAGATGGCTGTAGTCGGCGACATCGACGAGGACCTCCTCCGTCGTCTCCCGAATCCAGGTGTTGAAAATCCGGAAGGCGTCCTCCGACGAGATGGCG
Source organism: Candidatus Latescibacterota bacterium (assembly GCA_965205655.1). Taxonomy (GTDB): domain Bacteria; phylum Latescibacterota; class UBA2968; order UBA8231; family UBA8231; genus CBDBIJ01. The sequence continues at coordinate 99,741 of CBDBIJ010000029.1, forward strand.
CTGTCGTCGTCGAGGTAGAATTTGACCTGGACCCGCTGCAGTTTCATCGATCAGGCCGTGGCGCCTTCGGCGGCGCTCGTGCGGTCGTGGCAGCGGTAGGCCGCCTCGATGAACAGCTGAGCCTCTTCGACCGCGGTGTGGGCGGCGTCGCGGGAATGGCCGTCCATTGCCGTCTCGTGCATGCGGACGAGATAGCGGGCGAATTTGTCCTTGGCGTAAGGGTCGAAGAACAGCTCCGTGTCGACGAAGCGCTCCACGAATTCCTTCACGATCGTGTCCGCGTCCCTCCGGCACGTCCAGCCACTGGGTCTTTACGAGTGCCTTAGCGGCGTGGAGCATGGCGTTGTACGCGGTTCCGTAAGCCTGCTCGAATTTGGCTTCATCGAGAAAGATGTGGGCCTCGAAGGCTTCCCGCTCACAAGCGGCCAGCTCAAAGTGGGCCAGGGGGACGACCTCTCCGGCGCACTCTCCCTTGCCCATGTCGCCGATGGTGAATTCGCGTGTATCTCCCCAGTCGCGGTAGAAAGACGAGTCTTCCTCGTAGGCGGGGACCGCAGTGAGGTCCTCGAGCATACCTTTGATTTCGCGTTTGCCGGTGCGCTCGACAAATCCCTGGAAGCTTTCGTTCCCCTGGCGTTCCTTCACGAAGCGCTCGGTGAGACGGGTGACGACCGTGGGTATATTCTTGGACGGCACAGCCGCCATCGCCAGACCGAAGGAGCCGGCGTTCTCCAGCCACTTACCCCCCAGCACAACCTGGAAGTGGGGTACGGTGATGCCGCTGATCTTGCGGCTGACGCCGTAGAAGCCGATGTCGGCGGCGTGGTGCTGTCCGCACGAGTTGAAGCATCCGCTGATCTTGACCCGCAGGCCTTTTACGGCTTCGTCGAGCGTGTGGGCGCTCTCGGCCAGCCGGCGGCGCAACTCGGCCGCGAGGCCGCGCGACGAGGAGATGCCGAGCTTGCAGGTGTCGGTGCCCGGGCAGGCGGTGACGTCGAAGACGGTACTCGCACCAGACAGACCCAGTCCGAGTTCTTTCAGGTCGGCGTAGAGAGCCGGCAGATCGGCCTCGCTCACCCAGCGCAGGACGAGGTTCTGCTCCACCGTCGTGCGAACGGTGTCCTTGACATAGCGACGGCAGACGTCTGCCAGTCCCCGAAGCTGATTCGAGGTGAGGTCACCCAGCGGTAAGGTGACGGTCGCGACGACGTAACCGGGCTGGCGCTGGGGATAGACATTGGTTTCGTACCACTGGTCGAATCCATCGGGAAGCTCGGCGCCATCCAGGGGTTGGCCAGGTCTGAGCCCTTCCTCGTCGAGGGCGTTCAGATCGTCGAGGTAAGCCGTCCATCGCGCGTCGTGGGGAAGCGTCTGGCGCTGTTCGAGAACGAGGCGTTTGAACTCCTCGATTCCCAGCTTGGCCACCAGAAATTTGATGCGGGCACGGGCGCGATTAGTCTTTTCACCAAGCCGGGCGAAGACGCGGGCGATGGCCTGAGTGATCGGCAACAATTCCTCTGCTGGGACGAACTCGTCGAACAGCTTTGCCTGGTGGGGCACGGCCCCCAGGCCGCCCCCGACATACAGCTCGAAGCCTCGCTTCTCCACGCCGTCGACGACGCGGGTCGCGGCGATGGCGCCGAGATCATGCATGTTCGTCAGGCCGCAGGCCTCGTGCTTGCAGCCAGAGAAGGCCGGCTTGAACTTGCGACCAAAATCCTGCACGTCTGGGTGACCGAGAAGGAACTTCGAAAACGCCTTCGCGTACGGCGTAACATCGAAGGTCTCGGTGTGGCAGACGCCGGCCAGGGGACAGGCAGTCACATTGCGCACGGAGTTCCCGCAAGCCTCGCGCGTCGTAATGCCGGCGGCGGCAAGCCTGCGCATGAGATCGACCGTATCGTCGATGTGGACGTAGTGGAGCTGCACATCCTGTCTGGTCGTGATGTGGACGACGTCATCCGAATATTCTTCGGCCAGGTCGGCGAGAGCATCCATCTGCTCAGTCGACAGGCCCACCGAAAGGTATCTTGATCCGCTGCATTCCCGGAGCGTGCCAAACCGTGTTTGGCCCTTTGGTGAATTCCTCCGGGAACGTCAACTCCTGGCTCTGCTGACCGTCGAAACGCTGACCGTTGTCGTAGCGCTGGCCGTACACGCCGCGGCGTAGTCTGGTCTCGGCAAAAATGACCTCGTCGAGCTTGTCTTGTTTGCGCAATCCGATCTGGGTCTCGAAGATGTCTATCTCTTCGGCCAGATCGTCGGGAATGCGGTCTGCCAGCTTTTCTTTCCACGTCATCTGAGTCATCCTGAAATCAGCCCCCCGAGATGCCATAATCTCCTGTTAAATTAGCGTGTTAAGATAGGAATCGAGGTTGTAGTGTCAAGCCGCTGGCGGGCCGCCAAACAGCTCGACTACGCGGTTTGACACCCAAAAAGGCCGGGGATATACTGAGCGCCTCACCCCGTAACAATTGAATTGCGATGCAGTGAGTGAACGGGAAGGGAATGCCACCGATGGTCGGGGTGTGGATGGGCCATTGACCTATCCGGCTCGCCGCTTCCTGCCGCGCCCGCTGCAGATGGAGCGAGCTCTTGTCGTGGCGAATTTCGTCATCGGCGTGTTTCTCACCGCGTGGGGCATACGGGGCGCGATCGATTTCGTCAGCTCGCTATGAACGAGCGGACCGACAGGTCCAGGTGGATCCGGGATGTCGTCGAGGGGATTCACAGCAGCGGCCGCAAGCTTGCCGTCGTCGCGACTGGCGGCGGCAGCCAGGCACTGTCCTGGTTGCTCAACCACCCTGGCGCCTCGCGGGTGGTCCTCGAGGCTCAGGTTCCGTATTGCGACCGGGCCCTCGAAGACTACCTGATGTCAGCCGGACCCCATCCGGTGAGCCGCCGAAACGGCTCGCACCATGGCGCTGCGTGCCTACGAAAGGGCCCGTGAACTGTGTGGCATTGACGACGAGGCCCCCGGGCGCGATTTCGTCGGCGTCGCCTGCACAGCCGCGCTCGCCACGAAACGGGAACGGAAAGGTCGTGATCGGGTCTGGCTCGCACTGCGGTCGGCAACGAACTACCGGCTCAGCAGCCTGGACTTCTCCAATTGCTCCGATGACCGCTCGCACGATCGCCATCGGCAGGAGGAAGTCCTCAGCTGCTGCTTCGTGTCTCAGCTGGCGTCGGAATCGGGCGTTCAGATTCCAGCGTTCGACGCCCCGGACTGGGCGTCCTTGACGCATCGGGACGGCGCCTGTCGAAGAGGCCCTCGAGGCTCTCTACAGTGGGTCCGCCGAAGTCGCCGAGATGGACCGCCAGGGAGAATTCCACACCGCGGTCGGGCGCGGCGATCGTCTCCTGCTGTCCGGTTCGTTCAATCCGCTGCACGAGGGCCACAGCGAGCTGGCGGCGGTTGCGGAGGCCAGGAGCGGGCGTTCTGCAGCACTGGAGATCTCCATCCACAACGTCGACAAGCCGTCACTCGAATACGCCGATCTCATGGACAGACTGAGCCTCCTGAAAGGACGGTACCCGGTGCTGATAACCGGAGCAGCCACCTTTCACGAAAAGGCCACCCTGTTTCCCGGGACGCGCTTCGCCATCGGCTACGACACGGTCCCTGCGGCTCTTCGACCCCACCTATTACGACCAGAGCGAGCCCGCGCTGAGCGCGGCGTTGGAATCCATCGATCGCCATGGAAGCCGGTTCATCGTCGCCGGCCGGGTCGACGACGGCGCTTTTCGTACCCTGTCCGATATCGACCTGCCAGTCCGCTGGGCCCATCTGTTCGAGGCTATTCCGGAGGCGGAATTTCGGAGCGATCTGAGTTCGAGCCGGTTGCGGGCGAGAGCGCGATCGAGGATGACGGATCCACTCGCCCATTTAGACGGGAGTGAAGGAGCCATAGCGCAACGGCTGCGCGAAATGGTCCGCATCCCTACGGTAAATCCACCCGGTCGTTCCTACCGCGAGATGGTCGAATGGCTGTGCCGGTGGTGTAAATCGATCGACATGGGAGTTGAAATCCACCGTGTTCCGGACGCGGACGCGACGGCGGCGGGTGTCGACGCGGAGTACCCGCGTTTCAATCTGATCGCCAGGTGGGACGTCGGTGCCGAGCGCACAGTTCATTTCAATGCGCACTACGACGTCGTCCCCGCCTCCGGCCGATGGCGCTTCGGCGGGCCCTTCGAGCCGCACGTGAGTGGCGGCTGGCTCTATGGTCGCGGATCGGGAGACATGAAGGGATCGATCGCGGCGCTCCTGTCGGCGCTCGAGGCGATTCGGAGAGTGCGGGCGGCGCCTGCCTTCAACATTGAGTGCTCCTTCACCGCCGACGAAGAAACCGGCGGGCAGTTGGGAGCCGGATGGGTGGTCCGCCAGGGGCTCGTGAACGCCGATCTCGCCGTGGTCTGCGAAGGTGCCTCCGGAACCCGCGTGGGCTGTGGGCACAACGGCGTATTGTGGATGGAGGTGGAGGTGCAGGGGAAATCGGCTCACGCCTCGAATCCCGACCAGGGAATCAACGCCTTCGAGGGCATGGCTGAAATGGTCCATCAGCTGCAGAGTGTAAAGCGGAGTCTGTCGTCATCGTCACGCCAGTACCGGGATGTCTCCGGCGGCACGAGGCAGCCCACTATCAATCTCGGCGGCGTCTTCGGCGGCAACGGACTGAAAGTGAACACCGTACCTGGTGACGCCCTGTTCAGCATCGACCGTCGTGTGCTCCCCAACGAGCGTCTCACTCAGGCCGAAGAAGAGCTGCGGCGCGCCCTCGCCAGGGCCACGAGCAAAGGTCCTGGCATCAGGTACCGGACGCGCTCCACGCTGCGAATCGATCCCTGCGTCGTCGATAGTGATCACGAACTTCCCCGCGCTTTCGCCAGGTCCGTCCGCGCCGTGCGCCGGCGGGCTGCCAGCTACCGGCTGACGACGGGATTCACGGATTTGCATTACTTCGTCCGGGAGGGCGGATTGCCCGGAATCGGCTACGGTGTGGACGGGCATCGTGCTCACGCCGTCGACGAGCGCCTGAAAACGCGCGATCTGGTGCAAACTGCGAAGACGTATGCCCACTTCATCCTCCGCGATATCTGAGCGAGCGCGGGCTCAGCCCATGAGTACGGAATATCCAAAACTGGTGACGGGGACGCAGATGGCGCAGATCGATCGCTGTTCGATCGAGGAGCACGGCGTCCCCGGGCTGGAGCTGATGGAACGGGCAGGAGCCGAAGTCGTGGAGGTCATTCGGGATCGCTGGGACGGGCTCGAGGGCTTGAGCGCCGCCGTTGTCTGCGGCAAGGGCAACAACGGCGGCGACGGCCTCGTCGTGGCGCGATTGCTTCACGAGGCAGGAGTCGCGGTGAGAGTCTTTCTGACCTCGCCGAAAGAGGCCCAGTCTCCAGACACCACCCACAATTTGAGCCGCCTGGCCGATGCGGGGCTCGCAGCCGAGCCGTACCCGATGTCAGAGGAGGGCACCGCAGCACTGCAACAGGCAGACGTCATCGTCGACGCCATTCTTGGGACCGGTTTCAGAGGATCGCTGCGGCCCGAACTCGCGGGGGTGATCGAGCAGATCAACGCCGCCGGGCAGCACGTGGTGGCGGTCGATCTGCCGTCGGGGGTCGAGGCGGACACCGGGCAGGTGCCCGGTGTGTGCGTCAGTGCCTCGGTAACCGTCACCTTCGGACTCGCCAAGATCGGTCATCTGTTCTTTCCAGGCCGCTCGTTCTGCGGCGACCTCGAGCTGACCGACATTGATTTTCCCCCTCAGGCCGTCGCCACCTGTCCTACCCGGACATTCCTCATCTCCGCCGAGGCGGTGGCAGCCTTGATACCGAACCGAGCGCCCGATGCCCACAAGGGAAGCTGTGGCTCCGTGGCCGTCATTGCCGGCTCCGTGGGCATGTCGGGTGCGGCGGCGCTGACTGCCGACTCCGCTCTGCTGTGCGGTGCCGGCCGGGTGAGCCTTGGCGTTCCGGCGAGCCTGAACGACATCATGGAGATAAAGCTGACGGAAGTGATGACGCGGCCGCTGCCGGAGGTGAAGCGCCGCCGCTGTCTGTCGCTGCGCGCGCTCGGCGAGATCGAGGCGATGCTCGAGAAGACTGATTGTCTTGCTGTGGGACCCGGTTTGGGTACCTACCGCGAAACCGCAGAGCTGGTCCGCCGACTGTTGACCCGCCAACTGGGTGGCGGCGACCGGCTCCCGATCGTCATCGACGCAGATGGCATCAATGCTTTTTCGGGATTCACCGATATATTGAAGCAAGGGGCCCTGGCGCACCCACTCGTGCTGACTCCGCACGTCGGCGAGTTTGCGAGGCTGACGGGAACGGACAAAGCGGCCCTGTGCGAGCAGCCGCTCGAGCACGCACGCGCTTTCGCCACCGAGTACGGAGTGATTCTGGTGTTGAAGGGGGCCCCGACACTCGTCGCCCTGCCAGATGGCAGAGTCATGGTCAATCCAACAGGTAACGCCGGGATGGCCACGGCGGGCTCCGGGGATGTGCTGACCGGAACCGTCGCCGGCCTCATCGCGCAGGGGCTGCCAGCCGACGATGCGGCGTGCGTGGGCGTCTTCCTCCACGGGCTGTCCGGGGACCTCGCCAGAGAGCGGCTCGGCCAGTGGGGTATGAAGGCGGGCGACATCAGTCGATGCCTTCCTGAGGCGGTGTCTCAGGCGGCTCGCCAGAGCGACTCGCCGCCTTGACATCGCCCTGAGCTTCGAGTACAGTACCGACGAATTCACGACGATTGCGAGTACTGCGGCGGCGGCGGCTCCCCGACACCTATTCGACATGTCAAAGGTTAAAGAGGCGATCGAGGAAATGATCGAGGAGTCCTACTTGCTGGGGCTCTCGCAGCAGGAAATCCGCCAGGACTTCAAGCGCTTCATAGATACCTGCTACAACGTCATCCACGAAAACATCAAGGACAGAGAAGTCGTCAGCGGGCTGGCCGAGAATCTCGCCCGCGAGCAAACGTGCATCCTCATCGCCGACCGCACGGACGGGACTGGAGAGGTCGAAGTGGGGAGCGGCACGACGACGGCGAAGGGACAGGAATCGGTGGACGAATTCTCGGAGAGGGTGGCCAGGCGCAAGCGCCAGATTCTGCGCACCATAGCCAAGTACGATCCGCAGCTCGTGCGAATGATCGATGCCCAGCGATTTCAGGGAGACGGTGAAGAGGAAGAGGCAAGAGTCATCACCAATCGTCCCGCCTGGAAACTATCGTGGCAGCCGGATTGGTCCGAGCTCCGTCTGCAGCTGTTGAAAATTGGCTACGCTACTACCATCGGGATTATCATTCTCCTGATCTGGTTGGGATTCATCGAGAAGTAATGAGAGGATTAAGACCGTCCCACGGGCCGTCTTAAGACTGCTCCCCGATTTTCTACCAATCACTTCCTCCTCAATAGATTCAAGACAGCTGAATTTTCGTAATCCAGAAAGCAGAGACCCCTCATGAGTCTCTGCTTTTGTTGTATCCCCCCTCTCTCAAACCGACCAGGTGGGTTCCGCAGGGGAAGCCTGGTCCGGCACCGACCTGGCTGAACATGCCGAAACGTAGCGACATCGAGCGGATCATGCTGATCGGCTCAGGCCCAATCGTCATCGGGCAGGCCTGCGAGTTCGACTACTCGGGAACGCAGGCGTGCAAGTCGCTCCGGGAAGAGGGATACGAGATCGTCCTCGTCAACAGCAACCCGGCCACGATCATGACCGATCCCGAAACCGCCGACAGGACCTACGTCGAGCCGATTACCGCCCCGGTCTGCGAGAAGATCATCGAGCTCGAAAAGCCGGATGCGCTGCTGCCGACTGTAGGCGGTCAGACCGCGCTCAACGTAGCCGTCGAACTGGCCGAGAGCGGGGTGCTGGAGCGCCACGGCGTGGAACTCATCGGGGCCAAACTGGCCGCGATCAAGGCGGCCGAAGACCGTGAGCTGTTCAAGGCGGCCATGGACGACGCGGGACTCGAGATGCCAGAAGGGTACTTCGTCCACTCATTCGAAGAGGCTCGGGACAAACAGCAAAACCTGGGGTATCCCATCGTCGTGCGCCCGTCCTTTACCCTGGGAGGGACGGGCGGAGGAATCGCCTACAACGCCGAGGAATTTGAGCGAGTCGTAACGCACGGCATCGATCTGAGTCCGATCGGAGAAGTTCTGGTCGAACGCTCCGTACTCGGTTGGAAGGAGTTCGAACTCGAGGTGATGCGCGACCTCAACGACAACGTCGTCATCATCTGCTCGATCGAAAATCTCGATCCCATGGGCGTGCACACCGGGGACAGCATTACCGTCGCACCAGCCCAGACACTGAGCGACGTGGAATACCAACAGATGCGGGATGCCGCAATCGCCGTCATCCGGCGAATAGGCGTCGACACCGGCGGATCGAACATTCAGTTCGCCGTCGATCCTCAGACCGGACGCATGGTCGTCATCGAGATGAACCCGAGGGTGTCGCGCAGCTCTGCCCTGGCGTCCAAAGCCACCGGTTTCCCGATCGCCAAGATCGCCGCCAAGCTGGCGGTGGGATACACCCTCGACGAGATCCCCAACGACATCACGCGGGAGACGCCCGCATCGTTCGAGCCCACCATCGACTACGTAGTGACGAAGATCCCGCGGTTCGCTTTCGAGAAGTTTCCCAACACGCCGGATGCGCTCGATACGCAGATGCGCTCGGTCGGGGAAACGATGGCGATCGGCAGAACGTTTCAGGAGTCGTTTCAAAAAGGGATGCGCTCGCTGGAGAGCGGACGCGCCGGCTGGGGAGCCGACGGCAAAGATCTGGACCCGGTGAGGATCTCCGATCAGCAGGTGAGAGACAAACTAACGAATCCAACATCAGAGCGACTCGCCTACATCAAGGTGGCCATCGCCAAGGGTTTTTCCACCGAGGAGATTCAACAACTGTCGCGCATCGACCCGTGGTTCCTGGACCGCTTTGAAGAGATCTTCCAGATGGAGCGCCGTTTGACAAAGGAGGACGCGCTCGCGGACAGGGAGCTGCTGCTGCAGGCGAAGCAGTTCGGATACAGCGACAGACAGATCGGCTTTCTGGGAGGTTGCGACGAGCTCACGGTCAGAGAGCGGCGACGGGAACTCGACCTGCATCCGGTCTTCAAAACGGTGGACACGTGCGCTGCCGAGTTCGAGGCCTACACGCCGTACCACTATTCGACCTACGAACGTGAGAACGAGTCCGTCGCCTCCGATCGGCGCAAGATCATGATTCTCGGTGGCGGTCCGAATCGCATAGGGCAGGGGATAGAATTCGACTACTGCTGTGTTCACGCCTGCTTTGCGCTGCGAGAGGACGGGTTCGAGACAATAATGGTCAACAGCAATCCAGAAACGGTCAGCACCGACTATGACACCGCCGACAAGCTCTATTTCGAGCCTCTCACGGTCGAGGATGTGCTGAACATCTTCCATCTCGAGGAGCCGGAGAGTGTCATCGTCCAGTTCGGCGGTCAGACACCTCTGAATCTCGCCCTGGAGCTGGAAGCGGCGGGTGTCACGATTGCCGGCACGTCTCCCCACAGCATCGATCTCGCCGAAGACAGGGAGCGCTTCGGCAACCTGCTGCGGCAGCTCTCCATTCGTCAACCCGACAACGGCATGGCGCGCAGTGTTGAACAGGCGCGCGAGGTCGCCGACCGCATCGGCTATCCACTCCTTGTGCGGCCATCCTACGTGCTGGGTGGACGGGCCATGGTCACCGTGTACGACTCGGCGAGATTGGAGTCATATGTGGAAACGGCCATCGCCGCCTCTCCCGAACATCCCGTGCTCATCGACCGGTTTCTCGACGGAGCCCAGGAGTTCGACGTAGACGCGGTCGCTGACGGTACTGATGTGGTGGTAGGCGGAATCATGCAGCATATCGAGCACGCCGGCGTCCACTCCGGCGACAGCGCCTGCGTGCTGCCGCCGCACGACATCACTGCGGAAAATCTGCAGCTTCTTCACAAATACACCTGCGACCTGGCCACGGCACTGAAGGTGGTGGGGCTCATGAACGTTCAGTACGCCATCCACCAGGACGCCGTCTACGTCCTCGAAGTGAACCCGCGAGCGTCTCGCACGGTTCCGTTTGTGAGCAAGGCGATCGGGCGGCCTCTGGCGAAGATCGCGGCCCGGGCGATGACGGGTCGGAGCCTGAGAGAGCAAGGTTTTACCTCGACGCCGCTGCCCGACCACATCTCGGTCAAGGAAGCCGTGCTCCCCTTCAGCAAGTTTCCCGGAGCGGACGGGATTCTCGGTCCCGAGATGAAGTCAACCGGCGAGGTCATGGGTATGGGGTGCACGGTCGGCGAGGCATTCTCGAAAGCCCAGATGGGCGCGGGATCCGCCCTGCCGACGACGGGCCGTGTCTTCGTCAGCGTCAGTGACGCCGACAAAGAGGCCGTGGTGCCGATCGCCAGGCGATTGATAGCAGCCGGATTCGAGCTGATCGCCACGAAGGGAACGATGACGTTCCTACGGGCGCACGGTATCGAGGCCGCGCCAATTCTCAAGGTCCACGAGGGCAGGCCCCACGTGGAGGACGCCATTCGCAGCGATTCGATCGCGCTGGTCGTCAACTCACCGCTGGATGAGCAATCCCACTATGACGACTTCGCAGTGCGCAGGGCGGCCATCATGAACGGGGTGCCGTACACCACGACCCTGGCCGCCGCCGCCGCCGCCGTGGCCGGGATCGAAGCTCTTCAACGCGCCCCGCTCGAGGTCCGGGCCCTGCAGGACTACCACCGCTCGTGAGTGTTGGTGAATCGAACCTGTGTCGTTGGCGCCATGGCGGCGGTGCCCGACCGCTGAGGCGCATCTTCGCCCTGCTTCTCGGGTTCTTCCTCTTCACCTCCTGTGTTTACTTCAACACATACTACAACGCCCAGAAGTATTTCCGGCGGGCCGAAAAAGCGCGAAAAGAGCAAGAGCGTCAGGCCCTGGACCACGGGGGCGCTACTGGCGGCAGGAGAGCCGATTCGGACACACGCGCTAGGCGGCGGGGCGCAAGTGGCGCCCGCCGGAGCCGCTCGTCGAGCAATGCGGAGGCTCTCTACGAGAAGGCGGCCACAAAGGCATCGGCAGTACTGGAAAAGCACCCGGACAGTGATCTGGTGGATGACGCCATGTTTCTGGCCGGCAGGGCCCTCTACTGGAGGCAGGATTACGCCTACGCGGTGCGCTCGTTTTCCGACCTGGAGGAGCACTTTCCCGAAAGTGAGTACGTCGACGATGCCCGCTTCTGGCGCGGCCTCTGTCTGGAAGCGCAGGCAATGGACGCACAAGCACGGGAGATGTACCGCAGCCTTTTCAGCTCAGGAGGGTCGGGAACGGGCCCAAAATCCGGGTTGCGCCTCGGCGAGATGGCCTACGAGCAAGAGGACTACGTGGCCGCCATCGAGGAGTATCAGGCCACTCTTGTGGAATTCCCGAAAACGGATTTGAGGAGCGAGATTTGGATCCGCATCGGTGAAGCCAATCTGGAGCTGGAGGAACCTGCAAGACTGGACAGCGCCCTGCTCGCCTTTGACCGGGCGCTCGAGTCGGCCTCGTCCGACGACATCGAGTACAAGGCGCGGCTGAACCGGGGTCGCGTCCACAACACGAAAGGCGAGCTCGATGCCGCCCGGCAGACCTACACGGACCTACTCGGCGAATCGAAGTTTCGGCGCTTTGAGGGAGAGACTCGCCTCCTGCTGGGAGAGTACTACCAGGACGGCAAAGCGCTCGATGAGGCCCTGCAGCAGTACGAAAGAGTGCGGGACGATTTTCCGCAGACCCCCATGTCAGCCATGGCCATCTACCGCACCGGCGTGCTCTACCTGCGGGAATACGGCGAGCGCGTGCGCGCCCAGGAGTACCTCGAAGAGGTCCTCACGGAAAAACGCGGCTCGGAGGCAGCGCTCCTGACACAGGAATTTCTGGCGGATTTCAAAGAGCTGGACAGGCTCATCGTGCAGATCCATCGCGCCGATTCGCTCGCGGCCGCCGAGCGCGACATCGACTCGCTTGCGGCCGCAGCGAGTGAGAGCCGTATCGACTCCCTCTCGGTTCCACAGCCCATTCACATTGCTGCCGATTCCCTCACAGACACTACGGCAGCAACAGCGTCAACCCCATTAGAAACGGCAGAGTCCGACCTGGATTCCTCAGCATTGTCAGTCGCGCAGCGACGGCCAGTGCCGCCGGATCCTCGTGATGCGGCGGCGAGAGCGCGCCGGGGTCGGAGTCGCAAGAAGGCATCGGATCCCCGCGACGAGCTGTTCGACAACCTGTTCGCCGTGGCGGAGCTCTACCGGGACAAGTTGGCGCTACCCGATTCCGCCGAGCACTACTACGGGGAAATCGAGCGCCGTTTTCCGCGATCCGAGCAGCTGCCTAGGGTGCTCTACAGTGTTGCCTGGATTCGAATCGAGATGGAAAAGAATCTGAAAGCGGCCAGGCCCATCCTCGAACGATTGGTCGCCGAGTACCCGGAATCAGCTCACGCCAATGCGGCCAGAGCCTATCTCGATTTGGAGATCGAACTCACTGCCGAAGAGCTGGCATCGGTCAAATACGCAGAGGCAGAGCAGATGATGGTGACATACGCCGACTCCCTCGAGGCATACGTGCCGTTGCTGGACGCCCTGACTCGAGAACATCCGATGACGGAGACCGGAGCAAAATCGGCCTATCTCGCGGCCTGGAGTTATGAGAATGTAGGACGAGATACGTCCGAGGCGGGGAGACGGTATGGAGAGGTCATAACCGGTTTCCCCACATCCTCTTTCGCCGAGCTGGCTCGGCGGCGCCAGCAGACGCGCGACGATGGTCTGATAGACAAGCTGGAGCGCCGACTCATCTCCATCGGCGCCGGACTGAGGCCCGGCGAGCGGATCGAAGTCGTGGCGATCGAGCCAGATTCAGTGGATTCGATGGCCCTGTCCCGCAAGTTTCTCGGATTCGCCCTGCGGGCCCATCGCAGGGGGCGGCTGGACGTCGCTTCCCAGATGTACGAGCTCAGCCTCGAGGAGCGAGGCCGGAACCCGACGGCACTGTTCGGTATCGGGGAGGTCTCCTGGGAGCAGGGGTACTACGAAGATGCCATCGAATCGTTCACGGAAGCTCTGAGTTTCGAGAAGAAGCTTGTCGGCGTTCACTTCCGCCTCTTCGAGTACTACCTGCAGGCCGGCAAGGAAGACTCGGCCAACAAGTACCTGCGGCAATTCGTGCGCCAGGATCTGTCCAATCCAGAGGTGTTGGATTTGCGCACGGAGTATCCGTTTTTCGCCGGTCCGGAGCCCGAAGATCTGGAGCTGGAGATTCTTCAGGAGCTCGAGCTGTCACGCCCGGAGGCAGCACTGAGGGCACCGGCGGACATCGCGCCATTGAAAGAGCAGCCCATGGTGCGCTCGAGCGCGAAGGCGGCGTTTCCAGCTGACTCCGAACTGGATTCCGCCACCGTTATCGTGGACATCCTCATATCCGACGAAGGGCTACCGGAGCAGATCGAGATCTTCGCTGGAGACGGCCGTTTGGCCGCTGCCGCCGAGACCGTAGCCGGCGAGTATGTATTCTACCCCGCTGTGGGAAGGGACGGGTTGACCACCAGAGTGTGGGTGGAGTTGGAGCTGCCTTTTGCGCGGGCGGCGCAGCGGGTGACCGCCGGAGAGTCGGAACAACTGCCTGCGACCGCGACGGTGGACACCGAGTCAGAAGCGGAGGGTGAGGATTGATTGCGCCCGGAGTCAGACCGCAGGATGTTCGCGCCCGTGTCCTCGCGACCAGCGAGGTAGCCGCGGACTTCTACGTCACGCGGTTGCGGGCCGCCAAGATCGCCGCCACCGTCGAACCTGGCCAGTTCGTCAACCTGAGGGTGCATGACAGCATGTCCCCTCTGCTGCGGATTCCACTCAGCGTCTCGGCTGCCAATGCGGATGCGGGGACTATCGAAGTGATGTACGAGGACCTCGGTCCGAAAAGCCGAATTCTGAGCCGCTGCCGGCCTGGCGATGAGCTAGCCTGCCTCGGCCCGCTGGGGAACACATTTCCCGCCGCCAGTCGCGAGCGAAGAGTCGTGCTCGTCGCCGGCGGCATCGGCCTGCCGCCGATCCTGTTTTACGGAAACGCTGTCACAGGAACAACGACGGTCAGCCTGCTGGTGGGTGCCCGCTACGCGGCAAAGCTGCCGCCCGCCGACCTGTTCGGCGAGTCAGCAGCGCGCGTCTCGATCGCCACGGACGATGGCAGCGCCGGTCACAGGGGCATGGTGACCGAGCTCTTGGAGAGTGAGCTCGATCTTCCGGGCCCAGCCGTTGTATGCAGCTGTGGGCCGCACGCCATGATGGCCGCCGTTGCCGCCATATGCCGCAATCGAAACATCCCCTGTCACGTTTCGCTGGAAGAGTACATGGCGTGCGGCTTTGGCGTCTGCGTGGGGTGTGTCGTCGAGCGCGATCCGGGCGCCGACGGGCTCCACGCGTATTCGCGCTTCAGCCGCATCTGCGTGGACGGGCCGGTGTACGAGGCCACCCGGGTAAAGTGGTAGTGCCGTGGCTCCTCACACCATCGACCTGTCGACCCTCTTCGCCGGCATACCGCTGCGAAACCCCGTTCTCCTCGCCTCCGGGACGTGCGGATACGGAGACGAGCTCGAGCCCTTCGCCGACCTGTCTCAAGTCGGGGGAATCGTCACCAAGACGATAACCCCCGATCCGCGCGCAGGCGCCAACCCGCCCCGCATTATTGAAACGCCAGGCGGAATGCTCAACGCCATAGCGCTGCAGAATCCGGGGCTCGAGGGGTTCGCGCGGGACAAGTGGCCCTACCTGGCTCAACTGGACACGCAGGTCATCGTCAATATCGCGGCACCGACACCAGAGCAGCACGGTTCCATGGCTGCGGCCCTGGAAGAGCTGGACGGCGTCGCCGGCCTCGAGGTCAACATCTCCTCGCCCAATATGCGCGACGGGGGAATGCTGTTCGGCGCCAACCCCGAGGCGGCAGCGGAGGTGATTGCCGCGGTGAGAGGCTCGACCCGGTTGCCTGTCATCGCGAAGCTGACGCCGAATGTCACCGACATCGCCGCGGTTGCCCGGGCGGTGGAAAGGGCTGGGGCCGATGGCCTGTCCCTCATCAACACGCTACTCGGAATGGCGGTGGATCTCGAGGCGCGAAAACCGGTTTTGGGCAATGTCACGGGAGGGTTGTCCGGTCCGGCTATAAAACCCGTCGCGCTGGCAATGGTTTGGAAGGTGCGCAAATCAGTGTCTCTGCCCATCATGGGCATGGGAGGCATCTCCGACAGCACCGATGCACTCGAGTTCATAGTGGCCGGGGCGTCGGCCGTCCAGGTCGGGACTGCTACATTCGTAATGCCGAATGCGGCCGTCTCAGTGGTTGAAGGGATACGGGCTTACTGTGAGGACCACGAGATCTCCGACATACGCTCGCTGGTCGGCAGCCTGCAGGAATGAACCGGCCCCGCGCCTAGCACGCCGGCAGGTGAGTGTGCCAGAGCCAGGAGGGGGGAGAGCGGGAGGATGGCGAATCGGATTCGCCGGTTTGCTGTTCACTGCCGCCCTGGCAGACTGCTCGTCACAGCCGATCTACCGAACCGATGGATCAAAGATGCAGCGTCCATCCAGCCGCCAGAGCACGAACTCTCCGGCGCCTCCGGTGGTACGACCGGCCGAGACAGCCCATCCCGTTGACCCGAACAGCATCTCCACGGAAAACGCCTATCAGATCGGAGTAGCCTCCTACTACGGCAAGAAGTTCCATGGCAGAAAGACGGCCAATGGCGAGATATTCAATATGTACAAGCTGACTGCCGCGCACCGGGTTCTTCCGCTTGGCACTCCGGTCAAAGTGACCAACATGAAGAACGGTCGCTGGGTCGAGGTAAAGGTCAACGACCGCGGTCCCTTCATTGAGGGGCGGATCATCGATTTGTCCTTCGCGGCAGCGCTCGAGCTGGAGATGGTCGAGGCGGGGACGGCAAGGGTGATGATTGAGTTGGTCGAAGACTGAGAGACGTCAGAAGACTGCAAGACGTCTGAAGACTGAGAGACGTCTTAGGAGGACCGAGAAACGCTCTGTCGATCAGCGGACCGGTGCCCCTGATTGGAGCGGAACGAAGCGGACTGGCAGCAGGGTGCGCCGATCGATACCGTCAGCCGTGCGTCGGAGGAGGACGAGATGCTGGCGCCACTCTCCCACGGGCAGAATCATGCGGCCTCCCTCGGCCAGCTGGTCTATCAAAGTCGGTGGCACTTGTGCTGCCGCGGCCGATCCGATAATGGCGTCGAATCGCGATTCTTTGCCTGGCCATCCCTTGGCACCGTCGCCTACCCTGAGCGAGACGTTCTCACACCCCAGCTCGAAGAGGGTTCGCTCTGCAGCCCCCGCCAGCTCTTGGTAGTACTCCACCGAAAAGACCCGCTCGACGATTGTGGCCAGCAAGGCCGTCAGATATCCGGAACCGGTGCCGATTTCGAGAACGGAGTCGCCTTGACGCAGCTCGAGAGACTGGAGCATGTAGGCCACTACGTAGGGCTGCGAGATAGTCTGGCCACAGGCGATCGGCAGCGGGTGATCGCCGTACGCCTCGACCTGCTGGGAGGGTGAGACAAATCGGTGACGGGGCACCTGGCGGAACGCCTCTACGACCCTGACGTCATCCACCCCTCGACTTACCAGCTGACTCTCGACCATGCCGGCACGCGCGGAGGTGCGTTCCATGGCCTCGCTCCTGCTGTCAGTCATCGAGCACCCCCATGACGGCCTCCAGTACCGAATCTACTCGGAGCAATTTCAATTCGCCACGCGGTGCCAGCACAACCTCGCAGCGGTGTCCCAGCGGCATCCACGTTGCCGGATCCGTCGGACCAAAGAGCGACACAGTCGGCGTACCAACGGCTGCCGCCAGGTGACCCGGTCCCGAATCGTTGCCCACGAAGGCATCCGCCCTTTCGAGGATCGCCGCAAGCCCCGCTAACTTCGGCGCGCAAAGAATCGGACATATCGATGAAACGGCGCGCTGCATTTGCGGCAAATCGACGGCTTCCGCCGGACCCGTGATGACGACCGGACGAGCCCCAAGGCGTGGGAGCTCTGCGACGAGGTCTGCAAACAAAGGCATTGGCCAGCACTTGTGTCGTCCGCCGCTCCCTGGATGGATCACGACGATCGGGCCTTCTCCAGCCGGGAGCGCGTCCGCGAACTGGCGTTGGGCGGCGTCCAGTCGAACCCGAGGCAGAGGGTCAGCCACTGGGATCCCCGCGGCCTTCACGGGGGACAACAAATGCTCGCTGGCATGTGTGCCGATGGCAGCCGGTCTCGGGTCGCCATGCAGGACGTCGCCTCCCACCGCGGCGCGCAGCCGGCGCACGACGTCGCCGGCATCATCGGCAACATAGGCGAGAAGAAGCTCGGTCGAGGCGAAAATCCGCTCGGTCGCCGCGGGCAGGGGCTCTTCCGGCCCGAAGAGTGGGACGAGATCCCTGCAGCTGTGGTCGACGATGCTGTCCGGGCGGGCGAGCGAAACAGTTTCCGGGTTTCCGATAAGGCGCAGTGATGCCCGCGGACAAGCGCGGCGAACGGCCTCGATGGCCGGCAGCGTGAGAATGAAATCGCCGACGGCGCCGCCCCGCATGACCGTCACCTCAGACACGACCGAGCTCCTTGCAAAATCGCGACGGTATCTCTACTTTTGAAAGCTCATTCAACTATCTGAGTCAACTGACATACTGAGTCAACTGACATACTGAGTCAACTGACATACTGAGTCAACTGACTGACTCTGAGTCAACTGACTGACTCAACTGCATCACTCACCCGCCTCACTCAACTGCACGAACTCGCGATGGTTGGACTTATCGGTCGAAAGCTGGGCATGACTCAGCTCTACAACGACAGAGGAGAGCTCGTGCCGATTACTGTCGTAGCCGCCGGTCCGTGCCCCGTCGTCGACATACGCACCGCCGAGGCAAACGGATACACGGCGGTCCAGTTGGGCTACGATGAGCGCGCTGAAAAGAAGGTCAACAAGCCGCTGGCGGGCCACTTCTCCCGGGCCGGAGTGAAGCCTCAGCGGATTCTCCGCGAATTTCGTACTGAGGCCGAAGCTGGAGAATTCGAGCTGGGTCAGGTCCTATACGTCTCCCAGTTCGAAGTGGGAGACATGGTGAAGGTCACAGGCAGGTCAAAGGGAAAGGGCTTCGCCGGGGTGGTGAAACGCTACCACTTTCGCGGCAAGAACGCGACACACGGGACTCCGGACCGGGTGCGCCACGCCGGCTCTATCGGACAGGGGACCACCCCTGGCAAGGTCTGGAAGGGCAAGAAGATGCCCGGTCACATGGGAGACAGGAAAGTCACCACCCAGGGACTGGTGGTGGTGCGGGTGGATGCGGAAAGACACTTGCTGTTCCTGAAGGGTGCGGTTCCGGGGAGCGTCAACGGCTTCGTCATCATCCGTAAGTAGGTCACAGAAAGTAGGTCACAGAAAAAACCGCACGTTTCGACGAAGAATGGGCGATCTCGAGCAGGTCGCCCCTTCTTCGTTGAGAGTGCTGGGCGCAGCCAGGCACTCTCCATTATCCTGGTGGCCACTCCATCTGCCTGCCTCCGAGCAGGTGAAGATGGAGATGATCCGCCTGCTGCCCACCGTCGGCGCCGGTGTTGATGACGCATCGATACCCGCTCGTCAACCCCTGCTCACGCGCAATCTTCCCGGCAACGACGAGTAGCTGTCCGAGCAACTGCTGGTCGCGCGAGCCAACCTCGAACAGGCTGGGGATGGGCTCCTTCGGAATCACGAGAATGTGAACGGGGGCCTGAGGGTCGATGTCCCGGAAGGCCATGCACAGACCGTCCTCGTGAACGACGTCGGCGTCGATCTCGCCCCCTACGATTCTGGAAAAAACTGTGTCCTCTGCCACAACTCACCTCTATTTCAACAATTGGATTCGGGCGCCGCATCGGCTTGCCAGCTCGCGCAGCATTTCGACCGTCGACGCCGCCAGCGGCACACCATGCTCGAGTCGTTCCCGGCGCCGGCGCTCGTCGATTTCACCGGGCAGGAATATCTCCTCGACTCCGGGCAATCGGGGCGACGCCTTGACGCGCTCCACCATGCCGTCGACGGCCTTCTTGAATTGATCGATCGGCATGAACCGACCAGGGTCGATGGCCATGAAGAAATGCCCGATCCCCCTCTCTCTCACGTGTTGACCTACATGCTCTCTGTCGACACCGAAATACGGCGAACCCGCGAGCAGACCGGCGAGGACTTCGATGACGAGCGTAAGACCGTATCCTTTGTGATCGCCGATGGGTGCGATGCTTCCCTCCAGGGCGAGGGCGGCGTCGGTTGTGGGTCGTCCGTCGATATCCCGGGCCACGCCGCTGGGAATGGGCATGCCGTTGGCGGCGGCGAGCTCGAGCTTACCGGCCGCCAGGGAACCGAGCGCGACGTCGAGAACGAGGGGAAAGCCGCAGACGCCAGGTATGGCAACGGCGATCGGGTTGTTGCCGAAAAGAGGCTTCTTCCCACCAGTCGGCGCCAGGCGCGGGCTCGCGACCGTCATGGCAATGCCTACGAAATCCCTGTCGAGAGCCATGGACGCGAACGTTCCCGCAGCACCGAAATGACGCGATTGACCGGCGGTTACAGTCGCCGAGCCCGTTTCTTCGGCTTTGTCCATACACACCGTCATGGCGTAGCGGCCCACGAGCTGTCCCAGTGCGCCATCGCCGTGGACGCGCGCGAAAGCCGGTCCCTCATCGACGATCCCAATTTTTGGCTGCGGATTCGTGATGCCGCCACGGAGCTCCCGCACATAGCGGCCGAGGCGCATCGATCCGTGACTGTGGATCCCCCGCAGATCGGCTTCGACCAGCGTGTCGGCCACGAAGAGGGCATCGGCAGCGGGAACACCCTCGTGCTGGAGAATGCGATGGCAGGCAGCCTTGAGCTCATCGGCTACCACGACAGACGTGGACATGAAGCGATTGAGAGAGGATGTGCTGATTGATGTTCGGAGACGTGCCGAGTTGAGAAGGAACGCCAATATAGATGTGAAGCCGTCGTCTGTCCAATCACCTGCGCCATGGACCTGAGCGTCGTCATCCCCGCCTTCAACGAAGCGGATCGCATCGTTTCGACGTTGAAGTCGACGAGCAGCTTTCTCGAGGAGCAACCCTGGAGTTACGAGATCCTGCTGGTGGACGATGGGAGTGGCGACGACACGATCGGCCTGGCCCGGGAATTCGGTGCCGACAGAACCACCGTGAAGTGTCTGCGGAACGAGGCCAATCGAGGAAAGGGTTTTTCGATCCGACACGGTGTGGCCCACGCTGTCGGCGACACCATCGGTTTCATCGACGCGGATGACAAAACGGATATTCGAGCATTGCCGTCCGCGCTCCGTTTCCTCGAAGAAGGCTACGATGGGATCGTCGGAGACCGAACGCTGCCGGACTCACAAATCGATGCGCCGCGGCGTCAGTATCGACAATGGGGCTCTGACGCGTTCAAGATCCTGATGCGCAGTTGGACCGGTCTTGGCGATTTTCCGGATACGCAATGCGGCTTCAAGTTCTTCCGTGCCCCAGTGATGAGGGACCTGTTCGCCAGGCAACAGACCGATGGCTACATGTTCGACGTGGAAATCCTCATCCTGGCGCAGCGTGCAGGCTACCGGATAAAAAGGGTCCCCGTGACATGGCGTGACGATCCGGACAGTCGCTTTAGACCGATCTCGGGAAGCCTGCGAAACCTGCGCGAGCTCGTTCGCATGTCACGCCGCCTCCGATAGATTTGCGTCGACTCGATCAGGATTCCAGGCGCCTGACCAGTACGCTCATCCTGTTCAGACACACGGAGAGAAAGATTTCGCGAGCGCCACTCAAATGCGGGTTCGTCTGGACGTCGAGAAAGTCCTCAACCGCTAGAACCACGAGAAAAATCGACAGGACCTCGTATGGCGGCTTGCCCGCCGCCGAGAGGCCGTCGCGCACAAGTCCAGTGATCAGACGCGCCTGCGTTTCCATGCGCACGAGATCCTCTTCGTCGTAGGAGGCGGAGAGATCGCCACAGGCGGCACGGAGGGCACTCCGCACGGATTCGAGTGAGGCGCTGCCGGTGAGGATGGAGGCGGTTCGCTGCAGGAAGCCGGAGATGTCCGAGATGCGACGCGTGTCCTCAAACGACAGCAGCCGATAGAACAATCCACCCGCCCCTAACGCCCGACAGACGCTGTTGAGCAATTGTAGCTGCACGGCCGCCGAAGGAAATTCAGGCAGACGCTGCAACGTGGGCCTGACGATCCGGTAGTCTCCGAGTTGGCTAAGCGCGTCGACGATGGTGGGAAACGTAGCTCGGTCGAAGCCTTCCCCGAGGTGCCAGAACAGGAGTTCCTGAACCTCCGGTCCGCCAATTTCGGCCAATCCCCGGATGGCGCTGATGCGGACCCGGGTGTCGCCGTCCTGGAGCGCATCGATGAGGGGGTCGATGCTGCTGGGGTGACCGAGACGGCCCAGAGCCTCGGCGGCTTCCGGCCGGATGTCGGAGCCGCCGTCGATGAGTTCCTGCAAGAGTCGCTGTGTCGCGGATTCGGCGCCGGTTTCGCCCAGCGCCCTGGCGGCGCTGCGGCGGACCAGCGGACTTGCATCTGCGAGTGCCTGGATGAGCTGGTCTATCGCCAGCGGCGATCCCGAGCGTCCCAGGGCGAGCGCGGCTCGTGCACGTCTTTGCTCGCCGCTTGCGACAGAGAACATGCCGGCGTTGTAGGCGTAGCTCAGGATATTACCGCGGAACATCCGGCCGAGCAGGGCTCTCGACGAAACAGTGCTGCGATCCTTGACGAAACGCAGCTGCAGCGAGGGAATCAGCCGAGCGGCGGCGCTGATGAGGAAGATGATCTGCAGTGTCCCGATGGAGAATCCGAACAGCTCGAACTCGGCGCCTCGCATTTCCCGAACGAGAAGGCTGCCCGAGAGCGGGCCGAAGGCCCCGACCAGGTTGACGGTCGCCGACCACGTAGCCATATAGTACGGCCTCTGATCACCTTCCGGCATGAGGCCGTACTGAAGCGGCGTCATGGCGACGTTGATGCCTGAAAAGATGAAGCCGCTTACGAACAGTGCGACAGGTATGAGGTAATAAGAGCCCGGCTCGGTAAATACCCAGAGGACCGGCGTGAGGGAGGCTGGAATCAACAATATCTGAAGCACGGGCTTGGCGCCGAAGCGGTCGACAAGCGCTGCCCACACTCGGTAGCCGATGATGCTCGTCGCCATGAATGCGGCGTTGAAGAGCGCGATTTCCGTATAGGTGACACCGAGCCACTCGAGCATGTAGACACTGTAGAGAGGACCGGCGAGTCCCAGGCCGAAGGTCCAGGCGCCGTTGAAGAGCACGGCCCGCCTGAAGTTCGCGTCGGTGAAGGGAATCATGAGCATCTTCATACTGCTCAAGCGCTCTTCGCGCGCCTCGGCGCCTCTGGCAAAGGGTGCTCGACCGACGGCCAGATAACCGAGCAGGCCGAATAAAGCTCCGATGACGAAGACGGTGTAGAACCCGGTCCTGTCGCCTTCCGGGAACAGATCCAGGTACTGGCCGATCAGAAAGCCGGCGCTGACCGCCACGACGGTGGCGACCGTCGTCTGACGGCTCGTAAAACGCGCCCGGATGTTCGTCGGGACCGTATTCGCAATCCATGTTGTAAGGAGGGGCGAAAGGACGTAGCCGCACAGCAGACTCAGCCCGACAAGAATGACGAGGGCATTCAGGTAGTGGTCTGGAACAAAGAGCGCAGGAATGAGGATGACGCAGGCGCGCAGGGCCACTTCAACGGCACCCAGGCCGAGAATCAAATGCTTCGTGGAGTGCAGGCGCTGGCCTATCAGCGGAG
Source organism: Candidatus Latescibacterota bacterium (assembly GCA_965205655.1). Taxonomy (GTDB): domain Bacteria; phylum Latescibacterota; class UBA2968; order UBA8231; family UBA8231; genus CBDBIJ01. The sequence continues at coordinate 122,674 of CBDBIJ010000029.1, forward strand.
ACACCAACTGAATCGTGGCGAGCAGAAACGCCACGGAGGTCAGCAGGGCGATGAACGACGCATCGGCACCCAGCGTCAGGGCGTATCCCGTGAACACCGCCGTACCGACGCCCACCGATTGTCCCCATACGCCCCACAATCCGGCCGCCATCGTAAAAGAGCGCAACCCACGCGTCACCTCGACGCGCGTGAGGCTCCCCCGACGCCTATCGACGGGAGTCGTCACAATTCAAATCCCCTTACATCGCGGAAGTGGTGCGGGCGTGCCAGTGCCTCAAGAATCCAGGCTATTAGGAGCCGACCGGCGGAGGATGGTTTCAACTCGTCAGGCGGCCGGATATGATGTCGGGCACTTGCTCTTCAAGGTTGTGTTCGAGCCGGGGTCCATAAACGCTGACGACCCTGGCGCCGGCGAAACAGCCCAGCCGTGCGGAATCCGCCAATTCGAATCCGTGCGCCAGACCGTAGAGAACGCCGCCGGCGAATGCGTCGCCCGCTCCGGTCGTGTCGACGGCGTCGACATCGACTCCACTGACATTCACTCCCCCGCCCCCGTCCAGCACGACGGCACCCTCCGGACCGCAGGTTACGCAGGCGCGAGGCGTGAGCTTCGCGATGGCCTCACAGGCAGAGCGACGATCGGTCTTTTCCGACAGGGCTCGAGCTTCGTCTTCATTGCACAAGAGGAGATCGACGCCAGCGGCGATCAGGTCTTCGAAGCGGGCCCGGAAGATTTCGACGATCGATGGATCGCTCAACGTCAGAGACACAGATACACCGTGGTCGCGCGCCAGCCTCTGCGCCGCGAGGCAAGCGGCGAAGCCGGGATCGGAGGTGACAAGATACCCTTCGATGTATACGAATTGACTGGCGCGCAGAGCCTCCTCCTCCAACTGGTCCGGTCCCATCGAATCGCTGACGCCGAGAAAGGTGCTCATGGTACGGTCTGCATCGGGGGTCACCAGAACGACGCACTGTCCTGTCTTTCCAGAGCAGCTCCCGTGCAAATTGGAAGTGACGCCGGCGCGTTCGAGGTCGTCGCGATAGAATCCGCCCCAGGCATCGTCTCCCACTCGGCAGGCGTAGTAGGGCCGTCCGCCGAATCGCGCCACCGCGATCATCGTATTGGCGGCTGAACCGCCCGAAGCGGACTTGAGCGGCTCCGCCGGCAATGTCTCGATGAGCTCTTGCTGGCGCGTCTCGTCGATGAGGGTCATGACGCCCTTGTGCACTCCGAGAGCCGCCAGAATGTCTTCGGTAACGCCAAACTGCAGGTCCACGAGGGCGTGGCCGATTCCGTAGACATCGAATTGATTCTGGGAAAATGATCTCATTTTCTCACCCGCGGTTATGTACCCCTTGCCGCTGGGACTGCGCTCCGATTATATTAAGCCATCGAGCACAAAGGGCTTATTCTCGAGGAGGGAGTCTATCGCAAAACAACAGCAGACGTTCACCCGTATTAACGACTCGATCCGCGTCCCGCAGATCCGCCTGATAGACGCCGAAGGCACTCAAGTCGGGGTGGTCGAAACGAGTGACGCCATGAAGATGGCGGAAGATTCGGATCTGGATCTGGTCGAGGTCGCATCGGCGGCGAGCCCGCCCGTCTGTCGCATCATGGACTTCGGCAAGTACCGGTACGACCAAGAGAAGAAAGCGAAAGAGGCGCGCAAGAAACAGCACACCGTCCAGATGAAGACGGTCCGCATCAAGACCGCAAATATCTCCGAGCACGATATGGAGTACCGTTTGGGCCACATTCGCGAATTCGTCGGCAAAGGATACAGGGTCAAGGTCAGTATGCGTTTCTTCGGGCGTCAGATGGCATACAAGGACCGCGGACGGGAGGTCATGAAAGACTTGGCCCAAAAGTTGGAGGAGATCGCGGCGGTCGACCAGATGCCCCAGATGGAAGGACGCGAGATGTCAATGATCCTCAGACCACTGTAACCGCTGCAGCAGATCAGCACGACACCTCAGACGTTACCACCACGCACACACCAACGAGAGCGACGCAACAGGTCAGCTGATTCCCCTCCGCATCACGCAAGGTGCACTCCGCCCTCACATCTGTACCTGCAAAGGCGTAGATCAAAAACTGTGACGATCGGGAAATGTGTGGCGGGGGGCGCTGCAGTCCACTATCTCAAAAACGCGCGGCGTCGTCCTCGAGATCGCGGTCCGCGAGCTCTCCTTCGGCGCTGTTTTCCAGCCGGCGGGTGAAGGAGTTGATCTGGTCGTCGGCCTCGCTCAAGAGGGCTTCCTTCTTTCTCCGCTCTGCGAGGACCTCCTGGGCAATCTCCATGGCAGCCAGAATCGCCACATCAAGGGGGGCCCGGCGACCGACGGTTTCGGCGGCTGACCGCATCTTCTCGTCGAGGTAGGTTGCCGCGGTTTCGATGTAGGCTGGACTGTCCGAATCACTGCCGATCTGGTAACGGCGACCGAATATCTTGACTAAGGTTACTGTTTTCTCGTGACTATGGATTAAACGACTTCGACAGCCGAGGAACACGGGGCAGTCGACGGAACAGACAAAAAATGGGGGACTTCCGCGATCTCCCCTTACTCCCGGAAGCCCCCTCGGTTGCGCGCATTACCACGTGGTGAGTCACCATTATATGGTAGGGCGGCAAATTTGTCAACCATATATTTTGTGCCACAGGCGTTTTTTTCGGCCGCGGCGGCCAACGTGCGGCCCGTTAGCTCCCCTAACCAGGTGTAATTTTGGAAGATAACGATCAATTTGCCGCTTTTCTCAAGGCTGGGATTTCGGGAGAAGTGCGCTTTGACGCTGTTTCGAGGCTGCTGTATCGAACCGACGCGAGCGCCTACGAGATCGAACCGACTGGCGTCGTTCTTCCCCGTAGCAGGGCAGACGTCGTACACCTGGTGAAAACTGCCGGTGAGTTCGGGGTCCCGATCCTGCCGCGAGGGGGAGGGACCAGCCTGGCAGGGCAAGCGGTGGGGCAGGCCGTGCACGTCGACTTCTCCAAATACATGAACCACATCCTGGAGCTGAATGCCGAACAGCGGTGGGTGAGGGTCGAGCCCGGCGTTGTCCTCGACGAGCTCAACGCTTTCCTGAGACCCTACGGTCTGCTGTTCGCACCGGATGTGGCGACCGGCAACCGGGCAAACATCGGTGGGATGATCGGCAACAATTCGTGCGGGGTTCACTCGCTGCTCTGGGGCAAGACGATCGATCACGTGTGCGAGCTCACCGTCGTCCTCGCCGACGGTTCCGTCGTCGCGTGCGGCCCCGTCAGCGATCACCTCCGTCGTCAACGCGCGGAGCAGACCGACCTCGAGGGTGCGGTGTATCGAGGCGTAAGGCAGGTTGCCGCTGACGAGGAGGAGGAGATCCGGCGGCGCTTTCCGAAAGTCATGCGCCGCGTTTCCGGATACAATCTGGACGAGTTCATCGACTTCGAGCTGCCTTTCGATCTCACCAAGATCGTCACTGGCTCTGAGGGAACATTATGCTCCGTCGTCGAGGCCAGACTCAACCTCGTGGAGCTGCCTACCCACAAGGCGCTGGTGGCCTGTCATTTCGAAACTCTCGGCGAAGCGCTGCAGGCGAATGTGGAAACGGCGGAAACGGATCCGGCGGCGGTCGAGCTGGTCGACAAGATCCTGCTGGATCAGACGAAGGGCTCGATCGAACACGCGAGACGGCGGCAGTTTCTGCGCGGTGATCCGGGAGCGATCCTGTTCGTGGAGTATTACGCGGACAGCCTTGATGAACTGAGCCACAAAACGGAAGCGCTCGAGTCCCGTCTGCGATATGCGGGGCTGGGATACGCCTGCGTCAGAGCGGATGAGGAAGCCGAGCAAGCGAATATGTGGGAGCTCCGCAAGGCCGGGCTCGGTCTGCTCATGGGGATGAGGGGGGACGCCAAGCCGCAGCCGGGGGTGGAGGACACCTGCGTTCCGGTGGCGCTCCTTCCGGAATACGTCGAGCGGGTTCAGAAGCTCATGTCCGATCACGGGGTCGAGGCGGAGTTCTACGGACACGCCAGTGTCGGGCTCTTGCACATCCGCCCGATTCTGAATCTCAAGGTCGATGACGGCGTTCGACTCCTGCGTCTGTTCCAAGATCGGATGAGTGACATGGTACTCGAGTACGGCGGCAGCATGTCGGGCGAGCACGGAGACGGACTGGCCCGCAGCGAATGGATCGACAAGATGTTCGGCTCTCGCCTGCGGCAGGCGTTCGAGACGGTAAAGGAAACCTTCGATCCCGCCCACATCATGAATCCCGGCAAGATCGTTCAGCCTGCCCCGATGGACGCAAACCTGCGCTATGGCGCCGGCTACCAGACATCGCGCCTGCAGACGTTTTTCAGCTACGACAGCGAGGGCGGGTTTCAAGAATCGGTCGAAATGTGCTCGGGTGTCGGTCATTGCCGCAAGAAATTGGCCGGCACCATGTGCCCGTCCTACCAGGCGACGCTGGAGGAAAAGCATTCGACCCGGGGACGCGCGAATGCCCTGCGCGCCGCCCTGTCTGGTCGATTGTCCGACGGGATGACGAGCGATGAGCTGTTTGAGGTCATGGACCTGTGCCTCGAGTGCAAGGCCTGCAAGGCTGAATGTCCCTCGAGTGTCGACATGGCGAAGTTCAAGTACGAGTTCCTCGCCCATTACCATGGTCTCCGAGGGTATCCTCTGCGCTCCAGACTTTTCGCCAATATCGACCGAATAAATCGCTTGCTGTCACCGTTCGCGCCGCTGGCGAATGCACTCCTACGGGGTGCCCCCAATCGCTGGCTCTTGGACCGGCTGGCCGGTATCGACCGGAGGCGAAAGATGCCGAGACTGACCTCGACGACGTTCTCGAGCTGGTTTCGCGGGCGTGACAAATCTCCCGATCGAGTAGGGCAGCGGGATACCGGGCGCGGCACCGTCGTTCTGTTCAACGACACCTTCACCGAATACAACGAGCCTCAGATCGGCCGGGCCGCCATAGCAATCCTTGAGGCGGCCGGTTTTCAGGTCGTCCTTCCACGCGAGTCCATGTGCTGTGGCAGACCCCTGATCTCGAAGGGATTTCTGAAACGGGCGCAGGAGCGCGCCATCCGCAACGTGCAGATCCTCGAGCGCTACGCTGGGAAGGGATGGCCGATTCTCGGTCTCGAGCCCAGCTGCCTTCTCACGTTCCGAGACGATTACGTCGACCTCGTCGACGATGCGGCAGTCAGCCTGGTCGCGAAAAACGTCTATTTGCTAGACGAGTTCATGCACGCACTTGCAGGCCGGGACGAGCTTGGTATTAAATTTACCGAGACCCGGAGGGACATACTGTTCCATGCTCACTGTCACCAGAAAGCCCTCGTGGGGACCGAGGCGACTGTGGCCGTGCTCAATCTGCCCCCGAATTACACCGTCCGGGAGATACCCTCGGGCTGCTGCGGCATGGCGGGCAGCTTCGGATACGAGAAGGAGCACTACGAGCTATCCATGAAGGTGGGAAGAGAGCGCCTATTCGACGTCATCGACTCGGCGGATGCCGACACCGTCATTGCGGCAAGCGGCACCTCGTGTCGACACCAGATCGCCGACGCCACCGGCAGACAGGCGCGACACTGGGCCGAAATCATGGCAGAGGCTCTCTGAGAGCCGGCCTGGCAGCGACGGGAGAAAGCGAAATTGGCGACCACGAAACTGGCGCTTCCCTTCGGCGATACCCAACTCACGGCCGAGATCCCGAGCGATCGTCTTTTGGGTATCGTGGCTCCCGGCGATCGGACTGCCGGCGATCGGACTGCCATTGTCGACGAGGAGGAAACCATACGCCGGGCACTGGCGAACCCGATCGGGACCGGGCTTCTCGCCGATTCGGTTTCGGTTGGTCAGAAGGTCGTCATCGTCACCAGCGATCTGACTCGACCCTGCCCGGCTGACACGCTCCTTCCTTCCGTGTTACGGGAGCTGGAGACGGCAGGAATTCCCGATGCGGACATCATGGTCGTGGCGGCACTCGGATTGCATCGGCCAATGACCGGCGATGAACTCGAACGGCTCGTAGGGACCCCCATCTTCGAGCGCGTTTCCGTCATCAACCACGATCCAAGTGACACCGTGGA
>CBDBIJ010000030.1:0-4032 GCA_965205655.1 Candidatus Latescibacterota bacterium
ATCCTGGCAAGGAAGTACGAAGTGCTGTCCTTTCTGGGCAGAAAGGCTGGGAGGGCGAGGTCTATCTCGTGCGCGAGGTGGACACGGACATCGAGCGCGCCGCCAAGTTTTTCTTCCCGAAGCGCAATGTGCACAATCGCCTCGTCCGGTTCTACGCCCGCAAGCTTCACCGGCTGCACCACTGCTCAATCATCATCAAACGCAGCGGCATCTCCTTCGACGTGAAGCTGGTGGACATGTACAATTGGGGAACACTGAAAGGGCAGAACATCCGCACGGCCGGCCATCTCAGACAGTACCTTGAGGACCTGACGTGGGCGCAGTCGTAGAGCGGGTCGTGAGGGCGTTTGCGCCCGGCAACATCTCGGGCGTTTTCAAAGTCATCCCCCACGACGATCCCCGGAAGATGCATTCTCTCGGGATGGGGCTCACGGTTTCCGAGGGTGCTACAGTAGCGATTTCCCGCGCCGCCGAGGTATCGATCTCGTTCAACGGCGAGGCCATCGAGTTCCCGACGGTGGCCTGTGTCGTAGACAAACTGTCCGCCGGCCCAGTACGGGTGGAGATCGAGTCGCCGCTGCCGCTCAGCGGTGGCTTCGGGCTCAGCGGCGCCTCATCACTGGCGGCGGCCTACGGACTGAATGAGCTGTTCAGCCTCGAGCACTCGCCTGAAGAGCTCGCCATGACAGCGCATGTGGCGGAAGTGGAGAATCTGACAGGGCTCGGGGACGTGTGCGCCCAGTTTCACGGCGGCTGCCTGGTGAAGCTAACCTCTGGTGAGCCTCTGGCGGCCGAGCGCCTCGCCGTTGAAGGGCAGTCGATCTACTACCGCCACTTCGGCCCGATCTCGACGCGGGAGGTGCTCTCGGACGCGGAGGCGAGGGACCGGATCAACCGCGCCGCCGATCGAGCGCTCGAACAGCTGGGAGTGTTCAGCGAGCGCGATCGAGTCGACTTCGATGCCTGCATAGAGGTGTGCAAGACATTCGCCGTCGACAGCGAATTGCTGCGCGACGATTCGGTGATACGCACCATCGACGAGATCGAGGCCGCCGGTGGATCCGCCTCGATGATCATGCTCGGAAACGCCGTATTCAGCACCCTGTCGTTCGCGGGGGCATCGTCCTCCGCCCTCTCCCAGAAAAAGGCGAGACTGTTGTGACCGACGTGCCGGAGAGCCACCCGCGCCGGGTCTCACTGAAGACGAGAGATGACATCGTCGCCGGGGTTGACCAGGGTATCACCTCGGCCCACGGCCTGATCGCCCACGGCCGCGGCGAGGCCTTCGACTACTTGATCGGCGAAGAGACCCAACCCTTCGCCCTGACTGCAATCACGGCGGCCGCGGCCATGCTGCTCATAGCGGACCGGCCGACGATCTCGGTCAACGGAAATGCCGCCGCCCTCGTGCCCGCCGAGATCGTGGCGCTGGGCGAAACGATCGGAGCGCCGCTCGAAGTGAACATCTTCCACACCTCCACGGACCGGGAGCTGGCGATCGAGCGTCATCTGCGGAAGCACGGAGCGCGGTCGGTGCTGCTGCCGACGCGGGAGGCGAAGCTCGAATTCATAGACTCGAATCGAAAGTTCGTCAATCCCGACGGCATCGCGGCGGCGGATGTCGTGTTCGTACCTCTCGAGGACGGAGATCGATGTGAAGCGCTCAGGAAGATGGGGAAGCAGGTGGTGACCGTAGATCTCAACCCGATGTCGCGGACCTCGGAGCGCGCCAGCATCGCCATCGTCGACAATGTGGTGCGGGCCCTGCCCAGGCTTTTGAAGACGCTGGAGGACTTGCGGTCGCGGGCGAATGATGAGCTCGAGGAACTGGTGTCAGACTATGACAACAGAGCCGTGCTCGACCTGGCGCTCGAGCGTCTCAGAAAGGGAGGGTGAGTCAGATGGAGCTCCCAACCCGCGACGATGTGCTGTCGGCGCGCGATTTCATAGCACCACACCTGCCGCCAACACCGCTGATCAGGAGCGAGAATCTGTCGCGCCTACTCGGCTGCGAGTACTACATCAAATGCGAAAGCGCGCAGCCGGTGGGGGCCTTCAAGGTTCGCGGCGGCGTCAACCTCGTCGGCAGGTTGTCGGAGGACGAGAAGCGCGCCGGGGTCATCAGCGCCAGCACCGGCAATCACGGCCAGTCGATCGCCTATGCCGGCAGGCTGTTCGGGGTGCGCGTCGTCATCTACGCACCCGCCGAAAATGTGAACGAGGACAAGCTCGAGGCCATGCGGAGCCTCGGTGCCGAGGTGCGGCTTTACGGCCGGGACTTCGACGAGGCGCGGGAGGAGGTCGAGCGGGTGGCGGCGACCGAAGGGCTGCGCTACATCCACTCATCCAACGAGGGCCACCTGATAGCGGGTGTGGGTACAATCGGCCTGGAAGTGCTCGAATCACTGCCCGATGTCGACGTCATCGTCGCGCCGGTGGGAGCCGGCAGCTGTACTTGCGGCACGTCGCTGGCGGTGAAGGGGGAAGGCAGTCAACCGAGGAGCGAACCGATCCGCGTTATCGGCGTTCAGTCGGAGGCCGCTCCCGCCGTATGGTTGTCATGGAAGGAGCGACGGCTCGATGTCGAGGCGGAAATGGGTACCGTCCACGAAGGCCTGGCAACGCGGGTGCCGTTCGAAATGACGCAGCGGATCATGTGGGAGCTGCTGGACGACTTCCTGCTCGTGAGCGAGGCCGAGATCGATACGGCGATCCGGTTGTTGGCACAACAGGCGCGGCAGATGGCTGAAGGCGCCGGGGCCGCCGCCCTCGCGGGGGCTCTCAAGATGGGGGAACAGCTGGCGGGGCAGAAGGTCGTGGGCGTTCTCACCGGGGCGAACATGGAGCTCGGACGCTACGCCGATATTCTCAAGGGTTGATCAGATTCGCGCCGATGTCAGGCAGCACGAGTGCAGCGATCGACGAGTTCGTCGATCGTATCAACCATCTCATCACCGAGTGACTGGCGCAGCATACGGACGTCATCCTTTTCCATCCCGACCGCTCGCAGCACCTCGGCGCTGTAAACGGTCTGCTCTTCCGCCAGGTACCCCTTACCTAGGTCTTTGCACAGGTTGCTGGCCAGATGAATGAGGCAGCCGAGTGGGCCGGGCGTTTCCGTCGTGGCGTGGTGCGTAGCCACCGCCTGAACGAGTCGTTCGCCAACGCTCGATTTCAGCAGAAGAATCTGGCCGAGGAACTCGTGGTTGGCGTCGTCACATAGTTCCCGCTCGGCCTCGCGGAAGGTGCACTCGTCGCTCGCCATCTGCTTGAGGATTTCTTCGAAGTGATCCCAAAAGAAGAAACCGAGCACGAGTTTGCCGCAATCATGCAACAGGGCACCGATCCAGTAGCTGTTGAATTCGAGCTCCTCGTCCAGCTGGATCATCTTTTCACGGTAGAGCCTGTCGGCGACGAGGGCGCAGCCGACAGAGTGCTCCCAGAATCGCTGCAGGTCGAAGAGGCTCTCCTCCGGTTTGACGAGGGCGTTCATCATTTTGATCTGCTGGGCGATGGCGCCCACCTTGCGCCGTCCCAGACGAACGATGGCTTCCCTGAGAGTCCATCCGCCTTTGTGTCCGCTGCCGGCGAAGATCGGCGAGTTCACGACCTGAAGAAGCTTGTTGACGATCGCCGGGTCGCTCGTCAACACCTCCTCCAGGTCTCCGGCGGTGGGCCGTGGATCCTCCACAATGGCCATGATGCGGACCGCGACCGCCGGCAGCGTCGGCAGGGTCTTGATGTTGGTCAGGCGCCGTTCGACGCGCTGTTGCATCTCCTCGTGGGACGGCGGCTCCGCCTCCGCCTGGAAGATTTCGCCGATTCCGTGCTCGTCAAAGGCCTTGTCGATGAGCGACTGCAGAGAAGTGTCCAACCGCGAGCGCGCCGTCTCCCAGCCGCAGTAGTAGACGTTGTTCATGCGCATGCACATCTCTCGATGCGACTCCAAGAGATACTCCGGAAGAACGAGCAACAGCGGAATCTGCTCGTCGCGACTGATGGCGACGAGTGAGGTCTTGGTGTCGACTCTCC
>CBDBIJ010000031.1:0-49971 GCA_965205655.1 Candidatus Latescibacterota bacterium
CGCTGTCAATTTCAACTACGAGGAGATTCGCCGCTCTCCGGGATCGGCCGGCGATATCAGCAGGCTTCTGCAGGCGATGCCGAGCGTCAACATAAACACCGATCAGCGCAACGATCTCATCGTCCGCGGCGGCAGCCCGGCGGAGAATCTGACCATCGTCGACAATATCGAGATCCCGAACATCAACCACTTCCCGACCCAGGGCGCCTCCGGCGGGCCGATCGGGCTGCTCAACATCGATCTGATCGACGATGTCATCTTTTACGCGGGCGGATTTTCAGCTGCCCATGGCGACCGTCTCTCTTCTGTCATGATCGTCGACATGCGCGAGGGAAACCGCGACGAGTTCGACGGCGAGGCCAACATGAGCATGGCCGGGGCGGGATTCATCTTCGAGAGTCCGATCCAGCGGGGGCGCGGCTCCTGGGTCTTCTCCACGCGGCGCAGTTACCTCGATCTCATCGTCGGCGCCATCGGCACCGGCGCCGTGCCCGAGTACAGCGACATCCAGGGGAAGCTCGTCTACGACATCTCCCCGGCTCACAAGCTGTCCCTGCTGAGCATCAGTGGTTTCGACCACATCGACATCGAGCCGGACGACGGCGACGAGAACGACTTCGTCGTCGTCAATACCGACCAGCATGTACTGGGGGGCAATTGGCGTTGGCTGTGGGGCGCGAACGGCTATGCCAACACATCGCTGGCGTTCACCCTGGCCGATTTCAGCACCGACGTTCAGGATGGCGTCACGAGAGAGCGGGTGTATGAGAATGACTCGCGCGAACGGGCGCTCGTCCTGCGCAGCTCGTTCGAGTACTCGCCGGCTGCCGGCACGGCGCTGTCGGCCGGAGTGGTGGCCCGCAGGGTATTCTCCGACTACTCCATCTTCTCCGACGACGATACCAATCGCGTCGGCGCGTTCATCCCTGAGCTACGTATCGGTGAGGATATCACCGCCGCCAAGATCGGACTCTTCGTGAATTGGGAGCAGGCGCTCAGGCGGCGTCTTTCGACAACCATCGGCGTTCGCTTCGACTACTTCGACCTGAACGAGGAGTTCGATCTCGCACCGAGGCTCGCTCTTACCTACACACTGGACGAACGCACCAGCATCAACGCCGCCGCCGGTATCTATTACCAGAACTTGCCACCCCTCTTTCTCGTCCAACATCAGGACAACAGAGAGCTCGAGAATCCGCGGGCGGATCACTTCGTCCTCGGCCTGCGTCGCCGGCTCACGCCCGAGACCCTCTTCACCCTGGAGGCCTATCTCAAACGCTACTCCGAACTGCCCTACGACCCGGATGATCCCACAGCCCCCGTCATCGACGCCTTCGCCGATTTCGGCAGCCCCACGCCGGGCAGACTCACAGGTGGCGGCGAGGCGGAATCGAAAGGGCTCGAGGCCCTGGTGCAGAAGAAACTGGCTCGGGATGTGTACGGTAGCGTCAGCTATTCGTATTCGATCTCGAAGTACACCGACCGGAATGGCGTCGAGAGGAACCGCACCTTCGACAATCGCCACCTATTTTCACTCATCTTCGGGTATCGACCTTCCGACCGCTTCGAGTACAGTGTGCGCTGGCGTTACGCCGGCGGCAGGCCGCACACGCCCTTCGACGAGCAGGCCTCTGACGAACTCGGCACCGGCATCATCGATCGCGATCGCATCAACGCCGAGCGGCTGCCATCCTACCACCGACTCGACCTGCGCTTCGACTATCGCAAGCACTACGACCGCTTCAATCTCGTATCCTTTTTCACCGTTCTGAACAGTTACAATCGCGCCAACCTCTTCACCTTCTTCTGGGATGAGGACGAAGGCAGAGTGGACCGCATCGACCAGTGGAGCTTCCTCCCCGTCGGGGGCTTTGAGTTCGAGTTCTAGCCGACAGCTTACTGCCCGCTTTCGAGCGCAGCCTGCCGCCCGTACGCCCCGCTCACTCTCCGCGGCCCGTCCTTTAATCGCATAAACGCGCCCGAGCTCGCGCCAGACCGTGGGATTGTCCGGCGAGCGCTCGCTCAGCAGCTCCAGCCTAGGCAGCGCCTCGTCCACTTTGCCGGCCGCCAAGTACGTCACTGCCAGATTGAAGAGAGCGTCGTCGTCATCGGGTTCGAGCGCCAAGGCGTTTTCGGGAGCGACCTCGATCAGACGCCGGTAGGCCTCGATTGCTTCTCCCGAACGCCCCATACTCTCGTGCGCAACGGCGTAGCTCTGCAGCCCCTCCGCGTGATCGGGATTCAGCTCCAGCAGCCTCGACAGCGCCGCCACAGCGTCGTCGGCGTTTCCCGCCGCCATCTCGACCGCGCCCAGATTGAGCCAGGTGGTTTCATCGGTGGAGTCCACCCTGGCGGCGCGGCGGTAGGCCTCTGCCGCTGCATCCAGGCTGTCGAGCTGAAAATAGACGTAGCCGAGATTGCGCCACCCCTGCGGCGCAGTCGGATCGGCAATCGTCGAATTGAGAAAGGCTCCGACGGCGGCGCCGTATTCACTCAGCTCTGTGCCGGCGAGTTCGACGCCGCGGTTGTATTCGTCGGTGAAGTACTGTTGCCGCACCGAGGCGATTCGATCGGCGTATGTCTCACCGAGCTCGAAACAGTGGTCGAATGAGGCCGACATAGCCGCGAAGTTCCCCTCACCGGCGTGGGCCCTGCCCAGAAGGAAGAGCAGCTCGGCGTCATCCGGCCTGGTGACGAGCGCTTCTTCGAGAGCCGCGCGCGCCTTCCCGTACTCCTCCTCCTGAAGATAGATCTTGCCAGTCGTCAGTCCGGGCTGACAGCCACTCGCCGTCATCGCGAGCGGCAGGGCATAGAACGCTAGCCGCTTGAACATAGACTCTATGTTTCGGGAAATGCGCCGCGCGCCCTCTGGGTCAGAATGCGGTTGCCAGCTGTAATCCGATCATGTTGTCGCCGTCGTCCGGCGCCGCCTCATCCCAGGAGTTCAGCTGCACGATCGCCTTGGCGCGAACATTGCGCTCGATGTAGTACTCCAGTCCCGTCTCCACCCGTCGAACATTGTAATCCCAGGCAACCTTGCCGCCATTGCCGTCGTCGATTTCATCATACCTCAGCTGGCCCAGTCGCAGTGAGTAGCGCAGCCTTGGTTTGAGGGCGACGGTGCCCTCGACGTAGCCGCCGGTGAGGCCGAGGGAGTCTTTCACGTTAGCTACGTCCCACTGGTTTCTCACAGCTTCGAGAAAAAACTCGCAACGCCAGACGCTGTACGCGGCGTCGATGCCGACGATGAGCTGGTTGAAGTCCTCCACAGACTTGCCGTCGGGAAAATCCGAATCGCTGGCGGCGCCCTCCTCGAGATAGGGTCCGTAGGCCCCTGACACACCGAGCTTCCAGCCCATGGTCGGCTGAATTCCCACTCGGGCCACGAGCTGGGCGCCGTCGTTGCTGGTGGCTGCTGGATTCGACAGGGCGCCCTTCGTCAACGCCACCGCGTAGTTGAAGCTCTCGGTGGCACCGAAGACCTGCAGACCGGTGTTCCAGCAGGCGTCGTATATCGTCGGCAGTCCTCGACTCTGGTAGGTGGGTCCGCCGGGGTCACCCCGACGAGCCAACTGATCTGCCGCGTCACGGGGCACGCTGTTGCCGCGGACGGCCGAGAAGTAGTGGTAGATGAGAGGCAGCCCGATGAGGGGGTTCACGGTGGCGAAGGAACGCGAGGCGTAGGTGCCGAACACCGAGGCCATCTTGCCGGCGAGCAGGTTCACTGAGTCCTTCCCGCGTACGCCGTTGAAGATGACGTAGGCTCCCTCCATCTCGAAATGGCCCAGTCCCTCGTCGAACAGGATGGTCGTAAAGACGTCGACCTGATCGGTGACGGCGGCATCTGCGAAAAGACGGGTCCTGACGAGGCTGAAGGAGCTCTGGCCCTTGATGCTCGAATTCAAACGCGAGCTGCGCTCGTCCGAGTTTTTGCCGACGTCGTGTTTGTAGGCGATGTCGACGCTGCCCGACAGGTCGATCTGGGCGGTGCCCCTGCTCAGCGGCAGGCACGCCAGAGCGAAGGCGAGGATACCAATCTTGGCTCTCACGTCCCTCCGTCTCCTTTCACTTCGGCTGGCGCCGCTGCCTCCGCCGGCGCCTCGACGTCACCCGACGCCCCGTCGCCCGACACGGAGATATCGGCTATCTCCATCTCGTCGGAAAACCCCTTGAAGGACATCATCTCCGTGCCCTTTATCGGTGCTGGTGAGTCCATGCGGTCGATCAGTTCGCGCCTGATAAGGATCTGTCCGGGCTGCGCAACCGCACACAGGCGGGCCCCGAGGTTCACGGCCGCTCCGATGGCGGTGTAGTCGAGTCTGTTCTGCGCCCCCCATGTTGCCGAGAATGACCGATCCGTGATTGATGCCTATCCCAATCCAGATTGGGACCGGATCTGTCTTGTGCTCCTCTTCGACGCGTCGTTCGATCTCGATCGCACAGGAGATCGCCCGGTTGAGGCAGTCGTCACCGATAAACAGCGCCATCATTTCGTCACCGACAAATTTGTCGATCGACCCGTTGTAGGTTGGCACGATCTCGGCCTGAAAGCCGAGATACCGGTTCAGCATCGAAATCACTTCTTCGGGCGCTCGATGTTCGCCGAAGGCGGTGAAACCGCGGATGTCCGTGAACATGACCGTCAGCTGCCGGCGCGCGCCCCCAAGTGGCACCTCGGCGTCCGAGGCCTGTTGAATCATCTCCATCGTGTGAGAGCCCACGTATTTCATCAGCTTGAGGCGCTCACGCAGGTTGACGATCATGTCGTTGAAGGTGTCGGTGAGCAGGCCGATCTCGTCTCGCGTCGACGATTTCAGCGACACGCTGAGATCTCCCTCCTTCACCTGGTTCATTCCTGCCACGAGTCGCAGAACCGGCCTGGTGAGCGTACGCCCGAGCACGAGCGCCAGAAAAACCGTGACGCCGAGGCTCAATCCGGCGGTGAGGTAGATCTTGCCCTGAATTTCGCGGAGGATCTTCAGCTCGAAACTCTTGCGGGCGGTGGCGACGTAGTAGGCGGGCTCCCCCACGCCGAGCGGAGAGATGAAGGCGAAGACCTCGTTGTCGACAAATGTGCCCTCGAAGACGTCGCTGGCTGCCAATGACCCCATCACCTCCTCCACTTCGTACATCGTGTTCTGTCGCAGGGAATCCAGATCCGCGTCTGTGAGCGACTCCACCGTAGAGGCGATGAGATTTCCGCCGTTCAGGAAGGTGATGTCAGTCTCCGAATCGCCCTTCAGATCAAGGGCCTCGACTCGCGTGATCTGGGCCCCGAGTGTAACAGTGCCGATAATCGTGTCGTCGTTGAGCCAGATAGGCACGGTCGCGATTTGGAACAGGCTCCCATCCACCTGCCACAGCTCCGGTAGCTCGCTGGGGTCCCGCACCGACCCTTCGAGCGCCCTGGCGATGCTTTTTCTCTCCGTCAGGTCTTCTCCGTGTCGGTCGGGTTCGCCGAGCCAGGCGAGCAGCGTGCCGTTCGCGTCCGTGACGATGAAGAGATCGGCGAGCACGAAGCGCGACAGGTCCTCCAAAAAGATGTACACCGAGGGTGGGTTGTTCAGCTTCACGTTCGCCTTGAACGACGTGTTTTCGCCGAACAGCGTCGCCGCATCGAACAAGTAGATGTAGCGCAGCTCCTGCTCCCGCTTGAAGGTCCGTTCCGATTGCTTGAAATCGTGGCTCACCTTCTCTTTGATGGCTACTTCCAGATCGCTGCTCACCGAGCTCAGAACGCCCGTGAGCACAACAGCGGTGAGTCCGGCCAGCAGAATGAACAGCTTCTTGCGGATGGTGAGCTTCATCGGAGTGCGTCACTCAGTGACGACGAAATTCCTCGTCACTGCCTCGCCTGCGCCCAGTTGGAGCTGCTCGACGATTCCCTCGAAGTCCGGATGGAAAATGCGCACGTCGTAGGTACCGGACGGTAGCCCGGCTAGCGAAAAGGCGCCCGTCGAATTCACACGGGCGAAGTACGGGGTATCCAGGCTCAGTATCGTGGAATTCATCTGAGGGTGGATGTCGCAGAAGAGTTCGATCTCACCCGGCTTTTCGATAGTGTGTGTGACGACCTTGCCTGTGGGCACCCTGCCAATGTCAAAATCGGCGCCGGGCGTCAGGCTGAAGACGTTGTGATATACCTTGTCGTGATTGACGAAATCGACCTCGGAGCCCACGGTGACCGGTAGCACTCGGGGCTGGAAGGTCACCTCCATCTGATCCATTCGCGGATTCTCGGCCAGCGGCTTCAGCTGCGGCTCGAAAGAGAGCGGGTGAGCGCTCACAATGATGCTTTCGAGTGGAGATTTCTTCTTCGACTTCTTTTTCTGTGTGCGGCCGGCGGTTGACAGACGGTTGCGGTACTCGCTGCCGCGAAACGTCCGCTTCTTCACTTTTGGTGCGGGAAGCGAGACCGTGCCGCGCAGCGATGCGTCCTGTGCAGAGACCGGACAGGGACGGGGCCAGACGAGGAGGGCGACACAGAGTGCCGTCAGAGCAACGCACTTGTTCACGGAGAACTGCACCTCGATCTTATTCCCTGCCTGTGAGTTGTGGCGCCCGAATTCGCTTGCGTCGAGCCCTACCGTTCTACCGTATCTGCTATAATTAGTTACAATTTACCACCCAGCCCTCGGCGATTCAAGAAAGGCTCTAACACCACTTGGTGAAACAGATCCTGGCTCAGGTGCTCGAGAATCTGGACGAGATTCTCGACCGATATGACGAGGCGGCGCAGGAACTGCTCGAAGTCGCCCGCCTCGACGGGCACTTCGATGGTCGCGACCCGGATGCGCTCAGATGGCCGCGCAGCGCCCGGCCGGGAGAGCCTGTCGACCTCGCCGATCTCGAGGCCCGGGCCGAGCTCATCCAGACCATCTACGCCGGCACACCCCCGCGCCGCGATCGCCGACTCCTGGAGGCATTCGAGAGGTACGGCCGGGTTCTACCAGCCTACCACACGGCGAATCGAATCTTCCTGCAGGTGCAGCGTCAGTTTCTCTCGCGTCAGCTCGGCGACGAAGCCGATTTCCTGCAGCTCTATCAGAGTGTCTACCTCGAGGCACTCGGCCGCGAAAATCCCATCCCCCTCGATGAAGCAGAGGCCGCCCTCGTCGAGTTTCGCGTCGCCCGGGCGCCGCTGTCACATGCCCAGTCGGTGGCCGAGAAGCTCCAGACAGAACCCGACACCGCCGACCCGCGGTGGACACACCGGTACACCTACGACGTCGGTGGCGGGCCGCGGGAAGATACCTTGAGAGAGATTCTCCTCGGCGTCGCCGTGAATGTCGTCGATGTGCTCGCCGCCGGTGAGCACCTGGCCATTCGCTACAACACCTTCAGCAACTTCGTCTGGTTCGGCGTCTCGGTGTGGCGGGCGGTGAGTGATATCGAGCTGTTGCTCGCTCGGCTGCAGGGAATGGTGGCCCGTCGGTGGCTGCGCAAGCTCGAAAACTTCCTGCGCCTGGCGCAGGCGATGATGCTCAAGTTCCTGCAGGCGCACCTCGAGGACCCGGCTCAGATTCGACCGAAGGATTACTGGTATGGTCAGGAGTACAGCTATTTGACGCGGGACCTCGTCGACCTGATTCGGGGCTTGATCGATGGGGCCAACAAGCTGCGGCGGCGCGCTCGCGGAATCGACGTCGACGCGGTGCCGCCGATCGCCGGCCTGCCAATCCTGGAAGGTGATGCAGCTGGACGTTTTCTCGAGTTCGCCCACGTCGGGCGCCGGGGCGAGATATCGCGCTGGCAGCGAGCGGGCCGTCTCGCTTCCTGGGTGCGTATCTTTCGTGAGAGGGCGCGTCGAACAGTGGCTCTGAAACGCGCTGAACCCGACGGTCGCAAGCGGCGCTCAGCGGCCTGGAAGAACGCCGTCGATTGGTCCCGCCGCACTCTCGACCTGTTCGACATCGACGTGCGGATCATCATCGACACCGAATTCGCAGCAGTCGCCGCCGACATGGATCTGTCCAATACCGCGCGCCGAATCGTCTTCTTTCCAACCCATCAGAGTCTCATGGATCATCCGGTGATGCAGCATGTGCTGGTTGCCCCCGAGCTCCTCGAGGCCATGGGATGGCGAGAGCCGGTGGCCTGCTGCATGCTCGCCCGTTCCGGTCTGATGGACCCGTGCAGCATTCCCATCGGCTCGCGTCGCATCTCCCTGCTCGGGGTGAATTCGAAAACCGCCGATCAGCTGGTGAAGGATGTCGATGGTTACGTCATCATCGACCGGGGAGACGACAGCGCTCGTCCCGCCGCCGAGTTCGCCAAGGTCCTCGACGACCGGCCCGGGGTGGCCTACGGCGCCGGCACTACCTCCGCTTTCGATCTTCAGGTCCTGCCCATGCAGCACGCCCTCTTGGCCTATCTTCCCGACGACGTCGTCATCATCCCCATCGCCATGCGCGGTATCCACTCTCTGTGGCCGAAGTGCCCGAAAGGCAACGCGTGCATCAATTCCGGCGTCGTGGACGTGGTCATCTCACCTCCCATGCTCGGTGAGACCACATTGCTGCCGAGAAGACGCGCCCTGCGAACACAGCTGGAACCGGCGACCCTCTTCCAGGCCGTCCATATCGCCACCCTGCTCGATCCCGAGCCTCAAAACAGGCTCAGTTGATCGGCCCGCTCCCTGCGGGGCAGCTGCACCACCTCTTCTGCCACGAGGTCGACGGGCAGCTGCAGGACGAATGGGGATAGCTCGGGCTGCAGCTGCTTTCCATAGCGACTTCGCCGCTGCGCCCGAAGAAGCACAATGCGCTCTCGCGCCCGCGTCAGGGCTACGTAGAGCAGGCGCCGCTCCTCATCCACATCGACCGATCGTCCCGGCTCTCGCAGCGGCGGCAGGCCATCCTCGGCTCCGCAGATAAGGACGACGGGAAACTCGAGCCCCTTGGCGGCGTGCATCGTCATCAACGTCACCGCCTCTACCGCGACCCCGCCACAGCGCTCCACCTCCACATCCGCATCGGTTCCGAGGACGAGCGTGTCCAGCAGCTCCGCCACCGATGACATCGCCTCCGCCATGGCGATCAGTCGCTCATAGCCTTCAGCGAAGTTGACGGCTTCGGTAGAGAGCTCCGACTGCAACATCAACAGGATGTCGACGGGCCTCTTCCGATCGATGATCGCTCGGTATTCAGCCGCCCGCCGCCACACTTCATCCAGTTTCGCGGCCGTCGCCGGCGGCAGTCGGCGGCGCAGCGATTCAGGTGACACATCTCCTCCGATCCCGGCTGCGATGCGCGCCATCACCTTCTTCCCGGGATGAAACCCGGGTTGTCGCAACAGCTGCATGAAGCGCAGTGGTGATGACGGCTCGACGGCGTGTCGCAGAAAGGCGACGACCTGGCGCACGGCTGGCTCTTCCAGAAAACCCGTCTGCCCGATGAAACGGTACGGAAGCCCCTCCGTCAGGAAACAGCCTTCAAGTACGGATCCCTGACGGCCTGTGCGGAAGAGCACTGCTATATCGCCAAAACCAAATCCCCCGTCTCCACCGCCGCCATCGGCCTGGTGTCGGTCGGTTTGCACCATATCGGCGCCGCCCACGAGTCGACTGATCTCTCGCACGACCGCGATACCTTCAGCCGTTTCACTCGGCGTTGTGACTAGCCGTATCCGATCACTCGCCGACGGTAGCGGTCGGGCGACCAGCGCATCGTGCGGTGCGGATACGGCGCAGTTCGCCTCAGTGTCTCCGTCGGTGAGTGCGGCGGCGGCTCGAACGATAGGAGCCTGCGAGCGGTAGTTCCGCCTCATTGTGAAGGTCTGCACAGTCGCGAAGTCGTCGGACAGGGTCCTGAAACACTCCGGGTCGGCGCCGCGAAACCCGTATATAGCCTGATTCGGGTCCCCTATGACGAAGAGGCCTGTACCGGGTCCCGATATGAGTCTGACAAGGCGGTACTGCACCGGGTTCACATCCTGGAACTCGTCCACGAGCAAGTACTCTATCTGTTCGCGAACCCGCTGCCTCGTCTCGGCATCCGTTTCGAGCAGGTACAGCAGATCGAGCAGGATGTCGTCGTAGTCGCGGGCGTGGTAGGCCCTCGCCATCTCCCCGCCATCGGGATCTGCCGCCTTGGATTTCAGGAGAGAGATCTGCTCCAGAGCGGCGGCCGCTTTGAGCGGTAGACCTTCCTCTTCGATCACTTCGGCGAGCACTGCCCGGGCTTCCCATCGGTCGAGCACGGTGTTGCGGCCGGCGTTGCCGTACCGTGCGTTCAGATCGAGAGCGAGCCTGTGAAACGTGCCGACGGTGAGCTGCTCACACCGCTCCTCCGGCAGCTGGGCGACCAACCGTTGCCTCATCTCCGCCGCCGCGCGGTTCGTGAAGGTGACTGCCGCGATGCGATCTGCAGCCGTACCTCGCCGAATCAGGTGGACGATCCGGTGCGTCAGGGTGCGCGTCTTGCCCAAACCAGGGCCCGCGATCACGACGATGGGGCCGCCTTCCGCCTCGGCGGCGAGTCGCTGCTCCCCGTCCAGGCTCGATGCGCCGGCGGCGGCGGGAAGCAGGGAGTCCTGCACGAACGTCGCGGCCGTGTCGATGAGATCATCCACCAGCCGCTTCCGCGCCGGATCCGCTGCCATCTCCTGCAACACAGCTGCCGCCCCTGTGGTCGCCGACATGTCGAAGAGCCTCGCCTGCCCTTGCAGCTGTTTGCGCTCCTCTTCGGTGAAGACCTCGATTTCGCCGAACTCACCGTCGTAACCCGGCTCGATGTGTATTGTTCCGGCGCGCATTCGCCGTACCGCCTCGGCTACGAGGGGCTCGTCGCAGGCGGCGATCTGTTCGGTCGGCGCGAATCGCAGGATATCCAGCTCGGGGCCGAGCCGCTCGATGAGGCTGTGATAGATCCCCTGCACCTTCTTGCTGTTCGGTCCGACGTCGACGGCCGAGCCGATTACCTCCGCCAGCGGTACGAGGTACTCGAACTGGCCCCTGATCGCCTCCTCTTCGGCGCGATCGGCCAGCTTCTCCACCCGATGCAGCACGCCCACCGTCACTTTGCGACCGCATTGGGGGCACAGGCCACCGGCCGCCAGGGTTTGACTTGGCTTCCAGCGCACGCCGCATTTGCGGTGCCCGTCGTAGTGGTACTTGCCGTTCCTCCGGGTAGAACTCGATGGTGCCCGCAAAGCGGCTCGGATCTCCGCTTCTGAGTGCGTCGAGAATGGCCGGGTAGGACAGGTCGGTGTCGAAGCAGGTCGCTTCGCGCGCCAGCTTGCGCGGCGAGTGCGCGTCGGAGTTCGACACGATACTGTAGCGATCGAGGGCGGACAGCCTGCCGTTCATCGGCGGGTCCGAGGACAACCCCGTCTCCACGGCGTGGATGTGGGGCAGCAGGTCCTCGTAGCACTCCTCCAGGCTGTCGAACCCGGAGCTGGCGCCGAGCGCGGCGAAGTGAGGCGTCCAGATGTGAGCCGGAATGAAGAGGACATCGGGACACACTTCGAGGCAGATCTCGAGCAGGTCGCGGCTGTCCAGTCCCAGTATCGGCCTGCCGTCCGACTTGAGATTGCCGATAGCGCCGAGGCGCCGATTCAGATCGTCGACGCTGTCGAAGTCGGGGAGAATGACGACGTTGTGAACCTTGCGGGTGCGATCATTCTTCTTGTAGATGGAACTGATCTCGACGGAGAGCATGAAGCGGACTTCGCCGCCGCAGCTGCGTGGCAGCTCCGCCTCGATCGGTTCGCGCCACGGGCGCCTGAGTCGGTAGAGCCCCTCTTCGACCGGCTCCAGCTTCTCCTTTATTTCCGCGAGCCATTCAGGATGGGTGAAATCCGCCGTGCCTACGACGTCGACCCCCTTGAGAGCCGACCACTTGTGAACGCGCTCCGGGTCGAGATCGCGGCTGGTCGCTCTGGAGTAGTGCGAATGGAGATGGACGTCGGCAACGAAGCGCATGGTGGCAAGCGACGCTTCCGGGGGGGAGGATGGTCTTGGGATGGGAGAAGTCGGGGGAGACGCCTCTCAGTATAGTGCCCTGGTCGAACGGCAACAAGATCCGGGGTCCGCGCGGTCGCGCCTCAGCGCTAAGGCCTTGCGTCATAATTGCGAGCCTGCTGCGCCAACCGTATACTGGTTACATTCCTCTTACATTTCCGTTTTATCAGCATATCAAACTCATCTGTGACAGCGACGACTCAGACGATCGACGAACAGCCTTCGACTGCCCTTCCCACCTGGGACCTCTCGGACCTCTACGACGGCGCCGACGACCCACAGCTGGACACCGACATCGAGGCCTGCACTCGGAGAGCGCGCCGCTTCGAGGAGAGCTTCAGGGGAACGATTGCCGTCGACGACCTCGGCGCGGCTCACCTGCACGAGGCACTGCTCGAGTACGAGGGCTTGCTCGGGGCTCGCTACAAGACGGAGGCCTTCGCCAGTCTCTTGTTCTCGACGGATACGCGAGATGCGAAGAAGGGCGCCCTGCTGCAGAAGACCCGAGAGTTCGGTAGCTCTGTCGCCAGCCACCTCGTTTTCTTCGAAATCGAGATCGGCGAGATCCCGCAGACGGCCTACGATCGGGTCGCCGTCGCGGCCGAGCTCGAGCCGTACCGACACTACCTCGATCATCAGCGCTGTCTGGCGGCCCACAACCTCAGCGAGCCCGAAGAGAGAATACTCGTCGAGACGTCCAATTCACGGGGTCGCGCCTTCGCCCGCCTCGCCACCGAGATCAACGGCCGCACGAAATTCGACATCGATCTCAACGGTGTGGTGGAGGAGAAGACGCAGAGCGAAATCCTCAGTCTGTTGTATGAGTCGAACCGGAAACTACGCGAGAAAGCCGCCGCCTCAATCACTCGGAGCCTGCGGAACAACGCCCACGCCTGCACATTCATCTACAACACCCTGCTCCACGAAAAGGACGTCCTCGACCGGCTGCGCTCCTATGAGTCCCCCGAGGCGAGTCGTCATCTCGACAACGAGCTCGCCGCCGAGGTGGTGGATACAGTCTGTGACGTGTGCGTCGAGAATTTCGACATCGTCGCCGACTACTATCGGCTCAAGCGTCGACTGCTCGACATCGATGAACTCACTCACTGCGACCGCTACGCGCCGCTGCCAGGCGGGCAGACTCGCATCGAGTTTGGTCGGGCCCGTGAGCTGGTCGTCGATTCCTTTGCCGCCTTTTCGCCGTCGCTGGCCGATATGGCGGAGTCCTTCTTTCAGAATCGATGGATCGACGCTGCCCTGGCGGACGGCAAGCGGGGCGGGGCGTATTGCGCCGGTGTGACGCCCGACCATCACCCGTACGTTTTCATGAACTACACCGGGCAGCCCAGAGACGTCATGACCCTCGCCCACGAGCTGGGACACGGCGTTCACGACCTTCTGGCCAGTGACAACCACCTGCTCGACTACCACCCGGTACTGCCGCTGGCAGAAACGGCGAGCACCTTCGCTGAGATGCTCCTCTTCGACCGGCTTCTCGGCGAGCTTGATTCCGACCGCGAGAAGCTCGCTCTGCTATGCAGCAAGATCGAGGACACCTTCGCCACCGTCTTCAGGCAGATTGCCATGTACCGCTTCGAGCAGCGGGCACACCGGACCCGTCGGGAATCCGGCGAGCTGCCTACTGAGAAGTTCAGCGAGCTGTGGCAGCACGCGATGCAGGAGATGTTCGGCGATTCTCTCCGTCTGGGAGAGGATCACGCCTGCTGGTGGCTTTACATCCCCCACATCGTCGACGCTCCGTTCTACGCCTACGCCTATGCGTTCGGCGAGCTCCTCGTTTTGGCCCTCTATGCCCGCTACCGCCAGGAGGGCGAACGATTCGTCGAGCGCTACCTGGAGCTGCTCGCGGCGGGAGGCTCTCGCTCACCGGCCGAGCTCACTTCGCGACTGGGTTTCGAAATCGGCGAACGGAGGTTCTGGCAGGGGGGCTGCGATCTCATCCGCGAGCGTGTCGTTGAGGCGGCGACGCTGGCGGCTCAACGTTGAATTCGAGAGGACGACGAACATGTGTGGCATAATCGGATACGTGGGCACCAAATCGCTTTCCAAGGTGCTTCTAACCGGCCTTCACCGACTGGAGTATCGCGGCTACGACTCGGCCGGCGTCTGCACGGTGGAAGGTGATGAGCTACAGCTCCGGCGCGTCGCGGGCCGCATCGACAACCTCGAACAGCTCATCAGGAGCGAGCCCGTGCACGGCTCCATCGGCATCGCCCACACCCGCTGGGCAACCCACGGCGTTCCGAGCGAGACGAATGCCCACCCTCACGTCGACGCCGGTGGCCGCATCGCCCTCGTCCACAACGGCATCATCGAGAACCACGACGCCATCCGGTCGTACCTGGAGGATCAGGGCGTGCCGTTCTCGACGGAAACTGACACCGAGTCACTCGTGCAGCTCATCGGCTATCTCTACACCCAGTCGGGCAACCTGGTCGAAAGCGTGCGCCAGGCGCTGCGCGACGTGAACGGCACGTACGGCATCGCGATCGTGTGCACCGACGAACCCGACATGCTCATCGCCGCCAGACGGGGCAGCCCGCTCATCGTCGGCGTCGGCGAGAACGAGTACCTCATCTCCTCCGACGGCAACGCCGTCGTCGAGCACACGAGTCAGGTCGTCTACCTCAACGACAACGAGATGGTGTGCATCGCCGGCGACGGCATGGAGGTCTCCACCATCGAGGCCGAACCGGTGGAAACCGAAATCGACACACTCGAAATCACACTCGAACAGATTCAGCTGGGCACTCACGACCACTACATGCTCAAGGAGATCTTCGAGCAACCGGAGAGCCTGCGAAACTGCATGCGAGGGCGCCTCGACATGCGGGAGGGGCGCGTCGTTCTCGGTGGGCTTGAGGCGGTTGATCTGGAGCTGGCACGGTGCCGCCGAATCCTGTTGACCGCCTGCGGCACCGCCTGGCACGCCGCGCTCATCGGCGAGTACCTCTTCGAAGAGCTGGCGCGCGTTTCAACGGAAGTGGATTACGCCAGCGAGCTGCGCTACCGCAATCCCGTCATCGAGGAAGGTACTGTCGGCATCGCCATCTCTCAGTCTGGCGAGACGGCGGACACCTTGTCTGCCCTCACAGAGCTACGCACCAAGGGAGCTACGGCGCTCGGGATCGTCAACGCCGTGGGATCGAGCATTGCGCGTCAGACGGATGCCGGCGTCTACCTGCACGTGGGCCCGGAGATCGGTGTTGCCAGCACGAAGGCCTTTATCGCGCAGGTCGCGGTGCTGGCCATGATGGCCGTCGACATGGGACGCCGGAGGCACCTGTCGCCGGCGCGGACCGCTGAGATCCTGGAAGAGCTGAACCAGCTCCCAGAAAAAGTGGCCCGGGCACTCGAGCTCGACGACCAGGTCAAGCTCCTGGCGAACCGGCTCTCGGAGCGCGAGAACTGTCTCTACCTGGGCCGGGGCGTCAACTATCCGGTCGCCCTCGAGGGCGCGCTCAAGCTCAAGGAGCTGAGCTACATCCACGCCGAGGGACTGCCGGCGGCCGAGATGAAGCACGGCCCCATCGCCCTCATCGACGAGAGCATGCCCGTCATCGTCATCGCCCAGAAGGACCACACCTACGAGAAGGTGGTTGCCAACATCGAGGAGGTGCTGAGCCGCCGCGGCCGCATCATCGCCGTCGCCAGCGAAACCGACTCCAGGCTCGAGACCCTTGCCGAGGAAGTTCTCTACGTCCCCGAAACCCTCCCCCTCCTCTCACCCCTGCTGACGACAATCCCTCTCCAGCTCCTCGCCTACCACTGCGCCCTCATCCGCGGCCACGACGTCGACAAACCCAGAAACCTCGCCAAGAGCGTGACGGTCGAGTAGCTATCCAATCTGTGAGGCACACCCGGCAGAATCCGCGAAGCGGATTGTGCTAGGATCGTCCGTTCAGGAGATTTCAGATACCTGCCCAGCACGGGCTCGCGAGGAGATGGTGGCCCAGCCGTCCAGCAGAATCGCAAAGCGATTGTGCGAGACGCTCCGTCAGGAGCGTCCATTGACAAGAACGATCCCCCCTCCCACCAACGCCACACTCGCCAGCAATTGCCCCGTGAGTGGTTCGCCCACCAGCAGCACGCTGAGGACGACACCGAGAATCGGCGTGGAGAAACTGAACACGCCGAGACGGCTGGCGCTGTGCCGTCGCAGCAGGTGGATCCACACGATGAAGCAGAAACCGGCCACCACGACGCCCTGGTAGAGCACGGCGCCGATCACCATCGGAGTCAGATCGAACACGGCGTCCCTCTCAAACAGCGCGCTCGAGATTGCGAAGACCGGCAACGCGAGCAGGGACTGCCAGAACAGGAGCTTGAAGGGGTCGAGCCCTCTCACAAGCCGCTTCAACACCACGAGCCGCATGCCCAGAAGCATGGCGCTGCCCAGCACGAGAACGTCTCCGGCGAGCGTCGCCTCGTGCGGAGCAGTGACTCCACTTGCTGCCGGGGCAGTCGCTCCGGGGTTGCCGCCGACGGACTCGGCGAACATGAGTAGGACGCCGGAGAAAGCCAGTGCCATGCCAGCAACTTTCGCCAGGCTCAACCTGTCCCCGGGCACGAAGAAGTGACAGAGCAGCGCGACGAAGAACGGATGCGCGGCGATGAGGATGGTCGAGCTGCCGGCCGTCGTGCGGTCGGTGCCTTCGTTGAGCAGCGCTATCTGGAGAAAGAATATCCCGCTCAGACAGAGCAGACCCCTCCACTCTCCGGGGAGTATTTTCAGCGGGACGCGGCGCAGGCGAACGGCGGCCACGATGATGAGCCAGCCGATGGAGAAGCGCGCCGCCGCCATGGCCAGCGGCGGCAGGCCGTCGAGGCCCAGCTTGATGAACGGCTGGGTGCCGCCCCACAGGAAGGAGGACAACAGCGCCAGACCCGCGGCGCCGAGACCTACTCTTTCATTGCTGTACGATTGAGCCGGAACCTGGCTCAATCGACTATGGTGACTTGTTTGATGTAGTCGAGGTTCGGGAAGAGCTTGTTGAGGTATTTGTTGCCCTTCTTATAGATCTGTTGCTGGTTCGGCTTGCCCTTGTATTCCGCGTTGATCGCGTCCACCACTTCCATGCCTTCGACTACGTTCCCGAAAGCGGCGAAGCCGTCAGCGTCGAGACGCGCGTTGTCGCGCAGGTTGATGAACAGCTGTGTCGTGCGGGAATCGGGTGCGCTGGTCTTGGCGTAGGTGATCGTACCTCGCGCATTGGTTCCCTTCACGGGATCGTCTTTGATGGTCGAGGTCATCCAGTGTTTGGCCACCTCTGGATCGCCGTGCATGCCCCACTGCACGACGAACCCCGGCTCGACGCGAAAAAAGCGCAGATCGTTGTAAAACCCCATCCTGACAAGATTGTAAAGCCGGTCTACCCCGGTTGGAGCCAGCGCCCGTTCCACCTCGAGCACGAAATCGCCGGCGCTCGTCTCAAATTTGGCGCGAAAGCTGGCTGGCGCGAGTTCAACCAGTCAACGCAACACCTTCGTCAACGCAACACCTTCATTGAATCGTTCTGCGGGTGAAACGAACCCCAACGTCTTCCGCGGGCGCTGGTTCAGTTGAAGAGCGACTCTGTTCAGGTCGGCTTGGGAGAATGGCGACAGATCGGTCTTCCTCGGGAAGTACTGTCGAAGAAGGCGATTCGTGTTCTCATTTGTGCCTCGTTGCCAGGGACTCTGAGGATCACAGAAATACACCTCGACGTCAGTTGCGATCGAGAACTCCTTGTGCCGAGCTAGCTCCATTCCTCGATCCCAGGTAAGGGACAACCGCACCGCGGAGGGGAGTCGTTTCACCTGGCTGATCAGCGCTCTGACAACGGTCTCGGTGTCTTTGCCGTTGAGCTTCACGAGCATCGTGAACCGAGACTGCCGCTCCACCAACGTGGCGATGTGCGTGTTGTTCGACCTCGAGATCAAGTCTCCCTCCCAGTGGCCGGGAACGGCGCGGTCCTCGATCTCGGCAGGCCGCTCGCTGATGGATACGGCGTCGACGATCCGGCCTCTCGGCTGATCGCGTGTGCTTGCCTTCTTGGATCGCCGCATCATCCTTCGCGTCCGCAGATGCGCAATGAGGTCCTTGTTGAGTGCCCCGCGTGCCTGGATGAAGAGAGTTCGATAGATCGTTTCGTGGGATATCTGCATATTTCCTAAAAGCGCATACTCCCGCTTCAGCCATCCCGATATCTGCTCAGGTGACCACTTCAGGCGTAGCTTGTCCGCCACGACTCGCCGCAAACGAAGATTGGATGCGAGTCGGCAGCATTTCGGCCGGCTGGCGCGCGTCCAGGCTGCTTGGTCGGCGACGTTTGCTCGGTACCTTTGCCGCCCGCCATTGCGGGCAATCTCTCGGCTAACCGTCGAGGGTGCACGTTCAACAGCGGCCGCAATTATTCGTATCGATTTTCCCGCAGCGATACCTCGAGAGATCTCTTCACGCTCTTCCCAGCCAAGAGCCCATCGAGAGCGTCGACGCGGCATTGGTACGATGCCCCCATTGGCGGTGATGACACCATGAATCGACGCCGGATGCTTCCCGAGCGCCCGACCAATATCGCTATGCGACTGGCCGCTCTTCCATCGACGCCATACCTCCAACTTCTGTGACGCGGACAATCCTGGTCGTCCCATTTGAGCCATGTGCAACATCTCCTATGATTAGATTAGTGGGGAGAATGTTGCATTGACCGATTGAATATACCGGAGCCTTCTTCTTCATCTCCGAGTGATTCGGATCCATCAGCACATCCGTATTGACGACGGCCTCCTCTGCCGCTCCTCCACATCCCCATCCGCTTATCAGTGATCCGACCACAAGGAGTGCAGTGACGCGCATCTTTTCACCTGTCCTTTTCGTGAGACTGCAACCGCGGCGGTCCCGGTTATAACTCCTCCACCGCCTCTACGAGCGCCTCTTTCGTGATGCCGAAATGGGCCCAGGTCTCCATGTGGCCGTCCGCCGGGGCCGTTCGCGGATCGGTTATGCCGACGTGCGCCAGAGGTAGTCCCGCTTTGGCGGCGGTGCTGGCTACCATACCCGCAAACCCGCGGACACCTGTCGATGGGGTGCCGATGAGTCCGTCCTCGATGGTGACGACGACGCCGCCGTAACCGGCCAGAAGCTCCTCCAACTCGTTCGGCGCCAGCGGCAGGCCGTTGACGATGTACACGTCCGTCGGCATGCCGCGCCCGGCCAGCTCGTCAGCCGCTTCGGCGGCCACAAAGGCCGGTGCTCCGAAGGCGAGGATGGCGTGGCTGGCGCCCTGGTGGCGCCGGTACTCGGTGATCGATTCCCAGTCGGAGTCCGGCTCCCATAGCGCGCCGCTGCCGTCTTGCTTTTCGAGGATGGGCAGATCGTCCCTCGGAATGCCGATGATGTGGCCGCCGTAATGAGCCGCCAGATCCCGCACTGCCAGAAAGGCGGACCGGGCATCTGCCGGGCCGTAGAACCGGTGCAAGTACGGCAGGTAGGTGAGGCCTATGTTGATCCAGTCCAGTCCCCATCCCGAGAAGTGATCCCTGCCGGTGCAGGCGCCCACGTGTGAGATGTGGAAGGTCACGTTGAGCCCCTCGTTGACCCCGTTGAGGTTGCGCTGGTAGCGCCACATGTCGAACCCCTCGCGGGCGATCCCCTCGAAGAAGGCGGCGAAGGTGGAGACGACGTTCAGCTGCGGCTGGCGCGAGCTCATGGCCAGACCGTCGGCGACGAGCGTCGCTGCCTGCTCCTCGATCGACATCTCGAACTGGTGATCCGTCGCGATGGACTGCCTCGCCTTGCCAAGCTTCGTGGACGGATCGAGATCGCAACTGACGATGAAGACGTCATGGGGGAAGGATGTGGCCACCGCGGCGTAGCCGGCTTCCGAGCCACCCCTGGCGCTTACCTTATCCCCCACCCCTGGCAGGCTCACCGCTCGCAGGACCTCCCGGGACAGCTCGAGGTTCGAACTGCCAGGTGCCGGCCTGGCGCGGGTGATGACGTTGCGCTTGGGTCGCTTTTCGAGAGCGGCGAGCGCCTCCCTCGACGACCCTCCGAGCTGCAGCATCGGATTGGCGAGAACCTCCGCTTCGTCGCGGCCTTTCATGTGACCGTCGTGGTGGCCCACGCCTCCCGGCAGCTGGTTGACGAGAAAGACACACTCGACCATGGAGATGGGATCGCGGAAGCTCATGAGCGAGCCGGGAATCCACACCGACTTGTCCATGGCAACCCCCTTCGATGCGGCGAAGGCCTGCACCTGCTCTCGAATGCCGTGTCGGGCGGCGAAGCTGTTCAGGTCGGCGACTTCGCCGTTCTTCGAGATGTAGCCGGCGGGATAGATGAGATTGGGCCGTCCCTGCTGGGCCAGCCGGTATCCCTCGCGGTATGCCTGATACAGCGCCCGCGCGTCGTGGAGCGTGGGGATCTCGATGATCTCGATGCCGAGGGATTCGATGACCGGTCGCGGATCGCGGTCTAGAATGCTCTTCGTGCTGCCGGACAGCTGAATGCCGTTGCGGTGCATGACAAACGTGGTGGGCGCCCCGAGCGCGGAGGCGCCGTTGAAGCCGTTCAGTGCCTGTCCGGAGATCCAGCCGGCGTCGCCGCAGTGAGTGACGATCCAGGTGCCCTCGCCGAGGCGGGCTCTCTTTCCCAGAGCCTGACCCACGGCCACCGGGATCATGACGCCGAGCCTGCCACCGTTCAGCTGCGTGCCGCCCGGCAACCAGGAGACGTGGCCGGGTACGTCGAGGCTCCGTCGGAAGCCCTCGACAACCGCGTCGTCGTCGATGAAGCCCAGAGCGGCCAGGCATGAGAAGTAGCCGACGCTCGTGTGGGCGTGCTCGATCGTATACTCGATGCGCTCGTAGTCGGTCACAGCCAGAGTCAGCAGCAGCGGCGGAATCAGTTCCAGGCCACCGCCGAGGTGGTCTACCTCGTTGAGCTTGGACAGCGATGCGACAGAGCGAATCGCGGTGCGGGCCGCCTCGATTTCGAGTCCCTCGAGTGCGTGGACCTCGTCGTCGTCGAGACTGTCCCTGCTGCCGATCTCGACGTGCAGTGGCAGGACCTCGGAGCTCACCTCGTCGTCGAGGTAACGCGCCCGCGCCAACAGCTGCTTGTTGCGCTTTTCCTGGTCCTCGATCCCCGCCTGGATTCCGATCATCGACGTCTCCTCCTCACCTGATTCGGCGCCATATCATATTGCCGCGATGTTGCCGTGGCAAGCATTCCCTCAAGCTTGGGTTTCACTTTCCCAATACCCCACGGCATCCCCCTTGCGAAATACCCGGGCTCCCGGCAGCATCATGATGTTTACCTTGTCGGAGTCGGGATATTCGCACACGTCGTCGGGCAACTGGTTACTGAGAGCCAGCATGACGCACGGCTCGGCTCCTTCGGTGGCGAATTTATGAGTCCCGGCGGGACCGGGAGGAAAGGCTATGTAGTCTCCGGCCCTCGCCAGCTGCTTGCCACGCGGAGTCAACAACGTGCAGGAGCCTTCGAGAACGACGAACAGCTCCTCGATGAGGTGGTGGAAGTGCGAAGGGCATATCGAGGCGCCCGCCGGCAACCGCATGAGCCGGTAGCCGATATTCCGGGCTCCGATAAGGCCGTCGAGCTCTTTCGTCTCCCACCTGTAGCCGGCGGGCCTGTCTTCGCGCAGCACCCACTCGACGTCGGCGGCGTGGATCTTGTTGATGTAGATGTCGCCGCGTCGCTCGAGGCATTCGAGCAGCCGCTCGCGGGCGTCGTGGGCGATCGAATGGCCGTCTCCCACGAGCATGGCGTCGAAGTCGAGGCTCAGGAGCCGCCGCAGTTCGAGAGCCGCCGCCGCCGGGTCGGCCAGCTTCTCATCCGCGAGCAGTGACAGCTCTCCGATCGGCTCCCCAACGATGAGGTCACCGGAGAGCACCAGTCTCTTCTCTTTCCAGTAGAGCGCGATCTCTCCGGGACTCTTGCAGAATCTCAGATGGACCGCTTCCAGTCCCGCGACGATCTCCTCGCCGTCGGCAATCGTGCGCTGTGCCCGCGCCTCGAGCTCCCCGGCATCGAGCTCGTGGACGGCGATCTCTGCCCCGGTGCGATCGCGGAAGGAGGCCGCCTCGTGGTCGCGGTTCGTGAGCACGATCCACCGCGCGCCCCCCAGCGCCTCGAGCTGGGCCAGATCCGATTCAATCATCGCCACCGGGTCGATGAGGATGTTACCCTCCTCGCGCACCCACAAGTGCCCATTGAAGTCGATCTGGCGCCGCTCGTCGAATGCGGACCAGCTGTAGATGTCGTCAAATGCTACTCGCTTCATGCCTCATCCCATCTCTCGCCAGCCGTCAGGGACCGGTGGCAGTGGTTTTGGTGGTAGATTCTCGCTCGGTCTCCTTGAGCGTGTAGTAGACGGTGAGGGACCGGCTGCGCCCTGCTTGGAGGTCAAGCATGGTGGCGTACAGATGGCTCGTCAGATACCTGAGCTTGTTCGTGTGAGCGGAGAACAGATTCGACACGCCGGCCGTCGACACGAAGTACGTGTCGAGGCTGTAGGTGCGATCGGCGAGGTCCATCGACACCGAGCCTTTCATCCCCTCCACCGAGCGCCGTGGGTCGGCGTTGTGCCGGAGTAGGGCGTACTCCTCGACTCCTCTTGCCAGGGCCTCGGCTTTCATATTCACGTGGGGCGAGCGCGGTCGCCGGACCCTCTCTGCCGAGCCGACCTCGGTGACCCACCGTTGATTCGGAAACCCGGGAAACCCGAGCATGACGTAGGGAGCCTGGAGGTCGTGCGATGTGCCGTTGTGAATGGCGTACTCGACCGCGAATTCCGTGCCTTCGGCCGGGAGTTGATAGATCACTTCCAGATCGATTCCATGCCGCCGCACATTGGCCGAACGGAACGTCAGCCTTACTCGATCCTTCAGCTTGTCGACCGTCGGTTCGCCCCATTGTTTCTGGAGCAGTTTCTCGTGCACTTCCCCCCCGCCGTTCGGGTCCTCGAACCAGAACCACTCCCAGTCTGCCAGCGGCAACTCGGGGTGGACGAAGTCGAGCGGCTGGCCCTTGAGTCGCAGCGACACGATGCCAAAGGGCTCACCCCATTTCACTATCATCGTATACGACGGCATGCTCACCGTCGTGTGGTGCCGCTTTGTTGTGACCCGATACGTTGGTTGCGGTATGACGACGCTTTCCGGCTCGCGACTCTCGATGTCCAACCGTGGCGCTGGGGGCGCCAGGGTCATATCGACTTTCCCGGTGAACTCGTCAGCGAGAATGAACAGATCCAGCAGAGAGACATCACCGTCCAGGTTCAGGTCGTAGATCGATTGATCGGTTCCCATGGCGGCCTGGAGGAGGGCATAGTCGCTCATACCCACGACGCCGTCATTGTCGAAGTCGGCCGGTGACAGGTTGAGTCGCACCGGCGGCACGCCAGAAGGGGGCTGGCCGAACAATCGCGATCCAAGAAGCAGTATGAAAAGCAGCGAACGAGCGAAGCTCATGGGGCAAAAAATCCCAAAGACTGCCCCTGTCAGTCAAATACCTGTTCGGCTATGATGCTCGGACAGAGAGAGTGGAGCGCCGAGCCGCGGCCGCGCAAAGTCGCAAGGCCGACTGAAACCATTGTTCAGACTGTAGTTAGCTAGAGTCTGAGATCGAACAGCGTTGGCGAAGTGATCCACCTGGGGGGTTCGGCACCGGTCGAAGAGGCCGCGAAGTGGAGTCGCGCTAACTTCTCCATCCTCCTCCTCAACGTTACCCACCAGAGAGCTTCCCTGCGCGCGGTGGGGCGGGCAGCTCGGCCGGACAGTTTCGACGGCCCCCCTCCTACCTTCGGTGCCATTCGGACGGGGGATAGACGCTATTGAGACCCGCCAGGTGGGTTCCTGTGGGCGGGTTGCGTTCCCCCTTTAACGGGTATCGGCAGCAAACTCGTGATCTTTAATTCTCGCCGTCGGCCGGTTGGGGCATTTGACCAGCAGGGCCAAATCGTGCTTGTGTCATATCTTAGCTTCTTCCACCTACATGTTCTGGATACGGTATCCCTTGCCGGACCTGTCGGACATCTACTTCGAGCTCGCCGCTCTCGGCAGCGCCCTGGTTTGGGCGGTGAGCAGCTTCATGATCCGCACCCAGACGGCGAAGATGTCGCCTACCGCCATCAACACCATTCGCTGCGCGGTGGCCGGCATCGCCTACTGGATTATCCTCCCCTTCGGCTCTCCCGTCTCCGACCTCGGCGGTCTGTCGGCGCTGACCTGGGCGCTCTTGTTCGCCTCCGTCGTCGCCAACATCACTCTCGGCGACACCTTCAGCATCGTCGCCCTCAAGGAGATCGGCCTCTCCCGTTCGATGCCGCTGACCGGCACCTTTCCGCTGGCCACGATCGCGTTCGAATGCATCCTGCTCGGCGAGCCATTCGACTACACCCTTCTGGTGGGGGCCCTCTTTGTTGTCGCCGGCATCGTCTTTCTCGTCAGAGACCCTCCTCAGCTTGCCGATGAGGCGCGCGCCACAACTGGCAGTCTGAAGCTCGGGCTCCTCTTCGCCGCCGGCGCCTCCATCATGTGGGGCCTCGGCACGATTCTGCTGAAGCTCGCCATCGTCGACATGACCATCCTACAGGCCAACTCAATACGCATGCCCATGGTCGCCGTCCTCCTCCTCGCCACGCGCATAATCCCAACGGGCAGGGCAGGTCTCCGCTTCGTCGACAGGCGGGCAGTGCTCACCGTGGCCGCCAGCGGCCTCATCGGCATGGGCCTCGGCTCCTATCTCTACGTGTCCGCCCTGAACGGACTTGGACCTGCGAAGGCGGTGACCCTGAACGCCACGTACCCGGTATTCGGCCTCATACTGGCAGTCCTGTTTCTCGGGGAGAAAGTGAGAGTCTCGATTCTGGCCGGCGTCGCCTGCTGTCTAGCCGGTGTATGGATCGTCCTCTGAACAATCGCTCGTAATTGAACGATCGCCAGTTTCAGCGGCCGCGCACCTCCACGGTCGCGGCGCCTGCCTCGATCGAGACGTAGGCGTACCCCCCCTGTTTCAACGGCCCGGGATTGACCACTTTCGTCGCCCCGACCGAATCGACACCGACCCCTTCGTGGATGTGTCCGGTGAGACAGACAAGAGGCTGCCGCTCGTCGATGAAGTCGCGCACGGAGAGGCTCCCCACATGCTGGCCCGAGCTGATGCGGTCGTTTGCCGTCCGCGCCGGCGGCTGGTGGGCCACAAGCACGGCGGGCTCGTCCTCGCCGAGGTTGGCGGCCGCCTGTCCAAGAGACTGCTTCAGCTGCTCCTCCGTGCTCACGTTCGGCATGCGCCCCGGTGCGGGCAGGGAACCGCTCAGTCCCATGAAGGCGATGTCGCCGGCGCGACGGCAGCGGCGGTGCAGATCGATCCCCTCATCGCGCAGGTGAGTCTCCACATCGTCGTAATCGCAGTTCCCAGTCACGGCGAGGACGCTCTCGTTCACATCTCGGATGGCCTGCAGGAGCCGTTGGGACGTCTCCCGCCGCCCGAAGTGCGTGATGTCGCCGTGGATATCTGAAAGACCGATGATGACCATGTTTGTGCCCTGGCTCAGACGAACGGCGGGCGCCCCGGCTCCTCTGCATCGGCGGCGATATCGAACGCCTCCAGAACGAGGCGCCGGATTTCCTGCAGCTCCTCTTTGCCCTGGGGCACCATCGTCGTCAGCAACAGCCGCGGCGTGTGATTGCGCAGCCACTGATCTACGAATGCCCCCGGCACGCCGAGCCGCTTGCACGGCCAGATGATCTTGTCGGCCACGAGTCGAGCGCGGTCGAGCTGTCCGAAGGTGGAGACCGGCTGCTCGTTCATCGTCGTGCGGTTGACGACGGCGAGGTAGCCACCCCTGACGAGCGCTTCCACCACCATCACCGCTTCACAGCCGTGGCGATAGTAGGCATCCTCCCCGGCGCCACACATCCGCGGCTCGTCGATGAACACGCGATGTGCCGTTTCAGCGGAGAAGAGCTTGTAGCCGGAGTGGAAGTCCGGAAACTCCTCGAAGCTGGTGGCGCCCTCGAGCCGCAGCGGCCTGCCGTCGAGGGCGGCTCGAAATGCCAGGGCGTCCAGCAGGATGCGATCGGCGAGCTCCTCCAGCTCACCGCGCAAAAACCCCAGCGGCCGGTGTTTGGAAATCCTGCGGCCGAGGACGAGGATGTCCGTCTCTGCCGCGCCCCGCCGTGCGTGCTCCGAACACCGTACGAAATTGAGCAGCTCGTTGGGAAAGTGATCCCCGTCGCAATCGAGGACGGCCAGGTAGCTCAGTCCTGGGCGCTGCAGCAGGATGTCGGCCCCGCGTCTCAGGGCGGCCAGCTTGCCGCGATTCTCGGCGGCGACGCTCACCTGCAGACCGAGCCTGTCGCCCAGCTCGGCGGCGATGTCGCCGCCGCTCCCCTCGCCGTCTACGCTGAGGCAGATGCTGGCGGGATCCTCCACTTGATCGACGCAGGCCAGCGCCGTATCCTGCAACAGAGATTCCCCGGTTTTGCGGTCCGGGCCCGCGGGGAGGAAAACGGGAATGACGATCCCCGTCTGACGGCGCAGCACCGGCGCAGCCTGGGCGATCGAGTCGGCGCGGGTCATGGACGGGGGTATTTGACTGGCCCCCTCACCGCTGCTTTCTTATCTACCCCCATTCTGCTCACACACATCCTGCCGTGACTGAATCCAACGCCATAGAGAAGGAAAGCCGACCCGCTGATGCGGGGCGTCGGCTCCCCGGCGCAACCGGTGGAAAAGGGACCTCTTCTGCTCGTTGACGACGACCCTTCCATCCGCCTCCTGTGCACGAAAATTCTTGCCATGAAGGGCCTGGAAGTGCACACCGCGAGCGACGGCGAAGAGGCGATCCGCAAGGTGGCCGCCGAGGATTATCGCATCGTCCTCCTCGACCTCAAGCTGCCCGGAATGGACGGCATCGAATGCCTGAAGCAGCTCAAGGCGGAGGGCTGCCGCGCCGACATCGTCATGGTGACCGGCTACGGCAACGTGCCGACGGCGGTGGAGGCCATGAAGATGGGGGCCCGGGACTTCATCGAGAAGCCCTTCCAACCCGAGGATCTCCTGTCGATGGTCGAGGACATCCTCCTGAAACAGATCCGCGACGCCGATCTCATCGACGATCCCGTCGTCGGCTACATCCAGCAGCACGCCACCGAGATTGGGTCGCGCAAGGATGTGGCCACGCGCCTGGGCGTCAGCCTCGAACAGGTCTCCAGCCGGGTTCAGGAAGTGACCGGGCAATCCTTTCGTCAGTTCCTTCACACCTGCCGTCTCGATCTCGCCAAGAAGCTACTGGAGACGACGGAGCTCGATATCTCAACGATTTCAGAGCGCACCGGCTTTCAGACCGTGCAGCACTTCAGTCGCGTCTTCAGCAAACGCGTCGGCGTTTCACCCAAGAACTACCGACTCCAGACCAGGGCCCAGAGCTGACCATCGGCCAGCCGCTGGCAGCCCTTATCCCGCCGGCGCGTCCTGCTGCGTCCAGGTGCCGTCGATCCGGCGCCACACCCCTCCGGGATTCCCGTTTCTGAGCTCGGGCGGCAGCCTGTGCTCTCTGACGTTGTCGAAGCACTGCAGCACGGTGAATCGCCGCAGCGAACCGGGGATTCCCACCGCCGTGAAGCCGGCGTGCCCCGTTGCCGGATACGGTCCCCCGTGGTTCATGGCAGCTGACACGGCAACCCCGGTCGGCATCTTGTCATTGAGCAGACGGCCCACGCGGCGGCGCAGGATCGGCGCTATGACATCGTAAGCCGCCTCGTCGCCGTCACCCGACTCGCTGTATACCGCCCCGGTAAGATTGCCTTCGAAACGGCGCGCGACCAGTGCGGCCTCGACCACGTCGGCGGCCACGACGAACATGGACTCGTTGCCGAAGGCCTCGGCCTGTAGCTCCTCGGCGCTGTCGAGGAACTGACTGCCGCTGACCTTCAGGACCGTGTTGCCGTAGCTGTAACCGGTTCCGCCGCCGGATGTGCCGCCGGTGACGAGCTCGGCCCCGGCCTCCTGCAAGGCCTTCACGCTCTCCGCGAGGCCGGCCTGCACACCCTCGTTGAGCAGCGTCCCCACCGGCGCTTCGCTGAATTTCGCCGCCACGCTGTCGATGAAGCTCTTGCTCTCATCACCGGCCAGTAGCACGACGGACACCCGGATTCGTGCAGAACTGGCCCGTCCCCATCAGACACGAGGTGGTGAATTCGTCGGCGATCTCCGCGCCCCGCTCCCGTAGCGCCCCCGGAAGCAGAACCACGGGGTTGATGCTGCTGAGCTCCAGATAGATCGGCTTGCCGACTTGATCGGCCGCCGCCTTGAGCACGAGACCGGCCTGTCGAGAGCCGGTGTACGCGGTGGCGCCGATGAGAGGGTGGGATACGAGCCGCTTGCCCACTTCGTGGTCAGTGCGATAGATCAGCTGCACTGTCGACGGCGGCAGCCCGGCCTCGTCCACGGCCGAGCGCGCCACCTCAGCCAGTAGCCGCGTCGTCCCCGGGTGTGACGAGTTTGCCTTGCCGATGACGGGGTTGCCGGCGGCGATGGCGGCGGCGAAGTCTCCTCCGGCCACACTGTTGAATGCGAGCGGAAAATTGTTCGGTCCGAAGACGGCCACACCCCCGTCTAGCGGCCGGAACATCGAGCGGATTCCCGTCGCCGTGTCGATGGTAGGCTCGCTCCACGATCGGTCCCGGGCCGCGGCCGCCGCCTGGCGCAACTGGTCTGTCGTGCGTGGCAGCTCGATGTCGCTGAGCCTTGGCGCCGCCGGCAGTCCGGACTCCTCGCTGGCCTTCTCCACGATCTCGTCGCTGCTCGACTCGATGCCGGCGGCGAAGCGATCGAGAAAATCGGCCATTGCGCCCGGATAGAGCGAACCGAGCTCCTCGGACACCCGCGAGGCTTCCGCCACCGCCTCTTCCACCTCCGCCTCACCACTCACCGGATACGACTCGCCGGTCGGCGACATCGCTTTCGGATTCATCGGCTCGAAACGGCCGACCGCGTCCGAATCGCGCCATTCACCGGCGATCAGGACTGGCTGTGTTTCTGGCATTATCGCGATTCCCCCCTTGTTGAAACGGCCCACAAGATACGGACAGGGCGCGAGTCGAAAAAGCTAGTCTCGAAAACGCAGGTCCGCTGTCGCGGGCACCCAGTCGGGATCGCCAAGTCGCTGGAGGTCGATCTCGTAAACCGGTTCGCGGCGCAGCAGGGAACCTGACGCCTGTTTCATCGATTCCTGCGGCCATTTCAACACGAGCAGCGGATAGGTCGACCTGGCGCGCTCGGGCGGTAGCAGCGGCTCGTACATGTAGATGAGCCACAGGTCCGTCAGTCGCCGCTGATGTGGCGAGCGTTCATCTTGCCACAGCAAGAATCGGAGGTACCGGTGCTGGCTTGCTTCCCAGCTCTCGTCCTCCGGACCCGGGTGCTGCGACCAGAACAGGCCCAGGTGTCCGGCGAAGGGACCGGTCCGGGGCCACGGTCGTGCGAATGTCGGCGCCCCGCCCGTGATCGGGTCCAGTTCGCGTCCGTCGGCTGTGCGGCCGACGGCGACCCACCAGCCGCCGAATTCAGGGGGCTCCGGCGCGTACATGGACCATTCCGTCTCCAGGCCGAGGAAGTATTTCAGCCGCAGCACTGAGTCGGCGCCGGGATACGGCCACGCCTCGTCCGAGGGCAGCAGGCGCAGCCTGCTGCCCTCGATGTTGACGACCATGCACCCGAACAAAAGAGCTGCCAGCGCCCGACGGCTCCATCGACTCGATTGCGAATGTCCCGCTGCTGTCCCGCCGCCCCGAATCGATCGATGGCGGGCGTCGTCATCGCAAAGCCGGCGGCACCACTGCCAACACGGCGCTGCCAGCAGCGCCGCCGCGGCGAATATCATCGCGGGCGGAAAGGCGCCGATGTCCATGGTCAACCACATGAATGAGTGGAAACCGATCAGCAGGAGACAACCCGTCGTGCGGGCGGCGACGCTGGACCACGGACTCAGGATGAGCAGGAGTGCGATCCACTCCACTGCCACCGTGGCGTGAGCCGCCATGCGAAAGACAGGGAACCCGAATGTATCCGCCGCCCACATGCCGACCTGTGAGGAGGAGGCGAAGTCGGTGAGTGCGAGCCATACCGCGGTGCCGTCCGACCACCACGCCGGGCCCGTCTTGCGCCGCGCCGTGTCGAGATAGACGAAGGCGAGGGTGAGCGCGAAGCCGCAGCCGGCGGCCGTCGTCAGCCGCGTGGCTCGGGCAGACGGCGGCTTTGAGGCCTGGCCTGCCGACAGGTACGCATCTGCGGAGAGCCGCTCGCCGAGGGGAAGTGCCTGGGCCCACAGGAGCAGGTTGACGAGAACGAGGTCGTGGTAGTCGACGGTCTGCCACGAGACGTACTGATAGCCGCAGACGGCGAGGCCGTAGCCGGCGAATATGACCCGCAGCGTCTGCTCATCAGAAGCGAGGCGCGCCCAATCCGGCAACGGCAATCCGTCGGCGTAGCCTTGCACGCCGGTCCAGATGGGGATGAGCGACCAGGACTGAAAAAGGTCGTAGAGGAGGACGCAGCCGGCGCCGATCCGGAAGCAGGCAAGGGATCGCGGCTCCAGACCGCCGAGCACAATGAGGTAGCGGCGAGCGAACGAAAGGAACCACTGGGCTCCTCGTGCACGCGCGTCCATCGGCATTCCTACTCGAACTGCTTCTTGAACTCCGTCAGCTGCCGACGGATCTCGTCGACCGCGCCCTGTAGCTCGGTAACTGTTTCTTCCAGTCGGTCCATGCGCTCGTTCTCCGCAACCACCTCCATCCTGGCCGCCTCGACACCTGGCTCGGCGTCGTCAGCTGATGACGCTACCTCCGGCTCACCCGCGAGCAGATGGGCGTAGCGCGACTCTTTGTGACCCGCCTGCCGCGGCAGCTTCTTCACCGCGGGACCATCGGCGCGGTTCGTCAATCCCAGAAGCACCGTCTCGACCTGGGCGAGATCGGCGAACTCGTGCATGCGGCTCGCCCGGCCCCTGAGCTCTCCTACGGTTTGCGGACCGCGCAACATGAGCTCGCAGATGATGGCCACCTCGGGCGCGGAAAAGCCGCTGACTTGCTCGAAGAGATGGTAGTATTTCGGCACCCTCATGTCCGGTCCGCTCTGCATGCGCGCGAGGCCCCACTCTTTGAGCGCGTCGAGAGAGCGCAGGACGGTCTTTTCGTCGAAATCGACGACCGGGTTGCGATTCGACTTTTGATTGCATGCAGCCGTCAGCGAGTTGAGGGTGAGAGGGTAGTAGTCGGGCGTCGTAAGCCCTTTTTCGATGAGGGCGCCGACAACGCGCTCCTCGATTTTATTCAGTGTCAGATTCATTTACGTTCACTCCGTATGACGGAACAGTCCCAAAATCGGTCAACCGGCGCTTCCCCGCTGCGCTGGCTCCGCGGCGATCTACACAACCACTGCGAGCGCTTCGAGCTCCTGGACGAACACTTCTCGCTCGTCTCCGAGCGGCTCGATTTCGTCGCTTTGACGAACCACGCCCAGAAACCGGTTTTTTTTCGAGCAGCACGGAATGATCGAGAGGGCCCGTGAGCTCACCGAGATTCCCGTACTCTTTGGACTCGAGTGGAACGCTCCGGAGGGCCGGCACGCCAATCTCATCTTCCCGCCCGGTCCGCGTGAATCGGAGCACGCCTACGCTTTTGCCAGGGGACACGACCGGCGCCTCGACGGCAGTCGCCCCGAAATAGCTGCGGCCATGGCTCGGCTGTCCGGTCTGCCCGCCACCGAACGGCCCATCCTCGTCTTCAATCATCCCGTTCCCGGCGACTGGTCTGCCGACACGCTCGATCGCTACCTGACGGCGGGCGCCAATGGCGTCATCGCCGGCATCGAAGTCGTCCATGGGCACCAAGCCCAGGCGGTGGCCGCCGGTTTCCATCCGGCAAGCTATCCGAGCGCCGCTGTGGGCGGTCTCGCCGACCATGTCTACGTCAAAGGGCGCCAGCTCTCGCTGCTCGCCAACTCCGATTTTCACGTCCACAAGCAGCACAAAGAGTACGACTATCCCCTCGGGGTCTTCAACCACACGCTCGTCGGGGTGCGCAGCCCGGAAGACGGCCCAGCCGCCATTCTCGACGCTCTGCGCGCCGGTCGCACCTGCGCCGCGCAGGGACACTGGTTGGATCTCGTCGATTTTTCGATAGTAGCCTCCTCCGCCCCCGAACAATGTCACATCGCCGATGTCTGGAACAGCGCTGCAGGCGACGCGGTGCTCTCGATCGGTTTCGAAGCGCGCGAGGAGATTCGAGAGGTGGACGTGATCGGATGTCTTGCGAAGGGATCTCCGCCCTCGGTTCTGCGAAGCTTCGGGCAACGGCCCACCGGTCGGTGCCGGCTCGAGTTCGAAATTCCCGCCGGGACCCGTGGCTACGTGCGACTCCGGGTCATCTCCGCCGACATGACTCGACCGGCGCCCGGTCCCCGTGCCGCCAAGGCCTTCCTCACGTCGGCCATTCTCTTGAACGCGGACTAGGTGGCGACCACCAGGTCGCTCATTCCCCGCTCGAGGCACGCCTCGAGATAGTCGGGAACGAGGTTCCCGATATCAGCCGGTTTGAAGGTGTGCAGATCGAGGGTGCCGTCTATCGGCAACTCGACGGCTTCGGCGTCGGCCTCATCCATTGTCTGTCCCCCTCATCGATGGTTGCTTGGCGCATCTGAGATGTGGTAGATTGTCCCGCGCGGAAGCGACGACGTCAACGGACCGTCGCAAGCGACGGAGATCGAGCCATGAGCGACAGCGCACAGTGCCCTCGGCGCGCCCTCATAACCGGTGGAGCGAACGGCTTCGGCCTGGCCACGGCGAGAGCCCTGCTGGAGCGAGGCGCACGGGTGGCGATCGGCGACATCGACGTTGAGCAACTCGGCAAGGCCGAGCGGGCACTGAGCAGCGATCGCGTCCTCGCCCTCGAGCTTGACGTTACCTCGCCTTCCTCGGTCAGGGCCGCGGTGGAAACGGCAACCCGGGAACTCGGCGGCCTCGACACCCTCGTCAACTGCGCCGGCATCATCTGCTTTACGCCGTTCCTTCAATGCACGGAGGAGGAGTGGGATCGAACCATCGACATCGATCTCAAGGGGACCTTTCTGTGCTGTCAGGCGGCCGCTCCCGCGCTGTGTGAAAGTGGGAGGGGGCGCATCGTCAACATCGGATCGGATGCCTCCAAGATGGGCTGGCCGATCATAACGCCCTACGTCGCCGCCAAGTTCGGCGTTCTCGGGCTGACGAAGTCGATCGCGGGCGATCTCGCGGCGCACGCGGTCACCGTCAACTGCGTCTGTCCGATTGCCACGGCCACCACTGGCATGGGACAGGTCTGCATGGACTGGAAGATGGGCCAGATGAAGGCGACGGAGGACGAGGTCCACGAGACCACTGCCGCCGCAGTGCCGCTGAAACGGAACTGCACCGAGGCCGATGTGGTGAACGCCATCATGTTCTTCATCGACGACAGCTCCGGCTTCCTGACCGGGCAGGCCATCGATGTAGACGGCGGCATGCTGAGCACAGCCGTCATCGCCGGATCGGGCAATTGACTACAAGCGCCATCAAGCTAGCGGGAGCAGCGTGGACGTGGGTCGGCGCCTCGTTCGAGGAGTCCGCCGGGATTTACAGAGCGATCGGAGTCGACGCCATGGACCTCATCGCCGCGCCGGGAGGTCTTTTGAACCCGGACGACATCGCCGCGGATCCGAATGGTCAAGCCGACCGCGTGAAGAATCTCGACATCGAGCTCGCCAACATCATCGTTCTCTTCGGCGAGGGTTTCGAGGACCGAGCCATCAACTCCGCCGATGAGGCCGTGCGGCGCCAGACACTGGAGACCTACAGAAGACTCCTCGAATTCTGCGCTGCCGCGGACCTGAAGTCGATCACCGTGCTGCCCGGCGTCGAGC
Source organism: Candidatus Latescibacterota bacterium (assembly GCA_965205655.1). Taxonomy (GTDB): domain Bacteria; phylum Latescibacterota; class UBA2968; order UBA8231; family UBA8231; genus CBDBIJ01. Next base: position 33,933 of record CBDBIJ010000031.1, read on the forward strand.
AGAAGGGCATCGGTCGCGAGGCCTCGCAGTCCCTCTCGGCCGAGCAGATGCACACCATGGCCGAGCTCGGCCGCGATGCCGGCATCCTCATGGTCTACGAAGCGCACCGGGAGTCGGTGCTCGAGAGCCCGCAGGAGATTATCAGTTTTGTCGAGAAAAACCCGGACCTGAAGCTGTGCATCGATCACGCCCACTGCCTTTCGATCGGCTACAAGCTGAGCGAGCTCGAACCACTCGTCGCCTATGCCGGGCACGTCCATCTCAGACAGGGTGCAAATGGGAAGATCCAGGCCCGTTGGGACGAAGGGGAAATCGACTTTCCCGCCCTCATGCGCCAGCTGCACAGCACAGGGTATGAGGGCTACGCCACCCTCGAGTACGAGCACGAAGAATTCTGGGACATGGACAAGTGCGACGTCATGACGGAAACCATCAAGATGCGGGAGGCCGTGCGGCCTTTCGTGTCATGATAGAGGAGGCACGCCATGCCTGACAGAGCGCGCGTCGGCGTCATCGGCTCCGGCTGGTGGTCGACGCAGGCCCACATCCCGGCGCTGGTCGCCAATCCGAAAGCTGACCTCGTCGCCCTCGCCGACATGCGTCCGGAGATTCTGGCGAAGGCGGCAGGCAAGTACGGCGTGGCCAAGACCTACGAGGACTACGTCGAGATGATCGAGCGCGAGAATCTCGACGGCGTCGTCGTCGCCGTCTGGCACGCAGCCCACTTTGAAGTGACCCGCACCTGTCTTGAGCGCGGCCTGCACGTCATGCTCGAAAAGCCGATGGTGCTCACCGCTCCCCACGCCAAAGAGCTCGTCGAGCTCTCCAAGCGCCAGCAACGAGAGCTCATCATCGGCTACCCCTGGCACTTCACGCCGCACACCCTGAAGGCGCGCGATGTCATTCGATCCGGTGAGCTCGGCCCCATCCACTACGTCAACAGCTTCTTCGCCTCTATGGTGCTCGAGTTCATGCGGGGCAATGACGAAAGTTACCGATCTATGTTCAACTATCCCGTCGTTGGACCTGGAGATGTCTACTCCGACCCGGAGCGCTCCGGGGGCGGCCAGGGACATCTGCAGGTGACGCACTCGGCTTCGCTGTTCCTCTTTGTCACCGGCTTGCAACCACTCTCGGCGGTGGCGCTGATGAACAACCTCGACGTCAGTATGGACGTCGTCGATGCCATCGCCGTCCGCTTCGAGGGAGGAGCGCTCGCCACGGTGGGTAGCACCGGCGCGATAAAAACCGGCGGTCCCGAGACCCTGTTGACCCGCGTCCATTGCCAGGACGGCATGGTCGAGCTCGACTCGCTCTCCGGGACTGGCCGCATCCACCATCGAGACCAGTCGGAGGAGACTCTCACGCCGCTGCAGGGCGACGACGAGATCTACCCCATGCACGCCACCTCGTCGAACCTGGTAGATGTCATCACCGGCGACGCCAGCAACGGCTCACCCGCGGAAGTCGGATGGCGCACCGTCGAGCCCCTGGACGCCGCCTATCGATCGGCCGGCGGCGGCGGGAAGCTGGTCGAGGTGAGCTCGCTCTATGGCTGACTCACCGCTCACTGCTCTCCAACAGCAAGCTGCGGAGGTGGAACTCCACGGGCCCACTATTCACGGATCCACTATCAGTGATGAGGAAATGGCGCTGTGGAGCGAGCAGGGCTACATCCACCTCGGTCACGTCGCGCCCGCCGACGAGATCGAAGCCCTGTGTGAGCGCATCGATGCCATCATGCTCGGGCAGGTCTCATATCCGGACATGCTCATGCAGCTGTGCCCCTCCGCCGGCGATCCGGAAAAAGCGAAGCAGACGAAAGTCTTCAAGGGATCGTCGCTGAAGTACCGCAAGATCGAGGGACTCGAGCAGGATCCACTCTTTCGCGCTTACATTCAGAGCCCGCTGTTTCGCGACATCACCCGCAAAGTCATCGGCGAGCAGGTCTCCTGCTATCGCGCCATGTTCATGAACAAACCGGCTGGTCAGGGAATCTCGCTGAAATGGCACCAGGACGGTGTCGGCGGCACCGGCGGCTGGTCTCTGTCGATCGACCCAGCGAATCACCATATGGTCAGCTCTCGACGACACGAGCGTCGCCAACGGCTGCCTGCGCATCATACCCGGGTCCCATAAGTCCATCGTCACGCCCGGACGTGATTTTCTCAAGCCGGAGGAGGCCGCCGTCCACGCGCCCGAAGAGAAACACCTTCACCTCGAGATGAACAGAGGCGAGGTTGTGCTGCTCCACAACTGGACTCTCCACAGTTCCGAGCCGAACAGCACGCATCGACCGCGCCGCGCTTTCAGCACCTGCTACCTAGACGCGGCCACGCGCCGGACGACGACGGGTGAATCCTACCCGAAGGTGTTTCCCGAGTACGAGCCCGTCGAAGTCGAATCGGTCTGAACGCCTCGCAGTGCTTGCGGGCGCGTGGAAACAGGCGGGTGGATCAGGCGACGAGGCGGCAGTCCTGCGTGGCGCCGAGAGCCTGGTCGATGTCGCAGAGAGTGGAGTTCAGATCCGGAATCAGGGCGTTGGCGTCGGCGAGCTTCTGTTCGGCCTCCGGATATTTGCTGTCGTCGTCGGCGTTGTAGCCATCCATGACAAGGGCGTAGGCGTCGAGCCGCAGCACGATCATCATGCGGATGTCGTCGTGCAGTGACCGCAGACTCGATGGCGGCTCGATGCGATCGAGATCGACGAGCGCTTCGAGCAGTCTGGGGCGGACATCCTGAAAGACGGCGTTCAGGTTCTCGTTCGTCGCCAGCGTTCCCGAGGAGTTGTAGGCCCGCAGATCGGCAGCGTCACCGAAGCTTGTCTCACCGTCGTCCTCATTCCCGCACCCGATCACCAACGAGAGCGCCGCGAGAGCGGCCAGAGCTTTTGATCTGATCATCGCCAGCAACTGCTACTCTGCATCTAACGTTGTATCGGTTTTTCTTTCGCCAGTGTGTTCGCCAGCCGGTCGACTACCTCCTCGATCGATTGCGTGCCGACCTCCCAGTCATCGACGTTGTATTTGAAGGTCAAGCCGTTTTGGCGTGACGACTCCTCCAGTTCGCTCAGTTTGTTTTCCGCCAATGGCCGGTCGCCGTCGAAGAGAATGACCATTTCGTCGCCGGAGTACCATCGCGCCACCACGTCGCTGCGGCGGAAGGGTACGGAGAACGCCGCCTGGATGCGCCGGTCTACCTCCGTGTAGCCGTGTTCCTTGTTGAGGACGTGAATCTCGTCAAAATCGATGAAGACGATGGTCCGCTTGCCTCGGGGCATGACCTGACAGAACTGAAGGAAGGCACCGCGAGTCCACATTCCGTACGCCGTGTCCCAGCTCAGCTCCTTGACCTTCTCCCGTAATTCGGAGATTTCCCGATCGAGCCCGAAGATCTTTGAGGCGAGTTTTCTAAGCATGGGATCAATCTACCAATTCGGATTCCATAGTGCCAAGGCGTCTTCCATAATGCCAAGAGGTCGCGGTCACAAATCGACGGAAATCCCCTCTACTCGTTTGGCGATACCGGCGACGTCCGTTTGTCCCGTGAGATCGAGCACCCCTGACTCGTAGTACAGCACCCGGAACGGCACCGTCATGTGGTCGATGGCGTGCTGCACCGCGGTGGGGATCTCCAGCTCGCCCCGTGGCGACAGGGGGATAGCGCGACACGCCTCGAATATGCGCGCGTCGAACCGCCAGCAGTTCATGCTGACGCCGACAGGTGGCGGCAGCGTATCGATGACGTGCTGTTCCGGCTTCTCGACGACGCGCTGGAGGTAGCCTCTCGCATCCGTCTCCACCACGGCGAAGCGGGCGATGCGGTCTGCCGGCACGTTGCTGTGTTCGATCAGCTGTTCGCGCTCGAACACAGCGAGCCCGGGCTCGCTGAGCCCGCGCAATCCGCCCAGCGCTTCGGCGGGATAGAGGTTGTCCGAATTGAGCGTCGCGAATGAGTCGCCGTCGACGAACGACTCAGCGGCGAGCACGGCATCGGCCGTACCGTTCGGGCTCTCCTGAGTGGCGAAATCGATCTGCAGGCGGCGGTAGGTGATGCTCGCGTAGTACTCACGGATGGCGTCGTGCTCCGGGCCAATGACCAGGCAGATCCTGCTGTAGCCGGCGTCGGCGAGGGCGTTCAAGACATAATCGAGAAAGGGACGTCCCACCGGCATCATCGCTTTGGACCCCGCCTCCGCTGCGGCCTGTTGATCGGCATTCAGCTCGACGTCCGTCTGTGCCTTGCGCATTCGAGTGCCGAGTCCCCGCGCCAGAATGACCGCCTTATCCATCAAGAACTTCCTATCGCGACTTTTTAACTCTTCCGCTTAAAACGTCTAATTAGTGCAAATATAAGATGTTATGACAGCGCCCATGAATCTGGCATAGGGCTTGCGGCACGCAAGGACAGCATTCCCCTTGTCTTGTCCCGGAGAAGTGATGAGATTACTGTCATGCTACCTGATGTCTCGTGACCACTCCTGGTCGTGGTGACCACGTATGGTGCGTTTTCGAGCATCGGCCTATTAGGCGGTACAAACTCGTACTTCTCCCCTCGCCCGACGCGGCTCCTCGCGGCGGGTGACCATTCGACCTGTCGGCAGGCTCTCCCTTCGCCGCCGACGCAGAGGAGTAGGCCATGCTTCATTCCGCCCGCAGGGAGTCCAGGTTCCCCGCTCTGGTCTCCTGGATGGTTTTCGCAGGGCTTGTGATCGTCCTCGGTCGCATCATCCCTGTGCTCTTTCAGTAGATAGAAACCTACCCTCGCGCTTCTGGCTCGTCGTCCAGCTGCCTGGCGGCCGTTGCGACCCGCGCTTGGCGTTGGCGTCTTGACACTGCCGCGCCTTCTCACGCCTCACGCCGAAGCCCCCGAATAGTGTTTCACCCCGGCGCTCCAGAATAGCCTTGAGCACAGCAACAGTGCTGCGGCCAGAGCGATCGTTCCCAGCAGCAACTCGTCGGTGAGCCGTCCGACCAGCGCCTCTGAGGGCACGGTCACGGCAAACGCCACCGGCACGATAAACGTCAGCGCCGCCCGCAGCCAGCCGGGGTAGATGGTGATCGGCCAGCGGGCCGCATCGTACATGCTGATGAAGACCATAAAGATGTTCTCGATGCGCACGAACCAGAATGAAATCGTCGCCAGGATCAACCAGAAGCTGTACATGATGGCGCTGCCCGCCGACAGCGCCACAGCGAACTTGAAGGCCGACTCGACACCCACGGCGCGACCGAGGTACGACAGCGACACGACGATGATGGCTATCCCTGCGAGCAGGTCCACCATCCTCCAGACTCGCACCTGACCCACGCTCACCAGCACCTGGGCCTCCTCCGGCTTTGTCAGCGTGAAGTCGAGCGTTCCCTGGCGCACGTCTTCGATAAGCCGCTCCATGCTCGGCTGGATTACGACACCGATGAGCCCGCTCATCATGATGTAGACCCCAGCAGCAGCACCAGCTCCGCTGGCAGCCAGCCGTTCAGGTTGTCGGTGTGGCTGAACACGACACCCACCGCTGCCAGAGACCAGGCGAAATTCAGCGCTGTCTTGAACAGCTGCATGACCAGGTTGGCGCGGTACTGCAGCTCGTTCATGAAGCCGATGCGGAAGAAGACGTAGAGCAGTCGCAGGAGACTCATGCGCCCACCGCCGAATATCGCCTCGCGGCTCGATACCACGTCAATTGCAGGATGATGAGGGCCGCCAGCAGCCACGCCCCCTGTGCCGCAAAGCCCGTCATCGCCTCCGCCGGAGTGAGGTGACCGAGGATGAGCTCCACTGGAAAAGCGATCATCCAGCGAAACGGGAGCACGTTTGCGAGGAGCTGGATCCACTCCGGCATGAGCACCAGGGGCGCCACCTTGCCCGACAGAAACATGAGCGGCACGTAGTAGAGCTGGTTGAGACCCGACGTGTCGGTGACCCAGAAAGCGAGCAGCGCCACCGTCCACTCGACGATGAAGCGCACGAAAAAAGCGAGCACGAGCGCCGGGATGAAGGCGGCGATCGCCCATGTGGGCGCACCGAATGACGGTTCGAAATACCAGATCAGCAGTGCGGTCGCCGGCAGCACGACGACGAGAGTGATCACTTTGTAGGATACGTTGGCGGTGATATCCCGGTGGATGGGGTGCAGCGGCTGCAGCAGGAGCGGCGAAAACGCTCCCGAGCGCACGCGCCAGCCCATCTCGAACATGTGCCAGTCGAAGGTCAGGTGGTTGACCAGCATGAAGACGATGTAATAGGCAGCCAGAGCGGCCTTGTCGAACTCGCCCACCTGCCCGCCCCGCGAGTCAGCCACCGTCAGCCACACGACGAGAAAGATGATCGGCTGCAGGACAAGACCGATGAGCCAGATGATGAGGGCGGCGCGGTACTGCAGCATCTCGGCAGCCCTTGTGCGAAACAGCACGGAGTAAATGTCCGCGAATCCCCTCACGCCGTCTCCTGGGCGAATACTTGCTCGATAACCTCCTCGATGGGAGGGTCCTCCACGGTGAGATCGACGACCGGCAGATCGGTGAGAATGCGGCCGGTTACCGCCGCCGTCTCGCCCTTCGGAACGAGCAGCGTCACCCGGGCGCCGTCGCTGTCGACGACATCGCCGTAGGCGCTCAAATCGATTCCCTCCTGCTCCATCTCGACGACGATCGTCTTGTGAGGCGAGAACCTGTCGACGAGACGCGACAGATCCCCGTCGAACAGCAGCTGGCCGTGGTGGATGACGATCACCCGCTCGCAGAGCGCTTTCACGTCGGCCATGTAGTGACTGGTGAGCAGTACCGTTGCGCCGCGAATGCGGTTGTATTCGCAGATGAAGTCGCGAATGCGGCGCTGCATGGTGACGTCGAGCCCGAGCGTCGGCTCGTCGAGAAACAGGATCTTCGGACGGTGCAGGAGCGCGGCGGCGATCTCGCACTTCATGCGCTCGCCGAGCGACAGGTTCCGCACCGGTTTGTCGAGCAGCTCACCCAGATCCAGCATCTCGCTCAGCCCGTCCACGGTCTCGCGGTAGGCCTGTGAGGACAGTCGATAGATCGCCCGGTTGCGCTCGAGTGAATCGGCGACGGGAATATCCCACACCAGCTGGTTGCGGTTCCCCATCACCAGGGTGATCTGGCGCAGGAAGTCGCGCTGCCGCCTGAACGGCTCGTAATCGAGGACGCGGACCTGACCCTCGGTGGGATTCAGCAGCCCGGAGAGCATCTTGAGAGTCGTCGTCTTGCCGGCGCCGTTCGGCCCCAGAAAGCCGACCACCTCACCGGGGCTGACTTCGAATGAAATGTCCTTTACAGCCTCGACATCGCGGTGCTTGCGGTGGAAGACACTCTTGAGGGCCGAACCCAGACCCGCCTCCCGAATCGGGACCCGGTAGGTTTTCGATAGTGAGTCCAGTCCGATTACAGGGAGCATCATCGACCCCACTATTCCGCCTTCAACGCCGGCAAAAGCGGCGCACGCAGCGCCAGCCTGGCGGCTACGGCGCTGACAGCTACACCCACCAGCACCACGACGGCGAGCGTGAACGATAGTGAAAGCCAGGGCACCTGGCCCGTTGCGAAAACATGTGGCGACACCGCTATCAACGCCGCGACGGTTCCGAGGACGACTCCCATCAACAGCAGAAAGGAATTCTCGACGAGCAACATCCGCGACAGCAGTGAGCGCCTGAAGCCGACTGCTCGCAACGTCGCCAGCTCACCCGTGCGCTCCAGGGCGTTTCGCAGCAGCACGAATCCGAGACCGATCGTACCCAGAATGAGCCCGAGTCCTCCGAGGGTTTGAAAGGTGGACAGGTAGGTGTTCTCGACCGCCTGAAACCCCGCCAGCTTGTGAGCAGCCGTCGACACATCGAACCCATATCGGGCCAGGCTTGTCTCCAGCGCGACTGACACACCGCCCGCTTCCCGCGGCTCGACGTCGATCGCGAAGAAGCCGAAACCAGTCGCGTTCGGGAAATGGCTGACGAGGTTCGCTTCCGATATGAGCAACTCGCTCTGGAACAGGCTCGACTCGAGCAACCCGACAAGCCTGAGACGCAAATCACCGCCGGTTTCGTCCTGCATGAGGAGCTCGTCCCCGAGGCCGAGGTGGAGAATCCAGAGGACGGAGTTGTAGTCGCCGATGGCGGGCACCACGCCCGGTCCGAGGTCCTGATCGAGAAGCAGCCACGGATTCTCCGACTCGGTATCCTCGCTCTGCTTGAAGCGAAACCCGCCGCGTTGAATCAGCTCCGCCGGCACACCGAGAATCCTCGGTTGCTGCGGTTTGTAGAGGTTGAGACAGCTCGCATCCTCTCCCTGTAGCGATCGCAGAGCAAAGAACCGGGCACCGTCGAGCAGCCGCTCGTCCTCTCGACCGACCCCGAGCTCGAAGCGCCCTTGCGGGCTGTTCAGATTCTGGTGTAGGGGAATGTCCGACTCGGCTATGAGCGCGAATCCTCCGGTCCCGGAGCTCTTGTCCGACCACTCGTGCGCACTACCGGAGACTCTGCGATTTGCTCCTACGGCGACAATGACGAAACAGGCACATCCCACTAGCGCTGCGCACAACATGCTTCTGCCCGGATGCCGTCGGCTGTTGCGGGCACCGATGGAGATGGCCGACACAGTTGGAGGTGCGCCCGTAGCTCTCCCGCCCTTCAACCAGCGCGAGAAGAATCCCAGCCCGGCAAGAAGAAGAAGGGCTCCCCCAGCGAAGAACGCACCGGCGGCAGCTGCCGGTTCGGCGCCGACACCGACGCCGATAGCTACAAGCGCCACAGCTGCTGCCGCTGACGCTGCGTAGTTTGACCGCTTCCCCGGCCTCGTATCGACGAACGTTGTGTCACCCGCCAGCAAGGCCCGCGCCGAGATGCCCGTGACCCGCCGCAGGGCGAGCCACACCAATACGCATACGACCATAACAGAGGCCGCGTATCCGGCCACGAGACTGAGAGGTTCGACATGGAGGAACAGCATCGGTGTCCCCACTGCTGTGAGCCACCATGTCCGCAGTCCCAGCATCATGAGCCCGGCGTAGGCCACGGCCCCTCCGATCCCGATGAGCCCGCCGAAACCGGCCAGTGCGATCCCCTCGGTCAGAAACCGACGACGAACCAGTGCCATCGGCAATCCGGTTGCGAGCATGACGCCGATCTCTATAGCCCGTTGTTCCACCCCGTAGCGAAACAAAAGCCCGACGAGCAGCGCTGCCGAGACGATGAGAAACATGCTGAAGCCGATGAAGAGCATGCTGAAGTCTGTCGCTCCGGCAGCCGCCTCCAATCCCTCTTGCCTCACAGGTCGGAATGTCAGCCCCAGCTCCGATGGCCGCAGGTGGCGCCGCAACTCACGTTCGAGCGGTGCGGCAACACCCGGGCCTCCTGCAAACCGAATCGATGTCGCGTGACCGAAGCGGCTGCCCCACAACCGGCGACCGGTTTCGAAAGAGACGAACGCCTTCGGGGTGGCTCCGTGCTCGTCCCAATACTTCTCGTCTCTGTCGCGAATCAAGCCCAGATCGACCGGAAACGGCGCCGACCACGCGGACATGTCCCCCGCCTCCTGAATCCCCGGATAGTCGGGCGTCAGGGTCGGATCTGCCGCCAATCCCTCCATGGCGACGATCCCTGCAACCCGCATTGGGGCGCGGCGCGTCAGCAGCTCCTCGCGAGCGCCGACCACGTAGTAGGAGATGGCGACACTGTCCCCCGTACTCACGGCCAGATCGTGTGCAAGCCACTGATTCAACAGAATGTCATCATCCTCCATTGTCGCCGGTGAGCTTCCGTCGACGAGGTACAGGGATCCAGCCGCGTCCACCTCCAGCGCCGTTACCGTCGAGTACGGAGCCGATCGCCCGGCCGCCTCGATCGAATTCGCCAGATAGGTGAAGATGGGAAGCATCGGCACCCCGATCTCGCGCGCCGCCGACGCGGCTCTCTCCAGAGTTCGCGCGCTCAGTATGAACCTTTCGCTCTCCAGGGAAACGAACCTGTCCCCTTCCCGAAGTCGAAGCTGCAGATCTGCGAGCCTGAGCGCTTTGTCGAACGAACGCTGAAGTCGCGCCTCGTCGCCGCCAGCCACCAGCAGCGCGTTTACTCGTCCTGCCTGCCCCAATTCACTCTGCAGAACGTTCAGCTCAACGAAAGCATTGAGAGGCTGGCTTTGATGGGGTCGCAAACCGAATCGCCCCGGGCCCGCATCGGGAATGACTGCGGCGATTGTCAGCCTGAGTGACCGCACGACATCTGCCGAGCTTCTTTGTCCGAACAGCGATTCACGGGGGGCGGAATCGACCTGCGGAAAGGAAAGCGCAACGTCGTCCCCCACCCGCGCCTTCAGTTCATTCGCCAATGATCGATTGATGACGACGGCCGGAAAATGGAATTGCAGACGTGTCGCCAGGAGATCTGCCAGTCTGCAGTCATCCCCGTAGAGCGCCGCGAAGCGCGCGTCGATCCCCAGAATCTGCACGCGCGAAGCGCGCGCCTTGTTGCCCGAGTGAATGGCCGCCCCGCTTGTGAGTACTGCAGGCGCCACTGCGGCGTCCTCGATGGCGCCTGCGATCTCCTCTCTGAAGAAGCGGTCCGACAGCAGCGCAAACTCGGTCTCCCCCAGACGGTCTAGCGTCAGATCGCGCAGACTGCCGCGCACTGAGTCGCCGACGAGAAGGGCGCCGGTCAGCACCGACGTCGCTACCCCGGCTCCCAGCGCCACGGCGGCGTTGATCTTCCAGAAGTAGCTCAGACTTCGGAGCATTTGCCCTCGCGCAACTCGAAACGCCGCTCGAACCTGCTCGCCAGATCCGCGCTGTGGGTCACCGCCATCATCGTGAAATCCTCGTCCGCGTGCAGCTCGAACAGCAGTGTGGCGACCGCCTCGGCGCTCGCGTGATCGAGACTTCCGGTGGGCTCGTCACATAACAGCAGACGCGGAGAGTTGATGAGACTGCGAGCCACGGCTGCCCGCTGACACTCGCCACCCGACAACTCCGCCGGCCGGTGCTCCAGCCGATCTGACAGACCGACCCGGTTCAGCAGGTAGTGCGCCCGTTTCACGTGGTCCGGACCTGCCGAGCCCAACGCCAGCGTCGGCATGAGGACGTTCTCGAGAGTGGAGTACTGAGGAAGGAGGTGGTGCCGCTGGAAGACGAAGCCGACGACCCGATTCCTGAAACGCGCCAGCTCCGGCTCCTTCAGTGAAAACGGATCGGCGCCCTCGATCTCGACCTGTCCCGATGTCGGATGATCCAGGGTGCCGATGATGTGGAGGAGCGTACTCTTCCCCGAGCCGGAAGGCCCGACTATTGCCAGCGCCTCACCGGTCGACAATTCGAAAGAAATACCGCCCAGCACATCGACTGGGCGGTCATCAGTTCCGAACCGCTTGTGGAGGTTGGAGACCTTTAGAAAGACGGTCCGGTCCACTGTGGCGTCATTGTGACAAGTGGATTGCGGAGAGGATGATCTGCGACCAGCCTCCCCGCTTCATGCTGCTACAGTTCCCGCTCGAAAACTACGTAGGCTGGTCCGTGCGACTCCGCGGCCCTTTCAGAAGCCTCCTTAAATGCATCCATAATGTCGTCGTAGCCCGCCGTGGCGGCCACCGCCAGCAGATCTTCCGACTCACGCACCTGCTGTGCCGAACTGGCCTCGGCGCAGGTGACCGTAATCGTCATCGGTGTATAGATGCCGAATGTGACTCCGGCGATGATCTGTTGAAGGAACGTGTGCACCGTCTCGACCTGAGCCACGCCATGATCGCACTCGTTCTTGGCGTTTACGACTTTCGGTGGGACCAACCCGCCAACCCAGCTGTGTGCCCAGATCGTCTCGGACCTGTGAGTCGACGCCAACCCCGTGTCGATCGTCGCGCGGTAGCAACCAGAAACACTCACCAACGCAACAATCGGGAGAATAAGCCCGATCAATTTCTTGTACTGCATCCTGCACCTCCCGTTTCGCGGCATTTGCCAGGAGATATGAGCAACCCCGAAAGGGCTGCAGTGTGAAGCTAACCTGAATTATTCATAAAAATGCGGTGACCTCTTGTACAACTGGTTGTTTCGCCCTAAGTTAGGGTTGGACACAAACAACAACCATTTGAGAGGACACCGCGATGGAAAGGTCGCAGATCACGGTATCCTTTGCAAGCATCTCGGGCAGGAAGATCGAAGCCGATTTTGACGGCGGCACGACGACCAGCGATGGGGGCGCCCTGCTCCTGCGGCAGGCGGAATCCAAGATAGGGATCGTAGACCGAATCGTAAGGGCGTTGTGTGATCGCCGACATCAAAGCTATATCGACCATACCTATACCGACCTCATCAAGCAGCGCGTCTTCCAGATCGCCTGCGGGTACGAGGACGCCAATGACAGCAACGACCTGCGTTCAGATCCGGCTCTGAAGGCAGCATGCGATCGACTCCCCCTGACGGGAGCCGATCTGGCCAGTCAACCGACCATGTCTCGTTTCGAGAACAGTATCAGCCGCACGGACCTCTACCGAATCGGGCTCGCGTTACTGGAAACATTCATCGAGTCCTACGACAAGCCGCCGAAGAAGATCATCCTGGACATTGATGACACGGATGATGCCACGCACGGTTCACAGCAACTGTCGTTGTTTCACGCTTACTATGACGAGTACTGCTACCTGCCCGTCCATCTCTACGAAGCAGAGACAGGCAAGTTGATCACCACCATTCTGCGACCCGGTCGTAGAATCCGTGGCCGCGAGGCCGCGGCGATTCTCAGACGCGTTCTGGATCATATCCTCATGGCCTGGCCGCAGGTGCAGATCACCTTGCGTGGTGACGCGCACTTTAGCACCCCGGAGGTGCACGACCTGTGCGACGAATACGGCCTAGCGTTCATTCTCGGACAAGCGGTCAACCAGAAGCTCAAAGCGCTCGGCGCACCGCTGATGGAGCAGGCAGCCGCCCTGGCGGAGCAGACCGAAAAGCCGGTGCGGCTCTTTACACACTTCGATTATCAGGCCGATAGCTGGAGCCGTCCGCGCCAGATCATCTACAAGGCCGAGATTACGCAAGGAAAGGCCAACCCGCGTTTTGTGGTCACGAACATTCGGAACCGAACGCCCAGGTTTCTGTATGAGAAGGTCTACTGTGCTCGCGGACGATCGGAAGGGTTCATCAAGAATCACAAGACCTTCCTGAACTCCGACCGGACCTCCTGCCATCGATTCCCGGCAAACCAATTCCGCCTCTTCCTGCACAGCGCCGCCTATGTGCTTGTGCACGCGATCAAACATATCGGCATGCGAGGCACCCAATGGACGACGTCCAACTTCGACACGATCCAACTCCGCGTCCTCAAAATCGGCGCCAGAGTACGGGAGCAAACCACCACGGTGCGCTTTCACTTTCCGACGTCATATCCGCTCAAGGACTTGATGAGGTTGATCGTCTACAACCTCGACACCGCGTAATGCGCACGATGACGACGCACCAAAAAATCGATCATCAGCACGACCAAGGGATCAGTCTGTCCGGAGGAAATGCAACACCGCCTGACACATCGACCTACGACCAAGAAACACGGACCCGAGAATCACACTTGAGCGAGAAACGCCTCAGTGCTTCATCATTTACCGAATCCCGATCAAACTGAGCGAATTTATGAATTATTCAGGCTAACTATTGTCCGGTGATTCTTCGATCTTCTCTGCGATCACCCCCGGAATCTCGATCGCCTTCATCTGCTCGCCTGGGTTACACACACAGCACGCCGCGCTCAAGTCACCGCGCGCCACGAGCTCATCGCCCTTCGAGAACTCGCATCCATAGGTGATCGACTTCTCACCCTTCCGTCGCACAAATAAACGAATATCCAGCATTTCTTCGAATCGAACCGGTGCGAGAAACTCGCAACTCGCCCTTAAACGCGGCCAGCTGACCCGATCCTCCCCTACCTCCATGTGGACGCTCAACCCGAGCGAGCGCAAGAACTCATGCTCCGCCTGCTCCATGAACACGTAGAACCTCGAAAAATTCACGATTCCCGCCATATCCGTGTCCGCGAACTCAATGCGGCGCGTTGTCCGATATTCATGTGCCATTTGGGATAGCTATCGCGGACTAACGAGGGCGGCCTTTATCATCATTCACCAACCTCCCCGCTACGTTGGCTTGAACAGGGTGACCAGACAACCCCCCGTCGCCGCCATCACGATCCCCAGCACGAAAGGCCAGTTCAGCGCCCCAAGCCCTGCGGCGGGAGGATGAACCGCCATCGCCACAAACGCATTCACAATCGGTGCCCCCGCAAACACGATAGACATCACCACTGCCGGCGACCCCTTTGCCCCGAACGCCAGAACCACACCCAGGGCGCCAATGGCACCCGCCACACCCGCAACCGTCGACCACACAATCCCCCTCATGGGCATGCCCCACTCGACATTGTTCAGTTTGAGCACGATCAGCGAGCCAATGACCGCCGTGAACAAATACGCTATGCCGACGAACAGGAACGCCTTGTAGCGCCCATTGATCGGATCCCCCATCGCCATCTGACCTGTGTGAAGCATGACGCCGTAGACGCCCCAGCACAGCACCGTCAGGGCGGCGAATATCAACCATGTCATCTGTCTTTCCTTTCATCCGCTTCGAACTCAGACATACTGCTCGTACACCTTCATCGTTTCCTCCGCCATCACCTCGTCGCTGAACGAACGCTCTACCGCCGCTTTGCCCCGCCGCCCCAGCTCGACCCGCCGCTGCTCATCGTGCAACAGCTCGAGCAAACCATCTGCAAGAGAAGATGCCGAATTCGGCTCCACCAGAATGCCGCCCCCCGTTTGCTCGATTAGCTCGGGAAAAGCACCGTGACGGGGCTCGACCACAGGCACGCCATTGGCCAGCGCCTCAAGCACATACAACCCCTTCGGCTCCCCATACGTTGCGGGAACCGACAGCACATCGAGTGACTGCAGAAAGCGAATCTTCTCGGCCCTGTTCACCTCACCGTGATAGACGAATGACCCATCCAGCCCGAATTCACCAATCCGCTCGACAGCCGCATCATAGTACGAACGTTCCTTCGCCCCAAGCCAGCCCGCTATTTCGAGCCTCACCGCCGACCGAGCGGCCCTATCAACGACCTTATGGAACGCCTCGATCAGGAGGTGAAGCCCCTTTTCCGGAGCCAGCCGCGCCAGGTAGCCGATCCTGAACGGCTGTCCCTCTTCGCGATGCCGCGACTGCTTTCCGCATCCGCTGAGATTCACCCCCAACTTCACCACATGGAACTTTCCAGATTCGACATCGAGATAGTCCGCCATAAAATCAGCGTAGTATCGACAGGGCGCGATGAAACCGTCCACATCGCGCGCCCGGTCTTTGAGCACGGAGCGCGCGTCTGAGCGATACGGTTCGTTGAGCCCGTCCAGAAACAACTCCTCCCCCTGGACCGCGCAGAGCACCGGCTTCCCGACTTCCTTTTTCAGAAAGCGCGCCGTCCCGACGAACATGCTGTTCGTCAGCTGAACGAGATCAGGACGGTAATGACCCCTGATCCAGTTGGACAGCCTGCGAAGCTCCTTCCTCTGATGCCCGCCCTCGCCCTTGAGTACCGACACGGTAAGAGCACCGAGATTCTCCGCACTCGTCGTCGCACTGAACGCAGATGCGACCCACCGAAGCAGCGCCGGCCGATCGAGAAACCAGTCGAGCACTCTCGGCGTATGCCGAAACATCCCCAGCTTCTCCTGCAGAAACACATTGATCCCGCCATAGAACACCCGCTTCCGGCTGACGCTTTTCTCGTCCGTGCGCAACGGCGTGTACGTCGGTATAAGGGCAACCTCGACACCTCTCCTGATGAGAGCCGTCGCGAGAGTATTGTCATGAATGCAACTGCCGCAGTACATCCCTCCAGCCCCGGCAGCGATGTAGGCGATTCGCATGAGGCCAATTCAGCCCTTAGTTCGGGAAGGGCTGGGGGGAGAAAACGGGCCGCCCCCACCGCTCCTGTCCGCCCCGCCTTTAAACATTGCGAGTCAGGCCTAGTGGTTCAACTAGGTAGCAGTGCGGA
>CBDBIJ010000032.1:0-8755 GCA_965205655.1 Candidatus Latescibacterota bacterium
TTCGGTTCCCGAGCCGCCGACGATGTCCTCTCCCATGACCACGACGCGCTCGTCCCGTTCCATCTCCTGGGCGAGGGCCTCGTTGATGCACTGAAGGAAGGTCTTCGTCCCCATAGCTGATTTCCTCCTCGTCAGTCTCGGTGTTAGTACGATATGTAGACGTCGGTCAGCAGGTCTTCGGGAACAGGTCCGGGTGCGGCTCTGGCGCCGGCCACGGCGTCGTCGATCAGAGCCTCGACCTCCTCATCGATGGCCGTCAGGTCGTTTTCTTCGACCAGCCCGGCCGAAGTTGCCCTTTTGGTGAAGTTCTCGATACAATCTCTGTTCTCGCGAATGCTCTCCACCTCGTTCGGCTCGCGATAGGTCTGCGCGTCACCTTCGAAGTGCCCGTAGTAGCGGTTGACCTTGCATTCGAGCAGAGTGGGGCCCGCGCCTTCACGGGCGCGGATAACGGCTTCCCCAGCCGCTTCGTACACATCGAAGAAGTCGTGCCCGTCCACGACCACTCCGGGCATGTTGAAGCCACTGGCGCGGTCCGCCACGTCGTCGCAGGCGGTGGAGTACCTGACCGACGTGGCTTCGGCATAGCCGTTGTTTTCGACGACGAAGATGCATGGGAGCTGCCAGACGGCGGCCAGATTGAGACTCTCGAAGGTGGTGCCCTGGTTGGCGCCGCCGTCTCCGACGAATCCCACGGCCACGTTCCTGTTCCCGCGGGTTTTGGCGGCCAGCCCGGCGCCACAAATGAGGGGTGGGGCGGCGCCGACAATGCCATTGGCGCCCATCATGCCCTTGTCCAGGTCGGCGATGTGCATGGAGCCTCCTTTGCCGGCGCAGAGGCCGTTCTTCTTGCCGTATATCTCGGCCATCATGGCGCGCACGTCACAGCCTTTGGCGATGCAGTGGCCGTGACCGCGGTGCGTGCTGGCGATCTTGTCCTCGTCTCCCAGATGCATGCACACCCCCGTGGCAATGGCTTCCTCGCCAGCGTAGAGATGGACGAAACCAGGGATTTCGCCGGTTTCGAACTCGACGTGGATGCGGTCCTCGAACGCCCGGATCGTCTTCATCGTCCGGTACGCCTGCAGAGCCTCCTGTTCATTCAGCTGCATGGATGACGTCTCCTGTTATCCGGTAAGTGACCGGTTTCACGCGTCAGATGTCGCAGGATTATGTCGCGTGGTCAGCGCGTGGCAGCTCGGAGCATGAATGTCGTTTCATCGGCGCGGCCACAGGGCCGAACGACTCAGCGCCGGCGCTCGGCGGCTGGACCCGCGTAAGCAGGCCGCTCCGAGCGGCACAGGCCATGACGCGCTCAATGTGGATCGTGCGGGGCCCTTTTCTGTCGAGCCAAACCACCACCGTATCCGTGCCAGTGAACTCTATCTCTCGTTCGCCGTCAAGGGCAATTACCCCCTGCGGCGCGCGCACTGGGTGCCGTTCGCCCGACCGGATGTCATGGACCGCGGCGACCCCGACGGGTGCCATCGATCCGGGCGCAATCGGCGCGGTCACGGTCACTGCTGCTGTCTCGGGTGGAGCCAGGTCGACCTTGAGGCCGTGGTGGTCCTGCCGCGACACCGGCCGCAGCAAGCCGGCCACGGACGACAACCCGATGGCGTCCGCCTCGGCGAAGGCGACGAAGAGTTGATCCAGGCGGTCGGGCCGCCACAGGGCTTTTGACCCGGTCCACAGGGCGGTACTCACACAAGCATCCACCAACGCCAGGTCCTCCGTGCCGTTCAGGGCCACGCGCAAGACCTTGTTGCGTACCGTCGTTTCGTCTGGCGGGACCTGCCCGGTAGCGATGAAGGCGGTGGCGAGCCCGGCGATCGTGGCTTCGTGCAGCGCCGGAAAGACGTTATTGGTTCCGGTGGAGAGCGCTGTAAGCGGAATGTCCCCCGAGACCCGCGCCACGAGGCGATGGGTTCCGTCCCCGCCGAGCACGATGATGGCCCCGACTCCGGCCGCGACCATCCTCTGAGTGGCGAGCAACGTGTCGGCAGGGCCGTCCTCGATGGGCATGTCGAGGAAAGTCACCCGAGGCCACAGAGGCCGCACAGGGGTCTGCAAGGCCCGACGAAGACGACGGGCGATGCCGCCTGCGTCCGGCATCATGTAGACCTCCTCGACTCCGCAGGCGCCGAGGCCGGAGAGGATTCGGATGATCATGTTGCACTTTTCGGCGATTGGAAAGACGGACGCCTGTGCTACGAGCCGCCGAATGTCCCGGCCGGCAGCGGGGTTGGCGAGTATGCCGACGGATAGTGGTCGACGTTGCGTCATCTGGCCGCCGTCCTTCTCGAAGTCGCCCTGATCGTCACCTTTCGTCCCGTTTGAACGGAACGGATCTCTGCAAGGCAAAGATCCAGCGAGTTTCGCGCACTCACCCCGCCCAGAGTTGTGGAGTCCCTTCCGTTGCGAACCGAATCGACCGCTTCCTGCAGCTCCCCGACAAACCCGTCCCGCTTCGACAACCGTGGGGTGCGGCGCTTGCCGTCGTTCGTAAGCAGCACCGGAGGTCGTCCCGATGAGGAGTTGAACTTTAAGGCTGCCTCTTCGAAGTAAACGTCGTACCCCTGCTCCCAGGGAGATCCCTGCTGCGACAGCCATCCTGCCTCGGCGCTTATCGCCACTGGAGCCCCGTCGAAGTGGTAGTGGGTGTTGAGATGCTCGACCACCCCACGGTTGCCGACGAGTCCGTTGCTGGTCACCGATGAAGGCATCCCCAGGAGGTACTGGATGAAGTCGGCGTCGTGGATGTGCAGATCGATGGCAGGGCCTCCGGTGCGGGCGATTTCGGCAGCGGTTATCCAAGCAGGTTTGCTGGTAATTCGTTTGAAGTGGGCGGCCCGAATGCGGCCGAATTTGCCGCTGGCGGAGAGTTCCTTGACGAGCCGGAACTCCGGAAAGAAGCGCAGCACATGGGCGACCATGAAACAGAGGTTTCGCTTTCTCGCATCGCGAATCATGCGATCCGCCTCGGAGAGCTGTAGGGCAATCGGCTTCTCCAGCAGCACGCTCTTTCCGGCTTCAAGCGCTTTCAGGGTCCAGCGTGTGTGCAGATGAGTGGGTAGGCAGATATCGACGAGGTCGACTGAGTCGTCCGACAGCAGCGCCTCGACGCTGTTGTGACAGTTGACCCCAGACATGTTCTGCATGCCACCACTGCCCCCAAAATTTCCCTCCACCCGCCGCCAGTCGCCCTTCAGTTTTCTCGCATCCCGGGTGAATACGGCGGTGACTCGCCCCCCTTTCACCCTTTCGATCGCCTTGAAGTGCGTCACACCCATGAAACCGATGCCGACGATACCGATTCCGACCATGTTCCTCCTGCTGGCCTGACTGCTCTTATCGAACAGAGGAACGCCATCTTATTCGGGGGAATTTCGGATCCGGACTCGGTTGCGGCAAACGCTGACCATTTGCGCCATTTCTATAGCGATCATCTGAGATTGGACAGCGGCTAGCTGCGCCACGATTATCCAGATATACAGTTATCTGATTGAATGCTTCATTGGGGATTGACTGTTGGCTACAAGTAAACCTCGCGTTCTCCTCACAGGCGCCGCCGGCAACGTCGGCACCGCGCTGTGGCAGGGCTGGGAGCCGGAAGGTAAATACGACCTCACCCTTACCGATGTGAAACCGATTGAAGGTGCCCGCTCGAGAGTTGCAACAGGCGAAATCTGCGACGTCGACTTCATACAAAAGATCTGTAAGGACCAGGACGTCCTTGTCCATCTCGTCTACTTTCGGGCCGACTATGTCGGCGAGCGTCCCGACCGGCTCACGGACATCGGGCTGCACATGCTCCTTTTCGAAAATGCGGTCAGGGCGGGCGTCCAAAAAATCGTTTTTGCGAGTTCGAATCACGCTAGCGGATGGAATGAGCAGCAAGACCCGGCCGTGAAGCACCTCCCCGAACATATCCGCCCAGACGGCTGGTACGGCACTATGAAGGCGATGGCCGAAGTCGCCGGGCGCTGGCTCGTGAACGGTCACGGCATCCACTTCATCTCCATCCGCATCGGCAACTTTAACGGGACATCCGAGCCGGAAAGCATTCGCTCCTGCAGTTATCGACTGTCGCCAGCAGACGCTGCCAACCTCTTCGGCTGCGCCGTCGACTATGCCGGACCCGAGAAATTCCTGATCACCTACGGCGCTTCGGACAATGTCTATGGAGAGTACGACGGTCTCCTCGACCTCACCTCTGCCAAGGAGGTGCTCGGCTACAAGCCGATCCACAACATGATGAAGTACCGCGACCAGTTCTAGGCAGAAGGCCGCTCGCTTCCTATGCTCGGCTGTAGATCGCGTTGCCGGCGGGCAGTTGGACTATGAGACTACTATGCTCCCTCGTCCTCCCCACGTTCCAACCATCGCCTCCTATATTCCCCATTTCTTGCGGGCCTCTTTCATTGGAAGAGTCCCCTTTTTTTCTGTTAAGAATCCGTGTTCGTCGAAGGGCGAATTAGCCATCCAGCGCTCATCAATCGGATCGCTGGCGAGTTGATATCGGCTGTCCATGCTTACCCGAACACGGTTTGTCTGGTTCATCGACGATCCGTGCGCGGTTGTACATGGTGAAGATCACTATATCTCCAGCAAAGTAAGATGTGGTTTTCCACTGGCCGCCGAATTTTTCGACCAGCTCAATGGGGTCCTCGGATAGGGTCCCTTCTACGTTGTCACAGTACACGTCCATCTCGCCGTATGTTTCTTTGACCGGCTCCCACTTATGCGATCCCGCACACAGGATCAGACCCCCGAGTTCCAAGGGAACATCGCCGAACGGACACCATACTGTAAACAGGTTCTCAGTTCCTTCGCTCATATACACGATATCGTAGTGAATTCCCGTGTTCATTCCGGGACCAACGTACCTTAGCCATTTGTAATCAAGGGTGCGGACAGGACCGCCAAGGAACTGTTCAAAGAAGCCCATTATCTCGGACGATTTCGCGACTCCCGTGATGCTTGGACCCATTCCCAGTGAGGAGGCGAGCTCGACCATACCCGGGATGTTACCGCCGATCTCCTTTTCAGGAGCGATAACGCCATCCATCATCGGATGGGCAGGGTGGAGAATTCCCCGCCTTCTTCACCACTTCGAGCATTCTCCGCCTGGCCGTAGTTATGTTTTCTACCTCCTGTAATCCCCGGACCAGCAGATACCCATCCTCATCCATCCGCTCTTTGAGACCTTCCGGGTCCTCCAAGACATCGTTTGAGTCCCGCATTTCTTCGAGATAGCGACCTCCCAACTCCAGTTCACTGTCGCCAACCTTTATCCGCAAGATTCTTTCCAATCCTTTCACAGATCTCCGCCGTAGACAGCTGGAAAACCACCTAGCCGGCTGCCCCGAATGATCACGCCATAGCGGCGATCCGCCGCATCCGCTGTCCCATTTCGATGAGTGCGTCGCGGTCGCCGAACACCTCGTGGATGAGCGAGGAGTTATAACCGACGGCGCGAAGCTCAGCCATGACAAGCGGCCAGTCGGTGTCACCGTCGAGCAGATTGACAAAGGAATGCTCCGAACGCTTGAAGTCTTTCAGGTGAACTCGCGCAATGCGGGGCCCGAGAGCCCGAATCCAGTGCTCGGGAAAACCGTACTCCATCATGTTCGCTGTATCCAGGTAAATGCCAACGCGGTCGCTGCCCACCTCATCGACGAATTGCACTGCCTCCCGCGGACTCAGCAGGAATTTGTTCCACACATTTTCAAGCCCGATCGTCACCTCGTGCGCCTCGGCGTCAGCGGACAGCTCGCGGAGCGCGTCGCGCAAATCGTTCCACGCTTCGTCATAGTTTCCCTCCGCGGAAAGCTGACCTGGATGGAGCAGAGTCGCGCCGGCGCCCAGTCGATTGGCGATTTCCAGCGACCTGGCAACGCAGCGACAGCATTTCTCTCGTTCGGCGGCGTCTCTACTGAGTAGGTTGCCCCGCTCTGCAAAGCTGGCGATCACGCTGGTAACCTCGACTTCGGCAGACCGGCAGCGGTCGGCCACATCTGCCAGCTCGCCATCGCTCATGTCGACGCTGAGGTCCTTTCGCTCGTCAAATGTGAGCTCGACGGCATCGTAGCCCGCAGCGTTACACAGAGTCAATGTCTGATCGAGCGACATGTCGCCGAGTACGATTTGCGTGATTCCCAGTTTCATGACTTTCCTCATTTTGATCCGGTGGCGGGCACCCGCGGGAACGGTAGCGCGTTAGGTTCAAAAACCGCTCTCATGTTTTCACCCTCTAATCAGCAATTCTCGTCCGCCAGAAACGATCGTATAACGATCGTATGTTGCGTAGCATCAACTTTGAAGTGCAACACCTTAAGGATTGTAGCACTCCTCTGGGGTTAGATATCCGAGTCGTTTTCGTGGTCTTCGGTTGAGTAACCGTTCAGTCCCGTAGGAGTGCTCCGTAACGTGAGAAAAAGCTGTTCTCATTCAGCGATTGCTGGTATCTTCGGACAGTGGTTGTACGCTGACCTACCCGAGGAGCCCAGTGGAGAAACTTCCTGGCATTCCGGTTTCCGACGCCGATTGGCAGCAGACGCCGAAGGCGGTGCAGCTCCTCGTCATGTCGCTGTTGGAGGTTCAGCAGCGAGTGAAGCAGCTGGAACGCCAAGTGGCCGAGCTGCAGCGCGGCGGGCGCCGTCGTCATGGATCGCCGCCGTCCGACAAGCCGCCGCCATCCGGCCAGAGCGAAGGGGCGGGCGCCTCGACGTCGAGTCGCCGCAAGCGCCCGTCGGGCCGCTCGCCAGGGGCACAACCCGGGCACCAAGGGCATGGGCGAACGCTGCTGTCGGTGGAGCAGGTGGACACATTGGTGCCGGTCAAGCCCACCGCGTGCCGACAGTGCGGCCACGCCTTGAGCGGCGACGATCCCCATCCGCAGCGCCACCAGGTGTTCGAGATCCCGCCGGTACGACCTCAGGTCACCGAGTACCAGGTGCACACCCTGCGCTGTCCGGGCTGCGACGTGCTCACCGAAGCCGACTGGCCCGAGTCGGTGCCACGCAGCCGCTTTGGTCCGAGTGTGCAGGCCTGGATCGGTCTGTTGTCGGGCGCCTACCGGATGAGCAAGCGCAACATCGTCGCCCTGCTCGCCGACGCGTTCAGCCTCGATCTGGCCGTCGGCTCGGTCAGCCAGTTGGAACAGCATGTGTCCGAGGCGCTGGCGGCTCCGGTCGAAGACGCACGCGACTACGTGCGGCAACAAGCGGCGGTGCATATCGATGAGACCGGCTGGCGCGAAGCGCGCGAAAACGCCTGGCTGTGGACCGTGGCCACCGATCTGGTCACCGTATTTGCCATCCGTTCGCGCCGCGACAGCGAGGTGGCCCGTGAGCTCTTGGGAGACGACACCACCGCCATCGTGGGCTCCGATCGCCACAAGGCCTACGGCTACTTGCCCGTGTTGCAGCGCCAGGCCTGCTGGTCGCACCTGGAGCGCACTTTCGAGAAGTTCGTCGACCGAGGGGGGCGACGCGGCCTGGGTCGGCCAGCAGCTGCTGGAGTTCACGCACCAGATGTTCTCCTGGTGGCATCGCGTTCGCGACGGCACGCTGGAGCGATCCAGCTTGCAGACCTACATCAGCGACCTGCGACTGCGGTTCCGTCTTAGGCTGTGGCAAGGCGAGCTGTTGGCCGACGAGAAGACCGCCAGGACCTGCGCCAACCTGGCCGCCATCGAACCGGCCTTGTGGACCTTCGTCCGTAAGGAAGGTGTTGAGCCCACGAACAACGCCGCCGAGCGAGCGCTGCGCCACGGGGTGTTGTGGCGCAAGGGCAGCTTCGGCACCCACAGTCCTGCGGGCAGCCGCTTCGTCGAGCGCATACTCACCGTGCGCGACACGCTGCGCCAACAGCAACGCAACGTACTCGACTACCTCACGGAGGCCTGTCAGGCTACTCTGCACCACCGGCACGCTCCTTCGCTCTTGCCGCAGTCCGCGTCCACGCGCGCATAGATCCACAACACCACCAGATCCCGCCACAACACACCCGTCACGCAGGGACGTGAACGGTTACCGGTTGAGTTTTCGTGCGATGGCGTTGCAGTCGTACTGGGTAAGGTCGGCCATGCTTTTTTTCTTGGGCAAGTACTGTCGAATGAGGCCATTGGTGTTCTCGTTGGTGCCTCGTTCCCAGGCGTGATGGGAATTGGCGAAGTAGAAGCGGGTATCGGTGACGCGCTCGATGTCGGCGTAGCTGTGGAATTCGGTTCCGTTGTCTGCGGTGATGGTGTGTACGGGTCGGGGTTGGCGGTGGATGAGCTGGAGAGTCCGTCGGCTGAGCTCGTCGGCCGTTCGCGCGTTGAGCTTTCCGATCTCGACGTACCCGGTCTTTCGTTCCACGAGGGTGACGACGCACGGCCTGCCGTCGCCGAGCATTGTGTTGGCCTCCCAGTGTCCGACGCGGGAGCGGTTGTCGGCCGCGGCGGGTCGGTCCTCGATCGGCCTCTTTCCGGCCAGTCGTCCTCGAGAGTCGTAGGTGCCGTGTCGCTTACGTCGCAGTTTGGTGGCGCCGCGCAGGTGCTGGTAGAGGGAGCCACCGCGTCGTTTGTCAGCCCAGACGTGACGGTAAATGGTCTCGTGGCTGATCTCGAGGATTCGGTAGCGACGGAGCCATCCAGCGATCTGCTCGGGGCTCCAGTCGTTCTTGAGCAGTTCCTCGACGAGATCCCAGTCAGCGTTGGAGAGGCGGAAGTTCCGCCGCGAGTGCGACCGCCTGGTGCGCGCGTAGC
>CBDBIJ010000033.1:0-4412 GCA_965205655.1 Candidatus Latescibacterota bacterium
CGAAACTACGTCCCGCCATGCGGCCGATTTGTGCAAGCAAATGCTGGCCTATTCGGGACGAGGACGTTTTGTGATCCAGAATCTCAGCTTGAGCGATTTAATTGGGGACATGGACCACCTGCTCAGGCTATCCATCAGCAAGAAGGCCGTGTTGAGATTGGATCTGCAGGACGACCTCCCGCCCGTCAAGGCCGACGCCTCTCAGATCAGACAGATCGTTCTCAACCTGGTCATCAACGCCTCGGAAGCGATCGGCGACCAGAGTGGACTGATCGTTGTGGCCACCGGGATGGTGCGGGCGGATCGGCAATACCTGGAGACCGCCGCGCTGTCCCCCGACATTGCCCCCGGCGACTACCTGTTTGTGGAGGTCAGTGACAACGGTTGCGGCATGGACGCTGAGGCCAAACAGAGAATCTTTGACCCCTTCTACACGACCAAGTTCACCGGACGTGGTCTGGGGCTGGCTGCCGTGCTGGGCATCGTGCGCGGCCACACGGGGGGCCTTGAAGGTACACTCTGAGGAGGGCAAGGGAAGCACGTTCAAAATACTACTGCCAGGCAGCGACGAGCCGGAGTCCAAGGTTGCCTCGACGGTTACAGAGCGGGAATCGAGGACCATCCAAGCCGGTACAATACTGGTTGTGGACGACGAAGAAATTGTAAGAGCCGTTGCCGCCCGCGTGCTGGAGGCGTGCGGTTGCGACGTCGTGGTCGCGGCGGACGGGAGGGAAGCGCTCGATAGAACGGCCGAGCATCCCGAAGGCTTCGACGCCGTCGTCCTCGATCTGACCATGCCGCACATGGATGGAATCGAGACATTTCGCGAACTGATCAAACTGAATCCCGAAATCAAGGTCTTGCTGATGAGCGGCTTCAACGAACAAGAGGCCATCAGTCAGTTCACGGGCAAGGGCCCCGCCGGCTTCCTGCAAAAACCGTTCGATTCCCAGGACCTCTGGTTCAAGCTACAGCAAATCCTTGAGAAATGATGGTCACGTCCATCTGCCCTGCCGCAGTTCCGTATCTTCCCACCACACACGAAAGATAACGGAAAGGGGCACCTTTCGATCGACCGTGCTCTACTTCAGCCGCTCCACCAATTCCTCGGCGGGGTAGGTGACGATCTCGGCCAGGGTGGGGTGGTAGTGGGGGATTTTCAGGAGGTCGTGGACGGTGCCGCGAAAGTGCATGATGGCGATGAGTTCGTGGATGATTTCGCCGGCTTCGGGGCCGACGATGTGGGAACCGAGGAACTCTCCGGATGTGGGATCGCACATGAGCTTGACGTGGCCGTGCTGCTCGCCGCGGCAGAGGGACTTACCGTGGTCGTCGAATGGGTGAGAGGCGACGAGATACGGGATATCCTGAGCGACGCACTCTTTTTCACTCAGCCCGACAGAGGCGACGGCGGGGTCGGTGAACACGACTGTGGTTTTCAGGCGGTCATCGGCCTGGTGCGCTGGTGCGCTGGTGCGCACAGCGTTGTAGCCGGCGATTTCACCCTGTTCCACGGCGATGTGGACGACTTCGTAGAGGCCGTTGACGTCGCCTACGGCGAATATATGGCGTTGGCTCGTGCGCATTTCTGAATCGACTGCGAGTCGGCCTTTCACTACCCCTACGCCTGCAGCTTCCAGGCCGAGGCCGTCGATTTGCGGTCGTCTTCCGAGTGCCTGGAGAACGAGCTCCGCGGAAACCGCCTTTTCGTCGCCATTCTGCATGAACTGAATGCTCTTCGATTTCCCGCTGCTCCTGACGCTTTGCAGCTGGGTGCCGGTGTAGACGTCCATTCCCTCTTCGCGAAAGCGCTCCTCAACTGGTCGTGCCAGATCCTCGTCTCCGTGGGACAGGATGTGGTCGCTGCGCTGGATGAGGCTCACGTGGGTGCCGATGCGGGTAAAAAATTGGGCCAGCTCGACGGCGACGGGACCACCGCCCAGCACGATGAGCGAATCTGGTTGGCGGCGCAGGTCCAGAATGTCATCGCTCGTGAGGTAGCCGGCGTCGTCGATGCCGGGAATGGCCGCATGGCTCGCAACTGACCCGGTGGCGATGACGAAGCTGTCGGCTTCGACGACCTGAGTGCCTATGGCAACCTCGTGGGGCGACTGAAAGACGGCTCGATCCTCATAGAGGGTGAGTCGGGGGTCGCGCAGCTGCTCGATGCGATCGTCGGCGAACTGCTTGATAAGCCGCTCCTTGCGGTCGATGATGGCGGCGAGATCTGCCTTCGGCTCGACGGGAACGAGGCCGAATTCCGAGGCCCGGCGCATGGAGGCCATGGCGTTCGAGGAGCTGAGTATGGCCTTGCTCGGCATACAACCGCGCAGGATGCACAATCCTCCGAGGGGCCCGTGGTCGACGATGGCCACGTCGGCGCCCTCGTCTCTGGCGGTGCGGGCGGCAGCGTACCCCGCAGAGCCGCCACCGATGACGAGGACGTCGTGATGAGCTGTCATTCTGTGTAATCCGATTGATTGAATGCAGAGCGTTTGGGCCTATAATAACCCGACCGTGTTTCAACGGGCAACGCCGGCTCGCTCCAAAGTGGCGAGTGGGTGGGGGCGATTGTCCGAGGCCACTCCATGAAACTGACCTCCATCATCGCAGCGATTCTCGCTTTCGCTCTCGCTGTGCGGGTGTGCCTCGGTGTGGACGGCGAGTCACAGAGCCGCTCCTTCACCATGCGCGGGTACGACGCGCGCATTCAGGAGGGGATCGATCTCATCTACAATCTCGAATTCGAGCCGGCCGACGCCTACTTCGAGGCGATCATCGACCGCGAGCCGGAGAATCCGCTCGGCTACTTCTTTCTCGCCATGGTAACCTGGTGGCGGGTGCTCATCGATCTGGAGGACCGCACCCATGACGAACAGTTCTACGATTTGCTCGAGGACTGCATCGAGGTGTGCGACCGTAGACTCGAAGATGACCCCGACGACTTCGACGCCATCCTCTTCAAGGCGGGCTCGATCGGATTCAGGGGCCGCTTGAGAGGCGATCGGTCTCAGTTCCTGCGCGCCGCCAGCGATGGGCTCAAGTGTTTGCCGCTGCTCAAACGGAGTCGGAGACTCGAGCCCACGAACAAGGACATTCTGTTCGGACAGGGGATCTACAACTACTTCGCCGAGGTCATGCCGAAGGAATACCCCATCGTGCGCCCGCTCATGTGGTTCCTGAAGTCCGGGGACAGAGAGCTGGGGCTGCGGCAGCTGCAGGAGGTGGCGGCCGAGGGCCGCTACGCCCGCGCCGAGGCGAACTATTTCCTCGCCCAGATTCACCGCATCTTCGAGGACGACAAGAAGCAAGCCCTCATCTACCTGGAATCGCTGCACGGACAGTACCCGAGCAACGCCTTGTTTCATCGCTACCGAGCCCGTACTCTCGTCGAGCTGGGCCGCTCGGACAAGGCGATGCCCATGTATGAGGAGGTAATCCGGCGCAGCCGCCAGGGGCGTGTGGGGTACCACGTGCGCGGACATATCGAGGCGCTCTACTACGTGGGGAAGCACGCGTTCGTGAAGGGTCGGTTCGGGCAAGCGCGCTCGTCGCTGGCTGCGGCTGATAGTCTGAGCTATTCCCTCGGTGACAAGCCGAAGGAGCAAATTGTCCGCGGCTACGTGCCGCTGGCGAATCTGTACCTGGGAATGGCGCTCGACCAACAGGGCAGGCGTTCGGAGGCGCTGGAGAGGTACGAGCGGGTGCATCGGTTACCCGAGTACGGTGCCACCCACAAGCTGGCGAAGAAGTACGAGAAGACGCCGTATGGCAATCAGAGGCACTGAGCAATCAGAGGCACTGAATCGATCAGAGGAACTGACTGGCAGCTTGTCAATCAGAGCAACTGACTGTCAGCTGCCAGAGGTTGATTGGCAGCTTGCAAGGGGACCGATTGACAGCTATCGGCTCGAACTCTCTCTCCACTGGCGCAGGATTTCGAAAACGACAACGGAGCAGGCACTGGCGACATTGAGTGAATTCTTGTAGCCGAACACGGGAATCTCAACCACCTCGTCGCACAGCTCGATAATCTGTCGATCGACGCCCAGCGCTTCATTGCCCAACACGAGGGCGATCGGCCGTGGAAATGAGAGGTCGACGTAGTTTTTGCTACGCGACGTAGTTTCGAGGGCCCAAACCGGCACTCCCCTGTCTTTCAAGGAGCTGACTGCGTCGACGGTCGTGTCGAAGTGTTCGGTGTTGACGAACTCCAGGGTTCCGAGCGCGGTTTTTTCGAGCCGTGGATGTGGGGGGTGAGCGGTGTAGCCGCAGGTCAGGACGCGCTCGATCCGCGCCGTATCAGCGGTGCGAAAAAGAGAGCCGACATTGAAGGCGGAACGCAGGTTGTCGAGAACGAGGTGGATGGGGATCTTCTCGAGGCGGTCGTACTCCTCGGGCGAGAGGGTAGT
>CBDBIJ010000034.1:0-48145 GCA_965205655.1 Candidatus Latescibacterota bacterium
GGACATTTTCCTGCAACTTCGTCACATGTGCGCTCAGATCCTGCGTATCTTCCATCTGGGACCTCCTTCCGGGTTTGGGCGTAAGTGCATACACCCAAAGTACCTTCGTGCCCGGAATTGGGGTCCCTCTTTTTGTGCAATTCTGCGTAAATCAGAACCTCCACCCATAACATACTGTGATGAAAAGCATATTACTTCGATGAGCTGGACGGGTCGAGATCGCCGAGGAGTTCGCGCCCGAGTTCTACGCTCTGCATGAGGAGGTGCAGCACGCGATCCTGGCCATGTCCCGCCTGTTGCAACAGTTCGGTCCGTACTTGGGACGGCCCCGAGCGGGCACGCTGAACGGCTCGCGCCACGCGAGCATGAAGGAGATGTGTTTCACCGCAGCCGATGGAGAACGGCGGCTCGCCTTCGACCCCAGGCGTAGCGCCATACTTCACGTCGCAGGCGACAAGTCGGGCGGTAGCTCCAGGAGGTAATTGAGGACATATGGGAAAGCGCTGACAAAGAAAAGACTATGGACTTCCACATGTCCGGCTCGTGTCACTACCGTCTAGCAGACGAAGAGTTCTGCGACTTAACACCTTCGAACGTGACGCTATTGACCCAACAGCCTGACGGCTCGGTCCGCGCCGTGAAAGGCTCTTATGTGAGGATAAGTGCACACATGCACGCGGGCGCACCGCCTATCCAACCGGAGCCCGCGGAGTTAGAGACATAGCCAACCCGAACTCCGAATCGAGTGGGACAGACGAAGGGGTGAATGGTTTCGGGCGTCGAATCTGGAGGATCGGTGCGGGCTGACGGATAGAGCCGCAAGCACGGGCCCTGCGCCGCATAGAGGTACGGTGCGTGGCTCCCTAGGCAGCGTGAAAGTCTGCGTACGGGCTCGTGTGAGCTGACACTCCACAGCTTGTTTCGGTATATTGGGACTCCTCAAGCGGGTTGCGCTGGCCCCAAGAGCTGGCCCAGTAGTAGTGCAACTATTCGCGCCTATACAGGCGAGGAGTGAGAGATGGACGGATTTTCGTCACTGTGCACACTCCCATGACTCCGGGCACAGCGGACCCATGGGGCCCACTGCGCGATATCCGTCTCGGCCGGGCAAAGGACAGCCTCGAGTCAGGGAATCCCGCTGAAGCGATCGAGTGGCTTGAGCGTGCGCCCCGGACGCCCGAGAGGCGAGCAGTTGAAGCCGAGGCGCGGTACCGGCTTGCCAGCGAGCTGATCATGAAGCGTCGCTTCGCAGACGCGGAGACCGAACTGAGACAAATCCCGTACGACTCGTCCATCAATCGTTGTCTCACCGAGGAGCGAGTCCGCCTTCTGAGAATCCGCGGAGAGACGACCTCCGACCTTCGAGAGATGGCCGGGGGGGGGATCTCTACGCAATCGCAACGTGCCCTCACCAGGCGTCCGGAGTGCCGCCTGCACGGGCATTGCCGCCAACCGGCTTTGCCCCTCTTATCGAAGGAGCCTATGCGGCTGCGTCCTACCGCTCCCGCTGGGATCAGCAATGGGCCGATCCCATGAGTCAGCTCCTTCGTTTAGAGAAGAAGGCACTCGAACGACCTGCGGTCCGGTTCCTAGGGCTTCTGCTGGCCTCGTACGTGTGCCATCATACACCGCTTGTCGGAGCCATAGATGCTCTCGTGCCTATCCCGACATCCCGTTCACGCGCGGAGGCGCGGGGAGGATGCATCCCTCAGGAGCTAGCGGAGGCAATTCAGGACGAGTTGGCGATTCCCATCAGGGAAGCGATCAAGACGAGCGGTGATTACGAGGGCCACCAACAGGTGCAAGGGAGGGCGCGGGAGCAAGCGCTCCGATGTGCCTGGGTCGTCAAAGAGGACCCCGTGCTTCAGGGTCGCAGAGTGGCGGTCGTCGATGACATCATCACCACAGGGACCACGATGAAGGCGGCAGCAACCATGCTCCTCGAGAAGGGCGTCGGAGGTGTCTTCGCACTCGGTCTGTTCCACACCGAGTCGAGCCGTAGCGCTACGTGACCTCCACCCGATCCGGATGCGCGAGCTCATGCGACAGTTAGACAACGACATGTCGACAAGCGGCCTGAGCGTCCGGGAACTCGAGAGCATCTATGCGTTGGACTCGATCAAGCAGTTCGGTCCTCAGAAGTTCAAGCAACTGCATGAAGCGGGGCTGGATCCCGCTCAGGTCTTGGACGATCACACTCTCCTCCCCATAGAGGGGAAGAGGGGCGAGCAATTCCGCGGAGAGATCGCCGAGATGACAGGTGACGCGCGTGGCAACGCGCGGGCGAGGGCGGAACGTCAGCTCGAGCGAGCCAGGGAGCTACGGGCGACCATCCTGACGTACCGGCACCCCTGCTACCCGGCCAATGTGTTCCATAGCAACAACCCCGTGCCGGTGCTCTATGCACGGGGAAACTGTGAGGTCCTTAAGTCTGAGTCTGTCGTTGCATGCGTCGGGTCGCGCAGGATTCGGCCACCTTATTCCCGAGTGCATGAAGTCCTTGCCTCCGGGGCTGCGAGGGCGGGTTTTGCGATCGGGTCGGGATTCGCCCTCGGGGCGGACACGATCGGTCATCGGGCCGCGTTCGAATCAGGGGGACGTACGATCTGCGTCCTTCCGGGGGGCGTGGATCGACCGTTTCCACCCGAGAACGACAACCTGTGGAACCAGCTCTTGGAATACCCGGGTGCCGTGATGATGAGTGAGTTCGCGTTCGGCACCGGAGCGTCCAAGCTGACGCTTCGGAAGCGGAACAAGCTCATCGTTGCCTGCGCAAGAGCGATTTTCGTCAGTCAATCCGCGCTGAACGGCGGAGCGATGAACGCGTATCGTTTTGCCCGGGAACAAAAGAAGCTTGTCGCTACGTGCGAGACGGACTGTAGGGAAGACACTTCGGGGAACGCCAAGATCGGGGAGGAGCTCCGGCAGGACGATGCCTTGTTCACAGCAGATACATCGGGACAGGAGTTCGTGGATTGGCTGCAAGGGTCATACTCCTTGATCTAGATGGTACGGTCTGGGACAGCTATCCCTGGTACAGCCGGGTGCTGGAGCGTACTGGACTCATCCGGGCAGAGGAGGCGGAGAGCGCGTTGAGGCAGGGGCGCCCGATCATCCGCCTCGGGAAGGATCTGGGCGTGTCCCGCAGTCGCCTGATCCGCATGATCCAGGACACCTCCGAGCCGATACCCATCTATCCCGGGGTCGAGGCAAGCCTCGCTCGGCTTTCCGCGAGGAGAACCACGCTCGGCATCGTTACTAGTTTGTCCGGTGCCATTGCACTTCCGATGCTGGCCAAGGCCAGCATCGACAGCTTCTTCCAGACCATTGTGCATCCGGGCGTCTGTCGCACCTATAAACCCGACGCGCGTCCTATCCTCGTTGAGCTGGAAGCATTGGCCGAAGCCGCCTCGTCCTCGGTCGTCTACGTCGGTGACCGGGAGGAAGATGCTGCTGCTGCCCGGAACGCAGGGATCCGGTTCGCGTGGGCGTCCTTTGGTTATGGTACTAGAACGCCATCACTCGAGGAGACTGTACTGGCAAGGTTTGGTGAGATTGTCGAGCTATGAGGTACCTGTACAAGATCTGGAGTGGGTACGACGGTTTCACTCCTACACAGATCCCGAACCGCAAGGATAGTGACGGCCGTCTCAAACTCGGTTGGCGGCGGTACCTGGATGTTGTAGAACCCGAAGACGAGGTCTGGGTCTACTTCCATGGCCGTGACGCCTTTGAGGATGGCGTCTATCTGAAAGGCATCCTTGATGATATCAACGTCAGTGATAGACGCGCTTTTCTCGTCATCACCGAAGAGTCGACGGAGCAGCCGCTCACCGCTGCAGTGACATCAAGGCGCGTCGCCGCTACAGTATCCCAAAGATATAGGCAGATATTTCTCTACCCTCAGGCTTGGGGAGACGACGAAACGTGCACTGCACTCAGTACCGGGTCCACCTGTGCGGAGAAACACTGCGAACTGTGTGACATCTGGATGGACCTACCGATAGTTCGACGACAGGAGCAGAGGCGGCCCAGTCGGCTTTCACCGAACGTGATCGAGTTCGTGCCAGGGTACTGGGTCATTCCGAGTAGGTGTTTCCTCTACTCCGAGACCCACCCCATCCTATCTGAAGTAAAACGGTCTACCGAGCTCTTCTATACGTTCAAGCTTGGGGCCGAAAAGCTCGCTTATCCGCTCGGCCTAGGTGTCTACGAAGCACTGAGGAACCGTGGCCTGACCGCTTTTGATGCGATCGTGCCAATACCGCTTTCACCCGACAAGGCGCACTCAGGCGAACTGCATCGCACTCGTGCACTGGCCCGCCAGCTCTCACAATTCTTAGGGGTTCCAGTCCGAGAGATGCTCTCGTTGACACAGCCGATATCCAAGGGTAGGGCGAGACAGGCCGGGTGGGGGATCGCACAGTTCGAGGGAAGTTACCGCGAAGCCATGCGTGTTGACGCGTCAGCAGCCTTACCTGCAAGTATCCTTCTCGTCGATGATGTAATAACTAGAGGAAGTACGCTAACTATGGCGGCCGAAGCTATAAGGGATTGCAATCCGGACGTGGAAATCAAGGCTGCATTGGCGGGCCAGATGATTCTTCGGGAGTCGGTGGCTGACGCGTCCCGATTTCTGCGCTGCAGTAATGCTCACAGCGGTCCTTGCCGTTTTCCTGCGCCAGGATGAGCTCCTGCGCGGACGGCAGCAGACCCAGGCGTTCCTGAGGCGCACCGGTAGTCCACTTGGACAGAGAGGGAGGCTAAGCCTATGCCGACGCTTGCCTCAAGGCGGGCATCTCAAAAAGCACATTCCAACTGCGGAAACAGAAGGGAAAGGAGCAGAAAAAGGGGAGGTTTTCGGAGTTTTGGGACGAACTAAAAGAGGCCGAGGCAGGATTTCGGGCTACCCGTCTTCAACGGCTCGTAGATGCTGCGGAAAAATCAAAAGTTCGGGTTCGCAAAACAGTACGGAGCATCGGGGAGGGCGATGATGCCAAGATATTCCAGGAGGTCGTCGAGGATACCGTGCTGCCCGATCCCAAGTGGGACGCCTGGCTGCTGGAACGCAAGTATCCCGAGCAATACAGCCGTAAGCACTTGGAGATTAACGCGAACACCGAACCGCCCCCCGTTATGCAGCTGGTAATCGTCGATCCGGTCAAAAAAAGGGAGACGGATGCCAACAGGGATCCGCGCTTGCCATAGCGCCAGGATCCGCCGGCCTCGATTGCGGGGGGATCGCCGAGCAGGTGGCGCGCGATCACCGGCAATAGATCGCTCCAGGCATCGCCGTTCACGCGGGCAGCCTTTCCCGCAGCAGCCAGCACCAGGCAACGCACCGCGCCGCGTCGCCCAACCAGGGGGCCGGCAGCCGTCCGGGCAGTCGCGGGCGCACCGGTTCGGGTGCCGGCGGTCGCAGCCGCGACCAAGCAGCCGCGCCGCCTTCGCCGGGCCTCGCAATGGTGCAGCGCACGAGCGGCAGGCTGTCGAGTTCCGGTCGGGGCCAAATCTCGAAGGCCAGCAGCTTGCCGGTCTCGCTGGCGGTCAGCCGGTATCCGTCGACCAGGGGCGCCAGCCGGCGAAGAATCAAAGGGGCGACCTCGACCAGGGGCGACGTTCTGATGTCGCCGGTCGACAAGGTGACGTGTAACAGCTCGGTCGATTTTCGTCTCGAGGCGCCGTTCACGTCGGGCAGGCTTTGCCGCACAAAGCAGCAGGGCAGCCAAAGGCCGGCGGGGCCGTGCTCGATGGCGGCCTTTGTTCTGTGATTTCCGTCGACCACCAGCACC
Source organism: Candidatus Latescibacterota bacterium (assembly GCA_965205655.1). Lineage (GTDB taxonomy): Bacteria > Latescibacterota > UBA2968 > UBA8231 > UBA8231 > CBDBIJ01. Next base: position 5,793 of record CBDBIJ010000034.1, read on the forward strand.
GGGCCGGTTCCGGGGGCGGGCAGTCCCTCGACTACCAGGGCCGGCCACTCGTCAAAGCGGCCGGCCTTCGCTTCTTTGACGCGACGGCGCAAAACGTCCGGGTCGCACCCGTGCCGGCGAGCTTCCAGCCGAAGGCGCGCCACCGACACTCGTACCAACGGGAAGCTCGACGCGATCTTGTCGAGCAGCTCGCACCATTGCTCCACGGTCGCACCGGTCCGGCTCCAGGTGCGGTATCGGGCGCGCAACCGCGCCACCTCGCCGGGGGGGGCAGTCACTATGGCGAAGGCCGCACCGCCGACACTCGCGGCAGGTGTGCGGGCCGCGTTGCCATAGGGTTTCTCACGAATGCAGGCCGGTTTCCGGGTCCCTCCTGCCTCCGGCTCCGGCATTTTGTCGTGGGCGTGTTGTGGACACCAGACCGGCGACCAACCGTAGCCGCGGGGGTGTCCGTCGGGTTCCGGGCAGTCTGAACAAGGGAGGCCTTTCCAGGGTTCAGGGTTTTCCACGGACGTTAAAACTGCCTTCAGGCCGTCGCGGTCCACTTTCTCACCGAGCAGCCCCAACCATTCCCGCTCGGATTGTTCCGCAATGCGCACCGCGTGCAAGGCGCCGGCCGGCAAGTAGCTTTCCACCGCCTCGCGTACGAGACGACGCATTTCCCCGGCCGGCATCGCCTCCGCCTCGACGGTTTGCTCGATGTCGAGACGGCGCTGATCCCCGGCCTTGCGGGGTTTCTGCGGCAAGTCGAACTCGGCGATCTGTTCGGGGTTGATTGCAAGGCGCCGCAGCTCGAGCGGGGTTTCCAGGTGGCGCCGTAGCTCCGCCTCGACGTGCCGGTCGATCAGCACGCCGGCAGGGTCGAAGTCGCCCAGGAACAGCACCACGGCGCGCGCGCGGCCGGCCGCGTCGATTTCCTGCGCCGCCTCGTAACACAAGGTGGCGCTCGAAAATCCGCCGCAGGGGTAGAGGCTCACCGCCAATTCTCTGCACGTCGTCTGCAGCACTCCGGCCAGGCTCCGGGATTCGGTCCACACTTCGACGCGGGGCAGGTCCGGTCCCCACAGTTGCCCGCGATACCAGCCGGCGACACCCTGCAGAAAATCGCCGGGGCTATCCCAAGCCGGGACGTGAAAACCGCGCCGCGTCGCGTCGCTTATCCAGCCGTACGGGATACGGCCGGACCTCCGCAGCCCCAGGCAGCGCCGGATAATCAGCTTGTATCCGTGCTCCGTTTTGTCCACCGGCTCCGCAAGGCGGGGGTCCGTCATCCGGTAAAACAGATGACGGACGGATTGCGGGCGGTCCGCGCGCAGGACCTCGATCAGTTGCTCGTCGAGGGTGTCGAGTTGCTCCCGGGTGCGCCGGCGCCGGTTCACTGTGCGCCGCCCTTTTGTCCGTTGCGCCGCCTCGACGGCCGCAAGCGGGCGCGTACGGCGCCGATGCCGGCCTCGATGCAATCGCGCGCCACCTCGGCAACGCAGGTGTCGGCCTTGTCGGCCAGCGCTTCCAACGCCGCCCGGAGCTCGTTCGTTATGCCAAAGTTTATTCTGGCCGGATAGTGGGCACGCCGCCGGTACTGTCGCTCTGTCCGCCCTGTCATGGGGGTTTCTCTCCGGGTTTATAGTGTGACCTGGTGTGACCTGGCGTCACTGAAAATACGCCGAACTCAATACCACGTCAACTGCGCCATCATAAAGCCGCGACAATGCCCTATCAGGCGCTATTGCCAGGGCCGAAATAACTGCGTATAATTGCAGTTATCGGAAGTTATTCGTACCCTCTTACCCGGATTCCGCCGCATCGCACCGTGAAAGCAACAGACGCCGCCGGGCTCTCGCCGGCCGGATGGCGGTCGCGGCCTCCCGCTCGCTCGTACAGGTCGCGGCCGCGCCGCTCGCCGGTCGGGCCGGCAACGGACCGGGTGCTGGCCGGCCTTCGACGGGAAGGCAAGGGCCGGGGCCGGGGCCAGGTCGACGGGGTGCGCTTCAGCGAAGTCGACACCGCGGCCGTGTTGCGCGCTCGCCGCAAACGACAGCGGGTCCGTCGCCGGCCTCCGCGACGCCGCCTTGCTGGCGGTGGCAAGCGATGGGCTGTTGAGGGTGCAGTCACCGGCGATGCCGGGCCACTATGCACGGGGCCAGTTGGCAGCACGGGGCGCCGTCGCTCGCGTCCGCTACGGTCGCGGATAAAGCCTCATCGGGGGCGGGGGCCGATGCGAGGGTCGAAGGCGCAGCGCCTGGGCCTCGAATCATTCCGCGGCAAGCTCCGGTTTCCCTCCGTCGCTGGCGTCACTGCCGGCAGGGTGCGTCGGGTCAAAGCCGGGCTCGAGGGCGTCGACGATTACCAGCCGCATCGGGGGTGGGGGTGTCGACGTTACCGTGAGCTTCTCACTCCACATTCCAAGGTGCTTTCCCAGCAGCTCGGCGGATCGGACGCGCGCCGCCATCGGTGCGTCGTCCGCCTCCAAGGCGCCCCGCAGGAAATCGAGAACGAAATCCGCGTCGAGCTCCGCCCGTTTCGCGCGCGCCTGGATGGCCTCAGTTAGGGCCGCTTGAATCCCAACATTTCCCAACAGGCGGGGGCCGCTGCGGTCCGCAGTCCGGGGGCTGTATCCGGCCCGCTTGGCCGCGGCCGTCGCGTTGAAGTCGATCAAGTATTCCCGGATAAAAGCCTGTTGCTTAGCAGTCATTTCCAGTTCTCCCGTGTTGTGTGCGGTCCGCGGAAACCTTCGCCGGGGGGGGCCGGGCAAAGGGTCCGCTCCGCAGGTTTCAGAGGGTGGAAATCGGCCCGCGCGGAACCGCTCGAACAGCTTGCCGGCGAAGGAAAACGGTCACGTCGCGCCGCCTTTTTTTCGCAGGCAACCGGGAAACGTTCCTGTTCCCGGGTGCCTGTAGAACAGGAAGCGGCTGTCCAGGTTGCGCGGGTGGGGTTGCCGCTAGGTGCGCACCGGCAACCATAGGCCGTCCCTGTTCGGCAGCTCCACCTTTGCCAGGTTCACCGCGTCGAGAGCTTGGTACAGGGCGCGCCAATGCTTTGACGGTTTCCAGCTCGACTTGCCGGTGCGCGGGGATTTCGGCCACAAGAGATTGCGGATTTCCTCCAGGGTCGGTTCCCACGTGTAGCCGCCTCCGGGACACCGTGCGGACATCGGCATCGCCGCCAGGGCATAGAGAAATATCCGCTTGTCGAGACGGGCGCCGCGGCCTTGCTGCAGCTCGCTGAAACCGGCCGCGTCCGCCAGCAGCAGCGGGGTGACTGGTACGTCCGCATGTTCGGCCGGCAGCAGGTCCAGTTGTACCGTTTCCGGGGACACTTTTCCGGGTCGGCCGAGATAGGCCAGCTCGAATTGCTCCGGCTCGCGGGTGCGGTCGACGCCAACCTCCAGGGAGCGGTAGGTCGCGCTACTAGGGGCGTGTTGCAAGGTCCCGGCCGGCAGGATCGCGTCCGGGTGCGTATCCGCCTCCATGTGTTGCGGGCGCTTCCACCAGGCGCGCACCAAGGGCGCCAGCGGTCCCCGCACTCCGGTGTTGTTCCTTGGCGGTTTGGGTAGTACACGCTCCCAATAATCTCTTTTTTCCCGTCCTCCCCGACGCTGCAGTGAAATGCCGAACTACCGTTCCGTCCTTCGAGGTTACTTCGCTCATACAATCTCCTTGATTTGGGAATTATATACATAATTGTAAACAAGACCCTTTACCGGCCCTGCTGGCGTTTCTCCGGTTGTCGCTTAGGGTCCGCCGGGCGCGCTCGGGCAATCAGTGCTTGGCTAGCTCCTCCGGGGTACCCTCGAATTTCATCATGCGCTCAGGCCGGCCACGCTTCTTATGTTGCTTTTTCATGTTCTCTCCGATTGGGCTATTCGTTCATTCTGACGCTTGAGAGCGGCCAGCAGATACCGCTGGTCCCGGTCTCCCTTCGTGCTGTTACAGGCCCCGCACAGCAACTGCAGGTTGTCCAGGTGGTCGGTTCCGCCTTGCGACTGCGGGACAATGTGATCGATAGTCAGATTGCGGAACGGGAAAGCGATCCTGCAGCCGTTGCACTATCCCTCCTGTCGTCCGAACAGGGTGTGCTTACCGAGCCGGGGGGCGATGGAGTTGGCGAACACCGCCGGGCGCAAGCGATCCAGGTTGAGGCCCACCGTTCCCGGCGCATCGGTCGCGGCATCGGCCCGTTGCTCAGTCGCCGGTTGCGGCACGTCCCACAGTTTCAAGGGGATGCCCTCGCCGATCCCGGCGGCTGCTTGCAGCTCTGCCTCGGGACCATCGACCCGTCGCCGGGCCAGCGCGGCCCGCAGGTACCCCATCAGAGAGGCCCGCGAGCGCAGCTCGACCCGCTCCCGCTGTTCGGCGTCCGGCGCAACCTCGCGGGTTTCCCCTTCGGGCTCGGCCACACTCATGTTCAGTCCCTCCCTTGGTGGGGTGTTGAAGGCTTGGCGGCCGCCATGAATCGCCGCGCCCGTCGTTCGCCGATACCGAGGTTCGAGAGTAACGGCAGCCAGCAGCCGTGTCGAGTTGCCCCCTTGGCCGCCAGCAGCGCCCGGCCGATCTCGCCCGGGTCGCCCTCATATAGGGCGCGATGTAGGCGGTCGATGACCTCCTGCGAGGGCAGCGGCGACCGCTCCCGCTGCAGGCCGTCAATCATCCGGCTCGCTTCCTCGAAGCCCAACTCGGGAGCATCGGCGATCAGCCATGCAAGGGTTCGTCTTTGCCTCGGAGTCGCCCTCAATGTATCCTTCAGTCGGTTGGTGAGGTCCGAGCAAGGCGCATCTGGTCCATTATCCCGGCGAGCTCCGTGAAATCGGACAAAATCGGACACGCGGAACTCGCCGGGATTTGGACAGAACGCCTTACGCAGTCGGTCGGAGCCGGCCGTCGCTTCGGCGCGCCTTGTGGTTGGCTCTACTCTGGGAGCCTTGATGAACCCACAGGGTTGCGAGGCATGTCGGGATCACCCTCCCGCCGTGCCGCGGCCTCGCCACCGCCGTTCAGTTACGCCGCTTTCGCTGGCGCGAAATCGAACCGGCGGGCTGTCCCGCGTCCTGGTGCGCACGGTATCCGCCTGGTACCAGGAAAAACATCAGCTTGCCCCCAGGCGCCGTCGCGGCTTTGCGCCGCTATCGCTTCTGAGGCAAACTGGAACCCCCGGCCGGTCACACCCGGTCGGGGGTTTTTCTTTTCAGGAGTTGACGCCAGTCGCGCGCGGGCGGGAATCGAGAAACTGCTCGATCTCGCTTGAGCGCCACCTGACGGCCCTTGAGGAGATTTTCACCGGCTCCGGAAAAACGCCGGAGCGCATCAAACGGTAAATTGAAGATCGGGAGAGCGAGGTCCGCGCCTCGACTTCCTCGCGGCGAAGAAAAGCGTCCATCAGGAATCCTCCGGGTTCAGTGTTTCCCGAATATACCCGGCTATTCCTTGGGGGAATAGGTGAATAAATCAGGCTATTTTTTCGGGCGCCGGAAGGGGTGATCCGATTTCACCTTCTTTATTACGGACGAGACGGTTTCAGAATCCCTGCACACCACGTCCGCAATTTTGTTAATCGCCTGTGCTTGGGTGTAGCCTTGGTTCTGTAGCACTCGGAAGGCGTGGATGATACGAGCATTGCGTTCACCTTCGTCAGGTCGTCCTCTTCCCGTACCGGGCGGCTTGCGTCTGCCGCTGGCGACAGCGAGGGCCCACCGCTGCAGCGGGTCAGGGATGGGCTCGCGGCGTTCTAGCAGGGTGTCGAGAAGTCGGCGCAGACCCTCCCACGCCCAAGGCTTGGAGAACGCCCAGTTCGAGTAGCTACACACCAACAGGGGGTCCCGAGCGCGATAGTTGGGCAGGTCGGGATCCACCGCGTCGGCCGGGATTTGCTCCCACCAATAGGGCAGGTCGGCAAGTTCCGGGAACTTGTCGTCCACGTTGAGCAGGAACTCGCGCAGGTCATCCATCGCCCTGCTCCAGGAAAGCCGCCCACTGGCGCATCAATCCCCGGCGCTTCTCAAGCAGGTCGCTTCGCGCATAGGCCCGCTCGACTTGTGAGCCCACGGCGTGAGCGAGGCTCAACTCCGCGACGGCGTGCTCCGCGTCCGTCTCCTCGCTCACCCACGTCCTGAAGGCCGAGCGGAAGCCGTGGACCGTCGTCCGCTCGGCAAGCCCGTTGTCCCTCAGCACCTTGGTCAGGGCCATATCCGACAGCGGCTTCCCTTGCCGCGTCGGTGACGGGAAGATCAGCCCGCTACCGTCGTCCAGGGCCCGAGCCTGTTCGAGCACGGCCATCGCAGGGTCGCTCAGCGGCTGACGGTGCTCAACCCCGCCCTTCATCCGGTCGGAGGGGAGGCGCCAGTCCCCGGCCTCGGTGTCGATCTCAGTCCACGTCGCGCCCCGAGCCTCCCCGGACCTCGCCGCGGTGAGCACGAGGAACCGGAGACACAACTTCGCCGACAGGGACGCCCTCGACCCCTCGACCACCTGGAGCGCCTCGGGGACCTCCGGGTAGGGCAGCGCCCGGAAGTGCTGCTTGCCGGTCGTCATGGACGGCAGGGCGCCGTCGATGGCCTCGCCGGCCGCGTTGTGCTCGACGAAGCCGTGGGCCTGGCACCACCGCAGCGTGGCCTTGATCCGCTGGCGCAGCCGACGCGCCCTCTCCGGCCGGGTCGTCCAGATCGGCGACAGGACCCGGAGCACCTGCTCCCGCCCGATCTGGTCCACCGGCAGGTCGCCGAGGGTGGGGAAGGCGTACTTCTCCAGCGAGCTCCACCAGTTCGCTGTATGTTTCTCGTTGCGCCAGCGCGTCCGATTAACCTCGAACGTGGCCTCGGCAGCTTCCCGGAAAGTCGGTGCCTTGGCCTTGCGCTTCTCGGCCAGCGGGTCGAGGCCGTCCGCGATGGCTACCCGGTTGGCGAAGGCGCGCTGCCTGGCCTTGGCGAGAGACACGACAGGCCAGCCGCCCAGCCCAATGTCACGGCGGCGGCCGTCGATGGTGACGCGCTGAATCCAGCTCTTCGAGCCGCCCGGCGCGACGTACAGGAACAGCGTCCCGCCGTCGCCGTAACGGCCCGGCGCGGCGAGTGCTTTGACTGTGGCAGCGGTGAGTCTTCCCACGATTCTCCTCCGGCGATTTACCCACGGGTTTTACCACTCGATTCGTGGGAAAGTAGGGGAATCGTCGGGAAGCCGCAAGCCTTAACCCGGAGTCGGGAGACCCGGTTAACTACCTTAACAGCAAGTTGTTACGAGCCTTTTTGGGAACCTGAGGGAACTTGCGGGAAGGGAAAAATGGTGGAGCAGAGGGGGATCGAACCCCTGACCTCGGGCTTGCAAAGCCCGCGCTCTCCCAACTGAGCTACTGCCCCCGCGTGCGTGATGCAGAATCAACCGGAGCTGGACTCGGCTGGCGCTGGCTCTGAATCCCCCGCCTCATCTTCTGCAGATTTCTCATCAGCGACGTCTCCCTCTTCGAGGCGCAGGAGAATCGTGGAGGCGATGAAGAGTGAAAAGAAGGTGAAACCGAAGATATCGGCGCGGATGTAGTCGTAGACTTTGGTGACGGCGTCCATCGTATAGCCGCCAAGACAGATGAGATACATGATGATGCTGCCGATCTGTGCCCGTTCGAGAAACGGTTTGCTCTTGTCCCAAGCCATGATTTCAAAGATAGAAATGACGCCGAATTCGGTCAAAGCAGCGGCGGAGTCTGTATCCATCGAAAGGCGACGAGTGGCTTTGCCGCATGGCTGATGCGGTCGTGACCGCCGCTGTGAGAACGACGATTGGAACCTTTGGCGGGGCGTTGAAAGACGTAGAGGCCCATCGCTTAGGCGGTAGGGTGATCGAGAGTGTCCTGCAGCGATCGGAGGTGAGTCCGGCAGAGGTGGATGAGGTTGTGATGGGATCGATCTATCAGGGCGGAGCCGGTCCGAATCTGGCTGATAGATACGGCATCTCGCGGGAGGCTCAGGACGACTTCGCCATGCGCAGCCAGGAGCGCTACCGCAGGGCGCAGTCTGCCAGAGCCTTCGATTCCGAGATCGTGCCGGTAGACGTGCCACAGCGAAAGGGCGATCCGGTCGTCTTCGACGTCGATGAGCACCCCCGCAAGGATGCGAGTCTCGAGAGGCTGTCGCAGCTCAAGCCGGCCTTCAAGGAAGGTGGCAGCGTCACCGCAGGAAATGCGTCTGGAATCAACGACGGCGGTGCCGCGATGCTGGTGATGTCCCAGGAGTCGGCCCGCTCGAGGGAGTTGAAGCCGTTAGGCACATCAGAGCCTCAGCGCAGGCCAGTGTGGATCCCAAGATCATGGGGATCGGACCTGCCCCGGCGATCAGACCTGCCCCGGCGATCAGACGTCTTCTGGAGCGTGCGGGAATGGCGCTGGACGAGATCGATCTCATCGAGCTCAACGAGGCCTTCGCCGCTCAGAGCATTGCGGTGGGCATAGACCTGGAGTGGGACGAGACTCGGGTAAACGTAAATGGCGGGGCTATCGCCCTCGGGCACCCGGTGGGGGCAAGCGGGGCGCGCATCGCCGTTACTCTCCTCCATGAGATGGCGCGCCGCCAGTGTCGCTGGGGAATCGCCGCCAGTGTATCGGTGGTGGAATGGGGATCGCGATGCTGTTCGAGCGACCAGACGGATAGACGGCGGGCGATCGGAGATCGCCCGCCGCGCATGGCCGTAGCTGTCAAGCCGTTTCGAGCTCCAGCTCTTCTTCCTCCTCTACCTCCTCCACTATCGCCTCGGACTGTGAATCGGCCGAGCTTCCACTCCGTTCGAGGACTTGCAGGGTGCGGACCTGCACTTCAACCATCGAATGGGGATTCTCTTCACTATCTTTCCAGCTAAAGGATCGCAGGCGACCGGACAGGAAGACGGGCGTACCCTTCCGAAGCCGGTCTGCGAGGGATTCGGCAAACTCGCGCCAGACGACGATGTTGAAGAAGGACGCCTCCGTCTGCCACTGGCCGTCGCGGTCGCGATAGGGCCGATTGACGGCGATTCGCCCGCTCAGCCTCGCCGTTCCGCCCTCTGTGATTTTGAACTCCGGATCCTGCACCAGCCGCCCGGTGAGGGAAATCTGATTGATGTTCGGCATGCGCAAATCGGACATGATAGACCTCCGAAAATGGTAGAAGTGATGGTGAAGAAGACATCCATGGCCGCTGTAATGCAGCTCCCATGCCAACTGCCTCTTGCGTCCGTAATTGATTGTGACACAATAAATAAGACGCAATGACAGAATTTCGCCGGGAGGTCGTCGCTGTATCGGATCGGAGTCAGTCTTGCCTCTGACGGACCACACGAAACCGGCCAGCAGGGGCCAGTTTTTCACGGCCTCCGGTTGTCGCCCAGTTCATGTGGCGAGTGGTTGCCGAATGCGTTGGCGGCAAGCTGAGTGACAGCCGCGTCATTGACCCGTCGTCGGGAGAGGGGCGTCTTCCTTCACGTGGCGTTGCAAGATGGGCTTGATCCGGGAGGAGCGGGCAGTGGGAAATCGAGCTGGATACTGGGCTGAGGCCACGCGGCATGGCCAGGCTCGGCCGCACCGTGGTAGGCGACGCGCTTCTCGGTCAGTTCGCCGGAGTCGACGACGGGGGATTCGATGTCGTGATCGGAAATCCGCCTTTCGGACGAATCTCGGACGTGCTGCCCCCCGCGCTCGTCCTTGATCTCGAACGCGTTGGGGGGGACCGCTTCGGCATCTGGAGTGGCGGGGCCAGAAAGGGTGAGGTGGAGCAGCTGTTCCTCGACAGGGCGCTGCAACTGGTGAGCCCGGGCGGGGTCGTCGCCTTCATCATGCCGGAGGGTTTTCTGGCCAACGATAGAGCTCAGGTCGCGCGGCGACTGGGTGTTGGAGCGAGCTGAGGTGCTGGCGATCGCGTCCCTGCCGGAGTCGGCCTTCCGGCGCCCCGGTCTCAACGCCACGACCCGACGTCATCGTTCTGCGTCGGCGGAGCGAGGAGCGGCGCCGGGATCAAACCGCCGTGTCGTCATGGTTGGCCGGCGACGCATTCAGAAGCCGCTTGCCAATCACATGCAGGACCTGAGCGCGCAGGTCCTGCGCCTGTGCAGACATGGAAGCAGGCGGACGGGGCAGGCCTTTCGGCTGGCTCCCGAGCGGCTCAGCAGCAGGCGTTGGGATGTGTCCTACTGGCGGGGGACGTTGAGCGCTGCTGGATCATCGAGGTTCCAGCATGCTCCCATCGGTGACTTCATCGAGGCACATCACCTACGGTCCCATCGTCACCGGCCGTCGCCCGGACCACGTCGAAGGCGGGATTCGCGTCATCCGCCAGAATGATTTCACCGACACCGGACTAAAAGTAGACGACCTTCTTCGGGTCGAAAGCGGATGCGTGTACGACCCGCCTAGGAGTAGAGTGAGGAAGGGGGATCTCCTCCTGCCCCGCTCCGGAGCCGGATTCGCTGGGGCGCAATCGTCTCGCGGTCTATCTGGATTCCCCCGCCGGCGAATGTGGCCTGCTTTGTAGATCGGATAAGACTGTCGGGCGTGAATCCGTTTTTCGTCTGGCTCTACCTGCGCAGCGCAACCCGGATGGGCGCAGATTTCGCAGCGTCATCAACGGCGTCGGTACGCCGAACATCAATTTTTCGGAGATTCGCGCCCCTTCGCCTGCCGCTCATTCCAGAAGAGGACCAGCAATTTGATGCACAGACGCTACCTCGAGGAGGTCCTGCCAGCCCATCAGCGCAGCGGATCGAGCGACTCGGCCAGAGGCCGGGCTGAGGGCCGGTTTCGGGCGATTATCACGGATCTGGAGCGAATTCTGGGATTTGTCAGCGCCTGAGGGGATGGTTACCTTTGAGGCAGTTGCTGTGGTCAAGCGCCCAGTTGCTGTGGTCAAGGCCCAGTTTCCAGTTGAAACAAATCACAGGCTCGGGTGAGTGTGTCGGCCCATCATCGCGAGCTGTTTGATGCCGAGTTCGGCTTGTATGGCTTGCCGGAGCATCGGCAGATGGCGATAGCCCTTGACCCTGCGCAGACGTGGGTTCGATGTCGAGCAGTGCCGTGGCTACCCAACGGTGACGCTGTGATGAGTTGGTCCAGCGTCGCACGTTTGTGGTGTGAGCTGCTCCAGGAGACTGTTGACGTTCTCGATGCAGTTGGTGGTGCGGAAGGAATCCTTGAGCATCGGCGTCAGTCCCAACCGATGGAGTGTGAGGGTCTCTTCCATGCCTTCCTCGAGGCTGTGTAGGGCGGACTGATTCATCAACTTCAAGCCCGGTTTGAGCGCGTCCAGTGCCGCCTTGGCCGCCTCGTATCTCGGTTTGCCGTAGGCCGCCTCCATCTTGCGACCCATACCGGGACTGCTCGCTTTTGGACAGATACGACACGACGTTCTGGCGCTTGTGATACTGGCAGCGCTGCACGCAGGCATGTCCTTTGAGCACCGACATCACCGCCTTGTAAAGCCCCTTGGCGCCGTCGATGACGACCAACAGTCCCGGCTTCGTACTGCATACCGCGTTCGACCAGATTCGGACAGGAAGCGACGGCAGACGCGCTCGTTTTCCGTGGCCGCCTGCACGAAGCCAAGAGGAATCTTCTGTCCGTCGAGGGTGACGCCCAGGGGCGATGATGATCTCCTCGTCCGCGAAGCTCTTGCCGTCGAGGAATAGCGCCACCAGATCATATCCTTCCAGGGATCGCTCCTGGAATTCAGCCAGCTTTCGAGCCGTGCCTTTCACGTAACGACGGGACACCGATGAGGATGACAGACCAAAGGCCTCGGGTACGGCCTCAGCGCAGGCCTCGTAGTTGCGCGTGGCGATGCCTTTCAGCATCCGCAACAGCAGACACTTCGTCCATCTGTCGAGGCGTCTGCAGTGCTTGGTAAACATCCAGCGGGACCTCGGTATGGTTGGCCACGTTGCGCACCCGCGGCACATCTGACGGGTAGTTTCTGGTCGGCCAGGTACACCGACCCGAGCTGAGACCCCCAGCGGCGTAACGGCTGATCCGACCCCTTGCGCTGATACCGCGGGCCCAGCCAACTCAACGACCGCTCTTTGCAGCTCCTCCGCGACCGCCTGCAGCCCCAAGGGAATCAGCCATTGGATCGCCTCAATCCGGCCATCCAGGTCCTCTACTTGCTCTGCAGTCCTCGGGGTGCTACCTTGCCGATGCTCACCGTTTCGTTTGGCGGCCCTTCTTCCGTGCTACCAGCTTGCTCATTGCAGGCTCCCCATCGTTACCGATGCGAGACTTCTTCCAACGGGGCTTGATGCGAGACTTCTTCCAACGGGCTTCTCGTATCAAAACGTAACGGATTGGAGCCTGTGCTGTTTCAACTAAGATCGAGAGCTAGGGTCAAATGGTGTGTAAACGACTCAGGCGGCGATCTTCTTCCTTTGCGCGATGGGTGATCCGTTTTCGTAGCACTCCCCGGCGTAGACGTCAGCCATGAGATGCGGTGCATTGAGTCGCCGGAATCGTTTCTCGGCCACCATCAGTACCCGCCAAATGAGGGCGGTGGCATTGGCCACCTTCCTGTATCGTTTGGCCGCATTGGTTTCGCAACCGTACCGAAGCGAAGGGACTTTCGACGACGTTGGTGGTGCGCAGGTGTTGCCAGTGGGCCTCGGGAAAGTCGTAGAATGTCACCATACGGTCCCAATCGCGCTCAAGGATATCGACGGCGTCTGGACACTCGCGGCGAAACCGTTTGGCGAATTGATCGCGACGTTTCGTCGCTTCCTGACGGGTCGGCGCGTACGGGATCTGTGTCAGCAGGTGCCGCCCTTCGACCTGCACGCGTTTTGGCAGCTTATCCAGCACGTTCAGGAATGCGGTGATTCCAGCATCGCTGTTCAGCGTCTCCGGCCAGACCTTTGCCAGGGCCGCCCAGATACCCAGGTGCCCATCCGCCACCAACAACTTCGCCACGCTCAGTCCGCGGTCACGCAGATCGCGCAGTACGCCCGCCCACGACTCCTTCGATTCGCGATAGCCCGGACAATCGTCAGGATTCTTTGCGCCCATCGCTCATCGCGCCGATGACCACCAGGAGAGCGGCTTTTTGCTTCTCGAGACCGGCTTTGGACGTAGATCCCGTCCGCCCAGGCGTAGACGAGCTCGCGGTCATCCAGTCGTCGGCTGCGCCAGGCGTTGTATTCGACGATCCACTTCTCACGCAAACGAGCGATCGAGGACGCCGACAAAGGGCTCTCCCTTGCCCAGCAGGCCGCGCAGCGCCAGCTCGAAGTCGCCCTGAGACAAACCGTGCAGGTAAAGCTCTGGCAGCAGCTGACCTGTTTCTTGGGTGCGCCGGGCGAACAGCGGCAGTACCGCACTCTCAAACGCTCTTCTCAGACCCCGCACCCGAGGGCGTTTCACCTCGATCGTGCCCGAGGTCAAGGACAGTCGCCGCCGCTTCCCTACCCATTGCGGTAGCCGCCGGCTGCGTCAACGGTGCCTGTCGCTCGTACCGTGACCGTCCCAGCGCATGGGTGACTTCTTCATCCAGAACCGACTGCATCAGCGACTGAATCTGCGAGCGTGTCCACTCTTCCAGCGTTTCGAACGTGGGGCATGGACATTTCCGTCGTGCTCGGCTTAGGTTGTGCCATGGCGATTCCCCTCTTCCTGCCGGGATAGCCCCGGCGTTTTGATGGCTAATTACAAAGGAAGGGTAGGATCGCCGTCTGTCTATTTCCACACCTCCTGATTATAGCTCAAGATCGGGACAAAGCGATTGCTGTTAACACAACCGGTTAGGTCCGAACCGCAAGTGCCGAGGGTCATCCGAATCAGCTCGTCGACAGAGACCAGCCCTACCTGCGCCAGCACGCCTACAACCCCGTCCACTGGCACCCCTGGAACCGGGAGGCCTCGATCGCGCACGGCGACAAGACCTGCCCATTCTGTTGTCGGTAGGCTACTCCGCCTGTCACTGGTGCCACGTGATGGAACGCGAATCGTTCGAAAATGAGCGCATCGCCGCCATCATGAACGAGCACTTCGTCAACATCAAGGTAGACCGCGAGGAACGGCCCGACCTCGACGAGATCTACATGAGTGCGGTGCAGGCGATGACGGGCAGCGGGGGGTGGCCGATGACCTGGGTTCCTCACACCGGGAGCTGAGGCCTTTCTACGGCGGCACCTACTACCCCCGGAAGATCGCTACGGCAGGCCCGGGTTTCCTTCGGTTTGAAAGCGGTGTCAGACCATTATCGCACTCAGCGCGACAAAGTGGAAGAGCAGGCCGGCCGACTCTGGACCTGTTGGAGCAAAACGCGCAGATGCACACCCGGGCAGAAGAGTCATCTTCCGGACGACGCGTCGCGGGATACGTGGCCTGGTGGGGTGCGCCTTTTCGCAGCTGAGACAATCCTTCGACGCCAAGGTACGGGTGGCTTCGGTGGCTCTCCGAAGTTTCCGGGAAAGCATGAACCTGGCGCTGCTTCTGCGATACCATCAACGGACTGGCATGGCAGAAGCGCTGCAGAATGGTGGAGCACACCCTGCAGCAGATGGCGAACGGGGGCATGTACGATCACCTTGGAGGCGGGTTTCACCGCTACTCGGTGGATGAACGGTGGCTCGTGCCCCACTTCCGAGAAGATGCTCATACGACAACGCTCTTCTCACGTGGGTGTATCTCGAGGCGTTTCAGCAGACCGGCGGGCAGTTTTACCGATCGGTGGCGGAGGAGACGCTCGACTACGTGCTGAGAGAAATGTCGAGCCCGAGGGGGGATACTACTCAACCCAGGACGCCGACAGCGAAGGAGAGGAGGGGAAGTTCTTCGTGTGGCGTCCAGCCGAGGTCGACGAGTGTTGGGCGAGGAGGCGGCGAGGCAGTTCTGTCGCTACTACGACATCACCACAGAAGGAAATTTCGAAGACGGCTCGAGCATTCTCCATGTCGACACGAATCTGCCGCAGCTCGCCCAAGTTTCTGCGTGTAGACGAGTCCGAATTGATGGAGGTCATACAGGCGGGAAAAGGCGGCGCTTCGCGAGGTGAGGTCGCGCCGGGTCGCTCCCGGCCGGGATGACAAAATTATCGTCGCCTGGAACGGCCTGATGATAAGCGCCATGGCTCAGGCGTACGGGCGTTCTCTCGGGAACCGGGACTATCTCGAATCTGCGCGCGCAGCGGCGACCTTCATGCTCGACAGGATGCGCGTCGACGGCGAGGCTGCTGCATACCTACAAGGATGGCGTGGCTCGCTTCACGGCGTATCAGGACGACTACGCTTGTCTTCGTCAATGGCCTGCTGGATCTCTACGAAGTCAGTTTTGAGATGCGCTGGCTCGCTGAAGCCCGAGCGTTGAACGACGCGATGATCGAGCGGTTTTTGGATGACGAGCAGGAGGATTCTTCTACACCGAGGCGGACGCCGAGGATCTGATCGTGCGCACGAAAAATCCCTACGACAATGCGACGCCGTCGGGCAATTCGATCGGAGCCCTGGTACTATTGCGTCTGGCGGTGCTAACCGGGCATCGGGTCCTATCGCCACAGAGCGGCATGACCCTGGGGGATGTCGAAGGAGCTGATAGAGCGATCTCCTACGGCCTGCTTCGCAAATGCTGTGCGCCCTGCATTTTCTTCGAGCGCCCGCCCCTCGAGGTAGCCGTCGTCGGCTCCGCTGAAGAGCGAGCACCGTTTCTGAGAGCCGTCAACGACCGCTTTCAGCCAAACAAAGTAGTGACGGGCTGGAATCAGACTGAAGAGGCAGGCGCCGATCTCATTCGTCTCGTACCGTTGCTGGAGGGAAAATCGATGCCCCGGAAGGCGTCATCGCATACGTCTGCCGCGACTCAGTTTTGTTCGAGTCCAGTGAACACGGTGGATGGTCTGATCGACCTGTTGGAAGAAAGCGACGATCAACCCGGAGGTAGAAGTCAACGCAAGAAAGAGGAGATAATCCGTGTCCGTTGACAAGCAGCAGTCATCCGTAAACCGCCAAGGCCCAGGAGCAGGCGATTCTCTTCGCGACTGCAGCAGGTGCCCGTTTTCGCGCGGTTGCCATCGAAATACATCCAGGTGATGCGGAAGGTAGCCAAACCGATGCAGCTGACGGCGGATGAGGTCCTGTGCAGCGAAGGCGATGCGCCGGCCGGTCTATTCATCCTGATCAAGGGAGCCCTGGAGCTGCGCCGGGGCGAGGAGGAAATCGCGCGACTTTGAAGCCGGTCTCCTCCCGCCGGGGAGTGTCTGTGTTGACCGGAGACCCCCATGCCGAGGACGTAGTCTGTGTCGAAGAGGGTGTAGCTCTGCACATTCCCTTCGAGTTTTTGTCCGCCGCTCTCAAGAAAGAGGTGGATCTGTTCCAGCGCATGAGTCGCAACGCCATCAACGCGCTCGCCGAGCAACTGACGGTGGCCAACGGACGCCCAGAGTGAGATCGCCAGCGAGCATGCGGATGTGATGCGGGCGATGGGCGAGGTGGAGGTCGAGCTGAATGATGCTCGCATGATCGCCAGCATGAGGGGAGACGAGTAAGTTGCAGATGACGGTATCGAGCGAGTCTGGGAACGAGTGTTGGCGCGCCCGCGCCGACGTTCTCTACCGGAAACTCGTCGATGGCGGGCTGGTGTACGACAGCATCAGCACGCGAATCCATCACCTGAACGATACGGCCGCCTTCGTGTGGGAGGCGTGTCAGGGGGAAAGCCGGATCTCCGACATCGGTGACCCAAATGTGCGGCCACTATGAATCGGAAGCTGTTGGGATCGAACAGGACGTGGCGTCGATCCTCAAGGAGTTCGATCGCGTCGACCTGCTGGAGGCGGCCGGTGAATGAGTGGTCGCTGCTACGCGAGTCGATAGCAGGCGATACTGAGCGTCTTCGCCGCGCTGACGCGGCAGCGTGGTCGGCCGTGGCCCGCCAGGGCGCGGGCAGAAGAGGTCGAAGGTCTTCTGTATCAGCGTTGCGCAGCCGCCGGTGTTGCGATTCCAGAAGCGGAACGGCCGTTTCTGCATGAGAGCTATCGCCAAATCGCAGCCCTCGTCGAGCTCGGCCGCTTGCTCGAGGAGATGGTGGATGAGCATGTCGGGCAGGTGGCGGTCATGCCAGGTGCGTCGCTCATCCCGCTCTATCCGGACCCCGGCTGCCGGCCGATGGACGATATCGATCTCCTCGTGCCAACGGCACACATCGACTCGGTCGTCGACCAACTGGAATCGCGTGGATTTCGACGTCCGGCAAGGCATCCGGAGCTGTTCGAGAAAGGCCATCTGGTCGTCGACCTCCACACCGATCTCGTCAACAGCTCGCGCATTCGCGCTCGACGCGACCGGCTGGATGGATCCGCGCGAGGTCTGGGACGGCTGCATCGATACCGACCTCGAGGGAGTGTGTGTGCGTGCCCTGTGCCCCGAAGACGCCTTTCTGTACACCGCGGTCCATGCGGTGAAGCACGGCTTCCAGCGGACTCAACTGGATCCTCGATCTCCAGCTCCTGCTTCAAAGTGGTGCGGTCGATTGGAGCCGGCTTGAGGAGAGGGCGGAGCGATGCCGCCTGCAGCATTCGGTGGCGTACGGATTGCGTTCTCTTCGCGATCATCTGCTGGTGCGTCTCGATGAGGCCCCGCGAAAATGGCTAGCCCGGCAGCGCCTGCGGCCGGCTCGAGGAGGCCGTGCTGAACAGAGTGTTCGCCGGGCGTCCCCACTCCCGATGGGGCGAGATCCTATGGTCGTTCAGCTGTTCGAGCGCTCGCGCCAGATTCGATTCCTCCTGGAAACCTCATTTCCCCCGACATGCCGTCTTATTGCAGGTTTTTCCCTGGCTCCCCCACCGTGCTTTACCCTCTCGCCTACCCGCTTCGACTGGCGCAAACTCTGCCTGCGCGGAGTCAGTCAGTTTCTCCCCTTTCCCTCGGAGCGAGGGCGAAACGCCGATAGCGCCACAAACTTGATCACGGCATAAAGAGGCAGTGGCCGGCTCTGTACGGCGCCGCTCTCTGGAGCGCCGCTCTGTGGAGCGTCATCCTCGTCGCCGCGCTTTGCGCCTGGGGATGTGGCTCGACAGCGCCGAAGGTCTCGGACGCTCCTACCCTGCAACTGGAGACCTTCACCCCGCTCGAGACGATCCCGATCGATCCGCGTCGCCAGTCATTCACCGACGAGGGAGGATTCGCCGAATACGTCATCGGTCCGGGCGACGGGCTGGAGCTCAGCCCTGCGGGATGTGGATGTGACGACTGAAACGGCAACGGTGCGCCCGGACGGCAATATCTCTTTCTCGCTGCTCGAAAACATTCGGGCAGAGGGACTGACACCGACTGAGCTGGACAAAGTCCTCACCGCAGGGCTGGGCGCGATTCCTGCGCGAACCCAAGGTCGACGTGACGGTGGTGGACTACCAGAGCAAGGTGGTCTCCCTCATGGGATCTATCCTGCAGGCTAGTGTAGCGGGAGGAGGGCAGAGCGGGCAGGGTCGATACGCACTGAAGGGCAGGACGACGGTGCTGGACCTGATTCTTCAAGCCGGCGGTTCCACACCGGATGCGCTGCTCGGACGGGTCCAGCTCATCCGCACCGGCCGCTCGTATCAGCTCAACCTTCGGCATGTCCTCAGTACCGGAGACCAGACACACAATGTGGTGCTGCAGGGCAGTGACATCGTCATCGTCCCCGGGACGGAGACGAGGAGCAAGAAGGTGATCGTCCTCGGCGAGGTGAAGAGCCCGAATGTCTACATGTTCGCGGAGGATGCCCGCATCCTCGAGGCACTCACCCAGGCTGGCGGCGTTACTGGCTCTGCCTTGCGGGACGACATCCGTCTCATCCGCGTCGTCGATGGCACGCCGCAGATGTTCAGCCTGAACTTCGCGCGGCTGACGGACCTGGGAGATATGCGGCAGAACATGGTTATTGCGGACAGACGACATCATCTACGTGCCGCGCAGCTTCATCGGCGACATTAACGATGTCATCGCGAAGGTAAACCCGGTGCTGCGGTTTCTGCTCCTGCCGGCGACGTACCGGGATCTTTACACTACCGGTGGCGGACTACGCGTTGATACAGGCGCAACGACGGAATCGGAAGGGGGAACCCATCTTCACGCGGCCGCTTCCCGGGACGGCGGCCAAGCCGGTGGCGGAAGGGGAGGAAGAGGGCAGCGGAGACGAATCAGAAGGCGGCGATGAGGATGAGTGAGGCCGACGCAGTCGACTCCATCCTCGACACCATCGGCAATACTCACCTGATCCAGCTCCAGCGGGTCGCGCCCGACAACGGCTGCGAGCTACTCGGCAAGCTGGAGGCGAATAATCCAGCTGGGAGCGTGAAGGACCGGATCGGCGCGAGCATGATTCGGGCCGCCGAAAGAGCCGGCGAGCTCCAGGCGGGGACGGCCATCGTGGAACCGACGAGCGGCAATACGGGAATCGCTTTGTCGATGGCCTCGGCGGCGCTCGGGTATGATCTGACGCTGACCATGCCCGACAATATGAGCGCTGAACGCATATCGGTCATGGCTTCATACGGCGCCCGAATTGTGTTGACGCCAGGTGCCGAGGACATGCCGGGGGCCATTGCCAGGGCCGAAGAGATCAAGGCCGCCGATCCGGACCGAGTATTCATGCCGCAGCAGTTTCGCAACCCCGCAAACCCTCAGGTTCACCGAGAGACCACGGCGAGAGAGATTCTGGAAGCGACCGAGGGGCGCATCGATGCCTTTGTCGCCGGTGTCGGCACTGGGGGAACTATCACCGGGGTCGGCAGCGTGCTCAAGAGCGAGCTCGGGCAGGAAGTCCGCATCGTCGCGGTCGAGCCGGCACGGTCGCCCGTACTGTCCGGGGGAGAGCCGGGGCTGCACGGAATTCAGGGAATAGGGGCGGGGTTCGTTCCGGACGTGCTTGAGCGAGATGTCATCGACGACGTGATAGCAATCGACGATGAGGAAGCCTTCGCTTACACGAGGCGATTAGCGCGGGAGGAGGGACTGCTGCTCGGTCCCTCGTCGGGGGCGAACGTGGCGGCTTCCCTCAAGGTAGCAGAGGAACTCGGTGCGGAGGGGCGGGTTGTTACAATCCTGTGCGATACCGGGTTCCGCTATTTCAGCGTCGACGGGTTGGCAGGCGTGAGGAAGCAAACAGGGGGAGCTCGCTGATCCCATCTATCGCAGCAAAGTAATCTTTTTTACCGCAACGGCAGCGGGGACCTGGAGGCGAACCAGATAAACGCCGCTCGCCACCTCGCGTCCCTCGTCATCTCGTCCATCCCAATCTATCGAATGCGTTCCCGATTTTCGCTTCGCTTCGATCAATGTGCGGAGGCGTTGCCCGGCGATGTTGTACACAGCCAGCTGCACTGGCGTCCCGATGCCGCGCTCAGAGAGGGTAAATGCAATCCGGGTTGAAGCGTTGAAGGGGTTGGGGAACGGTTGCGGCAGAGCGAAGGCGACCGGCCGCGCCTGTTGAGCGATATCAGTTGCGACTTCCGGAAGGGACGGAGCGACAAGCACGACACCTCGAGGACCGCTGCCAGTTTGATAGACGCTGAGAACGTCGCCACTCGCCGCATCTATCACGTGCATCTCGTCTGAGCCGGCACTCGTGACGTAAATGTGGTCACCGCCCGGCGATAGTGTGACGCCTCGTGGGTTTTCACCGACCGGGATCGTCTCAACCACGAGATGCGTGGCAGCATCGACGACGACGAGCACGCCGTCATCGTGCGCGGTGAAGTAGACCCTGCTGCCATCGCGACTCGGAATGACGGCGAAGGTGCCGCTGACGGGCAGATCGATGGTGGTGGCGACCTCGTTCGTCGCGGCATCGATAACGGCGACCTCACCGGTGGTAAAGCTGGTTACGTAGACGGTGCGTCCATCGGGGCTGGATGCCAGCGACCGGGGGCTATCGACGACGGGGATTCACACGTTGGCCGTCGGTTGGTCTCCCGCCCTGCCAGTTGCCCTTACGACTACGACTTCGTCGTTGCCGATGTCGGTTACGTAGATGGCGGCGTCTGGACCGGCGACCGTGACGCCGTAGGAGCCCCTCTCCAGGCCGGCGACGGTGATGAGGCTCGTCTCTCCAGTCGCGACATCGATGCGAGTGAGCCAGGAAGAGGCTGTATGGGTCACGTACACGGCTTCGCCGCCGGGCGTGACGGCCAGATCCAGCGGTTCTCCACGCACGGCAATGCGCTCTCGAACTGCGAAGGTGGCTGTCTCTATGACGACGATTTCATCCGACACGAGATTGGAAACGAAGAGGGATGCACCACTCGGATCGACGGCCATTTGAATCGGGTTGTCACCTACTGGAATACGTGCCAGTTCGCGCCGCGTACCGCTGTCGATGACACCCACGACATCCTCCTCGCGGTATACCGCAAAGGCGAGTGGTGACCCGGAGAGGGAGAGGATTTCGAAGTCCAACCAGCCGCTGTCGCTGGGGTAAATCGTCGAAAGGTCTTCCGCTGTCGATGCCTCTATGCGGTACTCGTGAACGGTGCCGGTGGCAGCGCCTGGAATGAGGGCTTCGTACACGCTCTCGAGCACGTGGTCGGCAACCACTTCCATCGGGATTCGTTCGATCGGACCGTGGTCTCGCCGATGGGCCATGGTCACGGTGGCGGCATCGATGACCCGCGCCTGGATTACATACGGTCCCCGCGTATCGGGCGTATTCACCGGTTCGACGAACGGCTTGATGCGAGGATATCCAGGAGGGGCAAAGCCGGTCGTGAAGTCGATGCCCTCGACGACGCTCCCCGGTCCTGCGACGATGGCCTGCGCCAGCGCCTCGCGATCGACGTTGTCGTAGTACTCCGCGGGAAAATCGGTGTCGAACTCCTCGAAGATGCCCCCGAAATTCTCGTCGCTGATGCGCCCTTCAACGGGTGTAGTCGACACCCGGTAGCTCCCTGCGGGTAAGCCACGCAGGAAGTAGTCGCCCCTGCCGCCCAACCGGGGGAACGCCCCTGTCAGTGTGGAGATTATCTGGCCGGTCTCCACATTCTCTGCGGCGAGAACAGCCCCGAACACGTCGTCGCCGACCTCGTCGTCAACGTGTCCCGCAATAGTGGCGCTCGAGGCGAGGAATTCGGCGGTCGGGTACATGATACTGATGCCGGCGATGTCATCCGCTTCGAGGGAGCCCGCTTCGCCGGTGGCATCGCCACCGTAGTAGGGATTCATGGTGGGTCGTGATGTGGGCGGGCCCTCGAGAGGAGTGTGGTCGAGGCCGAGGAGGTGCCCGATCTCGTGGACGGCCACGTCCTTCAGGTTCACCGTTCGCGGCCCGACGCCAGTGCTGAATTCCCAATCCCTGCCGTATTTCGGAGGCCGGTATCTTCGAACCGGACGCTCGCCGTGGCCACTTCTTCCCAGACGCGGAAGCTCTGACGCAGAATCTCAATCGTCGTCTCCGCGTCGATGTCGTCGGAACCAGTGCGATCGATCGTGAACGGGACGACATCCGTGCTCCAGGATTGATTCACCGTTCCGCCCGGACCCTCGAAGGTCTGGATGAGAAACGCCGAGCTCTCGCCTGGGAGGCTGAGTAACAGCGTTGTCGCGACGAGCGCGAGGTGTGCGATGCGCCCGGTGTGGCCGGAAGGTCGCCGCGCGACGCGGCAAGATGGTGTATTCATCTCGCTGTGCCGCTCCCAGTAGGTGGCGCATCCGGAGAGTCGACGAGTGCCTGCACTCGCGCCAGAAACTCAGCGAGAGTGAGCCCGTTTACGGGATCGTGAGTCGAGACGGGTTTGGCGGCACCGTCGGCACCGACAGGCAACACGGACAGAGAGGCGGTCGCACCATCTTGATAGACTCTCGGAACCTCATCTCCGGAAGCCCCGCGGTGAACGCGGAGCTTTCCCTGGGCGAGCCCCACAGGCCACACGCGTCCGAGGCGGTCTTCCCGAGTCAGAAAGAGAACGACTTCCTCGCCGCGTCGGAATCTCGGCATGCCAGCGATGTGGCTGCGCTCACCGTTCAGCTCACCGCCGGCAACAATGAAATCGATCTCGTCGAGCTGCTCTCCCTTCACGATTCGCCGGACGGAGAACACGTAGCGGGTGGCGATGCGGCCGTCGACGATCACACTTTTCGCGGAGTGGCAGACTCCGGTGAAGATCCGCGCGGCGTTCTCAGTCAGTGCGGGCAGTTCGAAACGTCGCACCGTCGTGGCGCTGGTGGGAGAGAGGTGCAACGCGACGACGAGCAGGACACGATTTATGGCAACGGAAGGTATCTTCATCGGAATAGCTGCCGGTGGCAGAGACCTGAGTCAGTCCTTAGACGCAATACATCCGCAAGAGTTGCCATAGGGTATTTGTGTGAGTGCCATCGTTGACTCCTGTGGAGGCCATAAGTATATTCACCGACGAACAGGGGAAACTGCTTGGTGTACCTCGACTTACCATGATGCTGATCGGCGATCTCGCGGAGCGAGCCGGCGTTTCGACGCGGACGATTCGCTACTACGAAGAGCTGGGGATGATCGAGCCCCAGGAGCGCACGAACGGCGGCTTCAGACGCTACTCCGACGAGCAGGTGAGGCGTCTGGAGATTATTCAAAGTTTGAAGTCTCTCGGCTTCGAACTGGAGCGCATCCAGGAACTGTTTGGCCTGCGGCACAAAATGAAAACTGGGGGCGATCTGGCAGGTGCCATGATCGCGCTCCTCGATCAGCAGCAGGATGAAATCGACGAGAAGATAAGCCACTACCTGACGATGAAGGAACGCAACGCCCGGGGAATCGAAATTCTCCGGGACTGCCTGTGTTGCTCCATCAGTGTCTTCGAGCGGGACTGCCACAACTGCGACGTTTACCGGCAACACCAAACCGTGCCGGATCTCGTCGAGTGCGCGATCTACGCGAGCTGAAGGATGAAATCGGCGGAGCGATCCGGTTTGGCTGGAGATGATGTCAATGGTCACCGTTAGCGACGAGGCGGCGGACAAAGTAAGGGACCTTCTGGACAAGGAGGGCAGTGCCGCGTCCGGCTTGCGCATGGCCGTGATGGGTGGAGGCTGTTCCGGGTTCCAGTACAAGCTGGAATTCGAGAAGGCCCCCGGCGATATGGACGCGGTCATCGAATCAAACGGTGTCAGAGTTTTCATCGATCCGAAAAGCAGTCTGTATTTGAACGGAGTCATTCTCAGGTACAGCGACGGGTTGATGGGATCCGGTTTTCAGGTCGAAAACCCCAATG
The DNA here is from genome assembly GCA_965205655.1 of Candidatus Latescibacterota bacterium. Classification (GTDB taxonomy): domain Bacteria; phylum Latescibacterota; class UBA2968; order UBA8231; family UBA8231; genus CBDBIJ01. Next base: position 29,932 of record CBDBIJ010000034.1, read on the forward strand.
CCCGCACCACTTGCGGCTGCGGCGAGTCGTTCAGCGCCTGAGCCCACTCCGCACGCGAACGCGGCCACCATCTACTTCGACAACATGGCCACCACGCCCGTGGACCCCCGGGTCCTCGAGGCGATGATGCCGTTCTACACCGACCACTTCGGCAACGCCTCCAGCAAGACCCACCGGTTCGGTTGGACGGCCGCCGACGCCGTCGAGAGAGCACGCGAGCACGTCGCCGATCTGATTGGTGCATCGCCGAAGGAGATCGTCTTCACCAGCGGCGCTACAGAGGCGAGCAACCTGGCCATCAAGGGGCTCGTCGAGGCCTACAGGGACAGGGGCAATCACATCATCAGCTGCGCCACCGAACACCGCGCCGTTCTGGACTGTTGTGCGGTGCTGGAGCGGCGCGGGTATGAGGTGACCTATCTGCCGGTGGACGGCGCGGGCCGGATCGATATGGGGATGCTGGAGGAGGCGATCGGCGAACGGACGATTCTCGTCACGCTGATGGCGGCCAACAACGAGATCGGGACGATCCATCAGCTCGAGGAGATCGGCAGGGTGGCCGAGGAGCGGGAGGTCGTCTGGCATTGTGATGCGGCCCAGGCAGTCGGCAAGATGCCGTTGAATGTGAAGCAATTGGGTATAGGCCTGCTGTCGATTTCCGCGCACAAACTCTACGGTCCGAAGGGTCAAGGCGCGCTGTATGTTCGCTCGAAACGTCCGCCAATCCGATTGACGCCGCAGCTGGACGGAGGTGGACAGGAGAGGGGGCTCCGTTCTGGTACGCTTGATGTGCCCGGAATTGTCGGATTCGGAAGGGCGTGCGAGCTCTGCCGGGAGGAGATGGACGGGGAAATCAAGACCCTGGAGGAACTGCGAAACCGGCTCTACGGCCGGCTCGAGGCGAAGGTGACTGACTTCGCGCTGAACGGTCACCCCGAGCACCGGCTTGCGGGATGCCTGAACATCAACTTTGCAGGCCTCGACGGGGCCGGGCTCATCCTCGCTCTCCAGGACATCGCTCTATCGGCGGGGTCTGCCTGCACCTCCGGATCCTCACAGCCGTCTCACGTGCTCAAGGCGATCGGGCGTGATGACGCTGCGGCATTCGCCTCGGTACGGTTCGGTATCGGTCGCTTCAACACCGCTGGCGAGGTCGATACGGTGGCGGATCGCGTCGCCGAGGAGGTCGACCGGCTCAGGCAAGGTGCGCCACCATAAGGACGAGTGACGGACACGTTAGTGTCAGAGCTTGCGCCCCCCAGTTTTATCTACAGGTTATTAGTCACTCGAATTCGGAATTCGCGCAAGGAGGACAGTCATGGGACTGACATCGAGTCAGCTGCTCGAACGGGTAAAAGAGCAGATCGAGGAGATCACACCCGAAGAGGCGAAGCGGGGTGTGCAGTCGGGGAAGATCAAGCACCTGATCGACATTCGCGAGCGGGACGAGGTGATGGACGGCTACATCCCGGGGGCAGCGCTCATTCCGAGAGGGTTTCTTGAGTTGAGCGTCGAGGAAGATGTGACGATGGACCGGGACGCTCCCATGGTTGTGTACTGTGCCGGCGGATCGCGATCGGCTCTGGCTGCGCGAGACCTGGATGCCATGGGATACACGAATGTCGCGTCCATGATAAGCGGTATCAAAGGATGGAAGGACGCCGGCTTCGGGATCGAGAATGACGGACTGTTGTCGGACGACGATCTTCAGCGCTACTCCCGTCACATCACCCTGCCCGAAGTTGGCGAATCAGGCCAGCAGAAGCTATTGAAGGGCAAAGTGCTCCTGGTCGGCGCCGGCGGCCTCGGCTGCCCCTCGGCGCTCTATCTCGCCGCCGCCGGAGTTGGCACCATAGGCCTGGTCGACGCGGATGTCGTGGACAAGAGCAACCTGCAGCGGCAGGTCCTGTTTGGCGAGTCAGAGCTGGGTCGGCCCAAGGTCGAGGCGGCCAGAGAGCGACTCCTCGACCTGAACCCGGGCCTGAACATCAACACACACCATGAGCTCATGCACTCCGGCAACGCCCTGCAGATCATCGACGACTACGACATCATCGTGAACGGGTGCGACAATTTTCCGACGCGCTATCTCGTCAACGACGCGGCGGTGTTGACGGGAAAACCGGTCGTTGACGGCAGCATCTTTCGCTTCGAAGGGCAAGCGACCGTTTACAACCCCGGGGAGGGAGGCCCCTGCTATCGCTGCCTGTATCCCGAGCCGCCTCCGCCCGGCGAGGTACCCAGCTGCGCGGAGGGAGGCGTACTGGGCGTGCTGCCGGGAATGGTCGGAGTCATACAGGCGACCGAGGTCGTCAAACTGATTCTTGGTCTGGGATCCTCGCTCATCGGCCGCATGGTCCTCTACGACGCTCTCGAGATGTCTTTCCGCGAGGTCAGATTGCGCAGGAACGTCGAGTGCCCGGCGTGTGGCGACAATCCCACCGTGACCGAGCTGATCGACTACAACCAGTTCTGCGGTCTGCCCTCACACAGCGATGCCGCCTCGCATAGCGAGGCGGCAGGTTAAGACGCAGCAGGATCAGGCAGACGCTCGTCTTCTGCTCGACCTGGAGGACACGTCCAGGGCCGATCCAGTCCTCGACCTCGAGCAGGTGTTCGGCAACGCCAATCCCGTTCAGATCGAGCTGGGGATCGGCAAGGGGCGATTCCTCATCGACGCGGCCCAGAGGCACCCCCATATCAACTATCTGGGTGTCGACTGGGCCAACAAATACGTCAAGATAGCTCACCACCGCTGCATCAAACGGAATCTCGGCAACGTTCGCCTGGTGCGCGCCGATGCCAGGGAGTTCGTCGAGTTTTTTCTCCTGTCTGGTTCCGTTCAGGCCGTCCATGTTTATTTCCCGGACCCGTGGCCGAAGAAGCGCCATCACAAGCGCCGGCTCATCAACCAGACCTTTCTCGCCGATGTCGTACGGATTCTCGAGCCGAGCGGCCAGCTGTGGCTCGCCACCGATCACGCCGAGTATTTCCAGGTCATGGTGGAGGCGCTCAAGGCTTGCGCAGGGTTGAGCGAGACCGCAGCCGACTGGGACGGAGTCCGAACCAACTACGAAGAGAAATTCCGCGCCAGAGGATTACCGATACATCGAATCGTCGCGCAGACGCCGCTGCCTGAGCGGTGCGCCTCTGGCACCCAGAGTCCCCGTCGTTACCCAATTAAAAACAAATAGATATCGAATAGTTTCGGGGTTGGCTCGGGGGCGAAGTTTTCCCTTGACAGTCGCCGGGTGGTGGAAGTATACTATGTGGTGGTGTAGAATGGTGGATAGTGGTGTACTGCCATCGCCGCGGCAGCTGCCGTTCCGGTGGCATCTCAAGCGAGCGTGCAGCTGTGTCTCAGTTCCTTGGAGAGTACGAGGTTCCGGTCGACGGGAATGGGAGGATTTTCATACCTGCGGAGCTGCGTCGAAAGCTTGTGCCAGAGGATGGCGACACGCTCATCGTGGTGCGTGGGCTGGACGGCTGTCTGGCTGCCCATCCCCTTGCATCCTGGTCGGCTATCTCGCGCAAAATCATGGGGTTATCGCAAACGGACCACAATGTAAGGCTGTTCTACAGGGGCACTCTGTCACAGGCCGCCGAAGTCAAGCTGGATCGACAGGGCCGAGCTCACATCCCCCGCAAACTCCTGGACCGGGCGGGGATCGGCGACCGCATGATCATCATCGGCGCCCTCGACAAGCTGGAGCTCTGGAATCCCGAGGCCTGGAGCAATTTTATGGAACAGGCCGAATCGACACTGGAAGAGGTCGCGCAGAGTCTGAATCTGTAGGAACTCGCTGCCGGCATCACCACTGGTTGCTGCCGTGAGCTACCACGAGCCGGTCATGCTGTCAGAGGTCGCACAGGCCCTGATCACCGAGCGCGCCGGAACCTATCTCGATGCGACCGTTGGCGGTGGCGGCCACAGCGAGGCGATTCTGGAGCGCCTCGATCACACGGCGCAGCTGATCGCCGTCGATCGAGACCCGGAGGCGATTGCAGAGGCGGAGTCGCGTCTGGGGAGATTCGGCGAGCGGGTCTCGTTGCTGAAGGGCCGATTCAATCAGTTGCCGACCCTGCTTTCGGGGTGCCTGCAGGAGCGGCAAGCGTCGGGCCTCAACGGGGCAGTCTTTGACCTGGGCGTTTCGTCTCATCAGATCGACGAGGCGTCCCGGGGATTCAGCTACCACCAGGAAGGCCCCCTTGACATGCGCATGGACCGCAGCGCTGGGGTGCCTGCGGCCGAGCTCATCGCGCACGTCTCGGAGGCCGACCTGGGGGACATCATCAAGCGATATGGTGAAGAGCGGAACGCGCGTCAGGTCGCCCGTTCGATCTGCCGGCGACGCGACAGCGCCGGAATGGAGACGACGGCCGATCTTCGCGTCGCGGTGGAAGACACTCGTCCCCGGAGTCCGACCAAGACGCTCGCGCGGGTTTTCCAGGCACTCAGGATCGAAGTGAACGAGGAGCTGGGTGAGCTGGATGCCGGGCTCAATGCGACTATCGAGCTGCTGGCGCCCGGCGGCAGGCTTGCCGTCATCTCCTATCACTCTCTGGAGGATCGTCTGGTGAAACAGAAGCTGGCGGATCTCGTGCGCGGCTGCATCTGTCCCCCGAAGATCCCTGTCTGCACGTGCGGGCGAACTCCGAGCTTCAAGAACCTGTTGCGCAAAGCACGTCGACCGAGCGGGCGAGAGATCGCGGCGAACAGTCGAGCCCGGAGCGCCACTCTAAGGCTCTTCGAAAAGGTCTGAGGGAGAAACGCATGACTGGCCGTGCCAAAAACAGCTTGCGATCCGGAGCCTCCTCTCGACAAAGACCGGCGCCGGGTCAGCGTCGCATTCGAGAAGAGGCGCGGCACGCCAAAGCGACGGTGTCGGCGTGGTGGCCCGTGTTCCTCATGGGTGCTCTCGTGGGAATCACGACCGCATACGTGTGGAACAAGGTGGAGCTGGCGACCCTGGCGCGACAGATCGAAGCAGCTGCGATCGGCGTCAGCACGCTCTCCGAGGAACGCTCAAGGCTGACGGCAGCCATTATGGTCAAGACGAAGCCGGGGCTGATTCAGGGACAGGCGCAGGAGCAACTGGGCATGATATTTCCGAAGAATGGCTTCATCGAATTGGTCCTGGAGAATGACGAGACCGCCAACTAGCCATCGAGAGAGGTTGCCAGTGAATCGCCTGCGATGGATTGCCACTGTCGGTGCCGTCGCCTGGTTGGCGTTGGCCGGCCGGCTGATCCAGGTGCAGGCACTCCAGCACGAATCCTTCTTCGCAAGAGCGAAAGAGCAGCAGAAGCGCTGGATCGACGTGGCGGCAAAGCGCGGTTCCGTTCTCGACCGTCGCGGAAGGCCGCTTGCCGTCGACGTGCAGGCCGTATCGTTCTTTTGCGACCCTGCGGCCCTCCGGGAACGGGAGCAGGTGGCGAGGCACTTCGCGGCAGTTGGCGGCCGGCAGGTCTCCCAGCTCGCCGCTCGCCTGGGAAGCTCCCGGCAATTCGTCTACCTGGCGCGCCAGGTCCGCCACCCGCAGCTGGAGCAACTGCGCGCGACCCAGTTCGAAGGTGTTCGCCAGCATCCCGAGGCGAGTCGCTACTACCCGTTCGGGGAGCTCGCTGGTCAGATTCTCGGATTCACCGATGTGGACAACAATGGGAGGGAAGGTGTTGAGCTCGCCCTGGAAGACGATCTCACCGGCGAGACGGGAAAAGCGCAGATCCACGTTGACGCTCGGGGCCGTTCCGTTCCCGAGCTGCGGGAGGAGCATCGGGCGGCCGAGCACGGCTCTTCAGTCCGGCTTACCATTGACGCGAGCTACCAGGGCATACTCGAGGAAGAGCTGATTCGCGCCGTGCGAACGTCGGACGCGGACAGGGCTCTGGGAATCGTTTCCGATCCAAGGACTGGCGCGATCCTCGCCATGGCCAGCGTCCCTTTGTTCGATCCGAATGAGCCCGGAAGCGCGCTGGCTGACGACCGACGCAACAGATCGATCACGGATTCGTTCGAGCCGGGATCGACGTTCAAGGCGATCACCGCGGCTGCGGTCCTGGAAGAAGGTCTCGCCCAAACGACGACGGAGGTGTTCTGCGAGAACGGTGCGCTGACACTCGCAAACGGCGACACGATACGCGACGTATCGCCCCACGGCATTCTGACTCTGCGGCAGGTCCTGGAGCAATCGAGTAATATCGGCACCATCAAGCTGGCCTCGAAGATCGAGCGTGGAAACTTCTACGACTACCTGCGGCGCTTCGGTTTCGGCACGCGCACGGGGATCGGCCTTCCGGCCGAGAGCTCAGGGCTGCTCCGACCTGTCGGGGAGTGGTCGCACCGATCACTCGAAACGATTGCCATCGGCCAGGAGCTCAGTGTCACGGCGATCCAACTGGCCCTGGCCTTTGGGGCCATCGCCAACGGCGGCGTCCTCATGGCGCCGATGATTCTGGATGAGGTGATCGCCGAGAATGGATCGGTCGTGCGCAAATCGGAGCCCAAACCGGTGCGCCGCGTCATATCAAAGGAGACGGCGGCCCTCGTGCGGTCCACGCTCGAGGGTGTCGTCAGCAGAGGCACGGGAAAGAGAGCGAGAGTCGACGGGATCGCAGTGGCGGGAAAGACCGGAACAGCGCAGCGCGCGAGGCTGGACGGTGGCGGCTACGACGCCGATGCGACCGTGGCTTCATTCGTGGGGTTTCTTCCGGCAGATGATCCCGCGCTACTGGGCCTGATCGTCATCGACAACCCGAAAAAAGACAGGTGGGGAGGACACGTCGCGGCTCCCGCCTTCAAGCGGGTCATGGAGCGAATCGCCTTTCTCGCCGATAGTGAGTTGTCTCCACCACCACGACTGCTGGCCGCCGTCGGAGCCCGATAGTGTCGGCGGCGACGGACATCTATATGGATGAGGCCATGCAGCTGGACCACCTCCTCGAGACGATTCCCGGCGCCCACATCGACGGCCCCGCCAACGTAGAAGTGACCTCGATCGAGTGCGACTCTCGCCGCATCCGGGATGGCAGCCTGTTTGTGGCTATCCGAGGGGGCGAAGAGGTGGACCGCCATCGCTTCGTTGCCGATGCTGTGGGCAATGGCGCCAGCGCCGTGGTCGTGGAAGACGAGGTCGGAGGCATCGCCGCCGTGCCCCGTCCCACGGTCGTGACGGTACCGAATTGCCGTCGAGTACTGGGGGAGCTGGCGGCGAGATTCAACGGCTATCCGGCGCGGCAGCTCAAAGCGGTCGGGGTTACGGGCACGAACGGGAAAACGACGACATCATTACTCGTACGGCAGATACTCGAAGCGGCAGGACTCTCCTGCGGGTATCTCGGCACCCTCGGGCTGCTCGCCGGTCACGACTACGATCAAATGGCGAACACGACACCCGAGGCCTGCGACCTGCACGACGCCCTGCGGCAGATGGTCGAGGCGGGCAGAGAGGCCGTCGCTTTCGAAGTCTCGTCCCATTCTCTGGCCCTGGGGCGCGTTGAAGGAATCGAGTTCGACGCGGCCGTATTCACCAACCTCACGCGCGACCATCTTGATTTTCACGGCACGGAATCGGCTTACTTCGAAGCCAAGGCAGCTCTGTTCGACCAGTTGAAACGAAATGGGTGCGGCTCTCGCGCCGTGCTCAACACGGATGATGCCGCCGGCCGCGAACTCGCGAATCGGCTTGCAGAAGAAGCACTTACTTTCGGAAGCAGAGAAGATGCCGCTGTCCGATTGCTGGATGCGTCACACTCGGGTGAAGGTACGGACATCACATTGCGAACGGCGCACGGCGAAATGCGCGTGCATTCGCAGTTGACGGGCGCCTTCAACGTGGCTAACGTAGTGGCGGCGGTGGCCTGTGGGATCGCCCTCGGTCTGACTGGGGACGTGATCGGTCGCGGCATCTCGGCTTTGCGGGGAGTGCCTGGCCGCTTCGAACGGATCGCCAACGGTCAGGGCTTCGGCGTCATCGTCGATTACGCCCATACTCCCGCAGGTCTCGAGACAGTCCTTCGCACAGCAAAAGAACTGACTGAAAAACGGCTCATCTGCCTCTTCGGTTGCGGGGGAGACAGGGATGTTGGAAAGCGTCCGTTGATGGGGAAGATCGCTACTGAGCTGGCCGATATCGTCATTCTCACTTCGGATAACCCTCGAAGTGAACCACCCGAGAAGATCATCAATGACATCGCCGCAGGAGCACAAGCCGCGGAGAATGTCAGAGTCTATCCAGATCGCCGGGCGGCGATCCGCGAAGCACTGGCGGCGGCCGGTTCAGGTGACATGGTGGTGATCGCTGGCAAAGGGGACGAATCGACCCAGACCTTTGCCGATCGAACCGTCGATTTCGACGATCGCGAGATTGCCCGCGAGGTCCTGCGAGGCATGGGTTGGGACGGACCGTAAGCGAGGGGCCGCCGTCGTGCGGGGGGTGAGCCTCGCTCAAATCCGGCAGTGGACGGGAGGCGAATGGAGGGAGGTGCCAGATGACACGTTCGAGCCGACGGGCGTCTCGACGGACACGAGGACGCTCGACGAAGGCGACCTCTTCATCGCCCTGAAGGGCCCGAACTTCGACGGACACCGATTCGTCGGCGAGGCATTCGACAAAGGGGCGGCGGCGGCGGTCGTCGAGCGATCGCGAGAAGGCGGTTCAGACGGGGAGGATGAAGGGCCTCTTCTTCAGGTAAAGGGATCCGGAGCCGAAGCGCTGGGCCGCATTGCCCGCGAGTATCGAAAGAGCTTCGACATTCCGGTGGTGGGGGTCGTGGGCAGCTCCGGAAAAACGACGGCGAAAGAGATGATCGCCGCCGTCCTGGAGCGGCGGTTCTGCGTCCTGAAGACGCGGAACAACGAGAACAACGAGATCGGCGTGCCCACGGCGCTGCTGGGCCTGAAGGAGGAGCACGGTGCGGCGGTCGTCGAAATGGGCGCCCGCAAAACTGGCGATATTCGCTATCTTTGCAGTGTGGCGCGTCCGACGATCGGCCGTGCTGCTGAATATTGGAACTGCACATATGGAGGTTTTCGGATCTGTAGAGAGGGTGGCCAAAGCCAAAGGGGAGCTCCTGGAGTATATCGGGGATGAGTCTTTTGTGGCTCTCGTAAACGCGGATGACCGTGTCGTGGCCAAGGAGGTAATGAGGACAAAGGGGAGACTCCTTGGCTTCGGTCTTGAGCGTGGGAGCTATTATAGTGGGGAGGGACTCATTCTTGACCGGGAGGGCCGCGGCCACTTCTCTCTACAGCTAACTTCTTTCGACCTGAAGATTCCGGGTCGCCACAACGTCTACAACGCCCTCGCGGCCGCCGCTGTGGGCGACCAGTGCGGCGTGCCGATGGGGGAGATCAGCCTTGCCCTGGCCGATTTCCAGCCGCCGGAGATGCGATCACAGTTGTTGCGGAAAAACGGGATCATCGTTATCAATGACTGTTACAATGCCAATCCTGCCTCGGTTCAGGCCGCGCTGCAGCTGCTGGCTGACGTAGAGCCGGACGCGCCGAGGAAGATCGCCGTTCTGTCGGACATGCTCGAGCTGGGCGAAGCGAGCATCCAGTGGCACCATGCGATCGGCAAGCAGGTCGTTTCCATGAGGGTCGACCGGTTGCTGGCCACGGGGCCCATGAGTCGCGCTACGGTCGAAGCGGCCCAGTGCGCCGGCATGACCGAGAGCGCACTCCATTTCGAGAGCAAGAAAGAGTTGACAGCCTATCTGAAGGGGTTCCTCGCCCCTGGTGACGTGGTGCTGGTCAAAGGCTCTCGAGGAATGAGAATGGAAGATATCGTCGGTCAGATCCCCTGATCGACGACTGTCAGACGTTTATTCATTGAGCAAGGGCCGTCCCCACGGGGCGGCCTTCGGTTTCCCCTCCCACCACCTCCCTCTCTGGGTTTCGGCGCGGCATTGCCGCTGAGAGACCTCGCTCCCTTTCCAGCTCTTGAGAGGGCAACGTCCTCAACTGATATGCGCTACGACTCCGCGGTGGAGCGGTCGGCTCAAAACGGATGTCGGCCGGCTCTAAATACGGGTCGGGAAGTCGCCGGGAATGATCATGTCGGCATCTCAACGGCCAGGTCGCCAGGTATTGCTCCTCGCTCTGTTTCTCGTGGGCGTGGGGGTCGTCATGGTCTACAGCTCGAGCTCAGTGCTCGCCCGTGCCCGCTTTGCCGACAGCGCCTTTTTTCTCGAGAGACAGCTGGTTCGCGCCCTTTTCGGCATCGCCATCATGTTTGCCATGTCGCGTGTTCCACTCAGGTGGTTGCAGTACGCCGCCAGGCCGATGTTTATCGCCAGCGTCTGCTTTCTCGTTCTCGTCCTCATCATGGGCGAGGGGCGCAGCGCCGGCCGGTGGTTGCCGTTTCCAGTACCGTCGACGATGTCGAATCTCTGGTTCCAGCCTTCCGAATTTGCCAAGCTGGCGCTCGTCCTCTACCTGGCGGATGTCATGGTACGGCATCGGGATCGCATGATGGAGTGGTGGAATGGAGTCGTTCCGCGGTTGCTCGTCATCGGCGCGGTTCAGCTGCTCATCGTCCTGCAACCAGATCTGGGCACAGCCGTCGCCGTCGGTCTTATCTCACTGGCAATGTTGTGGCTCGGAGGTGTGGGGTCGCTGCACCTCGCGGCTGTGGTGCTGGTGGCGATCCCGGTGGCAGCCCTGTCGGTCTACTCCACGCCGTATCAGCTCGAGCGAGTGTCGAGCTTTCTGCAGGGAGCGGACCCTCTGGGAGCGGGGTTCCAGGTTACCCAGTCCCTCCTGGCCCTGGGAAGCGGTGGTGTCTTCGGGCTCGGTCTTGGCAACAGCCTGCAGAAGTATTTCCTGCCCGAACCCCACACCGATTTCGTTTTCGCACTCATTGGAGAGGAGCTCGGACTCGCCGGATCGCTGAGCATAATCGGTCTCTTCGCATCCTTCGGAATTCACGGCTACCGCATCGCCCGAAAGGCCGACACTCCCTTCGGGTTTCTGGTGGCCGCCGGCATGACGGTGATGGTCTCCACCTACGCCCTGCTGAACATCGGCGTCGTCACCGGTCTGTTCCCCACGACTGGATTGCCGCTGCCGTTCCTGAGTTACGGAGGATCGTCGCTGTTTTGGAATCTGTGTGGAGTGGGAATTCTGGCCGGCGTGGCACGGACAGGCCAAAAGGCAGCCGAAAAACAAGCGCGGGGGGAAGGCGCTGTAGGGCTCGGCCGGCCGCGATACCGGGTGAGCGCCGCGTGATCGAAGGAAGCGGGGTCTTCGACGACGGAGACCGCATCCACCTAGTGGGTATCGGCGGTGTGGGAATGGAGGCCCTGGGGCGATACCTCCACGCTCTCGGTGGCTGCGTGAGTGGCTCGGATATAGAGGCCTCTGACGCGCTCGACAAATTGAGAAGTGACGGCATTTCGGCGCATGTCGGCCACGAGTCACAGCACGTAGAGGGAGCAGACATCGTGGTGCATTCAGCGGCCGTGCCGCCGGACAATGTGGAGCTGGAAGCCGCGCGCTGCTCAGGGGTGCCAGTGGTGTCCCGCGCCCGCTTTCTCGCACGGACGACGCGGGGGCACCGCTGCGTCGCCGTCGCCGGTACCCACGGGAAGACGACGACGGCGAGTATGTTGGCGGCCGTTCTGGACGAAGCCGGATTGGAGCCGTCCGTCATCATCGGCGGCTGGGTCGATGGGAGAGCTCAGGCCGCCGCCGGATCGGGAGATCTGTTTGTCGTGGAAGCGGACGAGTTCGACCGCAGTTTTCTGCACCTGCAGCCACAACTGGCGCTGGTAACGAACGTTGAAGCGGAACACGTCGGTGAGGGGGGAAGCTATCGAGACCTGGACGAGCTCCTGCAGGCCTTTTCCGATTTTCTTCACCGGTTGCCGTCGGATGGGTTGGCCGTCGTCAACGGCGACGATGCCGGCACGCGGCGGATCTCCCCGCTGCTGGAGCGACCGACGACGACATTCGGGCTCTCTCCGGCCAGCGATGTCGAGGTCGCTCAGATCGAGCTGCGGGAGCGCGGCAGCAGCTGCCAGTTGCGCCTGGATGCCTCCACCGTCGGGCAGCTGGAGCTGGCGGTTCCAGGGGTTCACAACGTCATCAACGCCGCTGCGGCGGCGGCGGCGGCGCACGGTCTCGAGGTTCCCTTTGAGGCAATCCGCAGCGGGCTGGCCGGGTTTCGCGGCGTCGACCGAAGGTTCCAGATCGTGGGGGAAGTGAGCGGCATGCTGGTGATCGACGACTACGCGCACCATCCGACCGAGGTCACGGCGACGCTGGCGACGGCGCGACGGTGGGGACGCCGAGTCGTAGCGGTGTTCCAGCCCCACCTCTATTCGCGCACCCGGCTTCACGCAGCGAGGTTTGGCGCGGCGCTCACCGCGGCCGACGCCGTGTTGCTGGCCCCGGTGTACGGGTCTCGGGAGGAACCGGAGCCCGGCGTCGACTCGGGACTCATCGCCGACGCCATGAGAAGGCAGGGCTTCGACGATGTGGAGTGCGTGTCGACGATGGAGGAGGTGCCGCGGCGTCTCGCCGACACGGCCTTGGCGGGCGATCTGATCATCACACTTGGAGCCGGAGACATCGGGGAGGTCGCGCATGCATTCGTCGCGAACCTCAACTGACTCGAAGCGGTCGGGGCGCCGCCGCGCGGTATTGCGCAGGCTGGTGCTGCTGCTGATCGGTGTCGCCGGAGCAGGCGCGGCGGTGGCGGCCGTTCCGGAGGCGAAGAAAAGGCTGAAGCAATCAGATGACTTCAGACTTGCCGCGCTGGAGCTTCGGGGTCTGCGGTTGCTGAAGGGCGACGAGATTCTGCGGGCCAGCGGGCTCGCCGTGGGGGACAACATTTTTGCCGTTGATTTGGATAAGATCGCGGCGCGGCTCGACAGTCTCGCCTGGGTCAAGTCCGCGACCGTTCAGAGAAAGCCACCGGACAGGCTCGCGATTGCCATTGTCGAGCGCAGGCGGCTCGCCTGGGTCGCCGACGGAAGCCGCTCCTACTGTGTAGATGACACCGGCGTTCAATTGCCCAGTCAGCCCTTGCCGGGAGAAGCAGTAGCAGACCTGAACCTTCCGGTAATACGGGCAAGCGCACGGAGCTCTCGCTCCGATGGAGATCATCATGTCGCAGCCGAGTCAGTCTCAGACTCCAGCGTCGTGCAGATGATCGAATGGCTCGTGGCCGCCTCGGCGGCGGACAGCGCTTTCTGCAGGAATATCTCGGAGATGCGGTCGCTCGACGAAAACAGCGTGCGACTCGGTCTCGTCGGAGACGGCCTGGAAGTTCGCTTGCCCATCAGCCCCGTAGCGGAGCGGCTGCCGCTCATCAAGCAGGTGCTCGAGAGAGTCTACCGTGAGTTTGACGGACCCGGTTATGTCGACCTGCGCTTTGCTGACCAGGTCGTCGTCGGACCCACAGATGCGCCGCGATCGAGGCAACAGAAGGTAGGGCGGAGATGATGCCCAATCGCGACATCGTCGTCGGCCTCGACCTGGGGACGACGAAAATCTGTGCCGTCATCGCCGAGCGAACCGACGAGGGGCCGCTCCACGTAATCGGCATCGGGAACAGCCCCTCAGACGGGCTTCGTCGCGGTGTGGTGGTCGACGTCGAGAAGACAGTTCAGTCGTTGACTGCGGCTGTGAGAGAGGCCGAGTTGATGGCAGGAGTGCAGGTCGAGGGCGTTCACGCCGGCATCGCCGGTGAGCATATCAGCAGTCTGGACAGCGACGGCGCCATCGCTGTGAGCGGCCGAGAGGTTACCTCCATGGACCGCGAGCGGACGATCGCGGCTGCGAGAACGGTGGCGATTCCATTCGACCGAGAGGTTCTGCACGTCCTGCCACAGGAGTTCAGCGTCGACGATCAAGGGGGCATCAGGAATCCGGTGGGGATGTTCGGTGTGCGGTTGGGGACGACCGTTCACATCGTCACCGGCGCCGTCACCTCGGTGCAGAACATCTGCAAGAGCGTCCAGCGCGCCGATATCGAGGTGAGGGACATCGTCCTCGAACCCTTGGCCTCCAGTCGCGCTGTGCTGGACGACGACGAGAAGGAGATGGGCGTGTGCGTCGTCGACATCGGTGGCGGCACCACTGATATGGCTCTGTTCGCCGAGGGAAGTGTCCGCAAGACAGCCGTCATTGCCGTGGGCGGGCAGAACGTGACGAGCGATGTCGCCATCTGCCTGCGCACGGCCTGGTCACACGCGGAAAAACTGAAATGCAGCTTCGGTGCGGCTCTCGAGGAGGAGGTAGGCGAAGATGAAATGGTCGAGGTGCCGGGGATTTCGGGCAGAGAGGCCGAGTCCATCCCGCGTTCGCGATTGGCCGCCATCATAGAGGCCCGCATGGAGGAGATCTTTTCGATGGTGCGCCGGGAAATCCGCCGCAGCAGGTTCGCCGATCAGCTCCGTGCCGGCATCGCGCTGACCGGTGGCGGGGCGATGATCCCCGGTGCGACCGAACTGGCCGAGCAGGTGTTCGAGTTGCCGGTGAGGCTGGGACAGCCGCGGGGATTCGGCGGGCTCGGAGACCAAGTGACGAGTCCGGTCTTTTCGACTGCCATGGGTCTGGTGCTGCTGGCCACGGAACAGGCGGATGCTGGGCAGTTCCGAGCCCGTCATCGAATGCGGGCGCTCAGCGATGGCCGCTTCGAGGCGGTCGCCGGGCGCATGCGAGAATGGTTCGAGACGCTCCTGTGAAAACGACTCAGAAAACCCAAAAGGGGAGGTAAACGATGCCCTTCAAGATCATCGACTTCGAGCAGCAGGCGAACATCAAGGTTGTCGGCATAGGGGGAGCCGGGGGAAACGCCATCAACCGCATGGTGGCCTCGGGAATGCACGGCGTCGAGTTCATCGCCGTGAATACGGACGGCCAGGATCTGGAAATCTCCTCCGCCGATGCGTGTATCTGTATCGGCGAGAGCGTCACCCGGGGTCTGGGCGCCGGCGCCAAGCCGGAGTTGGGCCGCCAGGCCATCGAGGAGGACCGCGACAAAGTGGCCGAACAGCTCGCCAACGCCGATCTCGTCTTCATAACCGCCGGTATGGGCGGAGGCACCGGTACGGGCGCAGCCCCCGTCGTCGCCGAGCTGGCGAAAGATCAGGGCTCGGTTACCGTGGGTATCGTGACCGAGCCCTTTCAGTTCGAGGGCTTCCCGCGAATGCGGAACGCGCTGACGGGAATCGCGGAGCTTCAGGATTACGTGGATACCCTCATCGTCATCAAGAATCAGCGGCTGCTGTCGATCTGTTCGCGTGACACGACACTGGAAGAGGCGTTCGCCAAGGCGGATGAGGTGTTGCTCCAGGCGACGCGGGGAATCGCCGACCTCATCACGGTTCCGGGCATGATCAACCTCGACTTCAACGACGTGAGAACGGTCATTTCAGAAGGCGGAGATGCCATGATCGGCGTCGGTGCGCACCGGGGAGAGGGGCGCGCGCTCGAAGCGGCCAAGAAGGCGATCAAGAGCCCGCTGCTGGAAGACGTCTCCATCGACGGCGCCAAGGGAGCGCTCATCAACATCACCGCGGGGTCCAACCTGACCCTTTTAGAGGCGAATGAGGCCGCCTCCGTCATTCAGGAAGCAGCGGGAGACGAGGCGAACATTATCTTCGGCACCGTCATCGACGAATCTCTCGTGGACGAGATTCGAGTGACGGTGATCGCAACCGGATTCTACCTCAACAAAGAAGGTCGATTCGAGCCTACAAACGACGAGAGCATAGCCTCCACGACGAAACGACGTTTCGCCAGGGGCAAGCCTTCTCGCTCGCCGGCCGCCGCCACCCGGGAGGAAGAGGGGGTGCTTGTCGCGGACGAGCAGGCGAAAGGATCCTCTCCCTGGCGCGATGACATGGACTATCCGGCGATCCTTCGAAAGAGAATGGTCTGACGGCTCCTCGCCGCGGTTCGTCCGCCGCGGTGGCGCTACCAGTAAGCTGCGTCTCTGCCGACGTGCCTCCGTGAACGGTCGGTGCTGCTTTCCGTGGTTGCAGCGTGGGCACTTGTAGGGCATATTTGTCTATAACTGGTTGTTCCGGTATGGGTTAGGGGCGGCTTACACAGGTCGTCCACGGTGCCGGCGGCTGTCTCAGTCGGCGCCGAAGTTTCAGTGACGGGGGACGTTAAGATGGCCGCGGTTCGTGTGGGGATCATCATGGGCAGCTCGTCGGACGAGGCGGTGATGAAGAAGGCCGGCGAGGTTCTCGACGAACTAGGAATCGGCTACGAGATGGTCGTCTGTTCGGCGCACAGGAATCCCGAACGGACGGCGGCATACGCGCGCGATGCGGCGGGCCGCGGCTTGCAGGCGATCATCGCCGGGGCGGGCCTGGCTGCCGCCCTGCCGGGCGTTTTGGCAGCTCATACCATTCTTCCAATCATCGGTGTGCCCATTGCCTCGGGCGCGCTCAACGGCATCGATTCCCTCTACAGCATCGTGCAGATGCCCCCGGGCATCCCCGTGGCTACGGTGGGAGTCGACAACGCCAGAAACGCGGCGATGCTGGCAGCAGAGATACTGGCTCTGACCGACAACAGCGTCGCTGACGCCATCCGCACCTATCGGGAGAAGTGGAGCAAGTGAGAGAGACCGCGGCCGATCACAGACGACTATCGAAACTCCTGTCACTTATCCTGCGCCATCGCCCCGACGAGTTCGGCCTCAACATGGACGACTACGGGTTCGTACCGATGGCCGATCTCGCGGAGGCGGTGCAGGAGCGCTACAAGGAGGTGACGGAGGACGACATCCGCGCCGTCGTCGACGAGTCGAGGCAGCGGCGCTTCGAGATCACCGAGCAGGGGATGAGGGCGCTCTACGGCCACAGCTTCTTCGTCGAAATGGACGGTGAGCCGATCGATCCACCCGAGAAGCTCTACATGGGATCGACCGCGGTCGCAGCGAGAATCATGAAGGCGGAAGGCGCGCGCCCCATCGATCGCTTCTATCTGCATCTTTCTCTGACAAGGGAGGTCGCCGAGTCCCGAAGCCACCAGGTGGGCACGCCGTGCGTCGTGGAGGTTCTCGCCAACAAAGCTGGCGAAGAGGAAGGGATCGAGTTTTACGCCAGGGGAGAGGTCGTGCTCAGCAAGGAGATACCGGCCAGCTGTATCGGCGACATTTCGGGATTGGAGCAGGCCGATAGCGGGACCGAGGACAGAGCGGACAGAGGATATCGGCCCGGGAGGCAAAGCAGGAGGGGCGGCCAAAGCGGCGGCGGCCGGCACAGTAGCAATCGCACGGATTCCTCCAGCCGCAGCCGTCCTGCTGATCCCGAGCGTTCATCCTCGAGCTCCGATAGCCCCTCTGAGTCCGATCGGCCTCCGAGCTCGGATCGCCCTGAGAACGATTCGCCCACGACGTTCGGGCGCAAGCCCCGCAGAAACACCGGATACGGGAGAAGGTGATGGCGCAGGGCGTCGCCCCATACGCCCACTCCCGATTGTAGCCTCCTGACATGGCCCAGTACGAAGTCACCCTCAGAGATTACTGGCGCATCCTGCGTCGGCGCAAAGGGATTGTACTGTTCACGGCTTTCCTTCTCGGGCTTTTCAGTTTCGTTCTCTCTTCCATCTGGCAGCCTGTGCCCATCTTCAAGGCAACGGCCAAGCTTCAGATCAACAGCACTCAAAGCAGCGGCCCCGCGAGCTACTTTCAGGTCTCTTCTGATGACGACGTCGAAACACAGATGGCAATCATCAAGAGCTTCAGGGTCATGGAGCGAGTGGGAAAGGAGCTCGGGTTTCTCGAGTTCGCGACGACTGCTGAAGAGACAGCGCGGGTCGTCCTCAGTCTCCCCGAGCGAGTCGAGACTCGCCAGGAGGGCTATACGAACATCATCATCATCGAGGCCACTGATCCAGCCCCTACGATGGCGCGCGACCTGACCAACACAACGGCGGAGACGTTCCGTGATTACGATCATGAGCTCAAGAACCAACAGAGTGTGAAGCATCGCAAGTTTGTAGAGGGACAACTTCACGAGGCCCGTGAGAAGCTGCGGGAAGCGGAAGAAGCGGTACGGGCCTACAGAGAGAAGACCGAGCTGATTTCCCTGCAGGCTCAGACGAGTGTAACCCTCCAGGGGATCACATCTACTGAGCGACTCGTTCAGCGGCTCGAGGGAGATCTGCGCGGCATCGATGCCATGTTGGACGAAATGAAGACGGATCGGGCGCTCTCAGAAGAGTTCTTGCAGGGCGCCTCGAGAG